>JBAUAN010000248.1:0-6023 GCA_049675725.1 Candidatus Sulfotelmatobacter sp. | reverse complement strand
GTGCTCCAGTCCCCGAGCGTGCATCATGATGACCCGCTTTGATTTGCCAATCCAGCGCGCGACTTTCTCGATGAACTCGGGCGGCACACCTGTCATCTCAGCTACGCGGCGGAGATCCCACGCCTTGGCAGACTCGGCGACGGCTTCAAAACCCGTAGTATATTGCTCGATGAAATCCCGATCCTCCAGACCGTCTCGCAAAATGACATGGAGCATTCCCATGAGGAGCGCAAGATCAGTTCCCGGACGCAGTGGAAGATAGAGATCGGCGTTGCGCGTAATGGGGGTCATGCGGGGATCGGCCACGATAAGCTTTCCGCCCTTGTCGCGACAGCGCCAGATGTAGTCGGTCGTGATCGGGGCGCAGTCGCCGATGTTCGCACCGATCACAAACAGTACCTCCGCTTTAGGGATCTCACTCCACGGAATTGTGCTTCTGTCGACCCCGAACGCTAGTTTGTAGGCCGTTCCCGCAGAAACCATGCACAGTCGCCCGTTGTAGTCGATGTGACGAGTGCCCAACGCCACGCGGGCAAATTTACCCAGTAGATAGGATTTCTCAGTCGAGAGCGATGCGCCGCCATAAATGGCAATTGCGTCTTTGCCATACTTTTCCTGGATGTCACGCATCCGACCGGCAGCGAAGCTCAAAGCCTCGTCCCAAGATGTAGGGCGAAACCCCTGTTCGCTGCGCATCAGTGGCGAGAGGAGACGATCCGGATGGTTGTCCTGGAGATAACGCTTGACCCCTTTTGGGCAAAGCATGCCACGGTTAAATGGGAACTCCTCCCACGGCTCGAACCCGATCACACGATTGTCGCGAACCTTCAATTGGATTCCGCATTGTTGTCCGCAAAAGCAGCAATGTGTTTTCACTAGCTTCTCGGGAGGGTGGACCGATTGGTCGTTCCAACCGCCCGGTGGTTTGTAATTGAGATGTGGCCCAAACTTTTCTTTGAGGATCTCTTCGGAGACAGGAGCCTTAGCCATTCGCTTCCTCTTTCAACCTCAATTGCGCTAGAGAAATCGACTTGCGCTTGCAGGCTGGACACAGTTCCTGCCAATTCCCCACTGGCCCCGACATTGTGTAGTTGAATCCGACTTGCGGTAGCACACGTTCGAGATCGTCAACATGCATACGAGACGCGTAGCGCTCGCCGCAACGAGTGCAGATTGCACCTTCACCCTCTTCGCCTGCGCGTTGGTACAATTTCACGCCCAACTGAGCGGGGCGCTGAAAAATATGGAAAAATTTCCCGAAGGGGAGATAGAGCAAAGCCGTAATCACCGTGATAGCGTGCAAAATGGCGATGAAATCGTAGAAGCTTCCTGCCAGCCACTCTTGGGACACCGTCAGCGCCAGTCCTGTGATCGAGATGGCAAACAGCAAAATTAGGGGCCAAAAGTCCATGCTGAAAGTCTGCACGGAGCGTGCGCCTTCATCCCGCATACGCCGCCACAGGGAAAGCGCAATTCCGCCCAGAACTAGAAAGGCTGCAATATCGAGCCCGTGAAAAAGAAGGAGCGCAGTAAATGTATGCAGCCGAAAACTGCCAGCCGCAAAGCCGAACAGGTGGGGAACGTACGTCATCTGGTCGTTCGGGGCACTGGTGAAGTTAATCCATCCAAATACCAGCGGGAACGTGATCAGCATGGCCAGCACGCACCCCCAAAAAATCATCTGATGCATGGCCCAGCGGAGTCTGGAGCGCTTCGCGATGAATGTCTGGGCAAGCAGGTGGGTGCCTACCGTCGGTACTAAATTGCCGAAGCTTCGAACTATTCCTCGTTCCTTAAACAGTTGCCATCCGCGCTGCCAATACACGTAGGTGGGAGGCTTTCGTATCCAGACGGAGTAGTGGTAAATCACACCCCACGTCGCGAAAATGATCGCGAACGTATAGATCACCAAGGCAGGATCGAAGTACTGAAGATTGCGTGAGCCCAGTACAATGGCGGCGATCAGAACACCAGTCAATAATGTGGCCCAGGCCCCCGCCCGGACTTTGTCTGCCGTGCGCGTCAGAGCGGGAGGAAGCTTTGCTGACAGGGCTTCCTCTCTCGGCAAAAACACCCGGCCATTCAGCCACCACAGAACACAGGCTACTGCGGAGAGCATAAGGAAGCCCGGCCAAACCACACCGAGCCGGTCGCGAAACATACCTAAGAGCAAAGGCGGGAAAAATCCCCCCATCCCACCCATCGCGCCTACGAGTCCGGTGACGGTAGCTCGCTGCGTCGGAAAATATCGAGGTACAAGTTGAAATACGGCTCCGTTGCCGATGCCGAGCAAAGCGGCGCATCCGAGCGCGCCAACCGTAAACGGCAGCATCGATTGCACGCCGAGCAACAATCCAAAGGCAGCCAGGGCCGGCAAAATCCAGGAAAGGACTCGCGAGCCGCCAATCCGATCCGACAACCATCCACCCAGCGGCCGACAGAGGGTGGCCAGCACAACGAAGCCCGCAGTTCGGAAACCGGCGTCCGCCGGCTTGAGGCCAAATTGATCGCGCAGCAGCGTTGGCAGATAAATGGAGAACGCGACGAATCCTCCGAAGGTCAGAAAATAGAGAGCCGCCAGCGCCCACGCCAAAGGTTCGCGCGAGAGCACGCCGAGCATCTCTGAAAATCCCTTGGGCCGGGCCGGTTGAGGCGCGTTTCGAGCAAAGATGACGAACACGCCGGCCCAAATAAGCAGGATGACGGACATTCCCCAGTACACCGCGCGAAATCCGTATGCTGCAGCGATCACGGGACCGAGGAATACCGCCGCCGATTGGCCAATATTTCCCAGACCGTACACCCCGAGCGCGCTGCCCTGGCTCTCCATGGAAAACCAGCGGGAGACGTAACCAATGCCAACGGCAAATGAGGAGCCTGCCATTCCCAGAAGGAAGCCGATGATGAGCAAGTTCCTGTAGCTGTTGGCAGCCGGAACTAATACCAGCGGCAGCGCTACAAAGAACATTAAAGCCGTGAAAACAGAGCGGCCTCCGAAGCGATCCGCAAGCATTCCTATTGGAAAGCGGGCCAGTGCGCCCAGCAAAACAGGAACTGCAACAAGGAAAGCGGTTTGTGTCGCGGAGAGGTGAAACTGTTGGCGAAACTGCGGCGCGAAGGCGCTGATGAGACCCCATGCCGCGAAGCAAACTGCGAAGGATACGGTACCAAGGAGCAGATGCCGCTTCTGTGAACCTTGAGAACGCGCCATCATCTTACTCCTGGCCTATTTCTTAAGAAGTCTACTCTTAATATCGCGTGCCGCGAGTCATTGTCGTTCAACAGGTTGGCCCAAGCCCTTCACCTTGTGAGCGTCAATTCTAAGTCTGCGTCGATGGAGGACGGCGCACGAACGTTGCGAGCAGATTGGCCGCAAACAACGTTACAGCGGTCATCTCAGTGATGGCGGAAACTGGAAGCCACGACCAAGCGGAACGGACTAGATCCTGATATGCAATAGAAACCGATACCCAAGATGAATGTCCCGATCCAACCGAAATCTGGGCGTGGCCGTGTGCCTGAATGCACGCGGGGGACACGTAATCTGTAACGCGATGACTACTGATTGACAACAAATTCCAAACTCCCAGAAATGTTCCCGACAGCAGCATGAATATCAGTCGGGTGCTGATATAGAGCATCAGCAGACGCGACAGCGTCGTTTCACGCGACGAAGTTATGTCGAAGATCTGTAGCGGCGTGAGCGGTCGGCCGACTTCTTTTTCAACGGCGACGGTAGCCGAACATGGTTTTCGCTCCGGTCACTACGCCTTTTCCATCGCAATCGCGCGCGGAAACAGAATGTTGTTCTCCAAGTGAATGTGCTGGTGAAGATCGGTCTCAAAATCCGCCAGTGCTTTATATAAGGTCTGGTAACTGATGCACGCCTTAGGCGGAACAGTATAACCACTACTGGCCTCACGCATGGCACGCAATGCATTGCCCGCGGAATCGTGCTCATGTTCCATCATTGAGACGGGGTTTTGCACGCTGCCAAACGGCGACGGCAGGACCGGTTCCTTTTGAATGAAAGCTTCCTCCATCCTTACTATGTATGGAAAGAGCACCATCTCTTCTTTCATCATGTGCGTAGTCAGCTCTTGGACGAGGCCACGAAAACTGGCCCGAACCTGTTGCAGTTCGGGATGGTTCTGACCGTGAACCGAACAGACCTTGTCGAAGAGGGGAGCGAGGCGAGCCATTTCCTCTCGTGTGTACTTGTGGTGGGTGGTCTTGATGTGTGAGATGAGGTCGGCCATCGGCTCCGTCTGCCACGCATGATCGGGTTGCACGGCACGCGCCGAGTGGTCAGCCATCTCCAACGAATCGATCACCGCGTCCATCGACAGGTTGGCCGCGCGGCAGGCTTCTTCGAGCGACTTATTGCCACCGCAGCAATAGTCGATACCTAGCTTTTCAAAGACTCTCGTAGCAGCGGGGTTTTCTAGGGCCAATTCACGAACGGTTTTCTCGACGGTCATGCTCATTGCATTCTCCTCGCGACCCGGCTCCATGCCTGAGGCTGCGCTTGATGTTCTGAGACTAGCGGAGCGGGAGGGCCCTGCCGATGACTTTTGTCACGGAGGCAGGAATGGCCATAACAAAGGAACAAGGCCCGATTATCGCGGGAATCAGGGAGGCGGACAGGCATCCGACAGATGCTTTTAACCCGGAACTCACTCGGGGGAGTCCATTTCAGCTTCCAAGGCTTTCAAATTGGAGATCGTCACCGTGCGGCCGTCGATCTTAAGCATTCCTTCTGCTTGCAGGCGGGAAAGGTTGCGAGAAACGAGCTCACGGACGGTGCCAATCTGCGAGGCCAGTTCCTGATTGCTAATGGGCAATGTGATTTCGATGCCTGTGCCAGAACGTTTGCCTTCCTTTTGCGAGAGACGGAACAGAAACGATGCAAGGCGGTGACGTACCGTAGTGAATGAAAGCTCTTCGATGATACCGACCAGTCGGCGCAAGCGAGCACCGACCACTCGCAAGACCTTCAGTGCCACATGGGGATGGGCTAAACACAGTGCCTGAAAGTCCTGTTTGCTGACAAAAAGCAGGGTCGCATCGTCGATCGCTGTTGCCGATGCCGGATAGCTTCCTCCATCGAAGACCGGAAGCTCGGCAATAGAACCACCAGGACCGTCTATGCTGAGCACTTGTTCGCGACCGTTGGCCGAACTCTTGAAGATACGCACATGGCCGGACTCAACGACATAGAGTCCAGAACAAGGCTCGCCCTCGCCAAATACGCTTTCGCCAGTCGCGTAGTGACGTGGTAGTGCGCGCTGCGCAAGGAAACTCAATTCGATCTCCGTCAACCCGGAAAAGATCGGGACCTTCGCGAGCGTTTGACCGGGAGTGAACGTGGATTCCGACACGGGGCAATTGTACTGGAGGTCGGAGACAGGGAAGATGCGTGTTCCGGTTGCCTGGCGCCGAAGGCTAAATTCAGGCGTCGTTCTTATGAGGAGCCGAGTCCTAATCGTTGGGAGCTGTTGCGAATGTCTAACGATAGAACGCGGCCGTCCTTCTCTCGGCGCATGTCACGCAGCGCGATCATTCCCCGGCAGAACGCTATTGTACGAAATTAAAAGTATCATGTAAGACATTGAAAATAAACGAGATATTGGTGGAGGCGGCGGGAGTCGAACCCGCGTCCGAAAATGTTACTGGTCAAGAGACTACATGCTTATTCGCGTTCATGCCCCAGGCATTAGGCGTTTCCACCCTACCCGGGACGTTCGCGGCCCACGCTCAGAACGGACAAGAAACGCTAGCCGCTAGCCTGAGATCTTAGCCTCTCCGCCCAGACGTAGCGGAGAAGAGCAGCCCTCTGTGTGACGCTCGCTCACAGCCCAAGGGCGAAGCTGTGGAGAGCGGCTGCCTAAACTAGTTAGGCTGCGTATGCCATTTGTTGATTGGCAATTATCATTTTGCCCACGATTACGGGTGTGTGCACCCCGGCATGCCTCTTGGCCGCAAGCATCTCCGTCGAAGCCGTGACGCCCCCACTGGTGGGA
>JBAUAN010000247.1:0-5839 GCA_049675725.1 Candidatus Sulfotelmatobacter sp. | reverse complement strand
TCACGACCTGGATCACTGCGCTTGACGTACTCTTGGCCGAAACCGTATCGCCGTCGTACGCAGCAGTAATCGAGTGTGAGCCCACCGCCAATTTCGGTTTCTTGAAAGTGGCCACTCCCCCGCTCACAGCCGCCGATCCAATCGTGGTCGTCCCATCCGTAAACGTCACTCTCCCCGTCGGCACGCTCGCGCCACTCGAAGCAACAGTCGCAGTAAAGGTCACGGCCTGCCCATAGACCGAAGGATTCGGGCTGGAGATCAGGCTCACCGCCGTCGGATACCCATCCACTACCTGGTGAGTCGCTCCATGGCTTGACTCAAAGGTGGTATCCCCAGAGTACGTCGCCTTGATGCCGTGAGTCTTCGCCGTCAGTAACGACGTTGTGAATATGGCGACGCCGTTCGCGGTGGTGCCTGTTCCTATGGCTGTGCCAGCGTCCGAGAACGTCACCAGTTCGCCATCCGGAATCTTGCCGTAGAAGGACGAAACGGCAGCTGTGAACGTCACAGGTTGGCCGACCAGAGAAGGCGACCCAGATGTCACCAGCGTTGTCTTGGATGTGCCTTCAACGTCCTCTACCACCGCGGAGGACAGGCTTGCGCTATTGTGAAGATCGCCCGAGTAGGCAGCGGTGATCGGGTGTAGACCTACCGTTCTGTAAATCACGCTGTACACCGCCTGATTGTCCGACACGGCTACCGTTGCCACCGTCGCTCCACCATCCGCGAAGGTGACGCTGCCGTTGACGGGTCCGCCGGACAGGCCCGCGACCGTCGCTGTGTAGTTCACAGTTGTGCGAACAGCGGCAGGATTGGCGCTCGCGGCCAACGAGGTAGTCGTCGGGGTGTGAGGCCCCATGTTGTTCAGCATCACGCCCACTGAAGGAGTAGTACACGCCGCACAGTAGTAGGGGTTGGTCACCACTATATCTGGCCTGCCATCGCCATTTACATCCCCAACCGCCACCGCAGAGGGGAGTCCGCCAGACTCGTAGAGCAGCGCGGATTGAAAACTGCCATCGCCGTTGCCCAGCAGAACGGCCACGTTCGCGGTGGAGTTCCCGTTGACCGTCACTAGGTCGGGCTTGCCATCGCCGTTTACATCGGATACCGCGACGGAATTTGTGGAGCCGCTGCCCGTGTTATAAGTCGTCGCTTCCCGGAAAGTGCCGTCGCCGTTGCCCAGCAGAACGCCCGCCAGCGCGCCACTCTCTCCGATCATAAGGTCCGGTCTGCCGTCGCCATTCACATCTGCGACCGCCGCCGACGAGAGCCCGGACCCTCCCGCGTCGTACGACTCTAGGGGCTGAAAGGTGCCGTCCCCGTTACCCAGCAGGACGCTGACCGTGCGGCTCGACGAAATCGTTATCACCAGGTCCAGTTCGCCATCCCCGCGAAGATCAGCCACTGCTATGGAGTTGGCATATTCCCCTCCCGCATCGTAGAGGACCGCCGGCTGAAAAGTGCCGTCGCCATTGCCCAGCAGAACGCCAGCCGTGCTCCGGCCGCTGCAACCGGCAGCATCGCACTCGTTCGCCACCAGTAGATCCGGCTTACCGTCCCCATTCACATCCCCCACCGCCACTGATAAAGCGCCGTAGGCGCCCGAGTCGTAGATGACACCCGGCTTTAGAGTGCCATCGCCATTGCCCAGAAACACCGTGACCGAGCCATGAACGTCAACGCCAAGGCTCTGGTTTGCGACGATCACGTCAAGCTTGCCATCCCCGTTCACATCTGCAACCGCCAGCCAGGTGGTAAGGTTATCGCCAGTGGAGTACCAGCCAGCCTCCGGCTGAAACGTACCGTCGCCGTTACCGAGCAGGACACCCACAGCCCCGAAATCACAGCTGGCACACCCGTAGGAATTCGCCACCACCAGATCCGGCTTCCCGTCTCCGTTCAGGTCCGCGACCACCGTGTACGCCGGATATCCGAAGTCGTAATCCACCACCCCCAGGAAAAGCGGATTGCCAGAATCCATCGGGGCAACGCCGGAATTCTTTTCTCGGGAGGGGGCGGCAGCTGCGCGCGCAAGCTCTTTGGACCGCGCGGACGCCGCAGAGTCTCGTCCAGCCGCCTGCCCCGCACTCGTTACCTGGGGCGCTGACGCCAGAATGACAACAACTATGAGCGTTGCAAGAAAGCAGGCGAAGACCCTGAGAGCGGGTGCCCTGCGGGCGGAGTGAGGAGTCATGGGACACCTTTGGCAGGGCAACGGTGGCGCCCTGCTATTTTACGGAACCAACAGGAAAAATCTCAGCGGAGCATCATACGCCCGAAGGACTTCGTAGGGATAATAAATAAATGAATAATAGATGATGAATCCCAAAGATCTGAATCCGCCAGAAGATCGCCCAAGCCCGTGTAGAGTAGTCCCTCTTGCCCGCCACCGCGTCCACCGCCACAAATCCCGAAGTCCCCTCCCAACTCGCAGAGCGCGGGCGCCTCCCGCGTGCGAATTGCTCGTTAATAATGACGTGCCAACTACCGCTAGCCACTTGTCATTCGGACGCGGCTTCAGCCGGTGAGGCCTACCCTGAGCGAGACAGAAGGAATCACTTTCGCTCACAGCTCACTCGCCACCGTCGGCAAAACACAAGCCTGCACCGCATCCCTCAGCGCAAGTTCCAATCGTGCGCCCAGAACCGCCAACTCCTCTCCGCTCATCAACTCCTGCATCCGCTCAAAAAGCTGGCGCTCTTCTTTTCGTATGTGCCCAGAAAGCCCGCGAACAAATAAAACCATATCCGCGCTCGACAAGCTCTCCGCTCGCGAAAACCACTCGCGCAGCCGAGCATGTTCGGCAATCAATTCCTCCACCATCGGAAGCAATTCCGCAAATCCACGCGCCGCCGGAAAAACCAGCAACTCTTCCGCGGCAAAATGAATCCGGATTTCCTGTTCGAACAGCAGCGCAATCTCCGCCCGCCATACCGGCAAATCGCCCTCCCCAATCGGCGAAGCTCGTTCGATCCGCACACACAACGCCAGCGCATGCTGGTGCTGCCAAGAAAGTGGAATCAAACTCTTATCGCGCAGCATGCTGTATTCTTTCTCAACTTGAGAAATTTGGAGCTGTTTCAGCCTCTCGAGAGCCCTGTTTTCGCGTGGCTTTTTTGCCACACCTCCTGCCGATATATCGGCAGCACTCCCCGAACCACCTGACTCAAAAGGGTTTACATGTCAATATCTTTTGGCTATTTCTCTAGATAACATCTTTGCTGTGCTCAAATGCAAATCGACGAAGTGTTCCTTCAGGAACACTGTGGAAAACTTTAGCCCCGATCCATCCTCAAACCACCCCTTCAGCGGCCGCCTCTCTAGCCACCGGACGCACCGTCAGCCAGTCCGTCCGCACCCGTTCCCACTCCTGGATCAGCATCCCGTTCGCCTCAAAGAAGCCTCGAATGCGCGACCGCTCCCACCCCGCAACCTCTTCCAGTATCGGAGCGAGCACGGCCAGCGCGCTCGTGCTCAACACCGTGCGCTTCGCGATCTGCGAGATGTCAGGCGACTCCGACACCGCGATGGTCAATCCATCCCGCGCATTCACGTGCAGCATCACGTGAATGTCAGAACTGCCGTCACCGCTGTAGATCACGTGATCCGGTCCCACCACCTGCTCGCTTAGCAAGTGGTCAAGCACAGCCACCTTGCCGTAGCCAGCCGTCGCTCGCACGATGGTGTCGATCTCGCCCGAAGACTTGTAGAGAAACTGCGTCCCATAAATATGATCCTGCGGAACGATGCCCTCCAGCGCCGAATAGATCACTTCCACGGGCGCGGCCGAGAGCACATAAAAATCAAAGAAGTGTCCGTCGATGCCCGCTTCCAGAAGTTGGTAGAGCAGCTGAATGTTTTCCTTCAGCCGCACGCGCTTGCCCGCTTCGTGCAGATGCTCCCTGCGCACCTTGGCCTTGAATTCAGGGTCGTGCAGGAGAAGATACGCCAGCTCCGCGCCCTGCTGCACGAGGTTGATCTTCGCCATCCCCTTCGCCTTGCGCTCGAACTCCTCCGTAGGAATGCCGACCAGCTCCGCCAGCACATAACCGGAGTCGTTGAAGGTAAGCGTCTGATCGAAATCGCTCGCGAAAATGTAGCGCTTCAAAACGTTTTCACTCATGGCTATTCGATTCGCAGGGCCAAGTCGTGACCCATAAAAACAATTGATCGGCGCTATTCTGACACAAGATTCATGAGCTGTTCATAATTCTTGTGCGCCGTTGTGCGACGACGCTCTCTCGACGCGATCCGATTGGTAAATCGTGGTTAAAGATTCATGACCACCAAGGGCACCAAGGTACACAAAGGACTACCCATAGGTTTTCCTTCGTGCACCTTGGCGTCCTTGGTGGTCAAAGGTTTTGGTTTGATCCTGTCGCTTTACTAAATGCGTGAGCGCGTCCAAAATAGGAGTTTCGGCCTTACAACAGGAGCTCTTATGCCAGCGACAGGTGAACTCATCCGTTCCATGAATTACGTAGACGACATTACCGCAACCTTGCGCCGCCTTTGCCTCTACATTCCCAACATGAATCCGGAAGAGCGGAAACGGCTGGCGGAATATTTGCGCACCGCCGGCGGTGCGCTCAACGCCGCGCTCGCCGACCTGGAGAAGGCGGGCTAGGCAGTGGCGCAGGTCCAGACCATCGCTGTGATCGGCGCCGGAACCATGGGCGGCGGCATTGCCCACGCCGCCGCGCTCGGCGGCTACCGCACCATTCTCGAAGATCTGCTGCCTGGAGCGCTGCGTAAAGCTGAAAACGAAATCCGCACCAATCTCGACAAGGCGGTTGAACTGGGCAAGGTCGCCGCGCCCGACGCCGACGCAGCTTTCCGCCGCGTGGAATACGCGGGGTCAGTGGACGAAGCCGCGCGCGAAGCCGACCTCGTGATCGAAGCGGTTCCAGAAGAGATGGAATCGAAGATTGAAATCTTCACACTGCTCGATAAGATCTGCCGGCCCAAAACGATTCTCGCTTCGAACACTTCGTCGCTCAGCATCACCGAGATCGCCGGCGTCACCTATCGCGCGAAGAAAATTGTCGGCATGCACTTTTTTAATCCGGTGCACAAGATGAAGTTGCTCGAAGTGGTGCGCGCGCTTGAAACCGACGACGATACGCTGGCCTCCGCCGTGGAAGTGGGCAAGCACATGGGAAAAGAAGTGGTCGTGATCAAAGAGTCGCCGGGCTTCATTACCAGCCGCATCAACGCCATGATCGGCAACGAAGCGTTCCTCATGCTGCAGGAAGGGATCGCCTCAGCGGCGGACATCGACAAGGCGGTGAAGCTGGGACTGAACCATCCCATGGGACCGTTCGAGTTGGTCGATCTGGTAGGGCTGGATACGCGCCTGAGCATTCTGGAATATCTGCACAAAACGTTAGGAGAGAAATATCGTCCCGCGCCTTTGCTGGTGGAGTATGTGCAGGCAGGACGTCTGGGGCGGAAGGCGGGACGCGGCGTGTATGAGTATCCGGAGGTAGCGACGAAAGTGCGCGGCTAGTGCGCGCCGATGATCCTCGCCACCTAACTCGCGCCGTGCTCTATTTTGCTGGCGGCGTAGAAAAAGCCGCCGACTCCTGATTCTAGAAG
Organism: Candidatus Sulfotelmatobacter sp.; assembly: GCA_049675725.1. Classification (GTDB taxonomy): domain Bacteria; phylum Acidobacteriota; class Terriglobia; order Terriglobales; family Acidobacteriaceae; genus Sulfotelmatobacter. Next base: position 238 of record JBAUAN010000247.1, on the reverse strand, counting down.
CCTCTCCTTAAGATGTCTTGTTTCGCCGGAGAATTCCTCGATGCGGATCTAATGATCGAAGCAAATGGGGGTCCTTCGACTACGTATGAAGTCCGCTTTTCGCGGACCTCATGCGCTTGATTGCATAACGACGTTGGCTCGTCGCGAGTAGATTGGTATGCGATGAAGAAGACCAAGGCTCGTGAGAGGAGCCAACGTCATGCTGATTATAGGCTGTGATTTTCATCCGGGTTTTCAG
>JBAUAN010000246.1:0-4993 GCA_049675725.1 Candidatus Sulfotelmatobacter sp. | reverse complement strand
TTGACGCCATGATCGTTTCGACGGCCTGATTGATCGGTTTACTTACGAGCCGCCGTCGCCTGTTGACGGGGCCTCGACGAGTATGTCGGTTCACTCGTAAGAATTTCGTAAAGATGGGGGAAGGTCTGCCGCCAATTCTTCGATGCAACGGATCGAAGATTCAGCGAAAGACACTCAGCAAACTATGCGAGGCGGAAGCAGGGCGGAGCGCGGCTGGAGCGGAGAACGAGGGGAGCGTTAAGCTCCGACTGAGGCACAGAAAAAAATTCGTGCCGACCCTCGGAGAGCAGTGCAAGCGAGCCTGGAGCTGCGACCACTGCGGGCAAAGTCTGCCATCGGCTGTGCCAAACGGAGCTCTTTTCACCTGTCGTCTGGCGGGCACTGCGCTTGCCGGGCGAGGATTCTTCCATCTCGGCGCGCATGGCGTGCAGGTCGTCGGTGGCTGAGATTACGGGAAAAAGCAGAACCAGCAAGCACGCCAGAGCGAGCAAACACTGCCGAGAACTGAGCCTGCCCTGGGCCCGCGTGGCGAAGCTCCGTCGCCACAGCCAGTAGGCTGGAAGCGCGAGCAACAGCCAGGCAAGGTTCAGGAGCAGTTCCATGGCCAGTTAGTTTTGCAGAAACCGGGACCGAAAGTCAACGTGACCAGAGTACTGATAGCGAGTCAGTTTGGCAGGGAAGCGAGCCAAAGGCGCGACTCTTGCGCCGCAATGATATATGTTTGCCTGCGTGATCTCGCAAGCTCCAGATCCGGTTTAAAGCACGCGCAGGCAACGAAGCGGGCAGATGCAGAGATGTTCCGAGCAGTCGAGAGCGCTCATTGACCAGCAGTCAACCGTCCCAGCGCTGCGGTTCGCCCTTCCAGGAACGGATCGCGATAAATACAGCGAGCGTCCCAAACATGAGCTCTAAACCCTGCAACGGATACTGGCTATCCGTCCGCAACAACGGAGAAATACCCATGGATGTGGCCATCCAGACTACATCTATCAACCACCCTTCCCAGGTCACCGCGAGCCTTTGACCAAAAGGGAAGCGTTTGGGTCCGTACCAGTAGCGTGGCGTATGGTCCAGGCGCTGCAGTGTGCGAGCGCCGCAAGTTCAAGGGCAAGCTGCCCAACGTAATAGCACGAGAGAGCAAGATTTTCTGCCCAAACCGGTTCCTATCGTCTCCAACCGCTGCGACGGGCATAAGAGTCTGGATCAAACACAGTCACGAGAGAAGAGGCCCTAAGAAAACCAAGCGCACTCAGTCGCTCGTTCTGTGCGTATCGGGGTATCCATCTGGCGATATAGTGCGTTTGCGAACGCTCAGATCCGCCCGAGAACGAGCAGAATGACAACCACGAAAAGGATCAGCCCCACTCCGCCGGTCGGGGCGTAACCCCAGTCCCGACTGTGCGACCACCGTGGCAGCGCTCCCAGTAGTGCCAGAATCAGAATCACGATCAGAATGGTTCCAAGCATGTTTGCTCCCTATCCCTTGCGAAAGTGAAGGCGCGGACCAAGAATGGCCCGCGCCTTTCGTTAACTGTTCGATAGTGCTACAGCGTGACACTGAGCATCAGGTTCACACCCGGATAACTCGCATTACACAGGTAGTACACGCCGTCAATTTCGACAACATAAACGTCTTGCGTGTAGAGCCAGTTGCTCGGCCAGGCGCTCTCAAACCCAAACCAGTAGCCACCGTATTGGAAGCGGCGATTGCCGTATTCGGCTCGGCTGACGCGGAAATGGTGTTCCTGTCCGAAATGGGCCTTGTAGCTGGCTTCGGGAATGCGGCCACCGCCGTTGTTGCTGGCATGCTGCTCCTGTTTTGCAGGCTTGGCTTCCTGGGTGTGTTGCTCCTGCGTCGTTTTCGCTTCCGGCTTAGCAGTCCTCTCTTCCGGCCGCGCGTTTTTCTCCTCTGGCTTCATGGCCTTTTCCGGTTGTGCCTTCTGCTCTTTTTCCTGCGCTGGCTTGTCTTTGGTTTCTTCCTGCTGGTCGTGCTGCTCTTGCTGTGCGTACGCCGGAATACCGACACCGAGCGACAAAGTGAGAACTGCTGTGCTGATAGCTCCAATGAGTTTCATAAAGTGTTGCCTCCATTATCGAATTGCTGGTTATTCTTGCCTTACTGCAAGCTTCCTGTGGTTGCATTGACCGGGCTACCGATGGCGTCGCCGGACACGAGAAGTTCCACTCTGCGGTTTTGCTGCCGTCCGGCGGAGTCGTCGTTCGAGGCTACTGGCAAGGTGTTTCCGAAACCTCTGGCCGACACCGAATTCGTGGACACTCCTTGCTGCACCAGGTAGTCGCGCACTGAACCCGCGCGATTCTCAGACAGCGTTTGGTTCATGGCATCGCCGCCGACGTTATCCGTGTAGCCGCCGACTTCGATGTTGAGTCCTGGATACGCGAGCAGAATGCCGGCGACCTTTGCCAGCTTTTCGCGCGCTCCCGGCTTCAACGAATACTTTCCCGTGTCGAACAGAACATCGGACATGCTGACAATGAGTCCGCGTGCGCTGTCGCGAGTCTGAAGAATCGAATTCAGTTGCTCAGCCAACTTCGCGCGCATGGCTGCCTTGTCGGTCTCGGCTTGTTGCGCGGTCTGCTGTGCCTGTTGTGCCGCCAGGCGAGATTGTTTGGCATCCGCCTGCGCCGCCGAAACTGCGTTTGCCGAGGCCGACTGGCTGTTCGCCATATCAGATTGAGCCTTCGCAGTTGCCGCTTGTGCAGCGGCAGCATCGGCCTGGGCCTTGGCTGCATCAGATTCTGCCTGAACCTTTGCGGCTTGAGCTCTTGCGGTATCGGATTCGGCTTGCATCTGCTGGCGAGTCGCGTCATCAGCTTGCGCCTGCGATCTGGCCTGCGCATCCGATGAAGCCTGGCGCTCATTGGCCAAGCGAACTTCGTCCATTTTCTTGACTGCGATCGCGCGTGCGTCTTCCGCGGTCTGCACGGCTTCGCGGGAAACTGCGATCAGCGGCTTTTTATCGATGTGCTTGTCTGTCGCATAGCCATCGGCATTTGTCATCAGCTTGACGGCGTGCTGATAGCTGTCGCTGGCGTACTGCTCGGCTCCCTCGGATTGCGCGATGCGCACCGCATTTCGCGCCTCAAAGAATTCGAGCGGCAACTTGGCATTCAAGATCACGGGATCAAACTTGTAGCCGGTGGGGATGTAGCCGCCACGTTCCATAAGCTCATATTTTGCGTTTACCGCTTCCGTGGTTCCCTTGGTCTCTTCGCGAACCACGTTTTCGAGAATCACCACATTGCTGGGTTGCCGAACGGCATAGTAAGGCTCCGCGGTGACAATTAAAGCGAATGCCTGCAGGTCGGTGGTCACATTCAGCTTGCTGCGGTGGTTGCCGCCGACCAGGACCTCGCCCAGGTTCACGGCGCGGCCTTCGGGGGAAATCGCCCACAGAACGTAAGTCAGATACTCATTGCCGAAGGTCGTTGGATTCTGCAGATCGCCAAATTCCGCTTCGATGGCAATGGATCCACGCTTGCTGTTTACCTGCGCTACGCCGTTCGCCGAGGGCATCAGGTCGGTGCCGGCAAAATCCACCTTCGAAGATCCGCTGCGATGCTCGTAGTTCACCGCTTGCACACTGCGGCTGATCACGGTTACCCGGAATATTGGCGCCGCGCTTGCCGGCTCGACCGTAAGGGTTTGCGAATTCGTTTGAGCAAACGCGCTCAAACTAAGGGGATTCCAACTGCTAACAAGAGGTGAGTCTTCAAAATATCTCCTTGGCACAATTTGAAGTGGTGTGCCGTTAAATTTTTCTGGTTCGCGGACAGGATTTTTGAGTAGGTGGCTCCCGTGTCATCCTTTTCCAACGTGAATGCTGGAAAGAGAGTGAAACAGGCCAAAAACGTTCAGGATCCACAGAACCACGGCGATCACAACCACGCCGTTCAAGATGGATTTGATCGAGGACTGCATGGGGATGAAGCGATTCACCAGCCACAGGAGCACACCCACCACGATGAGAACTTCCAGGAGTTGAATTAACGGCATTGTCTTTAGACCTTCCTTCTTGCGCGAGCTGATTTTCGCTGGCTAACGCCCCTGATCTGCCAGGAGGGAGCCCGGATTTCGATTTTCGGGAACTTTTAGGGTCGAATCGTGTTCCGCCGCAAGGTTTGGCGGCAGGCACGGATGAAGAATGCTGATTGGCCTCGACTCCGGCTTAAGAATGAGAGCAGCGAATCAAAGCTTGCGGCTCGTACTCACAGTCAGTACAAGAAGAATGACAGGTCCAGAGTTGCGCGTCTGAGCAAGATAGCTCACAAGTGAAGTTGAAGGTTGAAATGAAGAAATGAAGGACACGCAGATTCTTTCCAAGCTCGAGAATGTCGCCTACTTATCGAGCGCGGAATTCCGCCGGTTTCATTCTTAGCGGCTCGAATCACGTTTTCGCTTCCCTTGACCCGAGAGAATCAGCAGCGCCGGGTTGGAAGGTGGCCTCTTGTCAGTATTCACCGAAACTGGACTTGCGGACTGATCACTATTGACCATCTTATTGGCGAGCAACAGTGCATTGTGTAACCATGAAAGCCAAGCAGAAACTGGCCCTGGCGGTCCGGTGCCCTACCTGTGGCGCGAAGCCGGGAGAAAAATGTGAGCTTAGTACCGGCCTACCCCGCACAGAACCGCATCGGGACCGGCGTTTAATGGGATCGGACAAATAACAGATATCACTGCGTCCGCGGACTACACTCATGACGGATGCTCCCTTTCGGTGCGGCAAAGAAAATCGTCGGCTTGACCCAAACACCTTCCTTGCGACCATTGGCGACGGACGGAAGATCCAGATTGTTCCCAGGAAACAAGTCATATTTTCGCAAGGGGACGAAGCGGACGCCATTTTTTATGTCCAAAAGGGAAGGGTGAGACTCACCGTTGTATCCAAGATCGGCAAGGAAGCGACCATCGCGATCGTGAGCCAGGGGAATTTCTTTGGGGAAGGTGCGTTGGCAGGTCAGCTTCTGC
>JBAUAN010000245.1:0-3609 GCA_049675725.1 Candidatus Sulfotelmatobacter sp. | reverse complement strand
TCCCTGCATGATGACGCTTGAGGAAGCGCCAGTCGGCGAACTGAAAACCGGCTCGCCTCCTTCTGTCGTCTGAATCACGTTGTTCGGATCGGTGGTGTCGTAACAGTTGCCGTCCTGATCGCACACCGTGTCACCCATTCTCCCCAAGCCCTGAAGCGGATAAAACAGATGACTCGTGCCGTTCATCCGGCTGCGCAAAGTGACGTTTCGATTTGAAGGGTTGCGCCGGTAGTTCTTCACCATTGCTTCATTTCCTTTGGCGCTCAACGAGTCGCCTCCGCGGGGCTGGCATTTCATCTTTCGGATCTGCGGCCATACTCTTTCTTTCAGCCGATGGGCGTACTCAGCGCCGGGTGCCGGACCATTCGAACTGTCGAACGCAGTGAACCGGTCGGGCGCGATTTCGACCACGTTGTAAACATGCGTGTACGTTTCCGGAAAATCCGGATCGGCCGCAATGGTTTTGAAAAATGAACGAATGCAGCATACGCGGAGCATCGCCTGTGCCAGCATCGAAAATTGGGGACAGTCTCCCTCCGGATCGGGCATCGCCAAAAGCGATGCGGGAGGAATGAGCGTTTGATCCACAAGAGGACTGGTGCCTGGTGTGGGTATGTAACGAATGGTTTTTTTCAGCCACCAATAAACCGCGTTGGTTTTGGCCTCCGTTCCGGCATCGAGCGAAATTCCCGCCTGATCGAGGGCGTTTGCCGTGGCCTCGATCACAAGCCGGTGGGCTGCGTCGGCGTCGGCCAGCTCGTCCATCATGGCGATGGTCTGGGCCGTTTCCACTTCATCCGACAGCATCGGCCGGGGATACTCGGCGACGCGCACGGGTGCGCCAAATAAACGCTCATAGCGTATTGAATCGGATGCAGGACGCAGACCTGGCAAGCCTTCATCGTTTCGCGGCGCGTGTTTTTCAGCAAGCTCGAAGGTTAGGTTAGGCTATATAGGCGTAAGGGAGAAAACGAGAATGGCCAGTCAAGCAGCGGTTAAAACGGCTCCTGCCGGGATTCCGACAGGCGGAAAAATCCCCGCATCAAGGGCGCGAACGGCGACGGGCACGCGCACTTTCGATTATTCGCGGTCGCGTCTTGAGATCACGAGACCGGAAGACTTCACCGCGTACCTGGCCGGTTATCCGGCAAAAAGCGGTTTGCAGCTCTATATGTACCGGCTCAAACCGAAAATCGATTTTGCGCTGATCGGCGTCAAAGAGCACACCATACGAAAAGTTTTCGAAGTGGATGACATGAACCTCGAATACATGCGGCGTGAATTCGGCCGCGGCAAGTACCAATGGAAGCTGAACGACAAAATGCGGGACAGAGGACAAACCGAAGTCTGCTCCATGACCTTCGACATTACGGATCCCGAACTGGAACCCATCTACGACGTCCGAACACTTTGCCTGGGCGCTTCCGAAAACATCGATGAAATCAACCGGCTGATCGAAAAAGGGGTGCTGCTGCGCGATCAGAACGGTATGCCGCGACTGCGCACGGATCGGGATACGCCCGCTCAGGCGGTTTCGGTTTCTTCTTCTCCGGGCGAGCTGATCGGCCGCGATTTCATTACCCAGGCACTGCTCAAGCTCATCACGTCCGGTACCCAGAACCCTGCCGACATGATGAAACAATCGATTGACATTGCGCGGCTGCTGCGGCCGGAAACTCCGGCTTCTTCCGGTCTCACTGCCGATCAGATTTTGGATTTGATCGACAAGCGGCTTTCGATGGGACGGACCGATGATCCTTTTTCGGCCTGGGAACGTATCGAAAGTTTCCTTGCGAAAGCCCGTGGCGGAGCTGCCGCTGTGGTCGGTGCCGCGACTGCGGACGGAACTCTCGCCGGGATTTCCGACGTGCTGAAAAGCGCGGCTGTAGTGATTCCCCAAGTGATTCAGGGTATCGACTTTTTGCAGAAACAACGGATGCGGCTTGCCGTGACGATCAATGAAACTCCTGGCGGTCCGGGACGGATGGATAATGGCAACGTGCCGCAATCTACGCTTGCAGATCGAATTGGGGAAGTCTGCCAGCTCGGATTTCAGAAAATGACGGACGGTATCACTGGGTTCGATTACGCCGCTTACGTCTGCCAGTTTCACGCGGGTGGTCTGGAGGTTTATCGCTGGCTTGAAGCTCGGGGCACTGCCGGTGTGCTCGGGCTGTTGGTCATGAATCCACAAGCCGGGCCGTTGTTGGCCGATCCTCCGCAACGAGCGCAGCTCGAAATTTTCCTGAATGATTTTTTCACCTATGACCCTGACGGAACCGGGGCGGGTGCAGACGGCGAAGACGATCCGCCGCTAGATAGAGCTGCTTCCGCCGCCTGAATGGTAGTGCCGAAAATTGCCTGGCAGATTGTTTCCGCCCATGCCTCGCGCAAGTCTGTGAAGTGATCCTCCGCGGATTCCGCCTGGCGCATGGCAAAAACTTTGGGAATTATTTACGCGAGTACCCCGCCTTCGCATTTTTCCTGGCCTTTCGCGCGCGTTTACGTTGAGCTTTTGTCTTTGGTTTCGGCTTGTAGTTGAGCACCACATCGGCGATTGCGTCCAGTTCGCGCGGGGTTGAAGTGTCGCTCATGCGATCGCCTTTTTGTGTTCGTGCTTGTTGGCCTCTTTCCCGCCTACGAAGCATTCATCGACCTCCACAATGCCGCGAAGTTTGTCGTTGAGCAGGCTTCACGGAGGCGCTGGAGCATGAACCACGCGGACTTCTGTGTGATCCCGATTTCCGTCGCTAATTGCATCGAAGAGATGCCCTTGCGCGCGGTGACGAGGAGGTACATGGCATAAACCCACTTGTGAAGTGGGATTTTGGATGCTCCGAATATCGTGCCGTCCCGCACTGTGAACGTGAATTTCTTGCACGCGCCGCAACGATAGGAGCCACCGGGACGCGCCGTCACGCGAGCGCCGGAATGGCACTGCGGGCAGGTTGGTCCGTTCGGCCACAAGCGGCCTTCGAGGTAGATTCGAGCGGCTTCCTGATCGGGGAACCGCTCGAAGAGTTGAAAGGTACTGATGGTGGAGCGAGACATTTAGAGGCTGCTCCAGAACTCGCACTTGTTCGCGAACGGGAGCACTTTTCCCCTTGTGCCGTAGGCGTAACAAGAGAACACGCCTACGTCGGAGTGAGCGATTGGATCACGGCTGATCGTTGCCAGCCATACCTGGATTTCGAATGTATTTATGAATGGTTTCATGCGCGCTCCATGATTTACTCGTAGTCCGGGTAATCGATAGAGCGATATCCGTCTACCGTCCACTTAAAACGAAATCCACCATCAGGACCGGGAGCGGCCTGCCATCGGCCATCCGAGTAAACGTCAATCGCGGTACTTCCACAGTAAGGGAGACCGCGTGCGACTTCGTTTGCAAGATCGAACTGAGCGCTGTCCATCTATTCGCCCTCCAGCATCAACTTCGTGACGCCGCCGAGTTCTACGATTTCAGCGATTTTCCGTTCAACTCCATCCGCCAGAACGCTATCGCCAACCGCGACAACCGGCGACCGCTTTCCGTCTGCCTGGCGAAGAGGAAGTCTCCATCCGTCGATGGCCGCTTTTACTACCGTTGGTGCTGTGTTGTTTTCCATG
>JBAUAN010000244.1:0-3211 GCA_049675725.1 Candidatus Sulfotelmatobacter sp. | reverse complement strand
CCAGATGTCTTCTTGCTTCTCCCCGCCGCTCCTCTTGCTCATCGCCATGCGCGCATTCTACGAACTCTGCTTGTGGATCACACCATCTTTTGTTTCAGGTACCCAGACTTGCACCACGGGCTGCTAGCCGCCATCCATGTCACTTCTCCCCGGACGCCTCTTTCACCAGGATGTGGGAACATTAATCGAAGCAAGCCCTACGCTCCCCGGTTGCCGATCCACTCACGCGCGACTAGAAACAAGGATGCCTGTTCAAAAAGTTAAAGTTCGCGATCGTGGCGGGTCGTATGGCTGGCCGTTTGGGGAAGACTCTTTACGGTGTTTCGAGCACACTCCCGGAGTGCCGGACATCTCCTAATCGTCTGGGCCCACTCCGATTCGGTTACGAAACCCGAACAAGCTCGGGGTTAGGCTGCTATTCGAAACCTTTGACTTTGGCGGCTTTTATCCGAACGTTCGTTTTCAAACGGGGAGGCTAGCTACCGTCGTGCCAAGACCAACGTAAACATCAGCACTCAAAATCGGTATTCAAAATCCTGGTGGTGTCCTATTAGGACACTACCCAAATCTTGATAGGGGCTAAACGTCTGGTCAGTATTGACACTGTCCCAGCATGCGCCCAGCGCAATAGCGCTCAGGACCATGACCACTGTCAGTACTAGCACCAGCGCCCATGTTTCCAGTGGCGAGCCCAAGAAGTTTGTTGTTCGTAGCTTTTTGAAGGGGAGAAGAAAGTGGGACCCACCGCTGCGCGACTCCATGACAGAGCTCCTTTGCCCTAGAGGGTGTCAAGGTTTTCATTCCTCGCTGTTTACTACTTCGGTCTTGTTACGAAACCCGAACAAATGTCACTCCCATCAAGGCCCAACGCCTACCGACACAGCATTGGTCATTCGCTGCCCGCATTGCGTGCTGGGGATCGAGTTCAGCCGATGATTGCCCACAAGGGCGGGCGGTTTCGTCCGCCGCCAGTGTGCCCACACGGTGTGCCCCGGAGTCCCTGCCTACATGTGTTCCTGTCGCCACAGCCTGATCCTCTTCGGGGAGCCGACCAGCAGCCTCGGTCTTTCCGACTAAAGACAATCGTCCACCAATCAGTTCTGCGAGTCTCCGGATGGAGGAAGAAGTCGGGCATCGAGCCACCATGCGAACAGAGAGATGCTGGAAAAAAGGGGCGGCCTCGGGCAGCAGACCACCCCGTGTTCAGGAAGCTCGACGTTAGCTGATTTCTGTTACGCGGCGGTTCCGGCTGTGTTAAGCCTTGGTTAAATGCGCTGCGTGGGAGACTGAAGTTTTGGTCGGATGTGTCGATCAGTTTCGCGGGCTCTTCCTGCGAATGTATACGATGATCGAGATTACTGCGATTACCGCGACTACGATCTTGACTTCGAGAGAGATCATGAAAAAAGGGCCGGACCTGAGTGGGCCCGGCGTTTTAAGGTTCACGAGGTTCTGACATCATCTAAACTGAGACAACCTGAGTACAGCCTACTAATTGCCGGTTACGATGTCTGTTCAATTCTGGATAGCGGGTTATTCCCGACGAAGCTGAATGAGCTGCAATTCTGACAGGAGCATCTTTATCTCCTCCAAGGCGAGCAGGCACTCTTGGGATTGTGCCCTATCAAGTGTTGGCAGATTGTCGGGCTGGAGAATCTGTGTGACACGTCGCAGACGTGCGTCCAGCGTTCGGGCCAACGTATACAACGCAAGTGGTCCATTCGTGGCGGACGATTCCGCGCCCAATCCCCGTAACCTGCCTTCTACGCCCCAACTGTTTGGATGCGATGAGGGGGGACAAAGGTGCACAGGCGCACCATCGCATCAGAACAGCCGTGCTTGCTCCTGCGCGACTTCCGCCGGCGCTGCGCACTCTGCATCATCATTCGCCACACCGTTCACCCGCGCGCTCACCGGGTAGCACCGCATGCTGCCGCGTCGCAGGGCTTCAACATCTTTGACGCCCGCCGCATCGGCGAACCCAGGATCAAGCCAGAGGTCGTAGTTGTCAGGATTGAGGGTCGCCGGCATGCGGTCGTGGACGGTTAGAGCGAAGTGAGCAGATCGGATGTTTACCGATTCCAAGTGCGCCCAATCAAGAGTAACACGCGCTGCCGGGGAGACTCGAACATCTAGTTCTTGTGCATTTCTTGTTTCCAGGTTTGCCGGACTAGGCGGCGCAGTACGTCGGACATGGGCCGGATATTATCGTGGCCGGGGTCCCGCATGACAACTCTATCCGCGGTAGTCGAGCAGTTGAAGGCCGAGCGAGAACGGGTACACCAGGAAGTCCAGCGCATCGACGCCGCACTAGCGGCTTTAGCCAGCGTCACCACCAACGGCACACGCCCACACATGTCCGCCGCAGCACGGCGGCGGATCAGCATCGCGCAGAAGCGGCGCTGGGCCAAGCGGCGAGCACCGAAGCCGAAGCGCATTGTGTCGGCAGCGGCGCGCAGGAAGATGGTGGCAGCACAGAGACGGCGGCGGGCGAAGGTGAAAGCGCGGGACCTAAAGGAAACAGACAGAATGATTGGCGACAAGACGCCTTTTGGTCTGGTCCCAATTTTCCCGCAGCGGCGGCGGTGCGTTGTTCTCTACGCCGCTGCGGGCTGTCCCGCGACATCTGTGAAGCCCTCCATCGCCTGTGTCAACTGCGAATCCACTTCATCCGCGATGGTCATGACATCAGGCAACAGCAAGCTGAAGTCCAGCGCACTCAGATTTTTCTGCAACGTCCCAAACAGCGTTACTTGGAGTATTCGTGAGTCCTGCACCAGCATCGCCGAGGTGTAGCCTTGCGACCTTCGCAATTTGCCATGGGCTACGGCGGCAGCGGAACGGATGAAACCGCCCTCCTGTATCGTGATGCGGGGCGATCCCAGGCGCACAATCAAGTCGTCAATTAATTTGGGCAGATATCCTGTGCGCTCTTGGTCGCTAAGAGGAACACCGTTAAGCTGTTTGTTCTTTTTTATCCTCGTCAACCAGTCTTCGACGATGAGGGCAGTGCTGCGCTGAAGTATTCCCGCCACTCTTTCCTTCGGCGTCGGGGTCGTAGGTGTGCGAGTGAGCAGCTTACAATGTCCCGCCTCAGTTGGAAATGGAGAAAGCGTTCGTCCGTTAAGATAGCGGAGCGAACGTATGAGAAAAGAGCGCAAGCACTACACTGCTGAGGAGAAGGTGGCCATTCTACGGCGCCATCTTTTAG
>JBAUAN010000243.1:0-47813 GCA_049675725.1 Candidatus Sulfotelmatobacter sp. | reverse complement strand
GCACGGGATTGGGCAATGCTGCTGAGGTCGGAATGCTGTTGCTTAGTGAGCAAGATCTCCCTGCCAATGGCCATGACAGCTTGGATGCTAACAGCCTAGTAATGGTTACTCTGCGACAGGCCACTAGCAGAAGGTTGCGTCGATGGGCGCGCCAGCGAGGCTGTGGAACCACTTCGAAGTCAGTGAGTATAACGGCGATATTTCGACAACGATCCGAGACTTTCAAGCTGAACACAGCAGAGGTTAGTAGTAGGTCAGCTTACGACGAATGACAGTACCGGGTCGAAATGCTTCGTCCGGTTTAGAACGGCCGACATTGGTCTGCTCGGTCCAATTGCCATACTGATCGTGCTGGTACGTGTATTGTGTTTCGGACGTCCGGGGTGGCTGCCGAGGATTGGGCTTTCCCGTCGGAATGAAAGCTCCGGCTTCCGTGAGGTTCCAAGGGCCAGTATTCGATGGCATGACCGTAGTTTCACGCTCCGATGCTTTATCGCCATGATCGTTATATGTTGAGACAGTCACTTGCTCGCCAAAGACTCCGCCACTCCGGTGCCGTTCCGTCACACGACCCTGAGCATCGTAAGAGTAGAAAATAGCGCTGTTTTGAGCCCCAGCGATCATTGCGCCGACAGACTTCATCTGTTCTGGATTGAGCTTTGACCGTAGTTCTTCGGGAAGGTTTGCCTGCGGAGCATCCGCGGCCTGTTCCTCTGCGATGACGCGACCTTCCGGATCGAACTTACGCACAATGTGGCCGACGAGATTGCCCTCAGCATCGTAAAACTGCGCACCCGTCGCAACTCCCTGCTCGTTGTACACCGTTGTGAGCTTACCCCCAGGAGAAGGCACAAACCCCAAGTCCGTTCCTTCCCAATGTGCTGCATAGGCCGTGTTCGGGGGTAAGGGCTTTGAATCGTAACTTTCAATGGCGGACTTGCGCCCCGCGTCGTCGTACTGATAGCGGGTTTGGACCGTATCGCCCGATTTCGCCGCGACCAGCCTTCGTGCCTCGTCGTACAAGTAAGTCGTTTCAGACCTGTCGGTGGACCCCGCCTTACCCGTCACGGTCTTGAGGAGACGCCCATCGGGGTGATAAATGTAGCTCGTCACCCATTCCGAGCCGTCCGGGTTTTTCGTTCGCTCTTCCAGAATCCTGCCATCGGGTGTGTACTTCGTTGTGGTTGTGAGAAATTGCTGGCCGTCGGGACGCGAAAAGGTGTCCTCCTCCAGCAGTGTCTTAACTGGACCCCGAAGCCCTGCTTTGTCACGGTCCGACATGGGAGCACCTGTTTGCGACGATTGCTGTGCGAGAGCAGACCAGGCAGTCGAAGCGACTAAAATCAGAATGCAGACGCGAGAGAGTCGAACGTGCATCTGGGAACCCCCCGGAAAAGAGAGACTCAATTCTACTCTCATCTCCTGAGATGCAATAGAAATGGGGTTCAATTGAGGTTCACTCAAACTAGGAATATCAGTTTACGAGAACCGGCCATGGTGCTCATTAGAGTAGCTAAACTTCCGGCTCATGCGGCAAAAACGGTCGCTAAGTTTCTTCCGTTCGGATCCCCTCTCAGTCCCTCCTCAATACCCCGACCCAAGAAACGGCCACGCCAAAATACTGCTACCATCTCGATTGGAAACTACCTGATTCGTGGACACCGACCAAACACTGCCCGACATACTTCCCGAGAAGCCTCCGCGCAGGAGCCCATCCGCGGTCCTTGGCCGGGTCTTCAAAGCATTTCAGTATCGCGATTTCCGCTTGATGTGGATTGGCGCCTGCACCTCCAGCATTGGCACCTGGATGCAAATCGTGGCCCAGAGCTGGCTCGTCTACCGGCTCAGCCACTCGGCGTTCCTGCTGGCGCTGGACCAATTTCTCGGCGGCATCCCCATCTTTCTGTTTTCTCTGATCGGCGGCGTGGTTGCCGATCGGGTGGAGCGCAGAAAAATTCTGCTCGGCTCGCAATATGTCCAGATGACGACGGCCACTATCCTCACCGTTCTGGTGGCGACGGGGCAGGTTCACGTCTGGCATATCCTTTGCCTCTCGTTCATTGCCGGTTTCGCGCAAGCCTTCGGTGGTCCGGCCTACCAGGCGCTGATTCCCACGCTGGTCGAGAAGGACGACATGCCCAACGCCATCGCGCTGAATTCCATTCAATTCAACGTAGCGGTCATGGTGGGGCCGGCGCTGGCCGGGCAGGCTCTGGCGCGGCTCGGAGAAAAATGGTGCTTCGGGCTGAACGCGCTTTCCTTCCTGGCGCCAATCATTTCGCTCTCGATCATCACCACCCGCTTCCTGCCAGCAAAAACCGCGGAGTCCATGTTCACCAGCCTGAAGCAGGGCATCCAGTTCGCCCGGCGGCAAGGTTCCATGGAAGCCCTGATTATTCTGGCCTTCTGCATGACCGGATTGGCCATGCCCATGCGCACCTACATTCCCGTCTTCGTGAAGGACATTTTCCATCGCGGTCCGGAAACCTACGGCAATCTCCTCGCGCTCATGGGGCTCGGCTCGATCTGCGGCTCTCTGAGCATCGCCGGCGCGGGAAATTTCAGGAGAAAAGGACTGGTAGCTCTCGGCGCGCTCGCCTGCCTGGGCGCGGGGATTTCTGGCTTCGCCCTTTCGAAGTCGCTGCCGCTGAGCGAGTCCCTGCTGGTTGTGGTGGGCGCATCGATGATGGCGGTTTTCGCCACGGTCAATTCGCTGGTGCAGTTGATCACCACCAACGAAATGCGCGGCCGGGTCATGAGCGTCTACAACTTCGCCTTCCGCGGCGGCATGCCCATGGGCAATCTGCTCTCCGGATGGCTCGTCCCCCTGTTCACCGCCCCGGTAGTGCTCAGCGTGAACGGCGTGCTGCTGATTCTTGTCGCCCTATACTTCGCGCTGGTCCAACGAAGAATGGCCGCCCTTTGATCCGCGGCCCGCAGCCGCGAGGCGCCGTTCGCTTGTCATTCCTAATCAGCGTATTTTGCACCGTGAGGAACCCGCGAGCCGCGCGAAGCGTCGTTTCTCGCGACGTAACAATCGCGCGTTTGGCTCACTTCCTTATCGACTGCGCGGCTGCCCAAAGCTGGTCCTGGCCGTCTCCAGCAGCGCCAAGCCCCCCCTTTAGGTATATTTGACATAGCGCGCCCTTGGCGCCCGGTTTCGCAGCATCCTAGATAATTGGTTTCGTGCATCTTAGATAAACGGAGAACGCCTGACAATGACCCGTTTCGCAGCCGCAGCACTGGCTCTGATGATTTTTTTCGCTTCTTCCGCGTTTGCGCAAACCTTAAACCCCAAAGTGCAGGTGTTCGGCGGCTATTCCCTGGTGCACGCCGACACTGGCGGACTAACCGGCTCCGCGGTCGACACCGCCCTGGGCCAGCCTGCCGGCACTTTCGGAGTGAACTCCAACTTCAGCGGATGGAATTCCGAAGTGCAATACAACCAGAATCACCGGCTGGGATTTGTCGCCGACTTCGCAGGCCACTACGGTAATCCCTTCTCCAGTCCCAACCAGGCACTCGTTCAGCTCCCCGACGCCAACGAGTACTCCCTCATGGGTGGCCCGGTGTACACCTTCAAAGCCATATCGAAATTCACGCCCTTCGTCCACGGCCTGGTCGGCGCCGAGCGCTTCCACCTCGACGCGGGCTCCATCCCCGGCCTCTTCGGCTCATCCCAATACGTCACCGACTGGGCCCTCGCCGGAGCCGCCGGAGCCGGCGTCGACTACAAAGTCTACCCGCGCTTCTCCGTCCGCCTGGCACAGTTCGACTACTACTACACCGGCCACGACCTGAATGCGATCTACAGTCACGCCTTCGCCCCCGGCCTGCTCCCCAACCTATCCAGCCACGAAAACAACCTGCGATTCTCCGCCGGAATCGTAGTCAAGTTCTGAGGCTAGAAAGCGAGGGCAGGGCGCCGATGTCCTAACGCCGTGCCAGGACACTACCGGAGGGTGCTGTCTGAAAAGTGTGTTGAGGTTTCGATCTCCAAGTCTAGATCGCCAGGGTTAGATCGCGAGATTTTCATCACCATGTTTCACGCGATTGGGACCGGTCCGCTCAATCTGGCTTGCAGGAGTAACAACACGGCAGTCAGCCAGAGCACCGCCGCCATAGTCAATCCCGCGCACAGCAACCGAGTGCCGGCATCGCGGATCAGCGAACATCCGAGCATCCCAAGGACGGAGAGCGCTCCCGTCCAATAGTAAAGCGGCACTTCAAATACTCGTGCCAACGGAATGAAATGCAGGCCGACGATAACGGCGACCGCAATCGGAATCCAAACACTTAGGCCAAGACGCGCCAGCAGCATCGCGCACAGCCATATCAACCCGCTTTCAGCTCCAAATATGATTCCAAAGAGCATGCCGGCGCGCTTTCCTTTGGCCGCTGCGACCGGATCATGGATGCTCGGGATATTTCTTAAAGCCGTAAGCCGCATGACGCAGAGCGCGAGCAATACAACAGTTGCCACGGACCCGGCGGGAATTGACCAGACGGGGTGCGCGGGCCAGAGAGCAAGCGCCACGATGCACCACGCGGAGCCAAAAAGCGTGAGGATGGCCGCCCCCGCAACGCTGCCACGGACATGCGCGACGGTCGGCATGTCTTCACGATAGCGATTGGACCGGATGCACGCAACGGGCTAAAGTTTTCCACCAGCGCAGTTTTTGAAACGACTCACTGCGGTACTGGGCTAATTCTGCCCACTACCCTCACTGCTCTTTCACATCCCCGTAACATTCCCCACGTATAGTCCCTCCGTTCGAAGCACTTTTCACTCTATCCCCTGCTCGACGAGGAGCCTATGGCCACAGCCACCGTACTCGACAAGCCGCAGTCCGCACTCGACGCAAAGCTGTCGCGCTCTCCCGGCAAGCTCGGCATGATCATTTTCGGCCTGGTGCTGATCGTGGGCGTGCTCTATTCCGGAACCAGCCTGGTCCGGGACCTCGCCAACGTTCACGCGCAATCCATCCTGCCCTATCTGCTGCTGGGCATCGCGCTGCTGGTGGCGCTTGGCTTCGAGTTCGTCAACGGATTCCACGACACCGCCAACGCCGTGGCCACGGTTATCTACACTCATTCTCTCGAGCCCCACATCGCCGTGGTGTGGTCCGGCTTCTGGAATTTTCTGGGAGTGCTCGTCTCCAGCGGCCTGGTCGCCTTCGCCATTATTTCTCTGCTTCCCGTCGAACTGATTCTGCAAGTCGGCAGCAAGGCCGGCTTCGCCATGGTCTTCGCTCTGCTGGTCGCGGCCATTATCTGGAACCTCGGCACCTGGTGGTTCGGTTTGCCCGCATCGAGTTCGCACACGCTCATCGGCTCCGTGATCGGAGTCGGCATCGCCAACCAGCTCATCTCCGGCCGCTCCGGCACCAGCGGCGTGGATTGGGGCCAGGCCACAAACATCGGATGGTCGCTGCTGCTCTCGCCCATAGTGGGCTTCGCCTGCGCAGGTCTGTTGCTTCTGCTGGCGAAAGCGCTGATCAAAGACGAAAAACTTTACCGCGCTCCCGAAGGCACCGAACCTCCGCCACTCTACATTCGCGTGTTGCTCATCCTCACCTGCACTGGCGTCAGTTTCTTCCACGGCTCCAATGACGGACAAAAGGGGATGGGCCTGATCATGTTGATTCTGATCGGCACCGTGCCCACTGCCTACGCCCTCAACCACGCTGTCACTTTTCAGCAGTCGCAGGATTTCATCGCCGTCAGCCAGCAAGCCGCTGACACTGTCAGCCACTACGTCAGCCCGGACGCCGTGATCGGCGACGCTCGCGACGACCTCACCGACTACATCCGCTCCAAAGAATTCACTCCCAACACCATGCTGGCGCTGCGCAACCTGATCAACGATATCGGCAACGAAACCAGCCTCTACAAGGAATTGAAAAATGTTCCCAACGACCGGGTGCGCAACTTTCGCAACGATATGTACCTGGTGAGCGAAGCCCTGCGCCTGGTCAAGAAAAACGGCAAGCCGAAATTCTCCGACGCCGACGCGGCCGTGCTGGCCAACTACAAAAAGCACGTCGACTATTCCACCCGTTTTATTCCCCTGTGGGTAAAGGTCGCGGTCGCCATGGCCTTGGGACTGGGCACTATGGTGGGATGGAAGCGCATCGTCATCACAGTCGGCGAAAAAATCGGCAAGAGCCACTTGACCTATGCCCAGGGCGCAGTCGCGGAAATCACCGCCATGGCTACCATCGGCGCGGCCGACGGTTTCGGCCTCCCCGTGAGCACAACGCACGTGCTTTCTTCAGGCGTCGCCGGCACGATGGCAGCAAATCACTCTGGCATCCAGTGGTCCACGGTCCGCAACCTGGGCTTGGCCTGGGTCCTGACCCTCCCGGTTGCCATGCTGCTGTCAGGCTCGCTGTTCTGGCTTTTCCGGAGAGTGTTCTGAGGACGTCGGTTGCAAATGAAGTCGCCCGTCTGTAATGGTTTTGGGAAGGTGACGGGCTTAAACCGTGCCGTAACGAACCCCTAGCACGCAGGCTTCAGCCCCTGCGATCATGGTTCATCAGCAAAATCCTTGTAGTGACGTGGAAGAGCGGCGCTTCAGCGCCGCGTAAGCCATCCAGCATGTAGACGGGCTTTAGCCCCCGAACGTCCTCCCTGGCGGGCGCTTGGTGCATTTTCGCGCGCGGGAGTGCTCGCGCCACACAGGCACTTCATTAGCCACAAGGACAATTCCAAACCTGCGCTTCGCTGCGCTCTGCGGAACGGGCGAGGCTCCCGTTCCCACATGGACATTGCTGGCTCCGGCGAAAACCACGCGAGTTCAGGGATTGACTTCTGCGGGGGCGATTGCGTAGGGGCTTCCAGCGCGGTGGCGGGTTTCGAATTCTTCGCGGGTACAGAGGGTTTTTATGTCGGCAATACGGTCGACAGCCAGGATGCCGTCGAGGTGATCGATTTCGTGCTGCAGGAGTTCGGAGAGGTTGCGGCCGTCCCCGGCGCGGAAATCGTGACGCGAGCCGGTCTCGTCCTGATAGCGGACCGTGATTCCGCGGTGGCGTTCGACCTGCATGAAGATGGAGAGGAAGCTGAGGCAGGCGTCCCAGACGGCGATTTTTTCTTGGCTTCGTTCCAGGATTTCTGGATTGATGAGCGGCCAGGGGTTTTCTCCCGGCAGTTGCAGAAAGATTACGCGCTTTAATACGCCGAGTTGAGGCGCGGCGATGCCGCGTCCGTAGCCGGTGGTCGAGCGCCAGTGGGTGAGGGTATCGGCGAGGTCCTGGATGAGGTCGGCGATTTCGGGGGCGGAGGGATTGGAGACTGGAAGAGATTTCTGCCGAAGGATCGGGTTGCCGAGTTGCAGGATCGGTTTGAGCGGCATGGCGGTGTCACGTCCCTGAGGGGCTGAAGCCCTGATCATGATACGGGCTTTATCGCAGCGCTGGAAGCGCTGCGCCACCCAAAGGCCGCATACACTGCCTCGCTGCGCTCGGCGCGAACGGGCGAGGCGCCCGTTCCCACACGAGCATTGCTGCTGTCTGCAATCCGCAATTTACCTTGCGGCGGCGGCGTCGAACAGGTTCAGAAACTCTAACTTTTTTTCTGCTGGCAGGAACGACGCTTCGAACGAGTTACGGGCTAGCTCGCGCAGGTGCTCGTCGGTAAAGGCGAAAGTTTCCTGGGCGAGTTGGTATTCGCGGTTCAGCGACGTTCCGAACAGGGCGGGATCGTCGGTGTTCAGAGTGATCATCACGCCCTGGTCGAAGTAACGCTTCGCGGGATGCTCGGCGATGGCCGTACAGACCCCGGTGCGAAGGTTGCTGGTGAGGCAGATTTCGACGGGAATCTGGCGCTGGCCGAGTTCATCAATCAGGTCGGGATCCTGTGCGGCGGTGAAGCCGTGGCCGATGCGTTCGGCGCGCAGGTTGAGCGCTCCCCAGATGGATTCGGGCGGTCCGGTTTCGCCGGCATGTGCGGTCGCGCGCAGACCGTGATCGAGCGCGTAGGCATAGACGCTGCGGAAAAGTTCGGGCGGGCCTTTTAACTCGTCGCCGCCAATGCCTACGCCAACCACGTTACGCTCGCGGTAGAACACGGCCAATTCGAAAACTCTTTGCGCCTGCTCGACGCCGAAGTGGCGGGTGGCGTCGAAAATCCAGAGCAACGAGACGCCAAGATCGCGGGCACCGCGGGCACGTCCGCGTTCGAGAGCGTCGAAGATGGCTGGGAAATCCTGCTTGCGGCGCAGGCAGATACCAACCGCAACGTAAACTTCAGCGTGAAGAATGTTCTCCGCTTTCAGTTGCTGCATGAGGCGGTAAGTGATGAACTCGTAGTCGTCGGGGCCGCGGAGATGCTCGCTGACCGCTTTGAACGCCATGAGAAAGCTGGCGAAATCGGTATAGGCATAAAGCTGTTCGGCGTCGGCGAGAGTAGACCGTTCTCCGTGACGCTCGCGGAGTTCCAGCAAAGTGGAGGGTTCGACGGCGCCCTCGAGATGCACGTGCAGCTCAGCCTTGGGAAGCTGGCGGATGAAGCTGGAAGGTGGCCGGTCTGGCGCGGACGGCATGGATTGATTGTAGTGCGGGAACGGGGAGAGCGGTAGGTGGGCAAAAACGGGGCTACGAATCAGGGGTCAGTAATTCGGTTGAGATCTGAGGAGCATGGAGACAGGCTTTCCGTTTACAATCGCGGGTCGTGCGAACACTTTCCGAGACGAAAGGATTATATGCAAAGAGTTCCCCGAGCGTTTGTGTTACTGGCGACTCCGCTGGCGATCTTGGCCGCAGTGTTTACTTCTTTCAAATTTTCCGCGCAGGCGCAATCGTCGCCGTCGCTGCAGGTGAAGACGGCATCCGGCGTGGTGGAAGGGAAGGAAATAGGTTCGGTGCATGCGTTTCTGGGCATTCCATATGCCGCGCCGCCAGTTGGTGATTTGCGCTGGAAGCCGCCGGTGCCCGCGGCCAACTGGGAAGGGGTGCGCAAGGCTACGGAATTTGGATCGCATTGCATGCAGACCAACGTTTTCGGCGACATGGTGTTTCCCGATCCGGGCGGGAGTGAAGATTGTTTATCGCTGAACGTGTGGGTGCCGGCGAAGGCGGCGCAGGCGAAGCTTCCGGTAATGGTTTGGATTTATGGCGGAGGATTCGTGGCCGGGGGAACGTCGGAGCCGCGGCAGCATGGAGAGGTTCTGGCGCAGCAGGGCGTGATTGTGGTGAGCATGAATTACCGGCTGGGAATTTTTGGTTTTTTTGTGCATCCGGAGCTGGCGAAAGAGTCGTGGCACCATGCGGCAGGGAATTATGGGCTGCTCGATCAGACGGCGGCGCTGCGCTGGGTGCACGAAAACATTGCCGCGTTTGGCGGCGATCCGGGCAACGTGACGATTTTTGGCGAGAGCGCAGGATCGTTTTCGGTGAGCGCACAGATTGCGTCTCCGCTGGCGAAGGGGCTGTTTCAGAAGGCGATTGGCGAAAGCGGGGCGGCATTTTCGAATCGCGGTCTGTCGTTTGCTCCGCTGGCGGTGCGCGAAGAAAAAGATGCGAAGCTGGCCAGTACGACGCTGGGAGTGAACACGCTGGCGGAGTTGCGGGCTATTCCGGCGCAGAAATTGCTGGATGCGTTCTCGAAACCGGGCCCGCAGGGAACGTTCGCATTCGGTCCCGATGTGGATGGATATTTTTTGCCGGAGTCGGTGCCCGCAACTTATGCCGCAGCGAAACAGAATGACGTGGCGCTGCTGGCGGGATGGAATCATGATGAGGGCGGGTTGAATCAGGTGCCGGCGGATAAATCGGCGATGGATGCGCTGAAAGCTACCGCGGACAAGGAGTTTGGCGCGAGGGCGGCAGAGTTTCTGAAGCTGTATCCGGGCGAGACCGAGGCGCAGGCGCGGCGGTCGATGGCAGACCTCGCGGGGGACCGTTTTATTGCGTTCTCCACGTGGAAATGGCTGGAGGCTCAGGTGAAGACCGGGAGGCAGCCGGTATATCGTTACCGGTTCGACTTGTCTCTGCCGCCCGATGAGAAGGGACAGCCGCGCGGCGCGTATCACTCGGCAGAGATTGAGTATGTGTTCGGGCAACTGGATTCCAAAACGGATGTGACGTGGCGGCCGGAGGATCGTGCGCTTAGCGCGATGATGCAGAAATATTGGACGAACTTTGCGCGCTGGGGAAATCCGAATGGGCCGGGACTGGCGAAATGGCCAGTTTACTCTCCGGCTGAGGGATGGCCGGTGATGCATTTGAGCGCGACGCCGGAAGCGCAGAAGGATGAGTTGCGGGGAAGGTATTTGTTTTTGAGTGCTGGGGAGAAGTAGGGGCGGGCACTTACCACGGAGGCACGGAGAAAAACGAGTAGAACGCAGAGCAGCGCGCGGACTCCTTGACGGGCTCGTGGCAGCGGAGGCGCGCGGCAGGTCCTTCGACTACGCAGACCGGCTCGCTTCGCTCACCGGTTTGCTCCGCTCAGGATGACAGAGCGTTTTTCAGGTCGCAACGACGCCGCAGTTACGGCTGGCGGATGACGGCGGACATCACTGATAGCGGAGCAAAAGAGATGACAGCCCGGTTTTGGCTAAAAGAGCTTAAAGCTGCTTCTTCGCGAACTCGCTGCGGTGGCGGCTGTAGAAAATGTAGATCAGCAATCCCAGGCCAAGCCAGATCACGAATCGGAGCCAGGTGATTATGGTGAGCCCGAACATCAGGCCACCGCAGAACAGCACGGAGAGCAGCGGGAACCACGGCACGAACGGGACTCGGAACGCACGTTTGCGATCAGGCTGCTTGCGGCGCAGGACGATTACTCCCAGCGAAACCAGAACGAAAGCAAACAGTGTACCGATGTTCGCGAGGTCGGCGGCATCTCCAATGTCCACGAAGCCGGCGGGAATTCCTACGGCGAAGCAGGCGATCCATGTGGACCAGTGCGGCGTCTTATATTTCGGGTGCACCGCGGAGAACAGCTTCGGGAGCAGGCCGTCGCGCGACATGGCGTACCAGATGCGTGCCTGTCCGTACTGAAACACGAGCAACGATGAGATCATGCCCGTCAACGCTCCGATCACGATGACCGAGCGGAAGAACGGGTGCACCCCTAGATATTTCATCGCGTAGGCCACGGGCGCTTCGGCTGCGGCACCGGAGACGAAAGTCGTGTATTTCATCATGCCCAGCAGTACAACGGCAACGCCCACATAGAGCAAGGTGCAGACTATCAGCGACATGATGATGCCGAAGGGCAAATCTTTTTGTGGGTTACGCGATTCCTCGGCGGCGGTGGAGACGGAATCGAATCCGATGTAGGTGAAGAAAACGATAGCGCCTCCGGTGACGATTCCCGCGAAACCGGAGGGCGCGAAGGGCACCCAGTTCGCGGGCTTCACTAGCATTCCACCGACCACCAGGAAGGTGAGGATGGCGCCGATTTTGATCATCACCATGATGTTGTTGGTCTCCGCCGATTCCTTCACGCCACGCACCAGGAGCAGCGTGAGAAGGAAAACGATGAGGAAGCCGGGGAGATTGAAATATGCGCCCGTCCATTGCCCGCCGGCCCACACCGGGCTGGCCCATTTTTCCGGCAAGTTGAGGCCAAAGACCGCCAGTTGCGCTTTCGTATAACCGGCAAAGCCAACAGCGACCGCGACGTTCGAGACTGCGTATTCGAGGATGAGGTCCCAGCCAATGATCCAGGCGAAAATCTCGCCGAGCGTGGCGTAGGAGTAAGTGTAAGCGCTGCCGGCGATGGGGATCATCGAGGCCAGTTCGGCGTAGCACAATCCGGCGAAGCTGCAGGCGACGGCGACCAGCAAAAACGAAATCGCAATCGATGGGCCGGCGGGCGGGCGTCCGTGCATGAGCGCTCCCGCCGTGCTGCCGGTGCGCACGAAATTGATGATCACGTCGAGCGCCTGGGCATGCAGGATGGACGGAACCTGAAAATATTCGCCCGCGGCCGCGGTGCCTGTAAGGATGAAAATTCCCGAACCGATGATGGCGCCGATGCCCAGCGCGGTCAGCGACCAGGGGCCCAGCGATTTGCTGAGCTGGTGTTCCGGTTGCTCGGATTCCGCGATCAGCTTGTCGATCGATTTGCAGCAGAAGACCTGTTTGTCGGAGGTACGGAGGGTTGCGGCGGGCTCCGTGGTGGTTGGTTGTGGCAAGCGGTTGTGGTCTCCTGAGAACTCAGCTTTCCGCTATCAGCTCTCGGCTGTCAGCTTTCAGCTACAAAACCTGCGTCGCTTCGCGACGGAGCGGGCGAGGGCGCCCGCTCCTCCACGAATTATGCTGCGCTTACCGCTTCGCCTGGCCGCGGGCCAGCTTCTTTACTTTGGGCTTTTTCGATCCGCGGGCGTAGTCGCGGGCCTTGAGCGGCTTTTCCGCTTTGCGTTTCTTGCGGGAGGCGCGTTTGGATTTCTTGCGTTCTTCTTTAGTCAGCTTAGTTGTGTTTGCCATGAATGCGGTTGATGTCCTCTTCTTCGTTTTTCTATTTCTTTTCTGTTTCTACCTCTATCGTATGGTGTCCGGATGGTTTATGTCTCGGGCTTTTCTTTCGCCCCTTGTGTCGAGAAACCCGCTGCCTCGCTCCGCGCGGCGTGACAGCCGAGGCGGCTGTCGCCACGTGATTCGG
Organism: Candidatus Sulfotelmatobacter sp.; assembly: GCA_049675725.1. Lineage (GTDB taxonomy): Bacteria > Acidobacteriota > Terriglobia > Terriglobales > Acidobacteriaceae > Sulfotelmatobacter. Next base: position 35,201 of record JBAUAN010000243.1, on the reverse strand, counting down.
CTGCCCTGCGCGATTTTATGCGCGCTCCAGCTGGGCGTACTTTTCTACCAGCTTCTTTAATCCGAAGCGAGGGAATTGTACCGTAATCTTGGCTTCTTCGCCTTCTCCTTCGCGCTGGTAGACGGTGCCTTCGCCGTATTTGGGGTGGCGAACCTTCTGGCCGGGACGGAATCCGCGCTTGCCGGTGGGTTCCTCGACGGGAGTTTTTGGGACGGTGAATTTTTTGCCGCGGCTGGCGAAGAATTCGGCGATGTTCTCGATGGAGTTGTAGGGCTTGGCGGGAGCTGTCGGCTTTGGGCCGATCGCTCGGCTCGTGGCGCTAGCGCGCCCTTGCCAGGCGGCGCTTTGGTCTTCGTCTTCGTAGGAGTAATGCGTGGATACATGCTCGTCGCTGCGCGACTGGTCGGACAAGAGTGTCCGACCTACACAAGTCGTGCCCACTCCGCCCGCTCCCACACGGGCACGTCGCGTGCCTAGCTCTTCGATCAGCGGGGCGGGGACTTCTTCCAGGAATCTTGACGGGACGCTGGCTTCCGGCAGGTCGCTGCCGTAGCGGCGGCGGTAGACGGCGCGGGTGAGGATGAGCTGGTCCATGGCGCGGGTCATGCCGACGTAGGCGAGGCGGCGTTCTTCTTCGATGTCGTCGGGATTGAGCATGGTGCGGGAGTGCGGGAACAGGCCTTCTTCGAGGCCGCTGAGAAACACCAGCGGAAATTCCAGGCCCTTGGCGGCGTGCAGGCTCATCAGCGTAATTTGCGAACGCTGGTCATAGTCGTCGGTGTCGGCGATGAGGGCGGCGTGGTCGAGGAACTGGTCGAGCGTTTCGGCGCGGTCGCGGGAATCGGCGGCGGCGTTGACCAGTTCGCGCAAGTTCTCGATGCGGGAGAAAGCTTCCTGCGTGCCTTCGGCTTCGAGGAGCTTGATGTAGCCGGTGCGGTCGATGAGGAATTTCAGGAGGTCGGCGGTGCTCACTGTGGGAGCCGGGAACGAGTCGGCGGAAGCAGTGGGCTGTGTGGCGCTGGCGTCCGGCTGTTTGTCGGCATCGGAGTCAACTTCGAGTTCTGGCGCGCCGAAGTCGAAGGAGAAGTTGGTGAATTCGGTGGGATCGAAGGCGGTGGCGTCTTCGGTGGTGGAATCGTCGGCTTCACCGGAGGATAGCGGGGCTTCGCCCCGCTGGACAGCCGAGGGCGGCTGTCCCCACATGGGCGGTGGTGGTGCCGAAACACTCGATGACTCCAGTGCGGCTCCCTCCTGCACTGATTCTTGCAGTTGCTCCGTGAAGCTTCCGTTCAGCATGGCGCGGCCGTCTTCGATCAGTTGCTGGAAACTTTTTAGCGAGGCTAACGCGCGCTGCGGCAGGAGCTGCCGGCGCAGGGCTTCGCCGAGTGCGCCCCACAGGGATAATCCCGTTTCGAGGGCGAGATGCTCCAGCGTGTCGATGGTGCCTTTGCCGATGCCGCGAGTGGGGGTGTTGATGACGCGTAGGAGCGAGATGGAGTCGTCGGGATTTTGGATTACTTTCAGGTATGAGATGAGGTCTTTGATTTCGGAGCGCTCGTAGAAAGAGAATCCGCCGACCACTTTGTATTTCAGGCCGTAGCGGCGCATGGCTTCTTCAAACAGGCGCGACTGCGAGTTGGTGCGGTAGAGCACGGCGGCGCGGGGGGTCTCGCGGCCGTTTTCCGCATGGGCGGTTGCTTCGCGCAGATATTTTGCGATGTGGTCGGCGGCGAAGAGGGCTTCGTTCTCGCCGTCGGGGGCTTCGTAGTAGCCGATTTTGGTGCCGCCCTGGCGCGCCGTCCAAAGATTCTTGCCTTTGCGGCGGACGTTGTTCGCCACTACGGCGGACGCGGCCTGCAGAATGTTTTGCGTGGAGCGGTAATTTTCTTCGAGGCGGATAATTTTCGCCTCGGGAAAGTCTTGCTCGAATTCGAGAATGTTGCGGATATCGGCGCCACGCCAGGAATAGATTGACTGGTCTTCGTCGCCCACGGCGCAGACGTTGTGGCGCTCGCCCGCCAGCATCCGCAGGAGTTCGTCGTGCGGGGGGTTGGTGTCCTGATATTCGTCGAGGAGCAGGTATTGGAAGCGGCGGTTGTAATATTCGCGGACGTGGGCCGCGGACTTCAGGAGGCGAGTGGCTTCGAGCAGCAAGTCGTCAAAGTCGAGGGCGTTGGCCTTGAGCAGTTCTTTGCGGTATTCCTCGAAGAGGTGCGCAATCTTTTCGGTTTTGGGATCGGCCGATTGCAGGTAAAGTTCCTGCGGATTGAGCATGTGATTTTTCGCCCACGAGATGCGGCCGAGGACGATGCGCGGGGTGAGTTGCTTGTCGTCGAGGCCGAGGCGCTTCATGATGCCTTTGACCACGGCCTGCTGGTCGCTCTCGTCGTAGATGACGAATTTTTTCGTGTGGCCGATGGGCGGCTTGCCCGGCGTCGCGGAGGGAATCTGCAGGGCTTCGATGTCGCGGCGAAGAACGCGCACGCAGAAAGAGTGAAACGTGGAGATGACGGGCTTGGCGATGCTGAGTCCGCCGACCAGTTTTTCGACGCGCTCGCCCATTTCGGCGGCGGCCTTGTTGGTGAAGGTCATGGCCAGGATGGATTCGGGCATCACACCCTTGTGCTCGATGAGGTAGGCGATGCGGTAGGTGATGACGCGCGTCTTGCCGCTGCCCGCGCCCGCGAGGATCAGCACCGGGCCATCGGTAGTTTCGACGGCCTCGCGCTGCTGCGGGTTGAGCTGATCGAGAAAAGACAATGCGGAAGTGGCTCCGAAAGTGATGATTTAATTTCGGAAGTATGTATCTTACGCAACTCCTTGAAAACTATAGAGGAAGTATAATCCCGCGTCTGGAGGAATTCTCCGATGCGGCAAGCGATAAATGAGGCGGTTGGAGTGCTCTCGCTGGTAGCTTCTGCGGGTTTCGGGCTGGTAGGTGCGTGGGGATGCCCAACGGCCAAGTGGCTTCATTGGGCAGCCTTGGGGTTTCTAGTGCTCGCATGCGCGTGCGGCAGTTTTGGTCTGTGGCTAGCTCGCTGGTGGAAACCGAAAGGAACCAAGGAAATCGCGAACCAAGATTTCCTCAACACAGATGTTTTGCTTGACGGGCATTTGTACATCGCATGCAGGTTTACGAACGTGACATTTGTGTACAACGGCGGCGATTGCGGCGGGTTTACGGGCCACTGCTTATTCAAGGACGTGGGATTCAAAACAGGCGACCCTAAGATGGGTCAAATGCTCGCGTTTCTCAGGGAAATTAGGATGATGCGTGAGGACTCTTTTGGTCTGTATACGCCCAAAAATAAAGGGTCTAGCTAATTTTCTACTTGACACAAGTTGCGCCAAGTATTAAGATTGGAGCATGAAAAACGGACACAATCTTTCAAAGTCGAACGTGATTGAGGATATTCCGCTGGCCTGTTCCGATGAACTGGCAGCGGTTGAATTTCTGGAAAAACAGCGCTGGGGCAATACCCCTTGCTGTGTCCGGTGTGGGAGCGTAGATGTGTACCAGATGAAGGACGCCAAGACGGGCGAACGGAACAGCCGCTACCTGTGGCGCTGCCGAGACTGCAAAGAGCAGTACACGGTACGGATTGGCACGGTCTACGAGGAATCCAGGATTGAGCTACGCCACTGGTGCTATGCGTTCTGGCGTGGCGCTACATCGAAGAAAGGCGTATCCGCTCTGGAAATCAAGCGGCATTGCCAGATCAGCTACAAGTCGGCTCTGTTCCTGATGAATCGCATTCGGTTTGCAATGGCTCCCGACCCGGACAGCCCAAAACTGACGGGAACAGTGGAATGCGACGAGATGTATGTAGGCGCACGGAGGCCGCGTTATCGCGGCATGTTCAAACGTGGGCGCGGCACCAAGAACAAGACTGCCGTATTCGTTGCCGTCGAGCGGCAAGGCCAATTACGCCGTCGCATCGTGGCAGACGTTACTGGCCATACGCTGAAAGCAGCACTCTGTGAGGAAGTGGACAGGCAAGCCCGCATTATCACGGACGAATTCACGGCCTACAAGGGCCTTCGCTCTGAGTTTGCAAACCATGAAACCGTGAACCACGGCACGCGGGAATTTGCTCGGGGCGACGTTCACACGAACACGGCGGAAAGCAGCCATGCTCTCGTAAAGCGCGGCATCGTGGGCATCTATCACAACGTTAGTCGGGAATACCTGCATCGGTATCTGTGGCAGTTTGATTTCCTGTGGAACAATCGTCAACTCAACGATGGAGAGCGCACGGTGCTGGCAGTCCGTGCCGCCGAAGGCAAGCGGCTGATGTACAAGCCGTCCGTGAACTAGGAGTGGCTGTGACTTTTGAGCACAAGATTGTGGTGGGATTGGATGACATCAAGGCTGTGTCCTTCGAGTGTAAGCAGTGCCGCACGCGGGTTACGATGCTGCCCGATGACATCCAAGTTCCGAGTCGGTGCCAGAAATGCGATAGCGTTTGGATTATTGGCGACCCTAAGAACTATTCGGCTGTGACTTCGCCGCATCTGAATTTTGTCAACGCAATCGGGCAGATCAGAAAGCAATTGGCGAATGGCGCGCCGTTCACGATTCTTCTCGAATTTGAGCAGGGTTCCGAATGAGGAAGATCGCCCTATTTGTCGTGCTGGCAAGTGTCTTGTCAGCGGCCAAGAAACACGAAGCCCTGACATATGAGCTTACTGGGGAGATCACTGGGTTTCTACGTCACTACAACTCTGAGGCTCATGTTTCTGCCAATGGCACGACTGTGGATGCCTATTGTGACGCGACAGACACAAGCGTGTCCTGCTACGACAGTCCGGGGTTAACTTACATCAAATTGGCTGATGGCTCGTTAAACCCGTGGCCGCCAATACAGCCGCTAGGCTTCGTTGACGTGTCTAATTTCTGTCTACACGAGAAGTACAGTTGCAACCCACTCTCGGAGCTTTATTCCACATCGGCGCATGATGAAAATACGGTGCCGATCAAATTCAAGTACCGACTGGCGGTGGTTAAGTTTATGGGCATGAGTGATTCAGTCTTCTGTGTGGCGCGGACGGATGCTGAGGGTATTCGTAAGCACAAGGAAGCGTGCTATCGAAGGTAGGATTGGTTGGAGTGGAAACTATGAAAAAGAAGAAAGCGCCAGCGACTCCCGGCCCGAAGCCAGATGTCCTGAAGATCAAGGGTAACTGGAAGGATGCGGTCATGAAGTCGCTGGAGAAGAAGAAGCCCGCAAGCGGCTGGCCCAAGTAAAAATGAGCAGAGAGCAACTGGCCGATCTTTCGCTATCCGGGTTGCGTAAGGTACATACTTCCGTTTTACAGGGAATCGATGGCATCGCGATGGGTGATCTGACGCGATAAAATAGGCGGATCATGGTCAGCAGAGTCGCCACCGCGCTGCTCTCCCTCGGATTGGCAGCAGGATGCGAGCAAGGTGTCGGTCAGAGCGCCGCCTCGAATTCATTACGGGCAACTGACGCAGAGGTGTGCGAGATTGCACGAACTCCGCAGCAATTTGACGGTAAACTTCTCCGCCTCCACGCTTATGTCAGTCGCGGATTTGAGGACTCGACGTTGCATGACGCCGCTTGTCCCGAAGAAGCCCTGGTGAACATGGGCGATCCCGGCGGCTGGCCGACTGAGATTTGGGCCGAGTTCGCGGATCACACGGACTATTGGGGGGTTAAGGGTTTTGCGCCATTGGTCGCTGATGAACGGCTTGAGCAATTTCGGACTCTCCTATTGGAGCGAAACCGCGTGCACCAGATGACGGCTGCCACGATGCTTGGCACTTTTTACGCGGGTAAGGCGGCGCAAGCCAAGGATTATAAGGCGCCCCCGCTTCGTGGGTACGGGCACATCGGCTGTTGTAGTTTGTTTGTCATCAGCAGAATCGAATCGGTTGACGCCCACTACTCCAGCGACCTGAACTACTCTTCCGGAGATTGGTCCGTGGACATGCCTCAAGGCTGCTATTCCGAGCAGATGTTGAGCTTACCTAGGAACGGAACGATTCGCTCATGGCAGAGGGATGCCGACGAGGGCCGGGACGATTGGCACTACGATCCGCGACGGACAGCCGAAGACGAGCTAAAGAAGCTGCGGTCGGGCGCGCTCGGATTGAGAACGGGCGGCACGACCGAGCTCATCATGCCCAAGAAATCCAAGTTGAAGTCACCAATCGATCAGCCTCCGACCGAACAGCTAACCGAGATGCCCTCAACTCCCTACTTGAAACGTTATGAATGGTTGGAACCAGATCGCGTGACCCGTTTTGTAGTCGTTGTCTCCCGACCGTATTGGCTATCAGAGAGCGCAGCGTCCGCGGACAGGGTGATCTGGGCCCCGGTCGGTGCATCGGTGCTTCAATGTGCGGCTCCAAAGCGATGAAGACAGCCATAGTGTATCTGCAACACCGCCAACAGTAACTTGACTGCTGACTCGGGCAACCTACACTGGAATTGTCGCAGGGTGCTGTAGGTGCCCAGATTTGTTGGCCCCGAGAAATCGGGGCCTTCGTCTTTTTGGCGAGACATTTTCGGAAGGCATATTTCGAACGAAAAAGGCTACTCGCTTTCCTGCTCTATACCCAGGCGCTCATCAGGTGGCCGAGGCCGCCGCGGACTTGCAGGCCGTCGGCGCGATCTTTGAAGTAGCGGGCGTTGATTTGGGCGCCTTGAAGGAATTCGGTGCGGTGGAAACCCAGAGCCTTCAATTCTTCCCGCAGTTTTGCGGGGTCGAAGAAGAGCTGGAAGGGCTCTCCGGCGGCGGCTACGCGTTTGGAGAGGGCGTCGAGTGCCTGTCGTTGGCCTGCGTTTAAGAGTGCGGGGGCGATGGCGAAGTCGAAGACTACGCCACTGCCTGCGGGCATTTTCGCGATCACGCTGAGAGTGGTCGTGCAGGCTTCGCGGGTGAGATAGGGTGTCACGCCCAGCCAGGAGAAGAATGCTGGGGCGTTTGTGTTCAAGCCGGAGTGGGCCAGCGCGTTGGCGAGGGTCTGGTGCTCGAAGTCGACGGGGACGAAAGTTAACGACTGCGGAATCGGGATGCCCGCCGCGACGAGTTGCTCGCGCTTCCAGGCTTGCGTGGCAGGGTGGTCGATTTCGAATACGCGCAGGCCGGGATGCGGGTTGCGATAGGCGAAGGTGTCGAGTCCGGCGCCGAGGATTACGTATTGCGTTATGCCACTTTCGACGGCGCGAGCTAGTTCGTCTTCGGCGAAGCGGCTGCGGGCGGCCATGAAGGCGCGGAAGGCGCGGGAAAAAGCGTGATGCTCCTTCGGATCGGAGCGGAGCGCTGCGGCGGCTTCGGTGCCGATGATCCGTAAGGCGAGAGGATCGTCGAGGACTTTGGGTTCGTCGAGAAGTTGGTGCGCGGCCCGGCGAATCGCTACACGCTGTGCGGTTTTGCTGAATTTGCCTTCTTGCATGTTGGGACCCGCGAGTCAGAATTTCCGCGAAAGCTGCTGAAAAAATTGCTGGACGCAAGAACAACCACCGGGGCTGAAGCCCGCACTTCTGGTGGAGCTTTACGCGGCGCTGAAGCGCCGCTCTTCCACGGTACTGCATGCATTCGTGAGTCTTTCCGCGCGAGCTGCTTGCATTGGTAAGTTCTTCCGCACAGCCTGCCCGTATTGGTGAGTTCTTCCGCGCGGCTGCTTGACTCTCGGGCTCAGGCCTTCACTGCTGCCGCTTTGCATTCTTCACAGGGGCAGACTTCGCGGAGAAATTTCCAGGAGTAGAGACCGAGGTCGTGCTTGTCGTTCCAGTTGAATTTAATGGCGTATTTGCCAATGGCTTCCGCCGAGAGCGGCTTGGCGGCGGGCTTGAACATAGGCAGAGTTCCGGGGGCGAGTTTCGCGGGCTCCCCGTGCCGGCGGCCGGCCTGAGCGCGCTCATCTTCGCATAACGCGCAGGGGCAGGCGTCGCGCAGGTAGACAAAGTTGTAGTGGGACACGTGGCCGTCTTTCCACTCGATATCCACACCGGTGCCGGTAGTGAGATTCACCTTTACGGACTTGGGATCTGTGGCCGTGGAGGGCGCCTGAAGCGGGGACTGCATCGTTCTCAAGTATCGCACAGGGCGGGCCCCGAATCCGTGACCGGCGCTGCGGGGACTCCAGACTTAGGGAGCCAGAGTTAGTGCGCCGTCGTGGACGTGGCGCTACTACCGGTGCGTCCAGTAACGACACCGATCGTCAAGCCGCCCTAGGCCCCGGCGAGAATACCCATCAAAGCCAGCGCTAACACATTTTCCATCAAAGTTGAACGGCGGGTTTTCCGCATGCATTACCCCTTTTCGTCCAGTAGTTTACTTTATGGGGCCGGGTTTCGATAACCAGTCAGTTTGAAGACTCTTACCACCAAGGACGCAGAGTTTCACAACGCAAATCCTGACCAACAGCGGCCTTGTGATGCTCCGCGCCGTTCGTTTTGATGATTTTTTCTCAACGATCGTCGAACTTACCCAGTAACGGGTGCCGGCGAATTTGTCAGGCGATCGTAAGTCCTGTAGAATAAAGGCTTACCAGACGACTCTTGAAAGGAATCTGTACCCGTTATGGCTCAACAGTGCGATATTTGCGGCAAGAAGCCGCAGGCGGGAAACCGCATCAGCCACGCCCACAACGTGACCAAGCGGCGATGGAATGTGAATCTGCGTCCAGTGCACGCCCGCGTGGGACCTACCGCGGCCAAGCGCATGCGCGTCTGCACCTCCTGCTTGCGCAGCGGCAAAGTGGTCAAGGCGTAAGCAACCCCTCAACCACAGAGTACACAAGAGCGTGCGATCGGCGTCTTCTGCGGCGTCGGTTTACTTTCTATTGCACCGCCAGCAGCTGGATGTCGAAAATCAGCGTGGCGTTAGGTGGAATGCTGGGCGGATAACCTTCCGCGCCGTAAGCCAACTCGGGCGGAATGCGCAACTGGCGCTTGCCCCGGACTCTCATTCCGGCGACGCCTTCTTCCCATCCCTTGATGACCTCGCCGTTGCCGATGGTGAAATCGAAAGGCTTCCCCGCGTCGACGGAGCTGTCGAACTTCTTGCCCGTGGTGAGCCAGCCGGTATAGTGCACGCGGACATGGCTGCCCTCTTTGGCAACTTCACCCGTGCCCACCCGGATATCCCAGTATTGCAGGCCGGAATCGGTTTTCACCCCGTCGCCGTGCACCCTGGTGGGGGCGTTGGTGTTGGGACCTGTGTTCACGATCTTCGGTTTTGCGGGTGCGGTCTGCGCCATGGCGACCGCGGCTACTAGAATCGCGGCTGCCGTCAGCAAGCGCTTGGTCATGGTTCCTCCAGGAACATATTAACCACAGAGGGCACAGGATTCACAGAGGTTGCCTGCCCGGCCCTGTGATTCTCTTTGTACTCTGTGCGCTCTCTCGTATGGATGAGTTTTTCTATTCCAGCGCGATCACGTCAATTTCTACCAGCACGTCCTTGGGCAGGCGCGCCACTTCCACCGTGGAACGGGCGGGTGGGGCGGAACTGAAATATTTTCCGTAGACCTGGTTCATGGCGGCGAACTCGCTCATGTTCTTGAGGAAGACGGTGGAGCGGACCACCTTTCCGAGACCGCTGCCGGCCGCTTCCAGAATCTCTGACAGGTTGCGCAGGACGCGGTCGGTTTGCGCAGCCGCATCTCCGGCAACCACGTGCTGGGTCGCGGGATCGATGGCCACCTGGCCGGAGACGAAGATGAATCCGTTCGCCTTGATGGCTTGCGAGTAAGGGCCGATGGCCTGGGGAGCGTCTTTCGTGGAAATGACTTCACGCATAAAAAAGCAGTTGCCAGTTGTCAGTGGCCAGTTGCCGGTAAGAGCCATGCAACTTAGCAATTAACTCAGATCGAGGGGGAAAGGTCAACTAAAGTAGGGCCTGCATAGCCTCTCTTTGCTGGCGCGCCGCTTCAGAGAAGACTGAGATTCCCCCGCCACGATGAAAACCAGGGCGTTCGGAATGACACGGGTTTTGACTGGCAACCGGCAACTGGCTACTGACAACCGTCTTCAGATTTTCTGCAGTCTCTGCACTTCGTGGACGCCAGGGATTTTCCGCAGGCCGGCAATGATCTGCTCGAGATGTTTGAGGTCGGAGATGTCGAGGACAACTTCGACGCTGGCCTGGCTGTTGGCGGTGCGGGCAGAAATGTTGCGGATGTTGCTTTTGGCGTCGCCGATCACTCCGGTAATGCTCTTTAGCATTCCGAACCGATCGTCGCAAAAAACGGTGAGCTTGACGGGGTAGGCGGTAGGAGTGCTCTCGTCCCGACCCCATCCCACTTCAATGCGGCGTTCGGGCTCGTAAAGAAGATTGGTAACATTCGGGCAGTTGACGGAGTGAACGGCGACGCCCTTGCCGCGCGTGATATAACCCGTGATGCTTTCCCCACGGATGGGGTTACAACAGCGCGCGCGGTAGACCATCATGTCGCCCTGGCCTTTGACGGTGATGGCGTCGTGGTCGCCGCCGAAGACGCGGCGCACTACGCTGGCGATGGTTCCGGTCTTGTCGCCAAGTTCGTCGGAGGCTGCGATGTCGCCCTCAATGCTGGGCGTGACGCCGGGAGGCAGCAGGCGAGCCAACACCTGGCGTGCCGAATGCTTTCCGTAACCGATGCCGGCCATGAGGTCGTCCGTCATACCCAGGCCGTAGCCGGCAGCGACTTTCTGCAGCGCTTCGTCTTTGATTTCCTTCAACGCGATGCGGTATTTGCGCGCTTCTTTCTCGATCAGCTTGCGGCCAATCTCAATCGCCCGTTCGCGCTGGTGCACGTTGAGCCAGTGCTTGATTTTGTTGCGCGAGCGCGAGGACTTGACCAGCGCCAGCCAGTCGCGGCTGGGCTTGTGGCCCGGCTGAGTCAGAATTTCGACGATGTCGCCGGAGTGCAGCTTGTGGCGAAGCGGCACCATGCGTCCGTTGACTTTGGCGCCGATGCAGGTATGGCCCACTTCGGTGTGGATCGTGTAGGCGAAATCGACGGGCGTGGCGTCGCGCGGCAGTACCACGACTTTTCCCTTGGGCGTGAAGGTGTAGACCTCTTCGGGGTAGAGATCGACTTTAAGTGTGGAAAGGAATTCGTTGGGATCGCTGACGTCACGTTGCCACTCGACTACCTGCCGCAGCCAGGCAAGCCGCTGTTCGTCCTGCGCGGAGACGGGGCCGTCTTTGTATTTCCAGTGGGCGGCGATTCCCTCTTCCGCCATCTTGTGCATTTCCTCGGTGCGAATCTGGATTTCAAACGGCGTGCCCTCTTCGGTGATCACAGAGGTGTGCAGCGATTGGTAGAAATTCGGGCGGGGCATGGCGATGAAATCCTTGATGCGCCCCGGCACCGGCCGCCACAGGTTGTGAATGATGCCGAGCACCGCGTAGCAGTCCGGAAGCGAGCGCGTGATCACGCGCATGGCGCACAAGTCGTAGACCTGATCCACGGCAATGTGCTGGCGCTGCAGCTTCTTGTGGATGCTGTACAGGCGCTTGATGCGGCTTTCGACGCGCGCCTGAATGCCGGCCTCTTTCAGCTTGTCGGCGATAACCTGCTGCATCTTCGCCAGGAAAGCTTCGCCCTCTTTGCGGCGCGCATTCACCGATTTTTCGACCTGTTCAAAGCCCAGCGGATCGAGGAAGCGGAACCCCAGGTCTTCGAGTTCGCCGCGAATTTTGCCCATGCCTAGGCGATGGGCGATGGGAGCGTAAATTTCGAGAGTCTCTTCTGCGATCTTGTGCTGGCGATCGGGCGGCAGGTGCTCAAGCGTGCGCATATTGTGCAATCGGTCAGCCAACTTGATGAGCACCACGCGGATGTCATCGACCATGGCCAGCATCATCTTGCGCAGGTTTTCGGCCTGCTGTTCTTCGCGCGTAGCGAAGTCGATTTTGCTGATCTTGGTGACGCCTTCGACAATGTGGGCGACCTGCTCCCCGAATTCTTTGCGGATATCGACGATGGTGACCGAGGTGTCTTCGACCGAATCGTGCAGCAGTCCGGCCGCGACCGCGACCGGGTCCATCTTCATTTCGGTGAGCACGAGCGCCACTTCCAGAGGATGGACGAGGTAAGGCTCGCCCGAGGCGCGGGTCTGACCATCGTGATATTTCAGCGAGTAGTCGTAGGCTTTCTTGACAATCGAGAGATCGTCTTGCGGGCGGTTGGCCTGCATCTGCTTCATGAGTTCACGGAACTTCGTGAACGTGAGAGCAGTAGTTGCGATCTGTTGGCGCAGACTCGCCATATAGAATTATAGCCCGCGATGCCGGTGTGGACTTAGTGTGAGGTGGGGTTGCGTCCGGGAACGTTCGAGGTTAACTTCTTCATGAAGAATTCTTCAAAGAGGTTGGCGGCGGCCGTGGAGCCAATTCCGATTAAACCGTTTTCCATGGTTAGACCCGCGCCATTGCGATTTTGCGCCGGGTAGTAGAGGTTGGAAATGCCGCCGGCGGCGAAGCTTCCCAGGATGTTCGAGTAATTTGTTTGCCAGCGTCCATTGTCGCCTTTGCAAATCACGGCATTGGCGATGGCATAAAACAAACGCGACCGCGTACTGCCGGTTCCCTTGTAAAAGTAACGCGGATCTTGCTTAAGGACTGCCGGCAAAATGGCGCTTCCAAGGAAGGTACCTACGGCTAGGTCGGCAAAAGATGCGCCGTAGCGTTTGCCATACCCTTGCGCGCCTTGCCCATATCCGCTGAAAGCGTTGTCGGCCTGTTGCACGCCGGCGATGGCTCCGACCATTGCGAAGGTGAAGGGATCAATCGTGGTTTTCCATGCCAGGTTGTATTTTTGCTTCATGTTGAGGGGAACTGGATGGGGATCGTAGCTGACATAAAAGTTCGGAATGATGCCGAACACGCGCTGCTTCTCTTCGTCCTTGACCTGCTCTTGCGCTACTTGAACGCGTGTGAGGTTCACCTCTACGTTGGTGACATTGGCCGCAACCGCCAGCGCGATCGACTGGAGAATGTAGACCTGCCCCGCCTGCAGGGTCCCGGAAAATGTCTGCGTCGTGAAGCCCGCGGCCGTGATGGTGAGTTGGAAAGGTCCGGGAGCCACGCTGGCAAAAGAAAATTCTCCATCGTCTCCGGACGGGACTTCCTGTCTGGAAGATTGGGCTTCACTAGGCCGATCTTCGCTAGGCCGGTCTTCACCAGGCCGATCTCCGTCAGTTCGGCCCGTACCCGCCTGATTTTCGCTAGGACGAGCAAGGCTAACGCGCGCTCCAGCGACGACGGCTCCACTTTGATCAAGCACCGTTCCGCTGATGCTTCCGGAAACCTTTTGATCGGTACCGGATGGTTCTGCAGCGGGCGGGGCCGTTGGCTGAGGAGTCTGCCCTGGACAGAGCGCTGCCCAACCCAAAGCGACAAACGCAGTAACTATCAGTCCGGACTTTAAGCGGAAATCCATGAATGACGTTCTTCGTCCTCGGCGCGGGTTAGGCCCTCGTTGCTCGTCTAGGTTCATCCCTGAAGATGCGGGATAGTCGTCACGCGGCGAGAAAGTCCACGCACAGAGAGTACACCAGCTGTCCCAACCAATTCGCACGAACCGAGCCTTTTCGGAGATAGCCTATAGAACCTTCTCGCATTTCGCCGGTTACGAAGGTTTCAAATCCGTCTGCAGTTTGGTGAGACGCGCCACGCACTGGTAAAGTTGCATTCGGCAGGTCATGAATTCCAGAATCCTGGTGAGTGGAGTCTCGGGACCGATTGGCGCGGCGCTTCTGCCGGCACTTCGTGTGGGCGGATTTTCGGTGGTACGCCTGGTGCGCGGAACGACAACGGCCGGAGCGCGCGGTGTTGCGCAGAATGACGAGCAGATTGCGTGGGACCCGGCGCGGCCGATTTCTCCCGAGGCGGTTTCAGGTTTCGATGCAGTGATTCATCTCGCTGGGGAAAGCATCATCGGGCGCTGGACGGCGGCGAAGAAGCAGAAGATTCGCGAAAGCCGCATCGCCGGCACAAGCAATCTCGCGCAGGCACTGGCGAACGCGAAAGTGAAACCGCGAGTATTCATCAGCAGTTCCGCAATTGGATACTACGGCAACCGCGGAGACGAGATTCTGAAGGAAGAAAGCTCGGCAGGAACCGGATTTCTTCCAGACGTTTGCCGTGAGTGGGAAGTGGCGACGGATGCCGCGGCGCAGGCCGGCATCCGCACGGTGCTGATTCGTACTGGAATTGTGCTGAGCACGGCCGGCGGCGCGTTGGCAAAAATGCTGACGCCATTCAAACTTGGGGTGGGCGGCATCGTGGGAAGCGGGCTGCAGTGGATGAGCTGGATTGACGTGCAAGACATGGTGGGCGCGATTCAGCACATCGTGAAGACCGATCAACTGCGTGGTCCGGTCAATCTGGTCGCGCCCACTCCCGTGAGGAATGCGGAGTTCACCAAGACATTGGCCAGCGTGCTGTCGCGTCCGGCAATTTTTCCCATGCCGACGTTCGCGGTGAAGCTGATCTTCGGCGAAATGGGAGAAACAGTGTTGCTCGGAAGCCAGCGAGTTGAACCTGCGGAGCTTGTGGCCAGCGCTTATCCGTTTCAGTTCCGCGAGTTACGGGACTCGCTAACAGCTACGCTGGGCCGTTGATTTCACGAATTGCATTTGTTCAGTCGGGCTCGGCCGATTCCGCCTCGTCCTCCTTTTGACCCATTTCTTCCTGCAGCTTCGCCAGCAGCTGCGCCCTCTGCTCGGTGCTCAACTCCCGCTGCAATTCCTCCAGCGCCAGGGCCACGATGTGGTAGTGGTGCGCTCCGGCAAATTTTGAGTCGGCGGTAATGTTGAGCCAGAGTTTGTGCATGAGCTCCACGTCCTGCGGACGCAGCCGCGGGGTATGCGGGCCCAGCGCAAATTCGCGCACCGTGCCATCGGGCGCGCACACTTCCAGCGTAAGGCGCGGACGAGGCTCGGGCATGCGTTCCCAGGCATCGCCGGTGAGTTTGGCCTGCTCGTCGGCGGTGAGCTTGTTCGAGAGTCCGCAGATCACGCGGGTGGAATCGAGCCGCTGCGCCGTTACCATGATGGCTTCAAACACATCGGTCGCTGGCACCACCAGTAGGGAAATTGGCTTGCCTACCTTTTCGGCGACCGCGACGGCCGCGGTGAAGAGTTCCTGCTCGTAGTGGTCAAACACCTGGCTGGCTTCGAAAACCGTGCTGCCGCTGAAGCTGTGCTCGCGATGGTAGAGGCGGGCGCTCATCACCACCACGTCCTGCTTCGTGGTGTTGATTTGCCCGAGGACTTGCCTCAGGTAGTAAAGATTACGCGGATCGCGCACCGCCACCAGAATGTTGCCCTCCCGCACTCCCATTGCCCCGCTGCCCAGTTCCTGATTTCCGTAGACGCGGAATTGGTCGAGTTGTTCCGGCTTGCCGTGGCGCTCTTTGGCAACGTGATGCTCCGAGACGGTGAAAATCGTAAAAAATACCACGCTGAATACCACGCCGGCGATGGTCGCCTGATACTTGGTGAACAGGTTCACGATCGCAGTCGTGAACAACACCGCGGAGATGATCAAAAGGCCCAGAGGAATTTCCGTTTTGCCGATGTGCAGGTTGCCCGGCACTTTCCACTCGCGATTCCCCGGCTCGGTAAAGCGCAACACCAGCACGGCCAGGGACTTCATGGTGAAGCTCCAGATCACGCCAAAGGCGTAGAGCGCGGCCAACTGGTAAACATCGCCACGGCTGAGGATGATGGTGAGCAACTGCATCCCGACGATCAGATTGATGATGCGGTAGCTCGTACCGTAGCGGTGGTGCGGCCGCTGGAACCAGCTGGTGAGCACTCCATCTTCGGCCACGCGGTTGAGAACTCCGTTGGCGCCCACGATCGAAGTATTCTGCGCGCCCGCCAGAATCAGCACGCCCACCAGCACCACGAAGCCGTGGAACAGCAGCTTGATGCTCGTGGGCCCCACCAGATACATGGCGATGCCGCCGATCAGGTTGGCAAAATAATCCGGCCGCACGCTGTCCGGAATAATCATGACCGCGAAGAACGAAACCAGCGAAGTGAACAGCAGGCTGTAGATAAAAATTACCAGCCCTGTTTTTTCCAGATTCTTCAGCTTGGGATGTTCAATCTCGCGGTTGACCTGGGCCAGCGTTTCTTCCCCGCTCATGGCCAGCACGGAGTGCCCGAAACCCACGAAAAGAATGATCCAGGTTAAGTGGCCGAAGAACGTGCCGTTCAGCCAGCCCAGAGAATCCTTGTTCAGCGGGATGGCTCCGGCCCCATGAAACGGGCTGGGCGGCAATTGCACCGGAGCGCGCAGCACCGTAATGGTGCACCACAAAATCAGAATCACCACCATCACCGTGGTGATCGCCATGATCTGCAATGCTTTCTGGCTGGACTCGTGAATGCCCTGCGTATTTTTCCACCAGAAATAAATCACCACGATCACGGCCAGCCCGGCGGCGAAATGGTCGTCGGAAAAATTCAGCGGGCGGTGGAAATACAGGCCGATGTCTTTGATGAAGCCGGCCATGTATTGGCCCGCAGACACAGCGCTGATAGGGCCAGTGAGCACGTAGTCGAACAGCAGAGCGGAGACGGAGAACTTGGCAAGAGTTCCTCCCATCGCCTCCTTGACCACGCGGTAAACGCCGCCCCGCACGAACATGCTGCTGGATTCGATATAAAGCGCCCGCACGGCGTAGCTGAACAGCATGACCGCCAAGATGAACCAGGGAGCGCTCTTGCCGATGACCTTCTCCGCGTCGCCCCCGGCGTAGTATGCGGACGAAGCCAAGTCGGAGAGCACGATGGCGGACGCGCGCCAGAAGGAAATGAAGGTCAACATCACCGTCGTGGCGACGAAGACCTTTACTGCCGGCCGGGAACCAGAGGAAGTAGCCATTCAATGATTGCGGATACAGGGAATCGGTAAACCCAACGAAGATAGCATAGGGCGGGACGAACGGGCAGAGCCGGCACGCCTGTTTCAATAATCCAACGAGTTCTTTCAAATTCCAAACGCGATCTGCGAGGCCACGGCCAAGACTTCCCAGTCAAATTCAAGACAGCTGCACGCCCACGCCCGTCTCCTTCGGCGCAAGGTACGTGTGCGTGATCCGGTCGTGCCAGCAGAGCGCGTCTTCGTCGAGGAAGACCCAAACGTATCCCATGCCCAAAGAAACCGCGCCCAGGTAGGATGCCACCACGCGCCAGCGGCGCAGGGGTCGATTGGCCAGAGTTCCGTCGAAGCGAGCCACGTCCAGCCCGGCGAAGCGCAGACCCGGAGTGGTGCCGGCATATACCAGCAGCAGGTACTGGTAAGCTGCCCACAATAGACAAGGCACGGCGGCCATAAGGCCGAGAACCTGGGACACGGGCGGCCGCATCCCAGTCACTTTCCAGAAAATCAAGCCAAAGAGCGCCGTTGCCAGCAGGATGATCAGTCCATCGATCGCCACAGCGGACATGCGCCATGCGAGCGGCGCGGCTTGCAGCGGAATCTCGATTCCCGGCCGTCGCTGGAAGCCTTTGGGTTCGGCCGCTTCGATGGTGATCCCTCCCAGCGCCGGGGGAGGCGGCACAATCTCTGGAACCTCCAGAATGCGGGGCGGAGCCATCACTGGACCAGCCAGCTCGTTATAGAGAGCGGGCGCCGGCGGGTCCGATCTTATGAATTCAGTCCGGAATTCAGTCCGGAAATCAGACCGGAACTCGGCGGGGGCGAATTCAGGGGAGCGAGGAAACTCGATGATCCTTGCCCCATGATTCGTCCTGGGGCGGGCTGGAGCCAAAGCGCTCCCGCCTGCTTCGGATGACTCGGAGTGCGAAGGCTCGCATTCAGCATCCGCAGGGGTAGGAAGTTCCGTCATTCCATCCAGCGCCAACGCCTGGTGCGATCGGGTCTCGAAGGCGGCGGGTTCCGCGTTGACGGGAGCGGAGTTCGACGAATCCGCCTCAAACCGCAGACGCAGCGAGGGATAGCGCGGCGGGCGAGGTTTGCGTCGGGCCCGGTAACTGCTCAGCTTCGCCGTCAGTTCGTCTCTCCACGCCGAGCCGGGCTCCTCGGACTGGATATCGGGCGCTCCATTTTTCGCGTTTTTGCGAAAAGTGGGGTCTTCGTCGCTGGGCGTGTCAAATCCCCACCCTTCGACAGGCTCAGGGCAGGCTTTTTCGCCAAGATCGCGAGAAATGGGGCAACCGTCTGTCTGGCGTTCGAGTGTTTCCGGGGCGAGCCGGGGCGCAGGCGCCAGAATCTCGTTCGCATCAGGCGTCAGCCGCGGCGTCGCGGCAACGGACGACTCCGGATCGCAGCGGCAGTCCTCACCGCATCGCAGACAATTCATGGGTAGCAATTTCGCACAACGATTTCGGACGACAATTTCTGATGACGATTTTGGATAACAATTTCGGATAACAATATTTGGTCGAATCGCACTTTGGCTAAACCAAGCGCGGGCCGGTCTGTTCCAAATAACCGAGCCAATATACTCAGCGAATGCCCCAGCCGCCCTGGCGCCACGTACAACCGGAGTCGGAAGACCGGAATCCTAACCTTTTCAGCTATTATCTCGGTGGCATTGTCGTGCTAAGTTCACGATACCGCCAATTTCAGAGACACAAGTATTGCGCGCTCCCGATGATCCGCTTCCGATGACACCTCGCAACAGATTCCTTATCACGGCAGCGTTTCTTTGTCACCTGCTTCTCTGCACTCTGCTAGTTACCAGCCAGTTGCTTTTCGCCCAAACCGCTCCAGACGCACAACCCGACGCGCAAGATGCCGGCGCGAAGAAGGCTGACACTCCGAATGCCGCGCAGGAAAAACCCGCCGTGCCCGATCTCAACACCCCATGCGCGAAACAGGCCCAGAACCAAGAGAAAAACGTTCCGACTATTTGCGCCATCCAGCAGGAGATGATCGGTTCCGTCTACAAGCTGCACGGCAACGGCGAAATTCACTACGGCACCTATGTCGTACGCGCGGACGAAGTCACCTACAACTCCGACACCGGCGAAGCCACTGCGGCTGGACACTTCAGGCTCGACGGCGGTCCCAACGACGACCATATCCGGGCCAGCCACGGCACCTACAATCTGATCGCGGAAACCGGTCGCTTCTACGACGCCATCGGCACTACCGGAATACGCTTCACCGGCAACCGCGCAGTCCTGACCTCCTCGTCGCCCTTCAGCTTCAGCGGCAAGGTCGTGGAAAAAACCACTCCCGAACACTACCTGGTCTACGACGGCACCATCACGACGTGTGAACTGCCTCATCCCCAATGGAAGTATGAAGCGCGCAAGGTAAGCGTCGACGTCGGTGGCAACGCCACCATCTACCACAGCACTTTTCTTCTGCACGGCCTGCCCGTACTTTATTTTCCTTACGCAACCTATCCCGTGGACCGCGAGGCCCGGAAGACCGGTTTCCTCATTCCCACCATCGGCCGGTCTTCGACTCGGGGCAACATTATTGGCGACGCTTTTTACTGGGCCATCAACCGCAGCATGGATGGCACGATCGGCGCGGAATATCTTTCGATGCGAGGATGGTCGCAGCGCGGCGAGTTTCGTGCCCGCCCCAGCGACACTTCCTACGTCGACCTGACCTACTATGGCGTGATCGACCGGGAACAACAGGGGGGTGAAGAAGTAAGGCTCAACTCGGACGGCAACTTTCACGGCTTCCGCGCGGTCACCAACATCGATTACCTGAGTTCGTTTTTGTTCCGGCTGGCCTTCAACGATGTTTTCACCCAGGCCGTATATTCCGAGGTGAAATCGCAGGCGTTTCTCTCGCGTTCGTTTGGCGGTATCTCTGTCAGCGGGATGGTGGAACGCTATCAGAACTATCAGAGCACCACGTCCGGCGACGTAATTACGATTTCCCACGCGCCCAGTTTTGATGCTTCCAGCGTCGACCAGCGCCTGGGCCGGTCGCCGTTCTACTGGTCATTTGACACTTCCGAAGCTGGGTTAGCCCGCAGCGAGCCGGGATTCCGCACCGGCAACCTGCTAGGTCGATTCGACTTCAACCCGCAAATTTCCTTGCCCCTGCTTTTTCGGGGATGGTCGGTGCGCTCCGAACTGGCTTTGCACGACACGTTTTACACCGAACAGCTTGTCCCCGGGGCGAACGGCAGCGTTGCGGTAAACGATTCCCTCAACCGTCACGCTCTGGAAACCGCAGTCGAGTTGCGCCCTCCCGCGCTCGAGAAAATCTTCGACAAGGAATTCTTGGGCCGCAAGTGGAAGCATGTAATCGAACCCTTCTCCACCTACCGGCTGGTTACGGGAGTGAACGATTTTTCGCACGTCCTGCGCTTCGACGAACGTGACATCCTCAGCAATACCCACGAAGTGGAATACGGCGTGGTGAACCGGCTCTACGCCAAGAGCAAGTCAACCTCCACAGAGGACTGCAGCAACACCATGCAGGCCTTGCTGGTGGGCGGCGCCGCGCCGGAAGCGACCATCCCCTGGCAGCACACCACGAGTCAGCAAAGTCCTAAGTGCCTGCCCGAACCACAAGTCCGGGAAATTGCAAGCTGGGAGATTGCGCAGAAATATTTTCTTGATCCCACTTTCGGAGGCGCGCTGGTTCCGGGCCAGAGAAACGTCTTCACCACCACGGCCGATCTAACGGGGATCGCGTTTCTCACCGAACCGCGCCATTTGTCCCCGATCATTTCGCGTCTGAAAGTGCAGACCAGCGACCGCACCGACACGGAGTGGGATTTGGACTACGATTTTCAGCTGGGCCGCATCAACGCCAGCACTTTTCTGGCGAACTACCATGCGGGACCGTTCACCATCGGCGGGGGAGACGCGTTTCTGCAAATTCCGCTCTCCAGCACCACTCCGCTCACGACCCAGGCTGCAACCCAGGAATTTCAGCAATTCCGTGTCGCCCTCGGATATGGGAAGCTGAACAAGCCCGGCTTCAGCGCCGCCACCAGTTTCGGCATCGACTCGAATACAGGACTGCTGCAGTTTGCCACCGCCCAAACCACCTACGATTGGGATTGTTGTGGCATGACCCTGGAATACCAGCGCTACGCCATCGCCAACGTGCGCAACGAAAATGTCTTCCGCTTCACTTTCACCCTGGCCAACATCGGATCGTTCGGCAACCTGCGGCGGCAAGAGCGGCTGTACTAATCGAACTGACTTCGAGGAAGCTCCAGCCCTCTAATGTTCGTCCTTGTCACTCGAGCTTGTCATCCCGAAGCGAAGCGAGGGACCCCATGCAGGCCGGCGCCGCCCCAAGCCTCTCAAGGAGTTTCCACCACCGCTTTAGAGCTTCGCAGCGCGGACGATTCCGATTTACAATCGTCCCATGCCCGAAGCCGCGAGTCTCGCGTCCAAACGCCAGCATCTGGAAGAAATTCTTCGCGCATCCCGCCGCGTTCTCGTCGCTTACTCCGGCGGAGTGGACTCCGCCTATCTCGCCTCGGTAGCACACCAGCAACTGGATAGCAACATGCTGGCCATCATCGCCGATTCCCCCAGCCTGGCCCGCACACAGCTTGCCGACGCCGTTGCCTTCGCCCGCGAACAGCAGATTCCGCTGGAAGTCATCTCTACCTCTGAACTCGACCGTCCCGAATACGCCCGTAACGATGGGCAACGCTGCTTTCATTGCAAAGACGAACTCTTCGCCGTGATGGAAACTCTGCGGGTCGCGCGCGGTTTCGATGTGCTTGCCTACGGCGTGAACCAGGACGACCAGGGCGACTTCCGTCCCGGCCAGCAAGCCGCACAGCAGCACAATGTGGCCGCGCCGCTGCTGCAGGCCGGCCTCACCAAGGCTGAGATTCGCGAACTGGCCCGCGAGGCCGGACTGCGCGTCTGGAACAAGCCTGCGTCCGCCTGTTTATCCTCACGCATCGAATACGGCCGCGAAGTCACGCGCGAAGCGCTGGCGGTCGTCGAAGCTGGCGAAGATGCCATCCGCGCGCTCGGCTTCCGCCAGTTCCGCGTGCGGCATCACGGCGAAATCGTCCGCATTGAGATTGCCCGCGAAGAAATGGAAAAGGCTCTGAACCCCGCCGTCGCGGCCCAGTTTGCCGCGATCTTCAAAGCCCTCGGCTTCAAGTTCGTCACCCTCGATTTGGAAGGCTTCCGTTCCGGCTCCATGAACTCGCTGTTGCCCGCCGCAGAGTTGCTCCGCCGCGCGGGCTGAGGCCTCAGGTCGTTGTGAGATAATCAATAGCGAGTAGCAATGCTGAGGCGGCTTCTGGTGATTCTAATTCGACGGTCTTTTCTGGTTCTCATTCTGATTTGTTTGGGATGCGCAGCCCAGTCCACAGCGCCCGACGCGGCCCGAAAGCCCGCTTCGGCACAAGCATCCGCTCCAGCACCACCGTCCGCTCTGGCACAACAAATCGAGCGGCAGGTGCGCTCCTATTACAGCATTCCGCCCGACATCAGCGTGCATGTCGGCGCGATCGCGCCCAGCACAGACTGGCCCGGCTACGACATGGTTCCCGTCGCCATCGACAGCGGAGACAGCAGGAAGGACTATAAATTCCTTGTCTCGCAGGACCGCAAAACCATGCTGCGCATGGTCAAGTTCGATCTGACGAAAGATCCGTTCGCCGAGGTGATGAGCAAGATTAACGTGAGTGGGCGGCCGGTGCGCGGAGCCAAAACCTCCAAGGTTCTGGTGGTGAATTACGACGATCTGGAATGTCCTTTCTGCTCTCGGATGCACCAGACCATGTTCCCTGAGCTTGTCAAGGAATATGGCGACCGGGTCACTTTTATCTACAAAGACTATCCGCTTTCCGAGATTCATCCCTGGGCGATGCACGCGGCAGTGGATGCGAACTGCCTGGCCGCGCAGAATGGCGATGCCTATTGGGATTTTGCGGACTATATTCACGGGCATGAAGATGAAATAAAAAGCGAGAGGACTCCCGGCGCGCGGCTGGCTGCGCTCGACCGTCTTACCCTCGACCAGGGGCAGAAACACAACCTGGATAAAACGAAACTCGCAGCTTGCGTCAAGGCGCAGGATGAAACGGCAGTAAAGGCATCCATGAAAGAGGGTGACGACCTTGGCGTGTCGGCCACTCCCACGTTGTTTGTGAATGGACAGAAAGTAGATGGCCTGATTCCGATCACTGAACTGCGCGCCATGCTGGACCACGCTTTGAGAGACGCAGGACAACCCGTACCCGATCACGCGGCGGCGCCGGCGCCCGCGAGCAAGTAACCTTCGCGCGAAGCGGAACGGATCGAGAGGCTAGTTCGGCAACGGCTTGGGAAGGGCACGGCTTCAGCCGCGCCGTTATGGGCCAGGAAGAGTGCGGGCTTTAGCCTCTGCGGGCTGCGTTGGCCCCATAGCTTGTTGAGACCGGGATCTTTGTGTCGTCGTGAGGTGCGCATCAGAGTATGAGAGGGGATTCTTGAGCAAGGCAATTTTGAAACTCGAGCTTTTGAGAAAAAGGTCTCGCGTTGCCGCAATCATCCCGACGTTGGCCGCGGCTGTTCTGCTGGCATCCCTCGCGGCCTGCAAATCGCCGGTCGGGGGCGATGTTGTGGCTACGGTGGATGGCCACAAAATCTTTCGCTCCGATGTCGACAAGTATTACGAAAACCAGATTTCGTCTGCACAGGAACAGCCGTCCGGCGAGCAGGCAACCTCTCTGCGCCTGAGCATTCTTCATCAGCTGATCGAAGATGAGATCGTGATGCAACGCGCCGAGAAGCTGGGCCTGCTGGCCACCGACGAAGAAGTAGACCGCAAGTACACCGAGATTCGGTCCCCTCTCTCCGAGGAGGAATTCGCCCAGCAACTGAAAGACAGAAAGATCACGCTGGCGGATTTCAAGCGCGAGATCCGGCGCTCCATTACGGTCGAAAAGGTGATGAACAAGGAAGTCGCTTCCAAAATCAACGTGACCGACCAGGACGTCAACGACTATTACAACGCGCACAAATCCGAATTTAATCTGATCGAGCCCACCTATCACTTGGCTCAGCTATTTGTGACACCGCAGCCCAACCCGCAGGTGCACAACCAGAACAACAAGGCGCAGAACGAAGCCGAGGCGCGCAAGAAAATCCAGATGCTGGCCAACCGGCTCGACAGCGGAGACGACTTCGCCAAGCTGGCCATGGATTATTCCGAGGACCCGCAAACCTCAGGCAGCGGCGGAGACCTGGGAACTGTTCTCGAGTCCGCTCTGCGCAACACCGATCCGGCTACCCGTGATCTGGTGTTGAAACTCAAGCCCGGCCAGTACACCCCGATCATTACCGTAATAAATCCAACCAACAAGGAACTGGTCGGCTTCCGCATCGTGAAACTCATTGCGAAAGAGCCTGCGGGACAACGCCAGCTCTCCGACCCGCGCGTGCAGCAGGCCGTCCGCTCGCAACTCCACGACCGCCGCGAACAACTACTGAAGGCCGCTTACTATGAAGTTCTGCGGGATTCAGCCAAGGTGGAGAATTACTACGCCAAGAAAGTGCTGGACAGTAACGGGATCGAGAAGTAACCGAGAAGTAACCGAGAAGTAACTACATCCGCAAGCAGCGGTGGCTGTCATCCCGAACCAGCATTTCTTGCGCCGCGAGGGAATCTGGGTGAGCCGCACGACGTCGCGCGTTCTATGCGCCACAACAATCCCGCGTTCGGCTCGTATCCATAGTGTCATTCCACAATCGCCAGCACATCTCCCGCATTCACCGCGACCCCCTCAGCCGCGAGCATTTTCTGGATGGTCCCCTTCTTCGGCGATTTAATTTCGTTTTGCATCTTCATCGCTTCCACCACGAGCACACCCGCACCCGCCTCCACGGCGTCGCCTTCCCGCAGCAGCACGCGCACCACTTTGCCGGGCATGGGCGCCGTCAACTTCCTCGGACCGCGATCGTCGGCGGCGCGGGCGCGGCTTCGCAGCGCGCGTGGATCGCGCACCTCGCAGGCGAATCGCGCGCTGCCCACCCACACATGCCAGTCATTCGCAACATGCTCCGACTTGATCTCGTAAGCCTGGTCGCCGATGCGAAGAGAAAGCACCTCCGGCCGCGCCAGCACCGCGTCCACGTCCACCGCGTGCCCATCCAAACGGCACGACCAGCGGCCCTCGGTTCGATCAAGTTCGAGCCGGTAGTTCTTATCGTCGATGAAGACGTCGTAAAGCATAAAAGCAGTGACTAGTGGCTCCGCCTCTGCCGCACCGCCGAGGATTTGTTACGCAAGCTTCTATCCAACTGCTCTTCCGCCTCAGCCTAGAGCCTCGCGGCGGCTGGCGTTCTTCCAGTTGGAAGCAGTCACGGATTCTTCCGCAGAGGTGCCGTCGGCGAGTTCCCCGGCCGCCGCAGCCGAGGCCCTAAGCACCGCAAAAATTCCGGCGGCGATGGCCGCAACTTGCGCCGCCTGCGAATCAACCGGCTGTTCGTCTTTCCTTTGCAGCATCCGGTCGAGAAACCCGGTATCCAACTTCGCCGTGCGGAAATCGGCGTCCGCCAGGATGCGCCGGAACAGCGAAATATTGGTCTTAATCCCGCCCACAAAATATTCGCCCAGCGCGCGGGTGAGGCGCGCAATGGCCTGCTCCCGATCGCTGCCGTAACCGATCAGCTTGGCCAGCAGCGGATCGTAATCCATGGGCACGGTCCAGCCTTCGTACATGCCGCTGTCCCGCCGGATTCCCGGCCCCGACGGCGCCAATAGCAGCGTGATCTTCCCCGGGCTGGGGAAATAATTGTTGTCCGGATCTTCCGCGTAGATGCGGCACTCCATGGCATGCCCGCGAATACTCACATCCTCCTGGGTAAGCGGCAGCTTCTCCCCAGCCGCAATCCGAATCTGCAGATGAACCAGATCGAGACCCGTAACCAACTCCGTAACCGGATGCTCCACCTGCAGCCGCGTATTCATTTCAAGGAAATAAAATTTCTTCTGCCGATCCACCAGAAACTCAACCGTGCCAGCGTTGGTGTAGTTCGCAGCCCGCGCCACGCGCACCGCAACCTCACCCATGCGCCGCCGCATCTCCGCGTCCACAATCGGCGAAGGCGCTTCTTCCAGCACTTTCTGGTGCCGCCGCTGCAGCGAGCACTCGCGCTCCCCCAGGTAGAGCATGTTGCCGTGTTCATCGGCGAGTATCTGCATCTCGATGTGGCGCGGGTTGACGATGGCCTTCTCAATGTAAACTTCGCTATCGCCAAAAGACCGTTCCGCTTCGCTGCGCGCCGCTTCCAGCGACGACTTAAGCTGATCTGCCGAGTGCACCAGGCGCATGCCCTTGCCCCCGCCTCCCGCGGCGGCCTTCAGCATCACCGGATAGCCAAGGCGGGCCGCCACTGCCTCCGCTTCCTCAACCGATTCCAGTCCGCGCGACGTGCCCGGAACAAACGGCACGCCGGCGCGCTCCATCGCCTGCCGGGCGCGAGTCTTCGACCCCATAGCATCCATCGCGGTGGCCGTTGGGCCAATGAACTTCACGCCCGCGTCCACGCAAGCCTGGGCAAAGCGCGCGTTTTCAGAAAGAAATCCGTAGCCCGGATGGATCGCTTCCGCGCCCGATTGCCGGGCGACGTCAATAATTTTCCCAATGTTGAGATAAGACTCGGCCGCCGCCGCCGCGCCCAGGGCATAGGCTTCGTCGGCTTTGCGCACGTGCAGCGCCGCGCGATCCACGTCGGAGTAAACCGCGACTGCGGCAATCCCCATTTCATGGCAGGCGCGAATCACGCGCACCGCGATCTCGCCACGGTTGGCAATCAGAATCTTCTTGAACATGCGAATCGTACGAGCGAACCCAAAATTCTACAGGAGACCGCAGCGAATCGTTTTTTCTTCAAAAACAAAAGCCTCCCTCGCGTCAACTGCGAAAGAGGCTAAATCCAATCTGAGGATTGATCGGTGCTTTATTTCGATTGATCCACGGTGATGCCGCCCTGGCTCGCGGCTGCCGCCTGTTTTTCAGCCTTCACCTTCTTCGCGGTCAGAGCTTTGTCCGTCCACTCGTCGGCGGTTTTCAGGTCGGCGGCCCGCGCGTCCAGGTCGTCGCACTCCACATCCGCCTTTTCGCGGTACATCAGGTTCATATACGCCATGGCATCGTCGTAATCTTCACGCAGCTGAATCGCTTTTCCCAGCGTCTCGATGCCTTCCTGAATCGAAGGCATGTTCTTCACTCTCAGTTCGTCGCAAACTTTTTTCTGTTCTTTGTCTTTGGGATTCAAATGCTCTTCCGGCTTCAATCCCAGCTTGGCGCGCTCTTCCATGCGGGGCTGGTAGCAGGCAGTCCAATCGATCACACCCACGGAGTAGTAGGGCTCCGCATCGTTTGGGTCCACGTCCGACGCGATTCGGTAATACTTCTTCGCCTCGTCGAATTTCTTCATGTTCAAATCCAGATACGCAATGCCCTTGGCGCTGTTCGCTTTCTGGTCACGCGGAGGATTGTGGTCGATTACATACTGGTATTGTTCGATCGCCTGTTCTGCGTTCCGGATGTTGTCCGGCGAATCCACGCCGGGAATGTATTGCGAGACAAAAGCCGTCGCCAGATACATGCGTGCGACTACCAGCGCGGGATCAAGCTGAACGCTCTGTTGGAAATGGTCGATGGCCTGCTCGTAATGGTTGCTCTTGTAGGCTTCGACGCCCTTGTTGAGCTGATCGCGGGCCCGCAGCTTGTTGCAGCCCACGGAGGAGGTTAGTGCCAGCGCAACCGCGGCCAGCGTTAGCAGTCTCAGGTTCTTATTCATTGCAGTATGGGTCTCCCTCGCCACAGCATCCTAGGCCTAGAAGCGGCGCGTTGACAAGAGCCCGGCGACTAAGCGCCAGGCGCGGTAGAGCGATCCTGGACGGGAGCGGCCGGCTCCCGCGTGGAAACAACTCCCCGCCGGGCAGATCCTTTCCCCAAACGCTGATTACCAAACGCTGGTTACCAAACGCTGGTTGCCGGATCCTAGTTGCCCGATTCGATCTTTGCGGTGATCAGGCCGACCTTGTCCACACCGGCGGCATGGGCAATGTCAATCACGCTGGCTACGTTAGCAAAGGGAATCGCATCGTCCCCCTTCACGAACATCACCTTCTCCGCGCGCTGCTTGTAGATGTCGGTCAGGCGCCCCTGCAGGTTGTCCCAGGTCGCGTCGTCTGTGTTGATTTTCAAGCCTGGTTCCTGCCCCGGGCCGCGATCCAGCAGTTGCACCACGATGGTGCGGTCCGGCGTGTTGTTTTTGGGCTGGTTCGGCGGAGGCGGCTGAGGCACCAGCGCATCCAGCCCTTTCGGGGTCACCGGCGAGATCACCATAAAGATGATCAGCAGCACCAGCAGCACGTCAATGAGCGGCGTGACGTTGATATTTGCGCTTTGGCCTCCGCCCGTGCCAACTGCCATACCCATGGTCGTTCTCCTCTTATTCCGCTAGCTACTGCCCTGGCGCAGCAGGAACTGGCGGGGCGTTTGGAGCTGTTGTTTTCCTTTGATCGGTGAGCAGGCCAAGATCATCCACTCCAGCAGCCCGCACCGCGTCCACCACCAGTACCACGGAGCCGAACCGGGCGCGCATGTCGGCTTTCACATAGACTCGCTTGTCCTGATGATTGGCCAGGCGGTCTTTCACTTTCGTCGTCAGGTTGTCGATCGAAATCTCATCGGTGCCGAAGAACACTGTTCCGTTATGCGTGACGGAAACCAGCAGCGCATCTTCCTTGTCCGCGTCCGGCATCGATTCTGGATTGTTCACCTGGGCCATGTCCACGCTGACGCCCTTCTGCAACATCGGCGTGACCACCATGAAGATAATCAGCAGCACCAGCATCACATCCACCATGGGCGTGACGTTGATGTCAGAACTGACTTTGGAGCCCTCGTCTCGTTTCGATAATGGCATAGCTCGATTTCTCCCGTACTTCCCCTAACGGTGCACGTTCCGCCGTGAGTCGGGAAAGTCCGGCGCCCGGAACCCGAGCGCCGGATAGCAACTCAATGCGGACCGGTTACGTCGCCAGCTTAGGACCGGCGGACGTCGCGCCGCTTCAGGAAGTAATCGATCAGTTCGCTCGACGAGTTGTCCATTTCCACGTCGAACGCTTCCACGCGGCCAGTCAGGTAGTTGAACATCATCACGGCGGGGATGGCCACGAGCAGCCCGATGGCCGTCGTAACCAGCGCTTCCGCGATACCGCCGGCCACTGCCGCCAGACCGGTAGCGTGGCTGTTGGCGATGCCCGTGAACGCGTTCAGAATGCCCATCACCGTGCCGAACAGTCCCACGAATGGAGCCGTCGATCCGATGGTCGCCAGGCCGCCCAGTCCGCGCTTCAGTTCCGCGTGGACAATGGCTTCCGTGCGTTCCAGGGCGCGCTTGGAGGCTTCAATGGTTTCTCCCGGAATCGCCCCGGGGCTATCCTGGTGAGCCTTGAATTCCATCAGGCCAGCCGTAACCACTTTCGCCAGATGGCTCTTCTTGTTGCGCTCGGCCACTTTGATGGCCTCGTCAATGCGGCCATCGCGAAGCGCTCCTGCTACCGCGGGAGCAAAGGCGCGCGATTGTTTGCGAGCCGCGTTATACGCCATCCAGCGATCGATCATCACGCCGATCGACCAGCCCGACATGATGAACAGAATGATGACTACGGTTCTGGCCACCCAACCCATGGCTTTCCACAAACCTAGGGGGTCGGTTGCCATGCCGCCGCCTTCCTGGACTATCCAGGTGGCTGCAGCCGGAATGTGACTGAGAATGACTCCTGCTTCGTGAGCTGCTAACATGAGTTGCTTTCCCTCCTCGGAACTCGTTGGACCTGACTCTCTGGATCTGAATTCTGTAAATCTGACGCCAAAACCTGAACCGGTCGCCTGAACCTGTCGTCTGAACTTAGATGCGTTCAGCTGCCGGCCGTCAACGGAGATTGCGAATTAACTCCGCCGCCTGCCGGCCTCGCGCAAGCCTGACATCTGCGAGGTACGGCGGCCTAATCCGAGCGCTTTGCCAAGCCCGCTCCTGGCCACCGCTTGCGGTGGGAAAAGGGGAGGGCCAAACACACTTCAGTTGTAACCGCGAACTCTGGCCCGGCCGCGCCGGGTCTAACCACGCCAGTCTAGCCCCCGGAGAGCGTGAAGTTCACCTGCACCGTGGTTTCCACTTCGACCGGCTCGCCATTCAGCAGATATGGTTTGTACTTCCATTGCTTCACGGCTTCGATCGCCGCCGGCGCCAGCATGGGATGTCCGCTGATCAAGTGCAGGTTCTGAATGTCCCCAGTCTTGCTGATTTCGGCTTGCAGAACCACGGTTCCCGAGATGCGCGCCTGCCGAGCCAGCGGCGGGTACGTCGGGTTCACTCGGCGTACCAGAAGCCCCGTCGATACACCCGAAGAAACTCGTACGCGTTGCGGTGTGGCAATATGCGGAACCGCAATCGGCGTGGAGTTGATAATGCCGCCGATCACTCCGCCCATCTGCCCGCCCGGTACGCCGCCCGGCACGCCGCCCACTACTCCGGCCGCGCTCATCTGTGGCGGGGCTTCGTCTTCCTTGATCATTTCGACTTTCTTTGGAATCTTGGTAGGAGTGCGCAGCTCACCGTTGACGATATCGGTCTGAATCTGTCGCACCACATGCACGGCCGCAGCGGGCGGTGGGGGCGGAGGTGGCGGTGGCGGGGGAGCCATCAAGTAGCCAACCAGTTGCGCCTTGGGCAAGGCTTCCGTAAAAATCAGCGGAATCAGGACCATCACAATAATGATCCCAATCTGAAAAAGAAACGCGATAAAGCTGGTCGCCCCGCGCTTGGTTTTCAGCTTGCCGCCGGACTCGATGAGGCTATCTTCAAACATAGAGGTTCCTCCCTACAGCTAGAGCGTACAGAAGGTTAGACACCGCCTGCTTCCTCTTTGCTCCCACTCCCGAACCCGCGTCCAGGAGCCACCCAAGCCCCCAGCCACTATGCTGCAACACCACGCTAACCTTTAGAAAATAAGGGTGATACAACCCAACATTCAAAAACGTCTAAAAATAGAGACCGACTCACCCCAAAAACACATCCGCAACCGCCCGCGCGTCCTGGCCAGTTGCTTACTTAGACTTGCCGGGCATGGCCACCGGGCGCTTACCCTTCTCAATCCGCCAATCCTGGTAGGCCACCAGAATCGGAGCCGCAATTGCGATCGACGAATACGTCCCGATTAAGATGCCAATCACCAGCGCGAGGCTGAATCCATGCAGCACCTCGCCACCAAATAAATACAGAGCGAGTACGGTAAGGAAGGTAAGCCCGGCTGTCAAGATAGTTCTGCTCAAAGTCTGGTTGATGCTGCGATTTACGATGTCAGCCAGCCTCTCGCGCCGCATCAGTTTAATGTTTTCCCGGATGCGGTCAAATACCACGATCGTGTCGTTATTAGAGTAACCAATCAGCGTCAGGATGGCCGCGATCACCGTAAGCGAGATATCCGTCTTGGTCAGCGAAAACGCGCCCACCGTGATCAGAGTGTCGTGAAACACCGTAACCACTGCCGCTACGCCGTAGATCCACTCGAACCGGAATCCCAGGTAAA
This sequence comes from Candidatus Sulfotelmatobacter sp., assembly GCA_049675725.1. GTDB lineage: Bacteria > Acidobacteriota > Terriglobia > Terriglobales > Acidobacteriaceae > Sulfotelmatobacter. The sequence continues at coordinate 3,704 of JBAUAN010000243.1, read as the reverse complement.
CCAGCATCCCCGCCAGCGAATAAACGGTGGCCAGCAGGGCCTGCCTCCGCAACTGCCCGCCCACCTGCGGCCCCACGATGTCCGTTTCATAGACGCCGAAGTCCGATAGGAAGAAGTTGTCCCGCAAGGAAGCGACCACTGCCGGATCGACCACCCCGTTCAACTGATCCATGGAAGTGAGCACCCCACCCTGCGTCTTGCGAAAATTCGCGATGGCACGGGCCACATCGCTGTATTTCTGGTCGTCAGACCCTACCTGCAAGGGATCCTTTTCCATCAAAGTAGTCTTTATTTTCAACGAGCTGGCGTTGTTGAGGTCCACTTTGCCCGCCGGAGCATTGGTCTCCAGAGCGGCGATAATCCGGTCTTGGCCCCGTTCCAGTTCCTGCTCGCTGGTTTCCTGCACCGAGAGGTCAATCAGGATCTCGTTGCTTCCCTTGCCCCCCAGCGATTGCAGGCGGAAGTTGTGCAACCCAACCCGATCCAAGGCTTTACGCAGATTGTTGTCGCTGGGTGTGTGCGAGAACTTCACATAAACCAGCGTGCCTCCACGAAAATCCACGCCCCACGGGATGCCATGCCAGAACAACATGGAAAACAACCCCGCCAGGCTGAATACCAGTGAAAAGGCGAGAAAATACCACTTTTTCCCGAGAAAATCTATGTTAGGATTGCGAAAGAACTCCACCTGTTGTCTAGCCCCTTATCTATCTATGACTTAGCGCCCAATTGCCGCGCCCGCTAAATTTTCCGATCCGACCGACCGGTTCACTCATCCGGCTTGAATCTTCCAACTCGGTGCGCACGAAACCAAGGCCTAGATGCTTAGCGCCTCTCCGCGCTGATGCTTGCCGAGTACGTAATCAAAAATGACTCGCGAAACGAATACCGCCGTGAACAGATTCGCCAGCAGGCCGAAGGTCAGAGTTGTGGCGAAGCCCTTGACTGGCCCGGTGCCGAAGATGAACAGGATCGCCGCGGAAACGATGGTGGTTACGTGGGTATCCACAATCGTGATCCAGGCGTGACTAAAACCCTGATCCACGGCCGAAGGCGGCGTCTTGCCATTGCGCAATTCTTCGCGGATACGCTCGAAGATCAGAACATTGGAATCCACGCCCATGCCGACCGTCAGGATTACTCCCGCAATTCCAGGCAAGGTCAACACGGCGCCGAAGTAGCCCATGAATCCCAGCAAGATAATCAGATTCAACAGCAACGCGACATCGGCGTTGATGCCGGCTCCGCGGTAGTAGACCAGCATGAAAATGAGCACCGCGAGCATGCCGTAGACGGAGGCGCGCACTCCGGCGTGAATGGAATCGCTGCCCAGCGACGGCCCCACCACACTCTCGTTCAGATACTTGATGCCCGCTGGCAACGCGCCGGAACGCAGGATCATGGAAAGGTCCTTGGCCGACTGCTCGCTCATGTGTCCGCCGCTAATTTCGCCGCGGTCGCGAATCGCCTCGTGAATGTTGGCGACTTCCTGCACTTTGCCGTCGAGCACCACTGCAAGACTGTCACCGACATGCGACGAGGTGAAGTTATAGAAACGCTGTCCGCCCTCGCCGGTCAGCGTGAAGCTCACGCTCGGCGCGCCATTCTGATCGGTGCTGGGCTCCGCATCGCGAAGATCTTTGCCGCTCACAGCCGAAACTCGCGAAACCAGGTACCAAGCGTCTCCACTGTCGCTGGCCGCGCCGGGAGCGGGATGTCCAGGAAGAAGCATGGCGTCCGGCGGAAGCACTCCACCCTTGTCCTGCAAGGCCGCTTGCTCGCTGGGGTAAGGTCCGCCCAGTGACTGCTTGATCTCAAGCATGGCGGTGGACTGCATTACTTCTTTCACGCGCCCCGGGTCGTCGACATCGGGCAACTGCACCAGAATCTGATAGTCGCCGAGACCGTGCGGCTGGATCGTCGGTTCGTTCACGCCCAACTGGTCAATGCGGTTGCGGATCGTCTCAATCGCCTGGGTCACTGCCTTGTCTTTCAGTTCGCTGAGCAGGCTGGGCTTCATCGTGATGTTCCACGTATTGTCGGCGCCGGAGTTGATATCGTAGTCGGGAAGGCGCTCCTGCACGATACTCAACAAATCAGTACGCGACGCCGGAGGCACACCCTTCAGCACAATGTGATCGGGAGTGTTTGCAGGATCAGGCTTGCTGATGTCCGCAAAGGCGATCTTCCGCTTGTTGAGCTGCTCCTTGAGCACCTCGACCGCGTTATCGGAGTCCACGTTGACCGCGTCGTTCACCTCCACTTGCAGGATGAGGTGCGTTCCGCCGCTCAGATCGAGGCCAAGATGAATGTTCTTGGTGATCGCAGCCAACAGGCCCTTACCCGAAAAGCTCTGCGGAATACCGAAGATCCCGAACACAAAAACGAGCAGGATCGCGATAATCGCCACCACTTTCGAGAAAAGATTTTTATTCATGAAAGCGCTTCTTTATTGAAATTGATTCCTTCAAACTGATTTCCTTCGAAAACAAACTTCCACACACAGCGAATGTTTTGTTGCGTCCTACTTGGTCTTGGTTTCTTCCTCGGGAGTCGTGACCTGCACCACGGACGCTTTCGTCACTTCCATCCGCAGGTTATCCGGAGGAACTCGCAAGTGCACGGAGTCGTCCTTCAGAGCGATGATCGTCCCGCGTAATCCGCCACTGGTCGTCACCTTGTCGCCGGTCTTAAGCGCATCCAGCATGGTCTGCCATTTTTTTTGCCGGCGCTGCTGCGGCATGATCAGCAGAAAATAAAAAATTGCGAAAATAAAAAGCAGGGGAGCAATACCCACCCACGACATCCCACTGCCGCCCGACTGCATTGCCAACAAGAGTTCCATGCTCATTTCGTCTGGGCGGATGCATCCGCGAAACATTCATCGGCGAACGTCATCCGCAAACGTCATCCGCGAAACATCGCCCGCGCTCACCAACGCCGCGGAGGTAACTATTTCACCACGGGAGTTCTGATCGACTTCGGCCGGGTTCCTTCGGCTTAAAGGCGTGAATCCGGGGACGTCTCCCTTGGTCAAAGTTTCGGTCGAGACCAGATGTCAGCAAGAAAACGGGACGCTTCCCCAAGTTGAATAGAATGCCGCACCCGCCGCATGGTGTCAAGGTAGAAACTCAGGTTGTGGACCGTATTCAGGACTTGCGCCAGCACTTCATTCGAAGCATAAAGGTGCCGCAAGTAGGCACGCGAATAGCGCTGACACACGCGGCAGGCGCAATTGGCGTCGAGCGGGGCCTGATCCTGGGCATAGCGCGCCTGTTTGATGGAAACTTTTCCCTCGGAAGTGAACAGCAATCCGTGGCGCGCGGCGCGCGTGGGCAAAACGCAATCCATCATGTCGACGCCGAGGCTGGCATACTCGACGATTTCCTCCGGCGTGCCCACTCCCATAACGTAGCGAGGCTTGTCGGCGGGGAGATGATCGAGCGTGGATTCGACCATTTCGCGCGTCAGCTCCCGCGGCTCGCCCACGCTCAGGCCGCCGATGGCATAGCCGGGGAATCCGATTTCAACGGTGCGCAGCGCGGATTCTTTTCGCAGCTCGCGATCCATTCCGCCCTGGACGATGCCGAACAGGGATTGAGCCTTGTTCACAGCGGTAGGAACAGCCTCAGACCATGTGGGGACAGCCGCCCTCGGCTGTCCGTCGGGCCGAAGGCCCGATTTCTGTCCACTTGGATTGCTGC
>JBAUAN010000242.1:0-2230 GCA_049675725.1 Candidatus Sulfotelmatobacter sp. | reverse complement strand
GTAGAACACCGTCGGTTGCAGCCCCAGTTCTTCACACAGATCCGAAACCGGGACCTTGTCTAAAAGATGGCGCCGTAGTATGGCCACCTTCTCCTCAGCAGTGTAGTGCTTGCGCTCTTTTCTCATACGTTCGCTCCGCTATCTTAACGGACGAACGCTTTCTCCATTTCCAACTGAGGCGGGACATCCCCTCCTAGACTCCTTGTCATTCCGACGCTTGAGCGAAGCGAGAAAGGAGGAATCCGCTGCTTGAGGAAATCACCTCAAAAGAAATCCACAGCCCTGTTGTGACATCTGACCTTGCCTCTCACCGGAAACCAGTTCACCATGGTCAAGGCGGAGGCGGTATAGTGAGCGCCCACCGATTTCTAGAAAGACCGGCTTAACTTCCATGTTTTCAAGATTTTGCCCGTAAGTGATTGTGCCCCTAGGATTACTTTTCAAAATCCCGCTAAACCGATGATTCCAAGAGACCAGGGGGGAGGGGGTACCCACCCCACACCCGCGAGAATTCCATTTTGAAACCGCGCTCCGAATGCCGCCAAGCGAGTCGTCGCCGAAATCATTTTCGGCGGAAATCCACAGACTTCGTGTGCGATCTCTTCGGAAACGAGCAGCAGAGCCGGAGGAAATTGTGGCATGCGAAAATCCCAGGTCTCGCAAAACACGCGAGACATGGGGCACCCACAGTCGGAGTCAAACAGATTCGGGGCGGCTTTTTAAGGGCCGCCCCGTTTCTGCGCTCGGGGGGGTGGGGCAACTTGTGGTGAAACTTTTTCCGGCAGCGGCAGCGGAGAACGTTTACTGGCTAATAACGATTCTGCTGCACCCAGATGCGGACTTGCTCTTCGACGGAGAAACGTCCCGCAACGGGGCGCGCGAAGCGGGACTCCAGCGAAAAAGCGTGCGCTTCGAGCGGTACGGTGAAATGGAATTTGGTGTTGGCGAAACAGCGCACGAACAGGTCGACATAACGGTCGAGGCCCAACACCTGGAACTGCACGGCGTGGACGAGTCCGTGAAACAGAGCGCGTTCGGTCGTGGTCTCGTTGAAGACGATCACGTCGAGGAAGGTCAGAGAATCCATGTGCGTGACTTGCGGCAGATTGTCAAAGCCCAGCGCTTTCGCTTTTTCATAAAACGCCGGAGCGGGCACACGCGCGCCCTTGAGTTCGACGATGCGAATCTGGTCGAGCAGCGCGGCGGAGAAAAAGGGTCCCATTACGGCCCGCTGGTGGGCAGTGAGCGGACTCGCGCTGGCAACGTAGTGTTCCCGCTGCTCGCGCAAGTAGGAGGAAACGCAGTTGGCGGCCTCGAGCAGCTGCGGCTCGCTGAGCTTGGGCGGCTGCGTGGGCTTGGGCGGCGGCATGCGGCGCTCGAGGCCGGAATAATATTCGTTCAAAGCGCCGGCGGCCTCGACCGATTTGCGCAGGATTTCGGGCTCACCAAAGCGGGCTATGTCGTCCTGCGAGAAGCGGAGGCGCAGCTGATGCGTGGCACAATGGGCGCTGATCAGCTCGAGCTGGGCTTGCCGGAGCTCGGAATTCAGTTGAAGAATGGCAACTCTGTCATCTGGGTTCTCCCAGGAATACATCGCAACACTCCTGCATCGAACGGCATTAAATTCAGGGAAGGGGCCGGGGATCCGAACACTCGGGGATTGAACGCCGAAGTTGGGATCCGAAATACTCTTTACAGCGTAATGATTACATCGTAAACGTTATCGTGCACATTACTGAAGGCCTTTGACCTCATGTGCGGGGAAAAACCCGGCAAGCACTCCGCCGGGAGATGAACCACCGGCGGCACCAAACCTGACATCAGAGGATGTAAAGCAGGGGGAGGGCCCTTGTGCTAAATTATTTATACAGCGTTACGTCTACATTGTCAATATAATAATTGACGAGGGTAATCGAATGCCACGGCATCCGGATCCAGATCTCGAAGGACGAATTTTAGCCGCCGCCAGCAAGCTGTGGGCCAAGGGCGGCGAAGAAGCTCTCACCATGCGCGCCGTAGCCAAAGCCGCGGGCACGAACACGCCGGCGCTTTACCGGCGGTTCAAAGACCGGAAAGACATTCTGCGCGCGCTGGTGCAGCGCATGCGGGCAGAGATCACAGCCATCGCCGAAGCTTCGCGAACGCCCGAAGAGATCTGCGAGCGCTATGTGGACTATGGGCTAAGCCATCCGCATGAATACGAGTTGTTCTATCAGCACGAATATGAACT
>JBAUAN010000241.1:0-56882 GCA_049675725.1 Candidatus Sulfotelmatobacter sp. | reverse complement strand
ATCATCTTGCGTAAACGGGTCACAGGAATCTCCTTTCCCTATGACCCACACTATGTCAGCTGCTCCTGAAATCTCCGGGCTCACCCACGCGGTAGCGTCCGCCGCGCCAGCGGCTTCGTCCTTGTCGCCAACCAGGAAGGTTTCTGAGACGATGATCCCTGGCTGTCGCTCCGATTAACCTCTCTTAACTCTTGGGCAAGGCTGAACTCTGTTGGGCTGCGTGGCTCAGGCTAACTGTGTCCTGCGGAAGCGCGCCGCTCTGGTGAGTGTGCTGATTCTGTGCCGGCCGAGCAGCCGATGGTGAAGCCTGGCTGGCTTGGCTCGGTTGACCGCTGCTGAGTGGGTTTACTGTCATAGTCAGCAAGATCGGCTAGTCCCGCGCCGAGCTTTAGGAATTCGACGCGGGGATCGGCGAACGTTCGTAACGGTTACCCGTCGCGCGAAGACCACGTCTGCCTGGGGGACGCGACTCTCACTCGCCATGTAGTGCCATTAGCGTTCGCTAAGCTTGGCGAGACCGCCCAGCGGCCGCCCCCAGCCCCCGCCGGGCGAATCTCCGGGGAGCGGCTGCCTTAGCCATCAGATGCTCAGCGAAACGCCGCCACCTGATTGCGACATCACATCTGGCGTCGACAGCATGCCGTTGCTTAGTGACAGGGGAAGCCCTTGCAACACCGAGTTGTACGCCTGTTGGGCCGCCGACAGGTTGTTGGACTGGAGCGCTTGCCCCAATTGCTCCAGGCTCGTGTTCGATCCCGGCGTAGTGGGGTCTTCAGGACCCTCCGGTCCAAAAGGGTTGTGGCCACGTCCGCCGTGCGTCCGGGGGTCTTCAATCGCGATGGGTACGCTTCCAACCGGCTTGGGTGCCGTGCCGGCCAGGTCGCCGGTTTGTAAATCCGTCTGCAGTTGCTTCAAGGCCTGCGTCACGGGATCGTTGGCGGGCGCTGTGGTCGACCCGCTCCCAAGGGATGCCTCCTGCTGCAGACTGGCAAAATCGCTCTGCGCTCCTGAGAGATTGCCCGCTTGCAAGTCCTGACCCAACTGCTGGAATTGCTCGCGCAACTGGCTTAGTTTGTTGGAGTTGCTGGACGAATTCACGCTAAAACCCGTGATTGGGCTGCTGGCGACGCTGGCGACAGACATATGGGAATCTCCTTCCGTTTCTAATGCTGTCGTAGGAATCACCCGGGCACAGGCTGCTAGTGCGTTGCTGCGGCCCTGTCATGCGATGAATCCCTAAGACGGGATGGTTTAGGCACGCCCCCGGCCAAATCGATCAGGCATGCCTGGACGCCGCGAATGTTGATTTAAATGGAGTTAGCGCAACGTGCTGCAAAACGGGAACGTGGATGGCAAGGGCAGGCAGCAGAAGCTGCCGAGTGTTGGCGGGCAGAATCTGCCTGCCTCGCCGGCTGTCGCCCATCGCCATCGCCCAGATCAGGCTCCGGTTACGAAGAATTTCTCGTCGGGCTTGTGGTCGGGCTTATGGTCTTTGTTGGTGGCGGCGTCGCCGGCAACGTCTTGCACGAAGTCACGCCGCCGCTCGCCTCCTTTGTGCGCCAGCACGCGCACACGGCGCGCCGGAATATTGCTGGGTTCGAGCGCCACGATGCGGCCGTCACGCACCTGGATCTGGGAGCGGAACCAGTCAGTGCGGTACATGCGTCCAGAGGCGTAGAAAGTCATGGACGCGGCGATCGGCCCCTCGAATTCGTCTCCCGTGCAGGCCAGGATGCGCTTGCCCATCTCCTGAGTCCAGGTCATGCCGCCGACCAGCGGATCATTGAGGCGGCAGCGCTCAAACGGCACCGCATGCGAGAGCTTGCGCAGTTGCACGAGTTGCAACAGCACAGAAGTCTTGGCCAGATTGGTGACGATGATCCTGGCCTCGCTGGCGGAAACGCGCTCCAGCTTCAGGTGCAATTCCGGCGACCATTCGCGCTCGAACTCTTCGCGCGCCAGCTGCAGACCTTTGTCCGTGGCCTCGACGTAGCGCAATGTCGCCCGGGCCAGTACCACGCTGAACAAACAAGTGACCACGGTGGCAATGATCGGAACGTAGTTGAGCAGCGTGGAGAACGGGACACGTATCGAGTTAACCAATTGCGGGTTCATAAGAAGCGCTCAGCTCCTCACCGCGCTCTGGCGGTGTTTCGGTTCGGGGAGAGCGCCGCAGGTTCATCGTGTAAAGCCACCGGTTGCGTGCGCGCGTCAAGATTCCAAAATTCTATTGCAGGCAGGGTGAGAGCTCCAGATGCGCATGGTGCTGATGTCGGTGGCGTGCAGGGGCTGGGACTTTAGTAACCGGCGGCGGATGTATAGGGCCTATTCCAGAACGCTGTCGTCCAGCTTCTTGCGGCCCCAGTCTGCGGCGGCTTGCACAAAGGCCAAAACCACGGGATGCGGCTTTTTCTCCGTGGACGACAACTGCGGCTGAAAAAGCATTGCCACAAAAAAGCGGTGCGTAGGCGATTCGATGGCGCGAATTTCACCTTGCGGACCACGCGCGACCACGGGGAATCCGGCTTCCATGGCGCACCACTCAAACTCCGGATTCACTTCGAAGTTGCAGAAAAACTCTTCGGTCGCGGTTTCCTTCTCCTTTCCGTAAAAAGACTGCAGATAGGAGCCGGGACGAAGGCGAATCTCGGGAATCGCGCCGGAAAGCTTGGGCGCGTCACCCTTGCGATGGGGGACGGCGCAGGCTACCGGATAAATCACGATGTTTTTCGAGCCGGAATTATTTTCAGCGGAGTCGGCGTCCTTCAGGCCGTGCACGTTACGGGCGAATTCGAGGAAGGCATATTGAAATCCGCCGCAAGTACCCAGAAACGGCCAGTCGCGGCGGCGGGCAAACTCAATTCCCTTGAGCATACCCTCAAAGCTTTTGTAAGGGCTGCCCGGCGAAGCCCATAGGCCGTCGAAGCTCTCGAGAATTTTTTCGGCGTCGGGGGCGACCAGCGAGGGCGTGGGGATCCATTCCGTTTCGACGGTGATTCCCAGCTTGTGCGCGGCATGCTGGATCGAATTTGTGGTCGCCGGATGCGAGCGAAATTCAGCGTTGAAGTCGCCCAGAATCCCAATGCGCGTGGCATCGCTCACTTGAGCATTGTACTAGAGCGCTTTGCGGACACGTGCGCGATCACCAGAGTTTGGTTAGAAGGATGGTGCGCCACGAGCGTGCTGGCGAGAGTTCGGCGAGAGTTCGGAGAGGTCCGGCGACGGGTTCGGCGAGAGTCGGCGAGGCATGCAGTAGTGAAGCGAAGTGAGCAGCGGCAAGGATCGCTACAGCCAGTTAAAGATGCTCAGCAGGCCGTAGAGACTGACGAGCGCCAGCGCCGGTCCGCCCCAGATCATCAGTGTGCATTGCCAGCCCAGCGAGCGGGCAACTTCTTGCTGGCCGCGCCAGGAAATGAGAAAGGTCTTGTTGTTCTCACCTTTCATCAGGACGACCGGCGGGTGAAGGTCGAAAGAGTCAGCTTGCCCGGGGATCGCGCTTGCCGTGCCTGTGTTTGAAGGATTCGCTGTGGCCGCGGGAGAACTCGCGCGAGCGGAAGTGGAAGATTGTGCCGCGAGCTTTGGGCCGGCAAACGTTGGGTCCGGGCTCATCTGCACTGCCGTGCCGCCCAGCCCGGCCGCGGACCAGGCCACAGGATTCGTAATGCCGGCTCGCAGCAAGGCATCGGCCACCTTTTGCTGTTGCGTATTGTCGCCGAGTCCGGGCGCCGCTGAGCCCGCCGAAAGCCGTGTCCCTTGCGTTCCTTGCGGCTTGGGAGCACTGGCGAGCGTGCGGGCGGCGAAGACATTCAAGTCGTTGTTAAACGAATTCGAAGAGCTGTCGCAGTAAGAACTTGCACCCGAAGAAAACGACAATAAACTGCCGCCCGACAGCGAGAGTCTCGGAATCGGAATTGCGGCCGACAAAGAAAATCTCTGTGCGGAAACCTGATTGAGCGCATCGGGGTCGGAGACCGCTTCGGCTTTCACCTCAATTCCGGGATTGTCTCCGAGCGTGCCCAGAATAAACAGCGCGTTCTTAGGCTTGATGCAGCATTCCTCAACTTTGATTTTGTTGCTGGTGGCCACGCCGTGCCGAGCCAGAAAGCTGTCGACGCTCGCGGGAGAGTCGTTTCTGGAGAAGAACGACGTGTTGAACTCCTCCTGGAAATCGCGATGCAAGTCGAGTTCGGCGCCGCGCGGGTCCACCAGCACTCGGCCGGTATTATCGTCGAGGAAAAACGGAAGGTGCATGCACTCGCCGGCCACCTTCACCCACTGATCGTTCTTGCCCTCGCGTTTCCACTCCCACGCGACGGTGCGGTAGTAGTAGCAATCTCGCGCCGTGATGGGCGCCACCATGGTGTAAGGCCCTACGGCCAGGCCGCTGACTTCCACCATCCCCATGGCCGCGCTGCGAATTTTCGAGAACGGAGTATCGAGGATCAGGTGCCGGCGCTGCAGCAGGTAGAACCCGCGAAAAAAGAGGTAGATGCCGCCTGCGAATCCCAGTGCACACCAAACGACAAAGCCTCCAGGGTTCGGCGGACTCGACAATATGACCGAAAACATCACGGATGAGGGTCTCGGGGCGAGGATCGAGATACGCCGAGCCTAAGGCCAGAGTAAAGGACAAGAATCCGCAGCCGCAGCACAAAAGCGGAATCGGCCTTACGTTAGTAATTCCGCGGCGTTCGTGGTCCGCGTGGCGCCAGAAACCTGGCCATCTCTAGAACTTGACCAGGATATCGATGTCGAAGAACTGCTCGTCCCGGCGCAGATCGGGGAACCACACGGTACTGCCTTGTACTGCGCAGGACGCCTGCGCAGCGCTGAGGCCTAATTGCATCGACGAATTTCCGTCGTTGCAAGCATAGAATTGAGGATATCCGTTATTGGTGTAAGGCACTCCGCCCGATCCCGGTGGTGTGATTCCACCGCGACCCGACCAGTACGGCACACTGGCATGGCGATAGTCGTATTCCCAGCGGAACGTGATGTACTGGCTGGGCATGTAGTCAAACGTAACCGACGAATCCCAGGCCTTGAACGGGTCCGAAGGATTGCCCGTAAAGTAGGGTGCATTGATCGCCGCCGACTCTGCCGTCTCTCCGTTGATGGGAGGATCCAGAACCAGATAGCGTCCGGGATTGTTGATCTGGCCTCCGCCAAGCGTCAATGCGTACTTGTCTTTCTTGAACCAGGCGCGGTTGTAGAGCATGTAGCCGATGAAGCTCTGCTTGGGATTGATTCCCGCCTTGAAGTAGTCGCCCCCGACCGAGTTCGCGTCTCTGGTGTCGCGGTGGCAGCCCACGCCTTGCAGATATACGCCCGCCGAGGTGGTCGTGCTGGGGCCAAATTCGCATCCCATATCGCCGGTGAAAGTGAATGCCATCTTGTCGAGGGTCTGTCCCGGCTTGTCGAAATACTTGATCTCGATGCTGTCATCGGTATGGATGCGCCCGCGATTCGGTATGTAGAGGTCGTCATGACCCAAGCCATAATTGTTTGAGACGATGCTCACCCATGGTTTCGGAGTCCACTTAACCTGCCCGCCCACACCTTTCCTCGAGTTGGCTGAACCGTAGGACTGCCATCCATTGATAAACCACGGCTCAATCTTCAGGTGAGGAGTCGGGAAGATTTGAACTCTCAACCCGTTGAAGAACCAGGGCGTGTTCGACGAAACATAGGAGGGCTGATAGGCCCAGTTGTCGAAGTTGTAGTAACTGAACAGACCAATGTACGACATGAAGATTCCGGCGTCGACGTTGATTCCGTCCAATACGTTGAAGTGGTAGCCGCCGTAGCCTTCGGAGATGTAGCGATACGCCGTATCGAGATCCCACTGGCCCTTCGCCGGGCTGGAATCATTGCGCGGGGTGGTTTCGGAATACATTCCGAACTGGGTCATCAGGCGAGCGTGAACATTGTCATAGTGAAAGTCGCCGCCAACTCCAAGTTGCTCCAATTGGATTTCGTTGGAGCGAAATATTTCGCTCGACCCGCCCATCGAGTTGTCGATTGGCTTGTTGAAATCGTAAGTGTAACTGACATCGGCACGGATTTCCGGCGTGAAGAATTTCGAATCAAAAGCCGCTTCCTTGGTGCGTGGATTGCCATTCAGCCAGGTCCAGTCCCAGTCCGAGAAAGGCGCGATCTTTTCTTTTTTTGCGGGGGCTGCGGCAGAATCGGCGGGCGCTTGTACAACTGCTGTCTCAACGGGTGCGGCCACTGGCACGGGTTCCGCCACTTTCGCGGGAGTTGCCGCCGCAAGCGCGGGCGGCTGTGCTGGTATCGATCGGCTCTTCAGTTCCGCCAGTTGCGCGCTGATTTCTTCCATACGCGCTTTCATTGCGGCGAGCTCCTTCTCGAGCGCCAGCGTCACTGCCGGGTCGGGGGCGGCGGCGGATGAGGCAGCAGCGGGCGGCGCGATCGCGATCGTCGCGCTTTTCGACGCAGTTGCGTCATCTCCTCCCGGCAACGGACCATGCAGGGTTGCTACTTTCGTTGGAGCGTCCGGTGGCGGAGAGGTCTGCGCGAAGCCGAGCGGGGCCTGACTCAGCGCGATCAAGGTCAGTAGAATCAATAGAAGGACTGGGGGGAAGGCTGGGATCGTTGAAACTTTTGTCGAGGCCTTACGCGATAACGCTTGCATAATCTTCACGGGTAAAATCCTTTCCGGTCCGGAGTCCGGTTTTCCTTCCGAGATGGACGGTTCTGCTTCGACTCGGCCCCATCGGCCTCCGTCGTGTTTTTCGGGCAAACAACTATTACCTCCGAAAGCTTATAAAGATCGCGTAAAAGGTTCATAAAGAGCACGTAAATACGGCGAAGAACGAACGCGTGCAGAAGCCCCGCTCCGAAAGTGAGCGGTTTGGCGTTATGTCCTGTCTTGCGAATAGTTTACGGCGAAGCTGGATCATCCTCGGGAAAATGAGTCAAGAGATTCGAACGGAATATGTGATTGGGAACGGACCTGGAAAAGGAACACGAGGACTGAGAACCACCCTACCCGCCGGCTTTCAACTCCGTCAACACTTGCTTGGCAATTTCCTTCAGAGTCTCGAAAACGCCCACGCCCTGAAAGGCCACTGCTTCCACGACCGCTTCGTTCTTCTTCCGCAGTTCGGTATTCAGCATGTCCACGGGCAGAATGTTGGGCAGATCGCGCTTGTTGAGCTGCAGAACATAAGGAATTTTGTTGAAGTCGTAGCCGTGTTCTTTCAGGTTCGACATCAGGTTTTCGAGCGCTTCGACGTTGGCGTCCATGCGCTGCTCCTGCGAGTCGGCGACGAAGACGATGCCATCTACGCCGCGGAGAATGAGCTTACGGCTGGCATCATAGAACACCTGCCCGGGGACGGTGTAGAGATGGATGCGCGTCTTGAACCCTCGCACCGAACCCAGGTCGAGCGGCAGAAAATCGAAGAACAGCGTACGCTCGGTTTCGGTGGCCAGCGAGATCATCTTGCCCTTCTGCTGGTCCGCGGTTTTCTGGTAAATCACCTGCAAGTTCGTGGTCTTACCGCCCAAGCCGGCGCCGTAATACACGATCTTGCAGTTGATCTCGCGGGCTGCGAAGTTGATGAAACTCAAAGGCTTCCTCGAATAAACGCGGCGGCACACTACTCCAGACGCTTCCGCGCACAATTTTCCCTGCGGGGGCCTGCAGGTTTTATATCACACGCTCTCTATCACTTGCAGGTTACTCCTGTGACCCCAGGTACCCCTTTGGTGGTATATGGGCCGAGGCTCTACAATGGGAATGATGCCTAACCAATCGACATTTGCTCCGAAGCCGCTGCTGCTTACCGCCATCCTGGCCGGCAGTATTGTTCTGTTTTTCACTCAAACCCAAGCTTTTGCACAAACCTCGACGCAATCTCAACCCAGCCAGCCGGCCGCGACCCCGGCTCCAGCGAAACCAGCTTCGGCCACTACTCCCAAAACGGGAACCGCCGCCCATAAGCCAGCAACTGCTGCGTCGCCGCTGGTGCTCAGGACTGCCAAGCAGAAGCGCAGCTATGCCATTGGCACCAACGTTGGGAAAGGCCTCGGCAACCAGCTCAAGACCCAATCTGTGGATGTCGATCCGGCGCTCGTTGCCCGCGGACTGCGCGACGCTCTTTCCGGCGCCAAGCCAGCCATGACCGAGGAAGAAATTCGTGCCATCCTCACCGCGCTGGGGGCTCAGATCCACGAGAAACAAGCGGCTGCCAACAAGGAAGCTGCCGAAAGGAACAAGTTAGCCAGCGAAAAGAACCGGCAGGAGGGGGATGCCTTTCTGGCCGCCAACAAGGACAAAGAAGGCGTTACCGTTCTGCCCAGCGGGCTGCAATACAAAATCCTGAAAGAAGGCGACGGCAAGAAACCCCTGGCCACCGATACGGTGCAGTGCAACTACCGCGGCACCCTCATCAACGGCACCGAGTTCGACAGTTCCGCCAAGCACGGCGGAGCCCCCGCCACGTTCCCCGTCAGTGGCGTGATCAAAGGCTGGACTGAAGCATTGCAATTGATGCCGGTGGGATCGAAGTGGCAACTGTTCATCCCTTCCGATTTGGCCTACGGTGACCGCGGCGCCGGCGGCAGCATCGGGCCGGGCTCTACCTTGATCTTCGAAGTGGAGCTGGTATCCATTCAAGAAAAGGCGGAAGCGAAACCTGAGACGGAGATAGAAGGGAAGCCAGAAGTAGAGCAGTAGGCTAGAAGCAGGAGAAGCGAAGCAAAAGGGCCCAGCGCCGCCGCCTCGGCGGCGCTACTCCGCCTCTATTGGAACCGCGGCTGCGCCGCCGGGCAAACTCGGTCTCTCGCGTAGATCTTCAGTCCGGGATGATCGATCCTGACTTCCAGGTCGTTGCATTTTTCGCTGACCGTGGCTCGCGTCAAATAGCCGAGCGTGTACTGGTTGCGCACGTCGGAAGTGATTTCCGCGTACGCATCTTCGATCGTGCTGCGCGAAAACCCGGTATAAATATCTCCCCCTCCGGTCAGCTTCGTGTATCTGGGCAGGAGATCGCTGTAGCCCTGCAGGGGAAGATGGAATTTCTCGAGCTTGTCGTAGCCGGGTATGGCCGAGCCTTCCACAACTGCGGCCTTCACCTGGATGCCCTGGGCGAGCAGCACTCGCAGCACATCTCGGAAGCTGGCCTGGCTGCCCAGTTCGCGTCCGTCGCTGATCACGAAAATCACCTTGCGGCGGGTGCGGTCGCGCTTGCTCAGGTCGAACGCCGCGCGCAGAATGGCGTCGTTCAGAACGTGCGCTTCCCGCGGAGGCGTATTCACCGGCACGGACGGACTCCCAACCGGAATTCCGTTCACGATCGGCCCCGAGGCCATCGGGCCGTTCAGCACCGCGACTCCATTGTTGTGTCCCGTTTCCGTTTTCATCTGGTTCAGCACCGACGTCAGCCTTGGTCCCGCCGTCTGGTAGTCGCTGACCTGGCTGACGGTGCTGCTGTAGGTGTAGAGCGCGACTTCGTCATAGGCGCTGAAAGCTTCCACCAGCGCGGAAAACGTCTGGTTTATCTTCTGGACGGCGACGTCAGGCATTCCGGTATCGATCACGACGGCCACGGAGAGTTCGAACGGGTCGGTCGTGAAGTAGCTCAGTTTCTGTGGCTTGCCGTTCTCCAGGACCGTGAAGTCGTTGGGACGCAGTCCATCCACGCGGCGTCCTTCCTTGTCTTTCACCATCACCGGAACCTGCACGGAATTCACGTGAACCATGAACGTGAGCAGATCGGCCTTCGAACTCGGCTGCGGGCGTTTGGCCACACCCACGGGGCTGCCGGGAGGCAGTGTTTCGACCGGCGGCATGGGCGGCGGAGGAGGCTCGGTTCCTGTGCCCGCCTGGCCGAAATCGTCCGGCTTGCGAACCTTCGAAGGGGCCTTGTCGCTGGTTTTGTCGGCGTCTGGCGGGTTCACCGGGGGCTTGTCAAGCCGCTCCGGGGGTGGTGGCGTAGGAGGCTGCACCGCGGACGGAGCATCCGGAATGTCCTGCGACTGCGCCGGTTTCTGCGCGTCCGTGGGCGCCGATTGGCTCCCGGACTGAGCCCGGGCCGGCACCACCAGAACCTGGGCCGCGGTTAAGGCCAGAGCCACTCCGGCCAGCCCTGCGAGCACAGGCCCCCACCAACTCTTGTTCTTGCCCAACTTCCCGCTGACAGACTCCATTTGCCCTCTCGCTGAGGCCCGGACGAGGCGCGGACCAACCATTCCGCAACACAGTTTAAGATGCCCGCGCCGGCCGTTTTGGTGCATCTAACAGAATAGATTAAAGGCTACAAGATCAGACCCTACAACATTCCACCCTACAAGATTAGACTATTTGGGGTAGTGTTGCATGCAATCTGACCTATCCTAGCCAACCATCCCCTAAAGGTATCGCAAAGAGAACCCCGAATGCTCAAGATTTCCGCAGTCCGCCTCCAGCCCGCAGTTATCGTCCTGGCCTGCCTATGCCTGATGCTCGCGCCGAGCTTCGCCCAGCAGGCCGCCGCGCCACCGACTCCAGACAAAGGGAGCCAAACCGCCTCAGGCCAGCCTGGCGCCGCTCAAAGCAGCGATGAGCAGAAGCCCCAGGAGACGTTGAAGGTCAACGTCAACGTGGTACAACTCTTCTTCAACGTCAAAGACAAGAAGGGCGTGCTCATTCCCAACCTGAACAAAGACGATTTCTCTATCGCCGAAGACAGCAAGCCGCAAACCATCAAGTACTTTACTGCGGAATCGAATCTGCCGCTCACGCTCGGAATTCTCATCGACTCCAGCGGCAGCCAGCAGCGCGTCCTCGATATGGAGAAAGAAGTCGGCGGGGCTTTCCTGAAACAGATCCTGCGCAACAACGACGAAGCCTTCGTCATTGGCTTTGATGTGGATGTAGATCTGTTACAGGATTTCACCAACGATGTCCACCGGCTGCAGGCGGCCCTGAACAAAACCAAAATCAACATTGGCGGAGGAAATCTTGGGCCTCCCGGGATCGGCGGCGGGCCCATCCCCACCGGCAACCCGCGCGGCACGCTGCTTTATGATGCGGTCTATCTTTCCGGCCACGACATGCTGGCCAAAGAGACTGGGCGCAAAGCCATGATCCTGCTCACCGATGGCGAAGATCAAGGGAGCCAGCTCACCAATAAGGGGGCCATTGAAGCCGCTCAGAAAGCGGATGCCATTGTCTACGTGCTGCTCTGCGCCGACCGCGGGTTCTACGGCATGGCTGGCATGGGTTACAGCGGCGAAGGCGAAATGAGAAAGCTCACCGAGCAAACCGGGGGTCGGCTGATCAACGTCGGCAACAACTTCCAGAAGCTTAGAGATGCTTTCGACCAGATCGCCAACGAACTGCGCAGCCAGTACAACATCGGCTACACTCCCGACAACTCGAAACTTGACGGCAGCTACCGCAAGATCGAGATCAAGAGCAAACAGGGCTACAAGATTCAGGCGCGTGCGGGATACTACGCCGGCCACACACAGGACTAAGATTCGTCACTTGTATGACTTCGTAGTAAACGGCTCAGAGGTTGCGAAAAAACTGCGATCCAAGAGGGTTTAGGAAGGGCACGAGTTTACTCGTGCCCTTACATCGTTGAGAATATGTCCGCGCTTCAGCGCCTGAGGTGCGCATTCTCTCTCGTGGCAATTTTCCCCGCGGCCTCTCTTGGCGTTCTACTCCACGGCTTCATCCCACCGCACGGTTCTTTTTTCCCGGCTGCTCTTGTGCGCCAGCAGCACGGCCCGCATCGCCTGCAGCGATTGCTGCGGCGTCACTTCCAGAGGGACGCCTTTCTCCATCGCGTCGCGCACGTTCGCGTAGAAGTTGCGGTAGTCGCCCCGCTCGGTTTTCACTTGCCGGGTCGGCGCTCCCACCACGCTGAGAGTCCCCCAGAACTCTTCCGGGTCTACCCCCCAGTTCGGCCCCCAGTCCTTACCCTTAGGAAATTTTCCCGTGCGCAGCAGTTCCTCCTGGGGGTCCATTCCATCTTTCACGAACGTTCCCCGGGTTCCGTGAAGCAGGTAGTGAGCTGTGGGAGCAAACGCCAAAACGCGCCCGCGCAACAGAGCTCGCGTCCGTGGATACTCCAGGAACACGTCGAAGGCGTCGTCCACTGCTGACGTTTCCCGCTGGCGTAGCGCCCAGCCCGTCACCGCTTGCGGTTCTCCGAACAGAATCAGCGCCTGATCGATCAAATGCGGACCCAGGTCGAACAAAACGCCGGCGCCCGGCTGGTCCGGGCGCTCGCGCCACGAGCCCGGCTTGGCATCGGGACGAAACCGGTCGAAGCGCGACTCGAACTCCACCACCTCGCCCAGCGCTCCCGACTTCACCAGCTTCTGCACCGTGTGAAAATCTCCGTCATACCGGCGATCGTGATACACCGTGATCAGCCGCCCGCGCTCCTTTGCCAGCCGCACCAGTTCCTCGGATTCTTTCATCGTGGGCGCGAAGGGCTTGTCCACCACCACGTCCCGCCCCGCCAGCAGGCAGGCCTTGGCCAGATCGAAATGCGAATCGTTGGGAGTCGCCACCACCACCAGGCGGATGCTCTCGTCGGAAAGCAGTTCCTCCAGCGTTCGCGCGATGCGAGCCTGCGGATATTGTTCCCGCGCCAGCGATCCCCGGCGCTCAAGAATGCAAGCCAGTTCCATGCCGGCCACGCCTTCAATCACCGGCGCGTGGAACGCCTGCCCCGCCAATCCAAAGCCAATCAATCCCACTCGTACCATGATGTTTCCTTTATGGCAGTCTGATTTTGTAACAGCGCGGCTCAAGACATCCAAGACGCAGTGTGGAATTCTAAGGCATCAAATCGGATTTTGACGATCCAGAGCGAAAGCTTGAGCAGCCTTTTTTTCGACGGCACTCGATTGGTTCGCGCTACACTTTCTTCACGCCCAGCCGTTTCGCCATTTCCTCGTAAAGAAAGCCCTTGCCCACACGGTAAGGCTGCACCCACTCGCCATCAATCACAAACTGCGGAATGGCCTGCTTGCCGGTGCGTTTCATGATTTCCTCGATCGCGCCCGGCGTCGTCGCCACGTCAATATCTTTGTAAGCGATGTTGTGCTTGGCGAGAAAGCGCTTGGCTTCGCGGCAATCGGGACACGAGTCAGTGGAGTAAACGATCAGTTCCATAATTTTTCAACGCAGCTTCGTAGAGACGTAGCTTGCTACGTCTCGAGGGCACACTCTAATCTTATACTCGCTCCAGCTGTGCCAGCGTACGCTCGTTCACCACATTCCCGGTATTCAGCGTGGAAGCCGGCTCAAACAGCAGAATCCAGCACTCTTCCGGCGCGACCGGACGATGCTCTACCCCGCGCGGTACCACGATGAATTCACCTTCTTCGATCCATTCGTGCCGCTCGCGAGAGTCGGCGTCACGGTACTCCATGCGGAACCGGCCCTTGACCACCAGAAACAATTCGTCTTCGTTCTCGTGATGATGGAATACGAATTCGCCTTTGAGCTTGTCGAACTTCACTAGCTGCCCGTTGAGTTCGGCTCCGATGTAGGGCTTCCAATATTCGGTGATCCTGGAGAATTTTTCGGCGATATTGATTTTGTTCATATCTCACTCCCCCTGGGCTACTGCATCGCATCTCCAGATTCGTTGAGCATCGAATCGGTCGCAAAAAGAAGTTCTGCCCGCCCTCTGGACCTTCTCTGGATCTCTGTGTTAGAGCTTCCGAAATCTGGCGGCCCGCAGAATCAGGTTGACAATCAAATTGGAGATATATATCATGATATATATCATGTCGAAGACCGCCAAACTCTTCCCAAATGGCCGTAGCCAGGCGGTCCGCCTGCCTTCCGAATATCGGTTCGAAGGCTCGGAGGTCTACGTTCGCCGCGACTCAGCCACGGGAGACGTAATCCTTTCCCGCCGTCCAGATTCCTGGGTTGATTTCTTCGATCTGATGAAGACGATTGAATTTCCCAAAGACTTCCTCGCCGATCGCAAAGACACACCACCGCAAAAACGCCGGCTGTTCTAGATGTCGGTCCGCTATCTTCTCGACACCAACATCGCCAGTTACGCGATCAAAGGGAACTTTCCCCAGGTTCGGGCACGGCTCGTGAGAGTCGCCATGAGCGACGTCGGGATTTCCGTAATCACGGAAGCGGAGCTGCGATTCGGTGTCGCTCGGCTGCCGCAAGCGGCGAAGCTTGGGTTGGCGGTAGAGGAATTCCTCGTGCGCGTCGAAGTCCTGCCTTGGGACTCGGATGCGGCGCAACACTACGCCCGCCTGCGCGCCACTCTGGAAGAGCAAGGCGAGCCGATGGGCAACCTCGACCTGATGATCGCTGCTCAGGCCCTTGCTGCTGGGACCATCCTGGTTAGCAACGATCGTGTCTTTCGGAGAGTAAAGGGATTGAAGATTGAGGACTGGAGCAAACCCTGATGCTGCCGAGCTGCGCTCGGCTCCGGACATGCGCCCGTCCCCACACGAGCAAAAACAAAAGCCGCCAGCTCTCGCTGACGGCTGATGGCTGAAACCTGACGGCTCAATTCGAATACAGCAGCACGCCCTCGGCTTTTTCCGCGTCCACCGGGCGGTAGAACAGTTTGTTGTCTTCGAGGAAGACTTCGATGAATGCCGGACGCGTGGTGATCGTGCCTTGAATCAGCGCTTCCGACAGCGGGTCTTCGATGTACTTCTGCAACGCCCGCCGCAGCGGCCGCGCGCCGTAACTGCGGTCGGTCAGCGTCTGGTTGAGGATCCATTTCTTGGCCTCGTCCGCGACCGTGACCGTGATCGACTTCTGCGCCAGGTTCTGGTTGAGCTGGTTGACCATGAGTTCAAGAATCTGGATCAGGTCGGTCTCGCTCAGAGCGTTGAACAGAATGATTTCGTCCAGCCGGTTCAGGAACTCGGGGTTGAACGTGCGTTTGACTTCACCCTTGACGAGTTCTTCCACCTTGTCCGAAATCATGTCTTCCTTGCTCGACTGGAAGCCCAGACCCTCGCGCTTTTGCAGATGCCGGGCGCCGATGTTCGAGGTCATGATAAGAATCACGTTCTTGAAATCAACCGTGTTTCCCAAGCCGTCGGTCAGCTGTCCGTCTTCAAACACCTGCAACAGAATGTTGAAAACGTCAGGATGCGCCTTCTCGATCTCATCGAGCAGCACCACTGAGTAAGGCGCCCGCTTCACGCGTTCGGTCAGTTGTCCGCCTTCTTCGTAGCCAACGTATCCCGGAGGCGACCCGATCAGTTTTGAAACCGAATGCTTCTCCATGAATTCCGACATGTCGAAGCGGACCAGCGCTTTCTCCGTGCCGAACATGAAATGCGCCAGCGTGCGCGCCACTTCGGTCTTGCCGACGCCGGTCGGGCCCAGGAACAAAAACGAGCCGATCGGCCGGTTCGGATTTTTTAATCCCGCGCGCGACCGCCGGATCGCCCGCGCCAAAGCGCTGATCGATTTATCCTGAGAAATAATCCGCTTGTGCAGTTCTTCCTCGATGCGCAACAGCTTCTGCGTTTCTTCTTCTTTAATCGAGGTGACCGGAACGCCCGTCCAGCGCGAAACCACGTCTTCGATATCTTCGCGGTTCACAACTCCCGTGGAAGATTCGTCGAGATGATATTTCTCGCGCAGGGCGCGCAAATTGTCGCGCTCCTTGCGTTCTTCGTCGGAATAGAAACGCGCCTTCTCGAACTCGTGGTTCGCGATCGCGTTTTCCATGCGATGCACGATGAACTTGATCCGCTTCTGCACCTCGGTGATTTCCTCGGGCAGGGAAGTCTGGCGCAGCTTCACGCGCGCCCCGGCTTCGTCGACCAGGTCGATTGCCTTATCCGGCAGGAACCGGTCGGGAATGTAGCGGTTCGAGTGCGAGACCGCAAAGTTGATGGCATCGTCAGTGTAGGTGACTGCGTGGAATTTTTCGTAACGGTCCTTGATGCCAAACAGAATTTTGATCGCATCGGTCTCGTTCGGCGGAGGCACTTTCACCGCCTGGAATCGCCGTTCGAGCGACCGGTCTTTCTCGATCGATTTGCGATATTCCCCCGGAGTGGTGGCCCCAATGCACTGAATCTCACCGCGCGACAGCGCGGGCTTGAGAATATTGGCCGCATCCAGCGACCCTTCCGCCGATCCCGCCCCAACGAGCGTATGCAGCTCGTCAATAAATATGATGGAATTCTGCGACTCCATCAACTCTTTCATAATGGTCTTCAGCCGCTCTTCAAACTGTCCGCGATATTTCGTTCCCGCCACAATCAGCGAAAGATCGAGCGCGAGAATCCGCTTGTCCGCAAGGAATGATGGAACCTCGCCGTCGGCAATGCGTTGCGCCAGTCCTTCGACGATCGCCGTCTTGCCCACGCCCGGCTCGCCAATCAGCACCGGATTGTTCTTGGTGCGGCGGCACAAAATCTGGATGACGCGGTCCACTTCGCCTTCCCGACCCACCAGAGGATCAAGCTGGCTGTCCATGGCCGACTGCGTCAGGTCGCGCGAAAACTCGCTCAGCAGGGAAGACTCGCGCTGCCGCTGCGGCGCAGCTTTCTCCTGGCTGCTTCGCGCCAACTCTTCGCGAATGGTGGAAAGCCGCAACCCGCGCTCGTGCAGGATCTCAGCCGCAAAACATTTTTCTTCGCGCAGCAGTCCAAGCAGCAGATGTTCAGTCCCAATGTGCCGGTGCGAAAGCCGTTCCGCTTCTTCCGCAGCATAGGCCAGAACCCGCTTGCATTCGTTGCTGAGCGGCAAGTCCACCGAAGTGGAAACCTTTTCGCGGATGGTGGTATGTCCCTCGATCTGTTTGCGGATGGATTCCACCGAGGCGTGCGACCGCAGAAACCGGTTCGTCAGGGCTTTGTCTTCGCGCAGGAGCCCCAGAAGCAGGTGCTCAGTCTCGATGTAAGGAGACCCGAACTGGCTGGCTTCGTAGCGCGCAAAAAAGATGACGCGCCTGGCTTTCTCCGTATAACGTTCAAACATATCGCCCTTCCCCCTGACCTTCCCGGTCGAGAAAAGCACTCGACCCACCGCGACCCTGGTTCTACCTCTACCCTTGTTCAACAGCAACGTTCGTTCGACCGCAACTCCCCGGTACCTCTATTATCGTCATTATGCAATCAAAAGACCACTAAACCCAAGCCCCGAATCGTTGTTTCAAATCTTTCATCACGTTACCGAAGAAACCTGCCAGAGTTCCTTTTCGGCTTCTTGTGGCGCTCGTTTGTGCTGATTCCCTAATCCTGCCGCTCTCTTCCCATCTCGCCCCGCCATCTCACACCGGCCATCTCATGCCGGCAATGAGTCCGGCGAAATTTCCTCCACACTACCGCGTTTCAGCTGCAACACGCGATGGCACCTTCGTGCAAACGACAGATTATGCGTAGCGATCAGCGAGGTAAGCTGGTGTTCGCGATGGAGTCGCGCGATCAATGCGAAAACTGCCTCCGCCGTCTGCCCGTCGAGGTCCCCGGTGGGCTCATCCGCCAGCAACAACTTCGGTCCCGTGATGAGCGCCCGGGCCAAAGCCACCCGCTGCTGCTCCCCGCCGGAAAGTTCGCCCGAACGGTGATGGCCGCGCTGCTCCAGTCCCACCTCGCGCAGCCAGCGTGCAGCTTCTGGCTCCGCCTGCTGCCATGTCTGTCCCCGCACCAGCAGCGGCATGGCAACGTTTTCCGCCGCCGTAAACTCCGGCAGCAGATAGTGAAACTGCCAGACAAAGCCGGTCTCGCGATTGCGAAATTCCGCGGCTGCGTCCTGGGATAACGAATTCAATTTCAAGTGGGCGCAGTATACGTCACCCGCCGAAGCACGATCAAGAGCGCTCAGGATGTGCAATAAGGTACTCTTCCCCGCTCCCGACTCGCCCACAATCGCCAGCATCTCGCCGCGCTTTACCGTAAACGATAGATTTTCAAAGAGCACCAGGTCCGATTCGCCGGACCGGAATACCTTCTTCAGTCCTTCAACGCGAAGCAGCGCGTCTTGCTCCGCTACCTGCTCGGCCACTTGTTCAGTTAGATGCAATCCCTGTCTCTTTCGTTCCAGCCGCCGTGACCACCGCCGTACTTAACCGTAGTAAACGGTCGCAGTGGGTCGTTTCCACGTCCCGCTATCCTAAAACCCATACCTGCCGAAAAACGCCATACCGATCCCAAAATGTGTCACATGGCTCAAGTGCTGGCCACTAACCACCGACCACCGACCACTGCTACTCATACCGCAGAGCCTCCGCCGGCAATATCCGCGAAGCCGACCACGAAGGATACAGCGTGGCCACAAACGAAATCCCGACCGCCACGACCGCCACGATCACGCCATCCATCAGGCGAGGCGCAAACGGCACGTAATCAATGGAATACACTTCCGGCGACAAAGCAATGACATGGTAATGCCCGCCCGCATACGAGATCGCGTATCCGAGCGCCAGCCCTATCGCCGTCCCGATCACGCCAATCAGCATCCCCTGCGCAATAAAAACGTTGCGCACCTGCGCTTGCCGCGTCCCCATCGACATCAGCACCGCAATGTCTTTGGTCTTTTCCATGACCATCATAATCAGGGAGATCAGGATATTTAGCGCGGCCACGAACACGATCAGGCCGATCGTGATGAAAGTCACCAGCCGCTCCAGCCGCAGCGCGTGGAACAGCGCTTTGTTCTGTTCCATCCAGTTCGTGGCCATAAAGCCTTTGCCGGCCGCGTCTTCCAGGTCGCTCGCAATCTTGTCCGCCTTGTAGATGTCATCCACCTTGAACTCGATCACCGAAATCAGATCACCCAGGCCAAACAACTGCTGCGAGTCCGAAAGCCGCACGAATGCCCAGTGCGAATCGTAGTCAAAGAATCCGGAGTTGAAAATTCCCACCACATGGAACCGGGTGTACTTCGGCACCATGCCGAGCGGAGTCAGTTCGCCCTGCGGGCTGGTCACCAAAACCACAGATCCGACACTCGCGCCCAGGCTGTCGGCCAGGTCCTTCCCCAAAACGATAGGAGGCATCGCCGCCACGCGAGCCTGAACTCCAGCCAAGTCGTCGGGAGACAAATCGTCCGAAGCAGTTGTTGCCTTCGCTCGCGCCGCACCTGCTTGTGTGGCTGCGGGCGCCCCGCCCGCGCGCTTTTCCATCTCAGAAGAATCCATCTGCGAAGCATCCGGTCCCGAAGAATCCCCCTGACCGCTTGGAGCTTCCTCCAGCGCCGCCGCCGACCCCTGCTTCACCGAACTCAGCAAATCCCCCACCTGCCGCTCATATTTCGGAATCATCCCCTTGAGCACAGCTCCCTGCGCCCGCGGCCCGCGCGAAATCAGCACCTGCTCAAAAATCGCCGGAGCCGCCGCCACCACATGCGGCTGTTTCAATAGCCGGTCCATCAGCCCCGGCCAATCCTTGATGCCATCATCTTCAACTCGCAGCAAACTGATGTGCGAAGTCGACCCCAGCAGCCGCTGCTGCAAATCCTGCCGAAATCCGTTATTGATCGCCAGAGCCACCACAAGCGACGCCACGCCCGCGGCAACTCCGACGATCGAGATGCCAGTGATGATGCCAATGAAAGCCTGCCGCCGTTTGGCGCGCAAGTAGCGGCGAGCGATAAAGAGTTCAAAGCGCATGGGGAGCTATCAGCTGTCAGCTCTCAGCTTTAATCGGATTATAGATGTGGGCGAGTTTAGATGTTGTGTTAACATGCGATCAGAAGTTGGCGACGTGCATTTCCGATTGCAAAGTGTTGCGCTGATGGTCGCGTTTCTTGGTGGACTCAGCAGCGTGGCATTGACTCAGGTCTCGGACTATACCGCCGAAATGGACCGCCGGTTGCGGACTATCGCTGGGAGCAGCGCTCTCAACTGCGGCACTGTGGCGATCGGCGGGGATCGAAACCCAGAGCCAATGCTTAAGTGTGCCCGCAGAGCTATCGGCAAGAAACGCGCGTTCTATGCGCGTACTGATTCATGGGGCATCGATTCCTTCCTGTCGGAAGGCTTCGCCGGGAGCGGCGATGGGAGTGTCTACTACGTCGAATTCGACAGCTTAGGCTGGGATCCGCATCGGACGGAAGCGGGTAACAAGAAACCGAATCTCGGCGAGAAGTGCCCAAACCCGGTTCACGTCCGCCGAATCCCCTGGATTGACAATGACTACGTCGGCCTGACCTGCCGGCGAAAGAAAAAAGGCAGTTCCGATCCCCATGAATGGTAGTCAGGTGCAAACCAGGGCACGATGGGAATCACAGGAATCGGGGGATGACCGCGGGCACAGATAGCCTGTAACCTCTATAACTCTCCCCAAACCTCATCTCCAACTCCGCATCCTCCGTCCGAATCATCACCGCGCCCGTGATCATCGCGAGCCCCGTCAGAAGCCAGCACACCATCAGCCCCGTCCCCACGCTCCAGGCCAGCATCTCGCACAAATGTCCCAGATACACCGGATGCCGCACCCGCGCCCGAATTCCCGTGGTCACCAGGCGCTGCTCGCGATGCTCGGCCTGCAATTCCGGTAACCCGCCCAGCTGTGCCCAACTGAAATGCATTCCCGCCCGCGCATAAACCCAAAAGCCCGCAGACAACAGCAGCCCCGCCGGAATCCAACTCCACGCCGTCGAATACAACACGAGTCGACGCCACGGGCCGGTCAACGCTCCAACGCCGACCCACATCACGATCCACGCCGGAAGCAGCACACGATACGGTGACCCCACTCGCTCGCGCCAGCGCTGCGCCCGCAGATGAATCATCAGCCAAAATAGAGGGATGGTCGAATACACCACGCACGCCAGCCATCCCACGGTTCGCACTAACCACATACTTGATTCTAGCTTGCGAGCACCCGCAGGCTTGGTGTTTCCATTATGGCGGCTTCTCGAGCGTAGCCTCAGCAGGATCGATCAGGGACAGGAAAGCGGATTCCTCTCCGGCTTCGCCGGTTCGGAATGACAAGAGGAGTGGCGGATCGGAGGACTGTCGTCGGAACTCACGATGGCATGGCGTATAAGCAGAATTGCTATTGCCACTGGATTCGATCGAGTAACGCGCGCAACCGTCTTCCCTTGTTCGGATTAATCATCTCCACGAACGAAACTCGCCCTTCGAGTTGCGCGCGGAAGTGCGGACTCCCCTCGCGGTTCTGGCTCTCCGGCCCAAGGCGGGCGCAGTTGGCGAGGGTTGCCTTGAGGCGATCGAAATCGGCTCGTATCACATTTGGATGCGTGTTGACGACAATGCCGGCCAAGTGTTGCCGCACTCCCTGACGCATGACGCGGGTCTTGCGGAAATGCACGGCGAAGCCTTCTTCCATCAGGACAGCAGCCGCATGTGTGGAAAAACGATCGATATGCTTCTCGAAATCCTCGCCTCCCGAAAACGCGAGATCGTCGGCGTAACACGTGTATACGGCTCCCGCTGATTTTGCCAAGCCGCTTAAGCGGCAATCCACTCGGTAGGTGCAAAGATTGGCGAGCGCCGGAGACGTAGGCGCGCCCTGGGGCAGATGTGGCCTTGCGTACAGACCTCGTGCTTCACGCAGCCGCAGCGGATCGGCATCAGCCGTCGCTTCTTTCCACGCATTTCGAGGAGTCGCGTTGGTGCAGATACCGCCGAGCAACTCGGCGACGGACTCGGGATATCCCAGCGTGCGAAAAAATGCCTGAATTCTGGCAGCGCGAAAGGAAGGAAAGAAATCCTGCAAATCCATCCGTAAAATAACGCGCTGGCCAACATGGGGAGCCACGAACGTCTTAATGGAGCGGCCTTTGACAAAACCGTGCGCCGCCGGGTGTGCCGGGATCTTTTCCAGAATGCGATTAAGAATCTGCCGTTGCAGTTCCTTCAGGCGCGGCTTCGGCGCTTCGATCAGTCGAATGTTGCCGTACGACTTCGCGAGGATTCGGTAATTGTAGTGGTCAAGTTTTGGTCTGCCTTTTTTAGAATTAATTCCCTTAAGATCTGCGAACCAGCGAAGCTGGCTCGGGGTCAGGCCAAGCCATTCGGCCAAGGCGCCTGCCGATTGGATGGCTGGAACATCCCAGGTTTCGGCTGCAACAACCGGTTGCATCGGCTGCGGCCCCGCCAGCCAGTTCTCCACCGATAATTCGTGAAAGTATTTCGATCGAGCGCGCTTGAGGCCCGGATCGTGAAGAAAAAATTGAACCACGTCACGCTGCCGGGGACGCGCCCGCCCGCCAAACGCATTGCCGTAACGCTGTGCCAGAGACCGAAGCCATCGCCAAGGCTTGCCAAGCGTTCGGGCGCCGCGAGCGACGAGTTGTTCAACGGTGGGCTCGCCGGCGAGAAAAGACCTGGCCAGCGCCCTCAGCAGCAACGAATCTGGCATGGTGGGAGACGGCAGAATGCTCCAACGAGTCTAACCCTGCGTGAGCATTCCTGCGCAGTCGCGCAGCGCCGCTCACGCGACGAATGCCCGGTTCTTCACGTTCCCCTGGGGTAACCCCAGAGAGGCTGCAATCGAACCCGAAAGCTCGATCAAAGCCCAGCTTGGAGCATTCCGCCCTCCACGGCATAATACCAGCCGCTCCGTTTGCCGCAGCCTGGCGTACGTCCGTAAACTTCTCGAATGCCCGCCTCGTGCGCTCCAACCGCAGAAGTTCCCGTCCTCGAAACCGCGCGGCTGAAACTCCGCGGCCATCGTCTCGACGACTTCACTCACTCCGCCGCGATGTGGGCTGACCCCTTGGTGACGCGCTACATCGGCGGCAAGCCGCTCACCGAAGAAGAAGCCTGGACGAAGTTTCTGCGCTACGCCGGCCACTGGCAGCTGCTGGGCTTTGGCTATTGGGCGATTGAAGAAAAAGCCACGGGCAATTTTGTCGGGGAGCTCGGATTCGCCGACTACAAGCGCGACCTGCAGCCCTCGCTAAAAGGCATGCCGGAAATCGGTTGGGTGCTGACCTCGCTCGCCCATGGCAAAGGCTACGCCACCGAAGCTGTGCGCGCAGCCGTCGCCTGGAGCGATGCGCACTTCCGTGGGGCGCGAACCGCATGCATTATTGCTCCTGAGAATCTGGCATCCATTGGCGTCGCGTCGAAATGCGGATACCGGGACCCGCAGCCCGCGACCTACAAGGGAACGCCGACAATCCTGTATATTCGCGAGCCGGGCGAGTCATGACGACGGAATCGCGAACGCGTGTTCGCCGAGCACATTTTCGCGCAACATGTTCTCGAGCAACACGCTCGGCCGTTTCTATGGCACATTAGAAGCTCATGCCCGCACCCGCCGACCCCAGAGCCGGACGCGCCGCCTTCACTCATCCCGCGTTCGTCTTATTCCAGGTCGCGCGTTTTCTCATCGTCGTCGCCGTCGAAATGCAGGCTGTGGCCGTGGGCTGGCAAGTCTACGAAATCACCAAACGCCCGCTCGATCTCGGCTACGTCGGCCTCGCCCAGTTTCTTCCGGCGATTTTGCTTTTTCCGGTCTCCGGCCACGCCTCCGACCGGTTCCAGCGCCGCCACGTGCTCTCCACCTGCTACGCCGGATTCGCGGTCTGCTTCGTCCTGCTGTTAGTACTGGCGCAACGCAGCGCGCATTCCGTGACGTCCATCTATCTCGTCCTGATCCTGCTCGGCATCGTGCGCTCGTTCAACGGCACTGCCAGCCGTTCCATCCTTCCGCAACTCGTGCCGGAAGAACATTTCCCCAACGCCGTCGCCTGGAACGCCACAACTTTTCAAGCCGCAACCATTCTCGGGCCGTCGTTCGGCGGCATTCTTTACGCGTTGTTCGGCGGTCCGTCGGTTGTCTATGCGGCGGCCACGCTCACCGCCGTTGGCGCTCTGATCTCCACTTTCCGCATCAAGCCGGAACTAACCGCACGCCGCCGGGAGCCACTTGGCTCAAGAAGCATGACGTTTACGACTGTGTTCGCGGGATTGCGTTACATCTGGCGTGAAAAGCTCATCCTGGGCGCCATTTCGCTCGATCTTTTCGCCGTGCTGCTCGGCGGAGCCGTCGCTCTCCTACCGGTGTATGCCCGCGAAATTCTTCACACCGGCCCCTGGGGGCTCGGCCTGCTCCGCACCGCGCCCGGAGTCGGCGCCGCCGTCATGGCGGTTGCCCTTGCCCATCGCCCGCTGCGCGGCCGTTCCGGGCCGACGCTGCTGTGGTCCGTCGCCGGCTTCGGCGTCTTCACCATTATTTTCGGAGTGTCGCGCAGCCTGGCGCTCTCGCTGGTTGCCCTATTCTTGCTCGGGGCCAGCGACATGATCAGCGTGATCATCCGCGCCACGCTCGTGCAACTGGGCACGCCCGACGCCATGCGCGGGCGCGTCACCGCTGTCGACATGATTTTTATTGGAGCGTCCAACGAGTTCGGCCAGTTTGAATCCGGCCTGACCGCGCAGTGGTTTGGCACCGTCCCGGCGGTCGTGCTGGGAGGAATCGGAACGCTGGTGGTGATTGCGATCTGGGCGTGGCGCTTTCCCGAGTTAAGGAATGCCGGCGAGTTACTCGCCGCAGCCACTTCCAGCGACGATCGCGACCTGGAGGTTGTGTAAGAAATGTCGGAGGCGCGTCCGCATGAGCGCCGCGAGATTACTTGCCCTTTATCACGGTCTTCGCAGCCCCTAAATTGTCATACCGGTCGTAGACGCGCACCACCACCACGTGCTCCGATGCCGCGGACGCGTCTTTCCCCGGCTCCGGCATCACCTTGAAGTCGTACTCTTCCACCTTCGCATCAGAGATCTTTCCCACCGGCTCTACGTATTTCCACTCGCCGGCATCCACCGAAAACTCGGCCTTCCTGATCGGCGAGAATCCGTCTTCGGCGCGGAAATGCACGTGAATCTGGCCACCCTCAACATCCGCCGTCAAGTTCTGGATGCGCGGCGGAGTCGTATCCACCTCAAACCTGCGGCTCTCCCGCTCCGCCGTGAGCGCCTCGCCCGGCGAATGCGAGGGCGCATCCGACGCCACTACCTTCACCGTGTAACCCCCGTCCGGCAGCAAACTGGCGTCGAACGAATATGCCTTGTCGCTCAGGTTGTCTTTCAGCAGTAGCCAGCGAGTCTCGCCATCGCCACGATAGTAAACCGAATACACCAACTGATCGTCGTTCTCATCGTGCGCGCTCCACTTCACCCCGATCGCATCCCGATCGTGCGAGCTCGGCACCGGCGATTCAAAGTGCGCCCCAGCCGATCCCCCAAACCCCGCCGCCCCTCCGAACGAAGATCCGCCAGCGTCCGCTCCCATGCTCAGGCCTGAAGCGCGCGGCATTGGCGAATAGCGCGTTCCCACCTGCACGCTGACATCGTCAATCTCCGGCGCAACATTTTTCGACAGGTAGTTCAGCGTCACACTCTCGACCTCAGCTTTTGCGTTCCCGGAATGCAGCACCGCCTTCCACTGCGCATATCGTGCCGGCGGAATTCCAGTCTCCGCACCTTTACCCAAATCCACTTTTTTCCATGCGCTCCAGTTCCGGTCCGGATTGTCCACGTTCCCGCTGCGCGCAAACAGCTCCACATTCCCCTCGCCGCGAAATTCCGCCCGCCCCCAGCGCGAGAATATTTTGGCATCAAAAACGTCGCTCTCATACGTGCCTTCTGTTTCCGGAGCCGGACCCAGCACAAAAAGCTTTCCCAGATTACTGCTGGAGGCATAAAGCGCGCCGCCCGGAGCCGCCGCAAATCCCGTAATCTGCGAAGCGGGAGCCTTCAGCAGATCGGAAAACTCATCCCCCCCCGTGAGCGCAAAAATGTGCCCGCGGTTTCCCGTCCCCGCCAACAGCCGGCCGTGCGCATCGAACGCGAGCGCATAAACAATGTCCTCACGCGAGCTCCAGACTCGCGACGGCGACCCGTCAGGAGCGATCTTGTACACGTCCGATCCTCCGCTCGCGCCTGCGCCGGGCAATGGAAACGGCCCTGCCATCGCCGCAGCGCCCGGCCCGGGCGTGACCGTGATCCCCGGAGTCGGCGGCGCGGTCGCGTTTGCTGCGCTCGCGGCCATCGCCATCATCGCAGCTGCACTCGCCGCCGCATTCCCACCCGGCGCCGCTCGCTTCTCCCCAACGGCCGCGGCATAGATATTTCCTGCGTGGTCGAGCGCCAGCGCCGTAATTTCTTTTTTCGGCGCGCTGTAGAGCACAAATCCTTCCCCCGCCGGAGAAATTCGGTACACCAGCCCACTCCCATCCGACCCGGCAATCACGTTCTCCTGCGCATCCAGCGCCAGCGTTCGGATGTGCGTCTCATCGCTCTTGAAAAACAGCGAGTGCTCTCCCTTGGCCGTTACTTTGTAAATCTCCCCGTGATCGCCGGTCGCGACGTAAAGATTGCCAGCCTTGTCCAGAGCCAGGTCCCATATGTATTTCGTCCCCGGCGCAAAATAAACCGTGGCGCTCCATGACGCATCGAGGCTCGGCTTGACTCCATCTTTATCGTTATCTTTTCCAGCGCCCTCAACCGTTGGTTCACCTTTGTCTTTCTTGGCTGCGCTTTTCGCGGCACCGGCTTTCCCCGCATCCATTCTTGCCGGCTCGGCCTTGCTTCCAGGCGCGTGCTCGATCTTGTAAACCTTGCCGTCCGGAGCCGTGCCCGCATAAATCACTCCGCCCGGACCGACCGTAACTGCCTGCACCTGCAATTCCTGCGGCTCAAAAATGATCGTCGCTTTCCCGTCGGGAGTAACCCGGTAGACGCGCGCCGGCGCGCCCGCCGCGACATAAAGATTTCCGGCCTCATCCGCAGCGATCCCCCAGATGTAGGTCGAGGGTGTGCCATACAGCGCCTTGAAACTCGGCGCCAGCTCCAGCCCGCCCACGCTGTCAATCGCCACTCCCGCGGCCGTGCCCTTGGTCAATTCCTCAAACTTCGATTGCTCCCAGGTTCGCGTCCCCTGCGCAAGCGCGACAGGGACCATCCCCAAACCGCCAAAAGTTGTGAAGAGGAAACCAATAAGAAGGAAAAAGAAAACCCGTCGCAGACTCTGCAATTTATTACCTCGAAACGTCATTGTGGCGAGAACCTTCAGATTATCACGGTTAAAGATGCCGGAGCCTGAAGCCCGAAGCCGAAAGCCCGTGTTATCGTAGAACTTTCATGCCGTCTCCGCGCTCCAAACCGAAAACCGCCGCTTGTGCGGCCCTGCTCAGCTTGCTGGCCCGCAAGTCATTCCGCCTGGGCGAATTCAAGCTTTCTTCCGGCGGCACCAGCGACTATTACATCGACTGCCGCACGACCACGCTCGATGCCAAAGGCTCGCGCCTTACCGGAGAAGTTTTTCTCGCAGAAATCCGCCGGCGCAAATGGAAGCCCGAGGCCATCGGCGGCCTCACCATGGGCGCCGATCCCATCGTCACAGCGGTTTCAGTCGTCAGCGGCGAGCTGCATGGTTTTCTGGTGCGCAAAACCGAAAAACAACACGGCACCGGCCAGCGCCTCGAAGGCTTTCGCGAAAAAGGCGCGCGCGTAGTGATCGTCGACGACGTTTGCACCACCGGAGCCTCAACCGTTCAGGCCATCGAAGCAGCCCGCGACTTTGGATTCGTAGTCGCAGGCGCGATGTGCCTGGTCGAGCGCGAAGAAGCCAACGGCCGTCCCAACGTCGAGAAAGCCGCCGCTCCCGCGCCTTTCGTTTCCATCTTTACGGCGAGCGATGTGCGCAAAGAACATATTTTGCGAAACAAAGCTCGCGCTGTCCGTGTCATGCCGACGACCTTCGCCGTCGCCGCCACCTGCGAACTATGCGGCCGCCCCGCGGTGACGAACATGCCGCGCAACCGTTGTGTAGCGCACAAATTCTGACAAGAAACTGAATTGCCGAATCGTGTTTCCTTGCATGAGAATTAAGTACTGAGAATCACGCACTGACAACTGGTCACTAGCCACTGGCAACTGCCCCATGATCCAAACCCTCGAATGGACCGACCAGGGCGTACGCTTCCTCGATCAGACGAAGCTGCCCACCGAAGAAACCTACGTCACCTGCAAAACCCACGAGCAGGTTGCCGACGTCATCCGTAACATGGTGGTTCGTGGAGCGCCCGCCATCGGCGTCGCCGCCGCCATGGGCATAGCACTCGGCGTCAACAATTCCAAAGCCGAATCCGTCACCGACCTCCAGCGCGACCTCGATCAAATCTGCGACGTGATCGGCAAAACCCGGCCCACGGCTGTGAATCTTTTCTGGGCCATCCGCCGCATGCGGGGAAAATTCGAGCGCGTCCGCGTCTGGCCCATTCCGCAGATCAAGCGAGCTCTGGTCGAAGAAGCCCAGCGCATGCACGCCGAAGACATCGCCGCCAACCAGGCCATGGGACGCCACGGCGCCACGCTCATGCCCACGGAAGGCGGAGTCCTCACCCACTGCAACGCCGGTGCGCTCGCGACTGCGGGATACGGCACCGCGCTCGGAGTGATCCGCGCCGCCGTCGAGCAGGGCAAGAAAATTCACGTCTACGCCGACGAAACGCGTCCGTTTCTGCAAGGCTCCCGCCTTACCGCGTGGGAGTTGATGAAAGACGGCATCCCGACCACCGTGATCTCCGACAACATGGCGGGAGCCATGATGCACCAGGACAAAATCGCAGCCATCATCGTCGGCGCAGACCGCATCGCCGCCAACGGCGATGTGGCCAACAAAATCGGCACCTACACGGTCGCGATCCTGGCCAAAGAGCACGGCATCCCGTTCTACGTGGCCGCGCCCATTTCCACTGTCGACCTGGCCTGCCCCGACGGCAGCGAAATTCCAATCGAACAACGCAGCCCGAAAGAAGTGACCCACATCGCCGGAAAACAAATGACCCCCGACGGCGTCTCTATCGAAAACCCCGCCTTCGACGTGACCCCAGCGAAATACGTAGCCGCCATCATCACCGAGAAAGGCATAGCCCGCGCCCCGTACGAAGAGTCGTTGCGAAAACTGGCAGGCACGGAGTCAGCAGTCGAGGTTTGATGGGCTTGATGGATTTGATTGTGTGGCGCGGGCACTCTTGCCCGCGAAATCTATCCAGGAAATCACACCCAGATGCCCATGAAGCTCTTGTGGGGAAGGTGCTCATGTGGAGACAGCCGCCCTCGGCTGTCCGGCCGAGCGAAGCTCGGCAGTGCGTGCGCCGGCTAAGGTGCTTGAACCTAAGGGAACTTTTGTTGTGACGTCACCGTATACTTCACCAGAGATCGGGTTGAGACAAGATCGGATCGAGAAAAGGTCTGATCGAGGCAAGATCGGATCAGAATGGTGTGATCAAAAAAGATAACGAGGTCTCCGCCATGTTCACATTTCTCCTCTGGTGCATCCTGTTCGTCATGTGTTGGCCGCTAGCCATTCTGGCGCTGGTCGCCTATCCCTTCATCTGGTTGATCCTGCTCCCGTTCCGCATCGTCGGAGTCGCCGTTCACGGAGTGCTGGAGATTATTTTCCTGGCCATCACGCTCCCATTCCGCCTGCTGGCCGCCCCGTTCCGGATCTGATCGGAGGCGCGAGATCGGAGGTGCGAGGATAGTTTCGATGCTGAACGCGTGGGTTGCCATAGCTTCGACATTAAACGCGTGGAATACCGTAAACGCGTGGAATACCGTGGAAGAGCGGCGCTTCAGCGCCGCGTAAGTGGAGTCGAAAAAAGGGCTTTAGCCTCAGGAAGCCTCAACTCTCCATCACCTTCAAGGTAGGGCTCACCACCAGCCGCGCCTCGGTCGCCCGCTGCACATCCTCTGCCGTCAGCCCCGGCGCAACTTCCTCGAGCACCAGCCCATCTTTCGTCACTCGGATGTACGCCATCTCAGTCACAATCGTATCCACCACCCGCACGCCGGTAAGCGGCAGCGTACATTTTTTCAATATCTTCGGCGCGCCATCCCGCGTCGTATGCTCCATCGCCACCACTACCCGCCGCGCGCTCGCCACCAGATCCATCGCGCCGCCCATCCCTTTCACCATTTTTCCCGGGATCATCCAATTCGCCAGGCTGCCGCCCTCATCCACTTCCATCGATCCCAGCACGCTCAAATCAATATGCCCGCCGCGGATCATGGCAAACGAGTCGGCACTCGAAAAATACGACGTCCCCGCCATCTCGCTCACAGTCTCCTTGCCGGCATTGATCAGGTCGGCATCTTCCTGCCCCTCCACCGGATACGGACCAATCCCCAGCATCCCGTTCTCCGATTGCAGCGTGACTTCGATCCCCGCCGGAACATGATTCGCAATCAGCGTAGGCATGCCAATGCCAAGGTTCACATAGAACCCGTCGCGCAACTCCCGCGCAATCCGCTTCACGATGCGTTCGCGCTTGTCGATATCTTTCCCCGGCTTGCTCGTCGTGTTCAATTCATCCCCACACCGACATCCTCATCACCGAACAGCATTGTCACCCTGAGCGAAGGTGCCGCTTCGCGAATGCGAAGCAACACCGCAGTCGAAGGACCCCGTGCACTTTCCCCTTACCGGCGACCATGAGGGCGTTCTCACCGCACCTTCTAAAAGTTGGCGCGACCTCAACCAGCGCTCGCTTTCCGCACCGTCCTTCTCTCAATCCGCTTGTCGTACAGCTCGCCCTGAAAAATTCTCTTCACATAAATCGATGGCGTATGAATCGAATCCCCGTCCAGTTCGCCCACATCCACCAGTTGTTCAACCTCCGCAATCGTCACTTTCGCTGCCGTCGCCATCATCGGATTAAAATTCCGCGCCGTCTTGCGGTAGATAAGATTCCCCTGCCGGTCGCCCTTCCATGCCTTCACGAACGCGAAATCCGCCTTCAGCCCGTGCTCCATCACGTAAGTGCGCCCGTCGAATTCGCGGGTCTCTTTCCCCTCCGCGACAACCGTGCCGACGCCGGTAGGAGTAAAAAATGCCGGAATCCCCGCTCCTCCGGCGCGAATGCGTTCCGAAAAAGTTCCCTGCGGCACCAGATCCAGCCGGATCGTCCCCTTCAACACCATCTCTTCGAGCAACTTATTCTCGCCGACGTACGTCCCAATGTGACGCACGATCTGCCCCGCCGCCAGCAGCAGTCCGTTGCCCACCCCGTCAACGCCCGCGTTGTTGCTGATGGTCGTCAGATTCTTCGTCCCCCTGCGCGCCAGAGCCCGAATCAAATTCTCCGGCATCCCACACAGCCCAAACCCGCCAATCATAATCACCGCGCCGTCAAACACATCGCGGATCGCCTCATCGGCATTAGCCACAACCTTATTCATAGCGAGAAGGATTCTAAACGAATTTCACCACCGAGACACGGAGGCACGGAGAAACCAACAGAATGAGTTACAACAAAACGGCGCGAGGCATCTCGGCCAAGAATGAGTAGGCAGGTTTTCTCCGTGTCTCCGTGTCTCCGTGGTGAATCTATTTCTTCTTCACCGGCATCTTCCGCAACTGGTGCGCCACTTCGAATTCCTCCGCCAGTTGCCGCGTCCCCAGATTCTCCCGGATATGCGCCACCTTCTGCTCCAGCTTGAGCAGCGCGTCCTCAACATTTTTCTTGTTGGTAATGGCAACATCCCGCCACATCGAATACGGACTCGCCGAAATCCGCGTCATCTCCCGCAGCGCGCGCCCGCCCGCCGCCAGCAGCGGAGCCTCTTGCCCAAACTCTTCCACCAACACCGCCGCCAGCGCCGTCGAAATCATTTGCGGCAAATGGCTGATCCACGCGCACAGCCGGTCATGCTCCTCAGGAGGCACCATCGCAATCCGCGCCCCGATCTGATCGATCCATCCCGCGAATTCCGCCGCCGTCCCCCCACTCAGATTCTTCATGTCCTGTCCCGGCAGCGGCGTCAGGAACCACACCGCATTCTGAAACAGATCCGCATCCGCATAATCCACGCCGCTCAATTCTTTCCCCGCCATGGGATGCCCCGCCAGAAACCGGCGTCCCGCATTCTTCCCAAAAACTTTCAGCGCCTGCGTCGCGACAGCCGCTTTCGTGCTGCCTACATCCGTCAACAAAGTTTTCGCCGGAAGCGCCGGTCCCAGCCGCTCAATCAAATCCACAATCGCCAGCACCGGAGTCGCCAGCACCACCACCTGGCTCCCTCGCACCGCGTCCCCCGGATTCGCGAACCCTTCGTCGATCGCTCCGCGATTTCGCGCCTTCTCCAGCGTCGCCTCGCGGTCGCAGCCGACGATGCGCCCGGCAAACTTCCTCTTCTTCAGCGCCAGCGCCAGCGAGCCGCCAATCAGCCCCGTCCCAACAATCGTGATTTGCCGAATCGCCATAAAGGAATTTCACCACAGAGACACAGAGGCGCGGAGAAGAAAAACAATTCTTGATCGTTGATTCGTATGCTTTTGAATAGGGTGTGTCTTCATCGGAAGGTTCGAAAATGGACAGCGACGTTGAGGTCGGGAATCAGATTTCAGAAATCCGTTTTCTCCGTGCCTCAGTGTCTCCGTGGTGAAGAACGTTATCCGATCTTCCGTCCCACCGCCGGCGCAATCATCCGCAATTCATCCATCAGCTTCACGAACTGCTCCGGAAACAATGACTGCGCCCCATCCGACCAGGCCTTGTCCGGATCGCAATGCACCTCGATCAGCAGCGCGTCCGCGCCCGCCGCCACCGATGCCCGCGCCATGGGAGCAACTTTATCCCGTCGTCCAGTTCCATGCGAAGGATCAGCTGTCATCGGCAAATGCGACAGCTTGTGGATAATCGGAATCGCCGAGATGTCCATCGTGTTCCGCGTATAAGTTTCAAACGTGCGGATCCCGCGCTCGCACAGAATCACTTCGTAATTGCCGCCCGCCATGATGTATTCCGCCGACAGCAATAACTCTTCCAGTGTCGCCGCAATACCGCGTTTCAGCAGCACCGGCTTGCGCACCTTCCCCAATTCGCGCAGCAGATTAAAGTTCTGCATGTTGCGCGCGCCCACCTGCAGAATGTTTACGTATGGCAGCATCATCGCGATCTGCGAAATCTCCATCACTTCGCTGATCACCAGCAGCCCGAATTTATCTCCCGCCTCGCGCAGCAGTTTCAGCGCATCTTCGCCGTGTCCCTGAAAAGAGTAAGGAGAGCTCCGCGGCTTGAACGCCCCGCCCCGCAGCACTTTCGCGCCGGCCTTGGCCACGCCCTCGGCCGTCGAGAACAATTGCTCGCGCGTCTCCACCGAGCATGGCCCCGCCATCACGACCACTTCATTCCCGCCAACTTCCACGCCGTTCGCCAGTTTGACGAGAGTGCCCTCCGGACGAAAGCTCCGCCCCGCCAGCTTGTACGGCGAACTGATGCGGTGCACTTCCTGCACCCCAGGCAGCAACTCCAGATTCCGAATGTCAAAATCAATCCCCGCGCCCACCGCTCCCAGCACAGTCATCCGCGCCCCGGTCGACCGGTGCACTTCAAATCCCATCTTCACCAGGTGATCGATCACCTGCTGAATCTGCCCCTCATCCGCCACTTCCTGCATCGCCACAATCATGGGTTAGCCCTTAGCTCTTAGCTTTTAGCTGTTAGCGCCTAGCTCTCAGGTCCTGCATCCAGCTTTCGTTATCGACCCTTGTGCTTGTCATTCCGAACAAAACGAGGAATCTGCTTTCTCCGCTCTCTACCGATGCCGGTTCGTGATCCGTCTGCCGCATCTTCGCTACCTGCATCAATCGTTCACTTCCGAATCCAGCTCCGTCCCGCCGCTCTCCGCCGCATCCGTCTGGGGCGCAATCTTTTCCTTCTGAATATTCCGCATCACATCCATGATGCGCTCGTAAATCCGCACCAGATCCCGCCCCGGCAGCGGTCCCGAATTCATCTTCTGCACATTCGAAAAAACTATCCCTTCGCGGTCCGGTTCGTAGATCGGCATATTTGTATTGCGCTTCAGCCGTCCAATTTCCTGCGCGGCGCGCGCCCGCTCGCTCAGCAACTCCACGAGCCTGCCGTCGAGCTCATCGATTTTCTTTCGCCAATCCGCAATATCCATGGAAACCAGCTCTGACAATCAGCTTGCAGCCATCAGCTCTCAGCTATTCAGTAAAATCAAGAACCCCCAGCCGCCACATCGGGAAAACGCACCGTACGATCCGAGCCCATCGATCAGCCAGTCTTAGCTGACCGCTGAGAGCCGAGAGCCGACAGCTGAAAGCCTGCTGACAAATTCTCCCACAGCCGCCGCTTCCCGTCCCGGATTCCTTTCAACCGTCTCCACAATCGCGCTGCCCACCACCACTGCGTCCGCAAATTCGCCCACCTCGGCAAACTGCTCTGCATTCCAAATCCCGAAACCCACCGCAACTGGCAACTTGGTCACGCGCCTCAACCTCCGCACCAGTTTCTGCGCATCCTCGGCCAATTGCTGCCGCGCTCCCGTCACCCCGGTCCGCGATACCGCATACACAAATCCGCGCGAAGCCGCCGTAATCCGCTTCAATCGCTCGTCCGGACTGGTCGGCGCCGCCAGAAACACCGGCGCCAGATCATGCGCATTCATCGCCCACAAATACTCGCCTGCTTCTTCCACCGGCAAATCCGTCACCAGCACCCCGTCCACGCCAGCGGCCCGCGCCACCATGCAAAACTTTTCCATCCCCATCCGCAAGATAGGATTCAAATAAGAAAAAATAATCAGCCCCGTCGACTGCGCATGCTGCCGCACTTCCGCCGCCAGAGTCAGCACGTGTCCCAGCGAAGTCCCATGCTTCAGCGCTCGCTCGCTCGCCCGCTGAATCACTGGCCCATCCGCCACCGGATCGCTGAACGGCACGCCCAGTTCAATCACGTCCGCGCCCGCCTCAATCGCCGCCAGGACGATCTCCCGCGTAGTCGCGAGATTCGGATCGCCGCAGGTGACGTACACCACCAGCCCCGGCTTTTTGTGGAAAGTCAAAGGCATAAAACAACTCTGTCATCTTGAGCGAGGATTTTGCTTCGCGAATGCGAAGCAAAACCGCAGTCGAAGGACCCCGTGCACCTGTGTACCACCGCCGGATTGAGAAGGAATTTCCACCACAGCTGTCGTTCTTGCTCGTCGCATCTTAGGCTCAGAGGATCACGAATCCAACTTCAAATGCTCCCGCAGAATCCCCACATCCTTATCCCCACGTCCGGAAACATTCACGATCACCACATCCGACTTCTTCATGCGGGGCGCGCGCTTCAGCACCTCTGCCACCGCATGCGCCGATTCCAGCGCCGGAATAATTCCCTCGGTCCGCGCCAGTAAAGTAGTCGCTGCCAGCGCCTCCGCATCCGACGCCGGAACATACTCCGCCCGCCCCGCATCCCGCAAAGCCGCGTGCTCCGGCCCAATCGAGGGATAATCCAGCCCCGCCGAAACCGAATGCGTAGTCGCAATCTGCCCCGCCCCATCCTGCAGCACGTAAGAATAAGTCCCCTGCAGCACGCCCGGCATCCCTCCGCGAAAGCGCGCCGCATGGTCGCCGAGTTTCTCGCCGCGTCCCCCGGCCTCCACCCCGATCAACTGAACTTTCTTATCCTTAATAAACTCGTAGAAAATCCCAATCGAGTTCGACCCTCCACCCACGCACGCAATAATCGCGGCCGGCAACTTCCCCTCAGCTTTCAGAATCTGCGCCCGCGCCTCGCGTCCAATCACGCGATGAAAATCCCGCACCATCGTCGGATACGGATGCGCGCCCAGCACGCTCCCCAACAAGTAATGCGTGGTCCGCACATTCGTGACCCAATCGCGCATGGCCTCGTTGATCGCGTCTTTCAGCGTCCGCGATCCCGATTCCACCCCGCGCACCTCCGCTCCCAGCAGCCGCATGCGGAACACATTCAGCTCCTGCCGCCGCATGTCTTCCGTGCCCATGTACACCACGCATTCGAATCCCAGCAGCGCGCACACCGTCGCCGTCGCCACGCCGTGCTGACCTGCCCCGGTCTCCGCGATGACGCGATGCTTGCCCATCCGCTCGACCAGCAGTCCCTGGCCCAGGCAGTTATTAATTTTGTGCGCTCCGGTATGCAGCAGATCTTCGCGCTTCAAGTAAATTTTCGCCCCGCCGAGTTTCTGCGTAAGCCGCCGCGCAAAAAACAACGGCGTCGGACGCCCCGCATAAGTCCGCAGCAACTCCCCCAACCGCGCCTGAAAGTTCTTATCCCGCTTCGCCTTCTCATACGCGCGCTCCAATTCCTCGAGCGCCGCCATCAAAGTTTCCGGCACATACCGCCCGCCATAAACCCCAAACCGTCCCGGCTCGCTGATCGAACCACGGATACGAGGGTGCCCCATCCAAGGCTCGCCGTCTTTTGGCGAGGCTAGGGTGGGGATTTTGACTTTCGTCGTTCGCGGAACCGTCGCCATCTCTAACCCGTCTTCCCATCCATCTCGCGCACCGCCCGCACAAACGCCCGCACCTTCTCCGCATCCTTCTTTCCCGGCGAAGCCTCCACTCCGGAAGCCACATCCACTCCCCACGGCTGAAGAATGCTGATCGCCTCGCCAACATTCTCCGGCGTCAACCCTCCAGCAACCACCAATTTCAAACCGTTCTTCCGCATTCCCTCCGCAAGAGTTCGCGCTTTCTTCCAATCAAACGCATGCCCAGTCCCACCCGGCTGGCGCAGATTCCCAGAATCCAGCAAAAGCGTATCCAGAAAACCATCTGGGATCGAAACCCCCTCAGGCATTTTCTTCCTC
Source organism: Candidatus Sulfotelmatobacter sp. (assembly GCA_049675725.1). Taxonomy (GTDB): domain Bacteria; phylum Acidobacteriota; class Terriglobia; order Terriglobales; family Acidobacteriaceae; genus Sulfotelmatobacter. The sequence continues at coordinate 20,325 of JBAUAN010000241.1, read as the reverse complement.
GACGCCCCGAAGTCTGCAGCCATGCCCTCAACCTGGCTCACGTCTTCGCCGAAGAAACTCATGGGGAACGCTATCAGGCTCCGGAAGTGCGGAGGCAGACAATCTTCACTGGTCGCCTTGTTGCTCGCGTTACTTCCTGCGACTCCTTCTGCGGAGATATAGCATTGGGTGCCCGTCAGCCCGGTTTGCAGTAAGACGTCGATCGGATCTTCATCGGATCCCACGAACACCCCGATCTTCTCCACGCTCTCCGGCAACTTCCCCACAATCTCCCGCGCCACCTCCACGCTCACGCACCGCGGACTCTTCTCATAAAACACGAATCCCACCGCGTCCGCGCCCGCCTCCACTGCCACCAGCGCGTCCTCCAGATTCGTCATCCCGCAAATCTTCACCCAAGTCATGAAAATCAGTTCCCACTAAATTACTCTGTCATCCTGAGCGAGGATTTTGCTTCGCGAACGCGACGCAAAATCGCAGTCGAAGGACCTCTATACCTACCGCACCGCGGATTGTCTTACCGCCCGCTCGGCACCCGCACCTCGCTACCCGCGAACAACTCCCGCAGCGCATCTCCCGGAGACGAAGCCCGCATCAGCGACTCGCCAACCAAAAAAGCGTGATACCCCACGGCCCGCAACCGCGCCACATCCGCGCCCGAGTGAATTCCGCTCTCCGCCACGCGCACCACATTCTTCGGAAACCTCTCCGCCAAAGCGACCGCCGTCTCCAGATCAACTTTAAACGTCCTCAGATCGCGCGAATTCACCCCAATCAGATCGCAATCCGCATCCAGCGCCCGCTGCAATTCATCGCCATCGTGCACTTCACACAAAACATCCAGCCCGCGCCGACGCGCCCCGGCCGCAAGCGAACTCAACTCTTGCGAAGTTAGTGCTGCCACAATCAGCAACACGGCATCCGCAGAATTCGCCCGCGCCTCCAGCAACTGAAACTCATCCACAATAAAATCTTTTCGTAAGCAGGGAATCGAAACGGCCGCCGAAGCCGCACGCAGATTTTCCAGCGACCCCTGGAAGAACTCTTCATCGGTCAACACCGAAAGCGCCGCCGCGCCCGCCGCCTCAAGTTCCCGCGCCAACTCCGCCGGATGAAACTCCGCCCGAATCAATCCCTTCGATGGTGACGCCTTCTTCAGCTCCGCAATCACCGCAATTCCATCCCGGCTCTTCGACTCCAGCCCCCGCCGAAACCCGCGCGGCGCATGCCGTTCCGCCCTCCGCTCCAGATCCCGCAAGTCGGCAGCGCGCTTCGCCGCCAACACTTTTCCGCGCGTAGCCGCGATAATCTGATCAAGAAAGGCAGGCATAGATCCTTAAATTATACGGGAATGAGTGATCCACAAATCGCGACACGCCCACCAACTCGCCGTCACTGGCAAACGCTCCGCACCTCTTTATAAGGTTTCTCCGCATGCTCCGGATATTTAATCTGCTTCAACTGCATCATCTGATCCAGCAACGTCCCCGCATCATGCAAGCCGATGTCCGGGTCACTCTGATACGCCGGATCGCTCTCCGCTTCCTCCAGCGTCACCAGCTTGAATCCCTTGTTCTTCAGCAAATCCAGCGCATCCGGCATGATCGTGCTGCTGAACGCTCCCAAATGCATCAGCAACACATAATTGATGTCATGCCCGTAAATCAGCTTGGCCTGCGCCCGCCCCAGGTCAAGAAATTCCGACGCCGTGTTCAAATAGCTCGTCCGCAGCCACGCGATCGACTTCGCATCGTTCTTGGCCACGCACCGCGCATAAGCGCTGTTCCACATGTAATCTTCCCAATCCAGCGTGACCTGCGCGATCTTATAGCCGCGCTTGGTCAGATACTCGCGCACCGCACGCCGTTTCTCAACCGTGTCGCCCTCATGCAGATACGGATAGCGCAGCCAGCGCCAGTCGCTCCCTGATTTATCCAAGCCCGGCTTCGCCAGCAGTTCCAGCGTGGGCTCGTCCTGCTCCAAATCGCGCTCGAACGCCTCAGCCGTGTTTTGCTCGAGATCCATGTGCGTATAAGTATGGTTCCCAAATGGCTCCGCCGCCGCCCACAGTTTCAGCGCCTCCGCGCCATCCACGCTGCCCTCCAGTTTTTTCGCATTGATGAATCCGTACACCGGAGGCACATGCCGCTTCTTCAGCACCGCCAGCGTGTCCCGCGTAATGTCCACTCGCGTCACACCCGGCGGCAGTTCCCCGTTCAGCGGCAAATCATCAATCGTGATCGCCAGCTTCTGCGCCGCGCCTGATCCCGCAAACGCCGCGAGGAAAAGAAAAAGCATCACAGCCTTCGGCCACACCAACGCCGAAGAAAAAGAGCGGACCGCCTCATCCAGATTTTTCATGGTCAAAGTGTACTCGAATCAGCACGTGCGCGCGGACCTGCCCTGCGCGAAGTCGAAGAGCCCTGGGCCTGCCGAATGGGACTCTTACCCGCGAAATGCCGAAAGCTACCGCACCGATGCAACAACCAAGGCTCACATGTGCGGACAGCCGCCCTCGGCTGTCCGTCGAGCGCAGCTCGACTAGGTCTTCGCCAACCCTTTACCCTCAGCCGCCGCAAACCCCTCCGGCAGCATCAACAGAATCCTCAAATCCAGCAGCGCATGCGCAATCATTGGAACCATCAGGCTGCCCGTCACCAGAAAAACCACGCCCAAAAGAAACCCCACCACCACAGTGCTCACGGCTCCGGTCGCTCCCTGATATAGGTGCCCAATCCCGAACACAATCGACGACGCCGCCAGCGCCCACGTCAAACTCAAATGCAGCGGCGACGCGTGAAAATAATGCAGCAGAAATCCGCGGTAGATAATCTCCTCGCACACTCCCGCGGTCACGCACACTCCAATCCACCATCGCCGCTCGTCCCCGCTTGAAGGCAGTAGAAAGCTCAGCCGCTGCGCCGCCTTCGCCGCTTTCACTCGCAGCTTCGCGCTCCAAATAGCGATCACCGCAGGAGTCGCAATCGCCGCCGCCGCGCCCACACACGCGCCCAGCAGGATCATCCTCACGCGCGTGCCCGCGGCCATCCAGGCCAGTTCCGCCGGAGCGTAGTGAATCCCAAACACCGGCCCGAATCCCACCAGCAGGCAGCCCATCGCCGCCAGCACCCACGACACTGCGCCGATCTTCGCGTAATAGCGGATTTTTTTTCGGGGATCGGTACTCGCCTTCAGCCGCGGAATTTCATACAGGTCCCACAGCGGAATCCCCACGATCAGAAACAGCGTGAGCGCATGCTGCGCGAAAATGGCGAGACTCGAACTCATCCTCGTCCGATGTTATGGGAGCGTCGCGTAGAAGGGAAGCGCGCACGATGTCGCACGCCGAGGCAGATTCTGAACCTATATTATTCTGTCATTCAGAGCGAGGTTCTGAACCTCAACTATTCTGTTATTCTGAGCGAAGCGAAAGCCTGCCCTGAGCTTGCCGAAGGGAACCCCTTGCAAGCCCGCACCGCCAGCGGCCTCGCAGGGTGTTTCCACCACTGCTTTGGAGCTTCGCTTCGTGAGCAAAGCGAGAGACCTGCAGCTTACTGGTGCCATCGAAGGGACTCGAACCCCCACACCCTTGCGAGTACATGGACCTGAACCATGCGCGTCTGCCAATTCCGCCACGATGGCAAGTGACCCTACATAGCAGCGGCGACCACTTCGGTCGCCGTGTCAGGAAGACCTGCACTTCTATTCTACAGACGCCCCGCACCCTGTCAAACTGCGCCGAAAGTCGCGCCTCAGTTTGCGATATGCTCATCTGGGACCGAAAGCCTGACCCCTGACCCCTGACCCCCTACCCCAACTTCGCCGTCATCGTAATCTTCGCGTTCAGCACCTTCGACACCGGACATCCCTTCTCCGCCGCCTCCGCATATTTCTGGAAAGTCGCCGCATCCGCGCCCGGAACTTTCCCCACTACATCAATATGGCTCGCCGTAATCGTCCATCCCGAATCCAGCTTCTCCATCGTGAGCGTGATGTTCGTGTTGATGCTCTCCGGAGTCAGGTTCGCCCCGCCCAGCTGTGCCGACAGCGCCATCGAAAAACACGCCGCATGCGCCGCCGCAATCAACTCCTCGGGATTGGTCCCCGGCCCATTCTCGAATCGCGACGTAAACGAATATTGCGTATTGTTCAGCACTCCGCCCGGCGCCGAAATCGTCCCTTTTCCATCCTTAAGTCCACCCTTCCAAACCGCGCTAGCCTTGCGTTCCATAATCGCCTCCTGTGTATGAGTTCTGTGAATTGTTTCTCAGACCGCAATCAATTGTAAACGGAACCCCGCAGCAGTGTCAGGTGAGGGCGGAGTCAGGTTCTGCAATCAGGAATCAGACGTTGAATAGGCGCTGAGGACTGCCGGGATTCCCGCAGGAAGCCCGCACCCAAGACAGGAAGAAATGCCTTTCTCCGTGCCTCAGTGTCTCCGTGGTGAAAGGTTTCTTGCCGGCAGCTCAATAAAAATCCGAGCAGCTCAAATAAAACCCGCATCGCGGACAACTCATCTTGCACCGGCTCTCTTTCAGCCGCGCTGAGCAATTCGGACAATAACTCGCCGCGCTCGCCACAGCCCGGCCAAGCCTCCCGTCGCTCTCATTCTGCGCCGCATTCTCAATTCGTCCAGCATCTGCCCTTTGTTCGCTCATGTCCGCCGACACTAATTCCTCCACTCGCCGCAGGCAAGTACAAATTCCGGTTCCGCGGCTCGCGTTCTCCGGCCACGCAAATTCATCCGCAAAATAAAATCGGGAGCCCTTCAGGAAGAACTCAGGCAGCCTTCGCCATCGTGGTGATATTGCTGTTCCAGCAGTCGGCCAGAATCATCCACGCGCCCAGCCGCCGCCACACTCTCACATATTTTCCGCGATCCGTCGTCACCGTTCCCCCGGCTTGCCGGATCGCCATGGTGTAGCGTCCTATTTCCATCGCCATGTCGCCCGAATGTTCCACCCGCAGCGTCTCCGCTCGCAAGTTCTCGTATCCCGCATCGCTCATCTGTCGCGCCAGCCGCTCCACCGCCTTGGGACCGTAAGCCGGTTCCCGCTGTGGCGCCATGAGTTCGCCCTCGGGCGCAAACAACGCGCCGATCTGGTCGAAGTTACCTGTGTTGAACGAAGTGACGTAGTCCTGCGTCAGTCCGCGGATCATAGACTCCACGTCCATCAGCGGACGCGGGTCCGCGAGGGAGCCCGAATACGGCCGGTACATCTACTACCTCCTGGGAGAGGGCAATCGGCAACCCGTGCCGCCAAGCACCGGTCAGCCGAAAAAATGCTCGTTCATTTTATCGCAAAACGAACGTCGTGGAAGTGAAAATCCTTCCACCGTCCGCCGCCCCATTCCGCCGGGCGGCGCAGCTTGCAAAAATCATTTCTCAATCATCGCTCTCAAAAATTACCGTTCAAAAATCGCCGAGCGGCTTGGCGTGGGCGTTCGCATCTGGCCGGAAATCAGCGCTGCCATGGGAGGCTTCGGCGCCGTCACCGGGTCTTTCCCGTGCTCCTGCAGTTGCCGTTTCACTCGTTCCATGAGCACGACCAACTTCTTCGATTCGTGATCGCGCTCCGCCTGTTTGCACATCTTCTGGAAATCCTGGGGTGCGTGTGCTGCCCTTTGAGTCATGCCGGGGTTCCTCAGTCTCAAGAGAGTTTTCACGAAAATCTCAGGAAAAATGTTGCCGGGAAAATCCGATCCCACAATCGAGTCCAAAATCCTGATCTCGAAATCTGATCTCGAAATCCTGATCTCAAAATCCGTATCGCGGGACCTCAATTGCGACCACAGCCTACCTCATCCCCAAAAAAATTGCGAGCCCTATTCCCACCCCCATTTCTGAATCATTTTAAGCACGCGCATCCGAGCCCGTATGAAAGCCGCGATCCTTCGGCTTCGCTCAGAGCCCGCCCTGAGCTTGCCGAAGGGACAAGCTCTCCCACGCGCGCGGAAACGCTCACGCGGAAGATTTTCGCCGCACCAAAGTCGCCGATTTTCGAATGCCGGAATTTTTTGCGCCCCTGAGGAGAACTCGCCCATCCTGTGGAAAACCAGAACGTGACCCCCAATCTATGACATGATTAGAGAATCATGAAGAAACAAGCCTCCGACCAGCAATTCCACGATCGCCGCTACCAGGAGCGCAAACGCGCCGAAGCCGCAAAAAAGCCGCCGCAGAAAAAATCTCCGCCCGCCGCTCCAATTTCCAATCCCGCCGCCCCAGCTCCCACTCCCGTTGCCGGCGAACTCCCGAAGCCCGCACCGCAACCCAAATAGGTCCGAGCTCTGACGTCCGATGTCGAAGGTCTGCCGCCCGCGCTCAGGCCACGGCGTACAACTTCAACTCCAGCACACGGCCATAGCGTTCGAAGTCGCGGTCCGTGGTGAAGATGTGCCAGTCCCGCCGCCGGGCCACCGCGCAAATCAGGAAATCAATCGCCGATCCCGCGATTCCCCGTGCGCGGCACAGGTTGTGCATGTGCGCCGCTTCTTCATAGTCAGCAGTCTCGATGCCCGGCTCGCCAAAAGCCCTCAGATAGTTCCGCAACTTGTGAAACCGCTCTTCCTCGCGAATGCCCGAGAGCAGTTCCTGCCGGATCGCTCCCATCATCTGCACCCGCCCCTCCCGGATCAACTCGGCCAAAGCCTGGGTCAGAACCTGCTCGCGCGCGTTCAAGTCCGTGCGCCTGCGCCGCAACGCCAGCGACCACACCGGAGTGTCCACCAGCACATTCATGAAGTGGTTATCATCCTGAGCAAGCGCAATTTCCGCAGCAGAACAGAACCATGTGGGGACAGCCGCCCTCGGCTGTCCAGTCGAGCAATGCTCGACTCGCTCTCCCTATGCAGCTTCTCTGCTCGACCCCGCTCACCGCGTCTTGCTCCTGCGCCCCCGCCGTTCCGCCTTGTAGTCGTAGCCCGGATCAAACTCAAAACTGCCAAACGCCTTCAGAATGCGCACCTGTTTGCGCCGCTGGATATACTCTCCCAGAGCCGCCGTGACCGCCTCTTTCTTGGTCTTATGTTTCCCCGCGCGCCGCGCCTCTTCAATCAACGAATCGTCCAAAGCCAGGTTGGTCGCCATGTGTAGATTATTACACATTTGCGTGTGTGGATAAAATTGTATGAATCAAGGTGCGTGAATCAAGTTGTGTGAATCAAGGTGTGTGGATCAAGCCCGCCTGATTTCACTCACTAAGCCCCGCCGTTCCCCCCGTCAGATACAGCGGATCCGCGCAGGCCTGAATCTCAATCACCCGCAGCAAATCCCACGCCTCCCGATACCGGATCCATTTCGACCGCTTACTCCCCGGCGTGAAGTGCAGCGTCTTCCGTTTCCCCATCGCCGCATACGGAATGATGTACCACTCCCCGATCGGAATCACCCACACCGCAAAAAAATCCACCGTCCCCGGCCGATACCGCTCCCTCCCTGGCCCCATCACATTCAAGCTGTACTCTCCCCCGCGCCGGCAATAGATCGTCGACTTCACCTGCACCCGCGAAATCGGCCCCCCACTTTCCACCGCCACGTCGTAAGTCCCGGACTCCCCATAAGGCGTCAGCACCCCCATCCCCAATCCCTTTGCCCGCGCCATAAAACAAAGTTCCGCCCACTCCCCACGTTCCTTGCATCCCTTAATCCACTCCGTCTTTTTCTTCATATCCCAATGAGCCTTCTCATTCCCCTTAAGGACACTTGTCATTCCGCCCCCCGGAGCCCGATAACGACGTCTGTCATTCCGCCCCCGCGCTGCGCAACGAAGTTTTGTCATTCCGACCCCGAGCGAAGCGGAGGGGGAGGAATCTGCTTTTCCCCGCCCCATCCCCACTATTCCCGTTCTGAAACCCTCAGTAAAGTTCATCCGTCACACACTTTGCCTGTGCAAAACTCCCGCATTCTGTGGAAAACTCAAGAAGAGGAAAAGCAAAGAGGAAGGCGGAACGCGCAAAGAGGTCGTGGGTGAAATCGCCACGAGCCCCAGCAGTGACGTGGGAGAGCGGCCCTTTCAGGGCCGCGTCAGTTGGATTCTCTGATCCCGGGCTTCAGCCCCCGCTGGCGCATCAATCGCTCCAAACGCAGGATTCGCCGACGAATACGAATACTCCAGCGCCTCCCTAACCAAATTCGCGCGAAGCGGATTCATGCGAATGTATTCGCAATGTCTCCAATAATCCTCCGAATCGCGAATCCGATGATTCGTAAAACTCTCTTGCCACACCTGGATATTCTCCGTCTTCCGCAGCCGATAAGAAAATCCGCCCTTGATGAATTGCACTGCCCGCTCCAGCGCAATCTCGGCGCAGGCGTGAGCAGAACATGAACGTGGTCTGGCATGACGACAAACTCGTGCAGCAGGAATTTTCCTTGTCCGCGATAGTCAAACAGAACATCGATCAGAAGCCGCGCCCGAGCCTCGACCCGAAAGATGGGCAGGCGCCCCCAAGTGACGGTCGTGATAAAGAACGTACGTTGCGCATCCATCGTCGGGATCGTAGCGTTGTGACTAGGGAATCGATTGTGATGTCCGTCACACGACGAACAAACAGATTCCAGAACGGGAAACGAAGACAGGAGTAACGTGGAAGAGCGGCGATTCAGCGCCGCGTCAAGCGTCTCCGTCAGGACGGGCTTTAGCCCCCGTGAAACGTCCTCCTACATGACGCGCGAAGGCGACCACAGGGGCTAAAGCCCACATCCGTGCCCGTCTCCGAACGCGGCCCTGGAAGGGCCGCTCTTCCACGGTGGCGCAATCGGCGTACTCGCCACGTTTCGGAAGTCCCGACGTGCCCGCCTTGAGAATCGTCACGAACTCATGCAGTAACGTGGAAGAGCGGCGCTTCCAGCGCCGCGTTACCCGCCCAAGAATGGAACCGAGTTCCGTAGGGACGGCCCTGAGCGCAGTCGAAGGGGACGGCACAGTTCAGCCATGAGCTCACGAAGGAAAACAAACGAAGTTGCCCGCCCCTTCGCGCTTTTTCGAAGGGTGCTCCCCACCAAGCTCCTAGCTGCACCCGCTCGTGCTCCCGCAACTCATGCAGCGATAGCAGCTCCCGTTCCTCGTCATGATGCTGCCGCAGAAGCTGCAACTGGGCGCGTCGCCCATGTCGACGATGCTGGAGAGCGCGTCGGCGGCGTGAATGGAGCCGGGGCCGGGCTTCGGGCTTCTGCTCTCGGGCTTCGGCTCCAACCCGTTCAGGTCTCCGATCTCGGATGGCTGAGAGCTGAGAGCTGACAGCTTCGGTCTAAAGCTTTCAAACAGCAGTTGCTGCTGGCCGGTCAGGAAGCGCATCTGCAGCCAGCGGAAGATGTAGTCCATGATCGACTTGGCGTAGCCGAGTTCGGGATTGCCGCTCCATCCGCTGGGTTCGAAGCGGGTGTGCGCGAATTTTTCGCAGAACAGTTTCAGCGGCACGCCATGCTGCAGCGCGATCGAAACGGCCAGCGCGAAGCTGTCCATCAACCCGGAAACGGTCGAGCCTTCCTTCGCCATGGTGATGAAAAGTTCGCCGGGTTCGCCATCGGGATAGAGTCCCACGGTGATGTAGCCCTCGTGGTCGCCCACTTTGAATTTGTGCGTGATCGAGGCGCGCTCCTCCTGCAGCTTGTGCCGCACCGCACGCGGAGGCGCGTTCAGGTCCTCCTCCACTTGCGGCGCGGCCACGCGCGCGTCGTCCTTGCTGGAATTCGCCGTCTTCGTCCCCGCCGCCGAGAGCGGCTGCGACTGCTTGCATCCATCGCGATAAATGGCCACGGCTTTAATGCCCAGCTTCCACGCCTGCAGGTAAGACTCCATAATGTCTTCCACCGTGGCGTTGTTCGGAAGATTGACGGTCTTCGATATAGCCCCGGAAATAAACGGCTGCGCCGCCGCCATCATCCGCAGATGTCCCATGTAAGCGATCGACCGCGTCCCCTTCGACGGCTTGAACGAGCAATCAAACACCGCGAGATGCTCGTCTTTAATGTGCGGCGCACCTTCAATCGTCCCCGTCGCGTCGATGTAGCTCACAATGGCGTCGGCCTGGTCGTGGTTGTATCCCAGCTTGAACAGCGCCGTAGGCACGGTGTTGTTCACAATCTTGATCATCCCCCCGCCAACGAGTTTTTTATATTTCACCAGCGCGAGGTCCGGCTCAACTCCTGTAGTATCGCAGTCCATCATGAAGCCTATCGTGCCGGTGGGGGCCAGGACTGTGACCTGGCTGTTTCTGTAGCCGTGTTTTTCGCCGTGGGCCAGGGCTTCGTCCCAGCATTGTTTGCTGGATTCGTAGATGTTGGCGGGGACGTTATTTTTGTTGATGTTGTTCACCGATGCGCGGTGCATGCGGATTACGTCGAGGAAGGGTTCGCGGTTGATATACCAGCCGGGGCAGGCGCCGCCGGGCATGGTGCCGACGGTTGGGATGGGTTCCGCCTCGCTGCGCTTCGGCGGGACGGGCGAGGCGCCCGTCGCCACATGGCCTGTGGTGATGCCTGCGCCTAGATTCGTTTCCGAAAGATTCTTTTTTGTGGCTTCGGTGGCCGGCGTCAGGGGCGGGCATTGTTCGGCGATGCGCGAACTCTGCAGATAGGCTTCGCCGCACATGATTGCCGTGACGCAGGCGGCGTAGTCGCGTCCGCCGTCGGAGTCGTAGGGGAGGCCGGCGGCCATCAGCAGCGCGCCTAGATTTGCGTAGCCCAGGCCCAGCGGGCGGTAGTCATGCGAGTTGCGCATGATTTGTTCGGTGGGATATCCCGCGTTGTCGACGATGATTTCCTGCGCGGTGATCAGCACATCCACGGCGTGGCGATAGGCTTCCACGTCGAAGGTGCCGTTGGGCGCGAACTTCAGCAGGTTCAGGCTGGCCAGGTTGCAGGCCGAGTCGTCGAGGAACATGTATTCGCTGCAGGGATTTGAGGCGTTGATGCGCGCCGTGTTTTTCGAAGTGTGCCAGCGGTTCACCGTGGTGTCGTATTGCATGCCGGGATCGCCGCAGTGCCAGGTGGCTTCCGAAATTTTCTTCAACAGGTCTTTGGCTTTGTACGTCTTCATCACTGCGCCGTCGCGCACCGCCTTGGTGGAGAAGTCGGTGTCGCGGACCACGGCGTACATGAAGTCGTCGGTGACACGGACGCTGTTGTTGGCGTTCTGGAAAAAGATGGAAGAGTAGGCGTCCGAGTCGGGAGACGACCCGTCGTAACCCTGCGCGACCAGAGCGTGGGCTTTCGCTTCTTCTTTCTGTTTGCACTCGACGAAATCGATGATGTCCGGATGGTCGACGTTGAGGATGACCATCTTGGCTGCGCGGCGCGTCTTGCCGCCCGACTTGATCACGCCCGCGAAAGCGTCGAAGCCTTTCATGAAGCTCAGCGGGCCGCTGGCCGTGCCTCCACCGCTCAGGCCCTCGGTCTGCGAGCGCAGCGGAGAAAGATTTGTTCCCGTTCCGCTGCCCCACTTGAACAGCATGCCTTCCGTCTTCGCCAGCGTGAGAATCGAATCGAGCGAATCTTTCACCGAGTTGATGAAGCAGGCGGAGCACTGCGGCTTGGTGTAGCCGGTAACGCCGAATTCGACCTGTTGCGTCCGCGGATTCCAATGCCAGTTTCGGCCGTCGGAATTGGGCTCGATGCGATCGCAGCCCACGTTGAACCACACGGGCGAGTTGAACGCCGCATATTGGCGCACGAGAATGTGCACCAGTTCGTCGTGAAAAGTTGCGCCGTCTTCGGGCGTCTTGAAATAGCCTTGCGCCAATCCCCAGTCGCGGATGGTTTCAGCGACGCGGCCCACGAGCTGGCGCACTCCGGTTTCGCGCTCGGCGGTGCCGAGGGTGCCGTGCAAGTATTTCGAGGCGACAATGTTGGTCGCGGTCATCGACCAGTCTTTCGGGACTTCGACGTCTTTCTGCTCGAAGATCACGCCGCCCTGGGCGTCAGTGATCTGAGCGGTGCGGAGTTCCCATTCGACCTCGTTGTAGGGAGACACGCCGGGCTTGGTGAAGAAGCGGCGGAAGGCGAGGCCGGGCGCGGTCTTCTTTGCGGCATTCGCGTTTGTGAAACTCGTAGTCGCGGGAGCACTCGCGGGGACGAGCGTGGCGGGGCTGGCCGCGGGGGAATCGGCGGTAGTAGTTTTGACGTCTGCCATTGATCTCTCCATTAATAATTAGATTCTATCTACGGCGGCCTCGATTCCGGGTCCCCGGGGGTGGACGCGGACAATCGGGCCGTGCCCGAACGGGAATTCTTGTTCGGGAGGTACAACGTGTCTTGTAAAGAGCTTGCGGGGGCTAAAGCCCCTGTACATCCCTACTGCTTACGCGGCGCTGAAGCGCCGCTCTTCCACGGTATTTCACGCGTCGGTGGTGCTGATTCCTTGCGGCTCAGAGCGCTGCGCCGCCCTAGAGCCTTCGACAGCAAGAAACGCAGGCGCCAACCGCCCGACGACGGTTGCTCCCTACAACTGGCCCTCCCGTCAGAAGCCGGAGGGCAGGGGCTGAGGACAGTGAATGTTGGTGGCGGCTCCGGAGTCGAGGTGCGGGGCCGACGCATTTTCGGACGCAGGGCGGCAATCCAATGTGGTTTCAGGCGGATCGGACTGGGCCGGCTGTGCGGCGCTGTTGGCGCTGACGGACAAGAGTGTCCGTCCTACACGAGCATCGGCGCTAACCACCGAATGGTCCGCTTCCACACGGTCTGTGGCGTCCCGGGGGCCTGCAGCCGGGGTTAGCTCCAGCGAGGAGGCGAAGTGGGCGCCGATTCCGGAGGCTTTTTCGCCGGAGGAGACGAGCCATTGATTGAGCGCCGTGGCGATGCTGCGGCGATGCGCTTGGTCCTCGATGACTACGAAGCGGACGAAACAGCGGCCGGAAGCCAGGCGGGCGCGCATGGGATTCTGCAGCGCGAACATGCGGTCGAGGACGAAGGCCATATCTTCGTCTTCGCCAAACTGGAGCACGGCCAGCATGCGGTGTGGTTCGGCAGCCGTGGTAGCCCCAGCCGAGCTTTGCTCGGCCGGACAGCCGAGGGCGGCTGTCCCCACATGGGGCTCGCTGGTTTTCGGCGGAGTGGACGCCCCAATCTTTGGGTTGCCATCGCCAAAGGTCATCACTTCCTCGGCCAAGGCGAACACCCCGGGCTTGCTGGGGATGCAGAGCAGGCTGTGGGGGGACTCGCAGTGGACCCACCGCGACCAGTGCAGGCGGCGGTAGTCGACGGGGCGATCGAAGCCATACCGGGCCAACGATTCGGCGACGAGGCGGGTTAAACCTTCCATATTGCGGGCTCCTGGGTCCTGGCTCCTGGCTGCCGCGGCGGAGAAAAAGAGTTCCCTGATCTGCCGCCGGGCAGGTACAAATACAATCGTTGCAATGAGTTGTCGTGACCCCGGGGGGAGAATCGGGGCGACGGCCACCGCACAGAACAACCGGGCTTCGGGCTTCGGCTCTCGGGCTTCCAGCCGAACACCCATGCATCTGGGCCCTTACTGCCGTAGCTACTGGCGGCTGGGCGCCAAGTCACCTCTGGCTTGACGCCGTGCCGCGTTGTTTCCTGACTGCTCGCTCACTCTTACTGCAAAAATTCGCCCCGTTCCCGCGGGGAGAATTTGTGTGCTTGGGATTGCAAAGTTACTCCCGTGTATGGTGTCTGTCAATAGAGAAATACCATAGGTTGTACCCCCAATAATGACGGGGCAGATGCTGGGGTTGGTCCCAGTTCGGTCCCTGTTTTCCACAAAGCCTCGAATTTCGGGGGTCGTTCCGCCAGTTCCTCCGGCCTGGAAGCTGAATTTGATCGTGTAGGACGGACACTCTTGTCCGTCGCTTTTGACGTTAAATTTTCATCCTGACCTTTTTGACGTTGATCTTTTTGACAGTGGTCGATTTGACAGCGATCGATTTGACGGTGGTCGATCAAAACCAGAATCAATATCAACGTCAAAGGCGACGGACAAGAGTGTCCGTCCTACACGATCAAACACGAACTCCTGCATCAGGCCCAGGCGACAGGCGGGCGAGGGCCACTGCAGGGCTGGGGAAATTTGCGGCGGACCCGCGGGGGTTCGTCCAGGGCGAAACCGTTGCCGGGTTGATCGGATTCCATTTCCGCGCGCGGCATGGACACGTAGACATCTTCAAAAATCTGCCGCGGCGCAATGCTGAGCACACCGTCGGAAGACTCGACGAGATAGTCTCCTTTGCGGCCGGAATGCTGGCGGCCCAGCGAGTCGGTGAATACGAGACTGCAACTAAGCTGCTTGGCTTTCACGAGAAACCGGGTGCGGTAGGTCTTCCATGGGGAAGTCTTCGTTTCTGCTGTTTTCGTCTGCGTTGCTTTCGTCGGTGTTGCATTCATTCTCGCCAACCTTGGGGGGAGGTGGTTTGCCAGGGTTTGAACGTCGATGTCACGGTCATGAAGCATGGTCGATCGCCGCCCGCGGCTAACGTTGCTTTTTTGTGAGTGAAGCGAAAGTGACTGTACGAGCGAAAGCGTGCGCGGTCAATTCAGTATTTTTGGTGCAACTGAGGAAAAAGATTGCCGCGGATCTCGCGATGGAACGAGGGTTCGGAAAGAGCCGAAGGGAGTGCGAGGCGGGCGCTAGGCAATGGCGATTCTGTTGGCAGAGGCGCGGCGCAAGAAAATCGGCTGTGTGCGGGCGCGGGATTCTCCACAGGGTGTGCACAGGAAATGCAGAAAGCAGGGTTCTCGAAAAACGCGAATGTGTCTGAGTTAGAAAATCTGTGGTTGGAAAATCTGGGGTTGGAAAATCAAAATCCCCACCCTGTCGCAGAGTGCGCGACAAGGGTGGGGCACCCGATGTTTCTTAATTGCTTCTACCGGTGAGCCAAGGCCGGCTCGTGCGCTTCTTTGCCGGCTTTGAAGGCGGCGAAGCGCTTGTTGATTTCGTCCCAGTTGACCGCGCCCCACCATGCGGCCAGATATTCGGGACGGCGGTTGTTGTATTTCAGATAATAGGCGTGCTCCCAGACGTCGTTGCCGAGGATGGGATAGTGGCCTTGCGAAATGGGATTGTCCTGGTTGGGCGTGGACATGATGTGAACCGAGCCATCCGCCTTGCCGGCGAGCCAGACCCATCCGCTGCCGAATTGCTTGGCGCCGGCATCGTTGAATTTGGCTTGGAAATCTTTGAAGTTGCCGAAGGTTTTGTGGATGGCGTCGGCGATGGGGCCGCTGGGGTCGCCTCCGCCTTTGGGCTTCATGATTTTCCAGAACATGGTGTGGTTGACGTGGCCGCCGCCATTGTTGCGGACGGCGCCGCGAATGTCTTCAGGGATGGCATTGAGGTCGCGGATGAGATCTTCGGCGGACTTGCCGGCGAGTTCGGGATGCTTCTCGAGCGCGGCGTTGAGATTCTTCACGTAGGCACCGTGATGCAGGTCGTGATGAATGGTCATGGTTTGCTTGTCGATGATGGGTTCGAGGGCGTCGTAGGCATAAGGCAAGGGCGGCAATTCGTGAGCCATGATTTGATCCTCCAACTATGTCTGATGTCTGGGAGCGGGGTTTCGATGCAGCGTACTAAGGAATCTTAATTCGCTGGGGGCTGCGAAGGGAAGGGCGCTGGGTTCCGGGGAAACGAAAATCCATTTACCACGAAGGACGCTAAGGTACACGAAGGGAACCTCGCGGCGCGGCGAATCTCCCGCGGTGTGGGGCGCATCCGTTATTCTAGTAGTGGGATCGGTTCTGGTAGCGGCGGGCCGCACTCGTACTCATTACTCATTTATGACTAATTTGAAAACGACGACTTCTGGCAGTGGCGTGCTGGTGGCGAGCGCGTCGGGCAATGGACTGAACCCGGAGCGCGAGCGTGTGTTTGAAGCGTTCCGGCAATGGGGATACCTGGAGGGCGATCTCGATCCGCTGGGTTTTCTGCGGCCGCGCGTGGTGCCGGAGTTGCGGATGGAGAGTCCCTACGCGGCGGAAGCGCGGGCGATTTATTCCAGTACGATTGGCGTGGAGATCAATCACATCTACTCGCCGGAGCGGCGGCAGTGGGTTTATGAGCAGATGGAAGCGGAAGCGCAACCGGGTGAAGGAAATGAAGACCAGCAGCGGATTCTGGATTTGCTGATCCGCGCGGATATTTTCGAGCAAGTCGTGCAGCAGCGTTATTTGGGCAGCAAGCGGTTTTCGCTGGAGGGCGTAACCGCGCTGCTGCCGCTGGTGGATGAAATTCTGGATGCGGGCGCGCAGCGCGGCGCGACCGAGTTGGTGATGGGCATGAGCCATCGCGGACGGCTCAACGTAATGGCGCATGTGGCCCGGCGCCCGCCGCAAGAAATTTTTGCCGGCTTCGAAGATGTCGACCCGCGCAGCGTGCTGGGATCGGGCGACGTGAAATATCACATGGGCGCGACCGGCGAGTACATCACGCGCAGC
Source organism: Candidatus Sulfotelmatobacter sp. (assembly GCA_049675725.1). Taxonomy (GTDB): domain Bacteria; phylum Acidobacteriota; class Terriglobia; order Terriglobales; family Acidobacteriaceae; genus Sulfotelmatobacter. Next base: position 3,935 of record JBAUAN010000241.1, on the reverse strand, counting down.
GGCGGGAAGGTTCACATTCATCTGGTTTCGAATCCCAGCCATCTGGAAGCGGTAGATCCAGTTACGGTCGGCCGCACGCGGGCGAAGCAGGATCGCACTGGCGAAGGCGGACGCGAAGCGTATCTGCCGCTGCTGGTGCACGGCGACGCGGCGTTTGCGGGGCAGGGAATTCTGGCCGAGACGATGAACTACGCCGACCTGCCGGGCTACACCGTGGGCGGCACCATTCACGTGATCGCCAATAATCTTCTGGGATTCACCACGAACTACTTCGAAGAACATTCCACGCGCTTTGCGGCCTGCATCGCGCGGCGGCAGTCGATTCCGATATTTCACGTCAACGGCGAAGACGTGGACGCGGTGGTTCGCGTGGGGCGCATGGCGGTGGAATACCGTTACAAGTTCGGCACTGACGTGGTGATCGACTTGATCGGCTATCGCCGCCACGGACACAGCGAAGTGGACGACCCGACCATCACGCAGCCGCTGCTCTACAAGCGGATCAAGGAGCATCCGCCGCTGTGGGAAATTTATGCCGATGACATCGGCGCGACCGACGCGGCCGAGCGCGCGGCGGCCATTAAGGCCGAGTTCGAGGCGGCGCAGAAAAACGCGGGCACGATCAAGCGGAAGCCGTTGATGCGCGATTTACCGAAATATTGGGATCAGTATTACGGCGGGCGGCACAAGCCGGAATTCGAAGTGGAAACAGGATTGCCAGGCGAAGAACTCGCAGAGCTGACGGGAAAGCTGACCACGTATCCGGAAGGTTTTCATATTCATCCCAAGGTGAAGAAGTTGCTGGAGCAGCGCGCGGAGATGGGGACGGGCAAGCGCGCCGTGGATTACGGCATGGCCGAAGCGCTGGCCTTCGCGAGCCTGGTGAAGAGCGGAATTCCGGTGCGATTGTCGGGACAGGACTCGCGGCGCGGCACCTTCAACCAGCGGCATTCGGTGCTGATCGATATCGAAAACGAAAACGAATATGTGCCGCTGGAAAATATTGCCGAGAAGCAGGGGCGTTGCGAAATTTACAACTCCACGCTCTCGGAAGCGGGCGTGCTCGGGTTCGAATATGGCTACAGCCGCGATTATCCCGAGTCGCTGGTTTTGTGGGAAGCGCAGTTTGGCGACTTCGCCAATGTGGCGCAGGCCATCGTCGACCAGTTCATCAGCGCGGGCGAAGCCAAGTGGAATCTGCTTTCGGGCGTGGTCATGCTGCTGCCGCATGGCTACGAAGGCCAGGGACCGGAACATTCCAGCGCGCGCATCGAGCGCTTTATTCAGCTCGCGGCGCAGCACAATATTCAAATCGCGCAGCCTTCGAATGCGGCGCAATATTTTCATCTGCTGCGGCGGCAGGCGCTGCGGCACTGGCGCAAGCCGCTGGTTGTGTTTACGCCGAAGAGCATGTTGCGGCATCCGGACGCGTCGTCGCCGATTGAAGATTTCACGCACAAGAATTTTCTGAACGTGATTCCCGACGCGGAAGTGGGCGAGGCCGACCGCATCCTGATCTGCTCGGGAAAAATCGGCCACGAACTGCAAGCGGAGCGCAAAAAACGAAAAGACACTTCCACCGCAATCGTGTTTCTGGAGCAGATGTATCCCTTTCCAGAAAAAGAGCTGGTCGCCGAACTCGACCGCCACGGAAAAACGGGAGACATCGTGTGGGTGCAGGAAGAGCCGGCCAACATGGGCGCACTCGTCAACATGCTGGTGAGGCTGCGGCGCATCGCGGGCGAGCGGCCAGTGCTGTCGGTGAAGCGCTCAGCGAGCGCGAGTCCCTCGACGGGCAGCGCCAAGGCGCATGAAGTAGAGCAGAAGACGCTGATCACGCTGGCGTTTACCAGAGGATAGTCCTGAGTCGCGAGTCCCGAGTTGCGAGTGTTCCAGCCGCGGCCCCCAGCGTCATGCCTGATTACAGCGGTTACGCGGGTAATGTGCCTAATCCAAACCTGTGTTGTCCAATTGTTGTATGGCGAGATCCAACCTACGCAAGGCACTGAGGTGGGCGGCGATTTTCATTGCTGGGGTTGGAGCGCTGGCTAATCTTCCAGCACTGCATACCGGTTTTTCGCTCCTGGGTGATTGGGTTCGCTTGCTCTCATGGGACGGTCCGTATTTTAGGTGGCACTATCTTTCGACGGCCTTGGCTGTTCTCCTGTTATCAGGCTTTGGTCTGGGATTGGCAGCCCGAGCTATACGCAGAGAACACCTTTGTGTCCTTGCGTCAGTTGCTTCATTTTTCCTAGGCATTGGGTGCATGGTCAATCTGCCAGATGTCGGTCCGCGAATCGAAATGGCGGGTGCCGTCCAAAAACTCCTGGGGCATGCCGATCACAGCCTTTCCGACTGGGACGAGGCTCACGGACGATTTCCATCAGATGAAGGAGAGTTGCGTACGGCTCTATCTGGCCGGCCTTTGCGTGAGCCGGCCATTTTCTTCGTGCATGGCAATCCGGTTCCATACGATGTGCGAATCAGTGCGGACGCAACTGGCCCATCGCTGGAAATGGTGCCATCGAGCCCGGGAACAGTCACTTACGCCGTGAGTTCAGACTACAAGGAATACTGGCTGACGATTACGTCGCTGCGTAATCCAGTGGGAGGGCCAGTGACGTTGGAACATATTGCCGGGCTTTTTGAGCGGGAACCGATTTGGGTAATGCATCGCAAACACCACAGCCCCGGAGAGGGATATTACCCCTTCATCGAGTGAGGCCAGTTGCACTCACGCCTGGTAAACTGGCGAAACATCGCCATAGCAGTTATTGAGGGGTTCACCTCAGCGGCTTGAAGCCGTTCTTTTCAGGCGGCGTCTGTGGCACGAGTGGAACTCGTGCCCTTCCCGATTCTTCCCGCGCATTTCTGGTGTAACCTTCCTTCTTCATGCCGCGCCGCATCCCAACTCTGCGCATTGCCGTCGACACCGGTGGAACCTTTACCGACTGCGTGTGGGTCGATCCCGCCAGCGGGAAGTTGCGCATGTTGAAAGTTTTCTCGACTCCGACCGATCCATCCCAGGCGATCGTCGACGCCATCCGGAAAATTGCTCACGAGGGCGATCTCATCCTCCTGCACGGCACCACTGTGGGCACCAACACGCTGCTCGAGCGCAAAGGCGCGCGCACGGCCCTGGTCACGACCGCGGGATTCGAAGATGCGATTGAGATTGGGCGGCAGGCGCGGGCCAAGCTCTACGATTTTTTCTTTGATCGCGTCGAGCCGCTGGTGGAGCGCGATTTGCGTTTCGGCGTGGAAGAACGCACGGCAAGGGATGACGAGATCCTGACGGCGGTTTCGGCGGAGGATCTGAAATCGCTGGTGACGCGTGTGGCTGCAGCTCAGCCCCAGGCGGTGGCAATCTCGCTGCTGTTTTCGTTTGCCAATCCGAAAAATGAACGGGCCGTGGCGGAAGCACTCAAGCCGCTGGGCATCCCGCTTTCGATCTCGCACGAAATCCTGCCGGAATTTCGTGAGTACGAGCGAACGTCGACAGTGGTGGTGAATGCGTATCTGCAACCGGTGATGAAGGGATATCTGGAAAACCTCCAGTATCGGGCGAATCGTCTCGCGGCGAGTGAATCGAAAACCGAGGCAGCGGGGGCTGAAGCCCCAATTGGTCCGGGGGCTGTCGCGGCGCTAAAGCGCCGCTCTTCCACGGGCCGCTCTTCCACGGTCGGGGCGCCGTGCCTCCATAAGTCGAGTGCCACGATGGCGGCTCAGGGCACACAGGCGCGAATTTTCGTGATGCAGTCAAACGGAGGAATCGCCGCGCTGGCTGCGGCCGCGCGCGAACCGGTGCGGACGGTGCTCTCCGGGCCGGCGGGAGGAGTTATCGGCGCGGCGGCCACGGCGCGAGCCAGCGGCTTCGAACGCGTCATCGCCTTCGACATGGGAGGAACCTCCACCGACGTTTCGCTGGTCGACGG
>JBAUAN010000240.1:0-12623 GCA_049675725.1 Candidatus Sulfotelmatobacter sp. | reverse complement strand
GTGACTGCGCCCAGCGTTGTAAGTCTTCTCTCTGTTCGGGACTCAGTTTGAGCAAGCTTCGATTATCCGTCATACCAAATAGACGGTCGAAGCACGATTACGTTATCACTGGGACACTATACTAGTACGGCGGACTCTCGATACGTGGGTACTCTGAGGAAACCGAAAAAGGCCAGATTCTTTCTGAGGTCAAATTCAAGATTCCCGGCTCGTTCCACAAGAGCGACAAGAACGTAACGATGGATGCAAATGGTTCCGTTGTTACGCACTACCTAGAGATGTATTGCAGGGTCTCAAAGCCAAAGCCGGGGAGGGTTAGATCGTAAAATACAAGACAATCACGAAGAGAGGGCAACTTGTCGCTTATGAAGCGAAGGTGATGAACCGACCGTAAGAAATCGGAAGTACAAGTCGGTCCCAACGGAAATCCTCTTGACCACCAAGAATAGGACTGGAGGCCATAGCTTTCCGCTACACTGCGATGAATCCGTTCGCGTGCAGTACGTCATCCGAGATATCGCGTTCCTCGATCTGAGCATCTCGTTGGGACCGAAGTCGGCAAGCATATCCAAGCTTCCATTTATTGTCTCAGCGCTGAGTCCAAGAGCCAGCCGTGCTTTCGTTACTTCCGCTCTCGCACTTGCAGCAGCGTAAGTTATTACGCAGCCGCTGCTGCGTGGCCGCGCAACATATCTGCATTCTGCCGCTGTTCATCTTGCTGATTGAGACTCGTACAGTCATGGTCAGATCGTAGCACCGGCGAGGTGCAGCGCAGTTGCCCAGGAGGAGGCGCGTGACAGGGCGGGCTGTGCGCGTGGCCGCAACGCAACCCGCTTTTAACCAAGAGGTGAATAGTCTACCGGAATCCTGCCAGACGCGCGTCGCGGAATGCGCAGCACCCGCGGAAGCCGCGCAGGAGCGCATTTTACCGGGACGCAGATTTCGTCTCTTGCTGGCTCCTCTGCCATCAGAGTGATGCGTATGCTCTGGCCCAGCCGGGCCATAGCGCAGCACACGGCGCTGTGCGAGAGTATTGCCGCCATGGCAGAGCGGCGCTTCATCATCTTGCGTTACGTGGGCAAGGTTCCCGCGATGGCGTCATGTACTAAATGCCGGCGCAAGTTCTTCACGCCAAACACCGTCGCGCACGACGCCGTTCGAGCGTATGAATACTTGTGGCACAAGTTCGATCTGCATGAATGCGCAGGAGAGCCGAAGACCGTGGGGTGAGGCGATGATCTCATGATTAGGTTGCCTATCCTTTTAAAGACGACTTGGCCTTTCTAGAGAAGAACTTGCCGGAATGGGAAGGCAGGCCAGAGCTATGGCGGTTGGCGACGGAGTTCAAGAAACGAATCGCCAAAATCCGCGAAGAGATTCGCGCGTTAGAGCGCGACCAAAATTCAAAGTAGCCCACTACCTCACTTCGGCTATTGCGCTACCGACATGTCACGGCTTTGTCTACGCCCCGCCGTTCGTCTTCGCCCACCATCCCCTCTGCGTTTGTGCGATCTTTCTCTGCCACGCTGTTGAGAGCGACCTAGATCCGTCGCTGTGCCCGAGCCTATAACAGAGATTTCCAGACCGAACCGTCGCCTCAAAACCATGCCCGTCCTTGTCCGCTCCACACCGCTGTATCCGGCGAGTTGGAGACGTAACGGCAGCCGCGACCTCACCCGGAGAAACCGCTCGCAGTGCCAATGACACTGAGTACCAACACCAACAGTTGTGCCACTCAACCTCCGCTCGGTAGCCAAGGGGAGTATCCCAAGGGTAGAAAACAGCATAAACGACCTGCGCGTCGGGATCGCGTAGGATCTGGGCAAATTCATCAACCGTCATGTCGGTACCTTCACTTGCCAATTAAGAGCCTTCGACTATATGTCGGCAAGGCTGCCGCCAGTCGCCACTTCGAGGATGATAGACCAGGGCGGCTGACGTTCTTACCGCCCCGCCTTTAGGTCTTGTTCTCTTGGGTTGCCTTCTGCACCTTCGCCCACCGCCGTCTCTGCGCTGCCGCCATTTTCCTGCGCGCCGCTGCCGACACGACGCGCTTCGGCCTCGGTGCTCTCTTCTTAGCCCAGCGCCGCTTCTGCGCGATGCTGATTCGCTGCCTTGCTGCGGTGGGCATTGTGTGTGGGCGTGTGCCGTTGGTGGCGACGCTGCCGAGAGCTGCTAGGGCTGCGTCGATACGTTGAGCTTCCTTGTGTACGCGTGCTCGCTCGGCCTTTAACTGCTCGACTACTGCGGATAGAGTTGTCATGTGGGACCCCGGCCACGATAATATCAGGCCATGTCAGACGTACTCAAACTGTTGCGCCGCCTGGCCAAGGAACATGGCATCTGCACGAAATGCTTCAAGCGGTGGGCGCGCAAGAATCGTGTACGCTGCAAGCGCTGCGACAGCATTCGGCGTTTCAGCCAGCCAGCATTCCTGCGCCGGATCTATTCGAGCAGAAACGGCCAACCAACCATTCCGCTGACCAGGAGCGGATTGCATACCTGCAAAAGAAGATCCAGACGAAGGACGAGGTTCTGGCTGAGCTGATGGCGGAGCACGTCGCGCTAGAAAAAGACATTGGGGAACTCTGACCGGGAGCTGGGTTCTGCCCGATACGCGGGATCAGATCGTGGATTTCGTCCGGCGCTGGTCGGAGACCGGCGATGCCTGCGCAGGTGTGCAAAATTGAACAGACATCGAAACCGCCGACGGGTAGGCTCTGTCCTAAGGTTGTCTGTTTCCAAGAATGATGTAGAACCTTCGTGAAAACCTTAAACGCCGGACCCACACCAGGTCCGGCCTTTTTTTCTTCTCTCAGAAAGCGTAACAAGAATCAGCTAAGGACGAGCGCAGACTGTGGCCGACCGGCACTTGATCCAGCATAGTCGAGGCTAGGATTTTGTTTGGTCCAGATGTTGACGCTGCCGGCTTCGTCAGGAACGTTTGGCCGAGGAGAGAGATGGAACATCCGGCCAAACCACACTTCCCCCGGAGCGCCTATGCATAGCGCTTCCTACACTGCGATGAATCCGTTCGCGTGCAGCACGTCATCGGAAATATCGAGTTCCTCAACCTGTAGCATCTCGTCGGGACCGAAGTCGGAAAGCATATCCAAGCTTCCATTTATTGTCTCGGCGCTGAATCCAAGCGCCAGCAGTGTTTTCGTCACTTCCGCCTTCGCACTCGCAGCAGCGTAAGTCATCACGTAGCCACTGCTGCCTGGCCGCGCGCAACATATCTGCATTCTGCCGCTGTTCATCTTGTTAATTGAGACTCGTACAGTCATGGTCAGATCGTAGCAGCGGAGAAGTGCGAAGTTGCCCAGGAGGACCACGCGTGACAGGACGGGTCGCCCGCGCGGTCGCAACACAACCCACCTTGCATCAGAACCAGGCGTTGACGCGCTCGCCGCGAGATTTACTCAGTCAAGTTTAACAATCCAGACGTCTGAAAGGGGTGTGCCATTAGGCTCGCTGCCCAACTGTCCGTCCCAGCCCGAAGTGAACAGGAAGAAATGGCCGTCCATGGAAATGTTTCCTAGCGGCTGGGTGTTAAAGTACGGGGTCTGCCAAGTAGCTCTGTTGTGCGCGAAACGCCAGATCGTTGATGCGATTCCGTCAGTTTCCACACAAAATATCTCCTCCTCAAACGGCCGTGTAATCCCATACTCCTGCCAGTCTTCGGCATAAGAGTAAGTCGAGCCACAAACTGGCAAGCTGTCTTTCGCGTCAACGTTGCTCCACGTGAAATGCTTCGTGTCCCCGAAGTGAGGGGGAGACGGTAGTGGCGAAACCAACTGCGTGAACTGAGCGAGATTACTCAGTGGCCGTTTCAAGATGTTCATGTCATCGATGTATCCGGCACCATTTACATAAGAGTTATAGCCCACAACTCCGTACCCTCCGCAGAAAAGGTCGCCATCTAAAGGGCAATCTGTCACATTCAGCGATGCCACGTCCCATATAAATGCACCGAAGTGGTCATCATTCAAGATTTGAACGTAGCTACCGCTTCGTGAAATGTATGCATGGCGGATCAGATACGTATCAGCAGTTGTTGCAAATCCCGATGGCCCCCACTGTCCACCGATCTCGCCCGTCTGAGTGTTGTACCAACGGCACCCGAGATTTTTATCGTAGACAATGACAAACATGTCCGAACCAGAATTCTTTCCGCCCTCGGAGATCGAGATGCGACTATCGTCCGCCGAAAGGGTTACATCATCATCGCTTACTACTAAATGGCCATCCTTAACCAACGGCGGCTGGGTCCCACAAGTCGTCGTGTCAAAAACGGGCGTGAGTACACCGGAAGAAAAGCGATAACTGTTTATCGTAAGCGGTGCAGAACTGGTCGTTCCGTAGATCAGATCGGGATCGACAAAACTGAACGAAGCCTCCGGTCGTAGAGGGACATGCAGAGCCTGACCAGGCTCAGCGCCCGGCAAAGAACTGATAGCCATCGTGGAAGGATCGAAGGCAAAGGCCAGGTCAACGCCCCCTTCGCCAATCACGTAGAACTTGCTCGTATCCACACTCCACATGTTGGCCTCACCGGAGGCGGCGGTTCGCAACCAGCTACCGGGATTCTTGAAATTCGTCGTCCTATCAGTCGCCCGGACCATAGCAGAGCCGAAATCAGGATCGGTGAAGACTGTATTCACTGGAGGGGGTGCCATCCATGTTTCTGTGTGAATCCCCCAGTCCGTTATGGCGTCTGGATATGGTTGGATACCCTGTGCTCCGGCGTTCGTTGCGACAATCGAAATGAGCGTCAGCCCGCAAAACAGCAGCGCGATCGTTTCGCGTTTCATCGCTTCCCCCAAGGTGAGAATTCAGCGTCGAAGCTTAATTTAGGAAGATAGTCGAACCTTGACATCGATCTGTCAAGCGGAATCAGGCCGGGCTCAGAAAACCGAATCTTGGGTGCGCTAATGCCCTAGACCAGCACTGTGGAGGCCAGGCAGCAATGAACAGGGTCCAAATATCGCAGAGGTTCAGAGTTCTCGCAAATATTGCCAAATGCCCCCTTGGGTTGACCGTTTGGTCCAGATTTTCCTCACTGTGCTGTAAAAGTCAGACAAACTACGCAACCGTACTCCCTCGCGAAGCCAAGAAACTTTCCTGTGCAAGAGAGTATGCCCAGTCATACGTGGCAAAACGTAGAAGTCGAGAACGCGATCATGACTCGCATTCATCGTGCATAGTAAGGTGCAGTCCTTCGCCCGCAAACTTTCCCTCCATGGTAAGAGCCGCGAGGAGTTTCTTCCCCATGAGGCAAACACGATGTTTGCATGCTCCCTTCCGAGTCAAAGACGGAGTACAGGTGGTGATCTGCCATCCCAAACTAGTGGAAACAGGGCTGGATTTGTTGGGCTTTCCGACCATCATTTTCTACGGGAGATTCCGGTCTGCAGGAAGAGGTTCGAGCGATCATCGAACACCTGCTTGCCGATCGGCTCGGGGATTGGCGGGTTTCGATCCTGGGGTCCCAGGCCAGGCCAATAACCGATGGGAAATGAAGATTCTGGGCTCGAATGCCTTCGAGCGGTCCTATATGCTGGAGGGTGCTGCTGGCGAGCATCGACCGGAAGTGATTCAGGTGATTTTGGGAAAGAAGCTCCGAAGACAGGAACAGACCGTCCGAGAGCGCCCGGGTGCATGAGCTTCCAGAACGTTATGCTGCCGTAAGAGCGTCATGCCGTATTTTCTCGCAGCGATTTGTTCCTCGGTTTCCGACGGCCGAGCAGCCATTTCGAGTCAAGCTCGCCCAGATCGTTTGCTATAGCAAACGGAAATCCGCCGCCACGCGGTCCGACACAGAATCGGTCAGACCGGCTTTCTGGGCGAAGTTGGACCAGACGTCCAAGGCTGCGCGGATTTCGTCTAACTGCTCGGTCGGGCGGCTGACCCCGAAGCGATCGGCTTCCGCAAGAAAGTCCTGGCGTGTGATGTCATCGAATTTGCCGTTCACGCTCATCAGGTGCTGGTATGTCCATTCGCCTCCTGGATTATAGGCATGCGTGACGTCATAGGCCGGCGCCAACTCCCAGTTTCCTCCTTGTTTCAGACGAAAAGCGAAGTTCTTGGTATGGTCGTCACAGTTGCGTGCCATCACATTGAACGCCATTCGCCGAAACACCTGGTCCAAGGCCACGTCTCCCGAACCCAGCCGTGAAGTAACCATGAAAAGCTGAGCGTAGGAGTGTGTGCCACGTTGCTTAAAGTCGAGGTGATCCATCGCGCACAGCGTCTGTACGTGGTGCTTGACGGTTTGCCCCCGTACGACTTCACGGTCAAAACGTCGGGTCATGAAGTGAGCGCGCCCATTCTCTTCGAGCAAACGGCATTCGTACATGTCGATGCCGGCCTGCTTCGCCATGAGGTAGTAAGCGTATTCGATTCGGCCGTAGTCGGCCCCCGTGCCCAAGTCTGTGTCTTTACCGACGCCGTCAAACTTCAGAAGCCAATGCTCGAATCCCTCTGCCGCATCGAACTGTCCGCTGCGGATTACATCGGTCTTGGGATTCCATGCGATGACTGCCTTCGCGCGCGCCCCCCCAGCCGAAATGCCGACGTGAATGATGTTGGCGAGGGCGGCCTTGGCGTGCGCGTCAATCGTAAGATCACCTTCCATCAGCTTGCGCGCGTTTTCAACCAGGGACTTCATCTCAAGCGGGGCCGCGCTCTCGCTATGCGAACCACGCGCCGGTCTGAATTCTAGAGCCCCCATTCCCCGTCTTCCCATGTAGGCCAGGCGATCAAGCGTTGTCACTTCGCTCTTTGCAAGGCCACGCTCCGCCATCCAGGCGTCGATGAGGGCGTTGCCGAAGGCGTCCGGCAATGCGTCAGCCAGCATTCCCGGCAGGCGGTGAAACGTGGCATCGGGCAGACTCGGGAAAATGAAAATGGCATTCCGATCACCGAGCGGCAACGTCAGTGGGGCCAACTCAATTCCACTACGCCGCCACGCCGGTTCGTAGGCAAAGGCATAGTAACCGAGCCGCGAATCGAGAGCCACAGCGCCCACCCGCTGTCCCCAAACTCGAACTTCAATGGCGGGCACGTGCTTCACGGACTGACCTTTCGCTGTTTCCTTGGACGGCGGACACGTTGCGGCGGCTTGGAGGCATGCAACATCGCGAGTGGATCAACCGTGACTTCGGGAGCGAGCATCTCGATCCCTTGCAGGGAGTCCAGTGCCTTCAAGGTTCTGAGGAGAGTTTCGACGGTAGAGCCGCGCCCCCCCTCAAGGTTGCGCAATGCTTTTTCTGAAATCCCAGCCTTGCCCGCAGTCGTACGCTGGTCTGTGTTGCGCGACAGACGGAGTCTCCGGATGCGCTCCCCGAGAGCGACCTGCAGTTCCTTCGGTGTATTAAAGGTCATGTCTGTCATATAGGAATAATATTACCGATTGATGTCACTTTTCAACGATAAACGGCATAATTGCACCAGTTAAATGAGTGTGTATTAAACGGTTTAAAAAGCCCACTTAATTGAAAATCCAAGCATTAACCGACATATTTATACCGTTTGTAGCAAGGTGCGCGGGTACGTGAAATTCTTGGTGAAGTCGTGAACAGAGGGTTTGTGAACGATGCGAAGTGCACGCTACTGACAGACGTTCTCAATCCTGAAACTCACGGAGATGCGCTCGTGAATCTCGTGAGAATCGGGGAGTTCGTCTGCTCAGGGAAAGAATTGGACGCAGCACCTGAGTGAGCTCATGCATTCTCCGACTCACAATTATGTCATTCTGATCCGCGATCTTGCCGGGATTGACGTCGAAGCCCTCGCCGTAAAATCCAGTGACGTCCGAGTACGGCGCGGCGCGAAATGGACATTTGCAAGAAGAGTATGCCAGAGATCTCGGAGTCCAAAATCGAGAGCGACAACGACCGAGCTAGTTCCGGACGTCACCCAGAGGCGTCCGTCCAAAAGCAAAAGGAACGATCGAAATGTCAGTAGAACATATCTTCGTGCTTATGCTCGAGAACCGCGCCTTCGATCACACGGTCGGTTTTTCTGCTATCACCGGTCGCGACGCTCAAACCGGTGCCCCGACGCAGGTCAATGCACTGACGGGGAGCGAATCGAATGTCTTCAACGGCGGGACTTACAGGGTTTCAAAAGGTGCAGACAATGTCATGCCGGTCGACCCCGGGCACGAGTTCACGAATGTTTTGGAGCAGCTTTGCGGCCCGGGTGTGAGCTATCCGCGAGGTGGAGCGTACCCACCGATCGATAAGAGCGGGTTCGTGACGTCTTACGTGGCGAGCGGAGGCAGTGCCGCTCCGGGAGAGGTCATGAAGTGTTTCGCCCCCGATCAACTCCCGGTCCTAGTGGCTTTGGCGGAAGAGTTCGCCATCTGTGATAACTGGCACGCATCGATACCGGGGCCGACTTGGCCGAATCGCGTGTTTGTCCATGCCGCCTCGTCCGGAGGGCTCGATCATAGTCCGTCCAATCAGGAAATCGTGGGATGGGAGACCATAGGAGGCTTTCCGCTGAAGGCTGGCAGTATCTTCGATGCCCTGAAGCGCAAGGGAGTGTCGTACAGGCTGTATGCGGGCGATGACTTTCCGATGGTGGCCGCGCTCAAGGGGATTAGCCTGTTGGACATTCACCACTACAGCGACTTTGCCGGCGATCTCGGCAAGAGCAGCTTTCCTTACAGCTATGTTTTTATTGAGCCGAGCTATGACGTCCTGAACGAATACAGGAACAGCACTTCCCAGCATCCACTCACCGACATCACGCTGGGAGAGGGATTGATCAAGGAAACCTATGAAGTCATCCGCAAGTTTGCCGTATGGAGCACGAGTGTTTTGATCATTACCTGGGATGAACACGGCGGGTTCTACGACCACGTGACCCCACCGACGGCCGTGGCGCCTGGCGATTCAAACCCAAGCGACAAATACAACCAGTACGGCTTCACCTTTGAACAGTATGGTCCTCGTGTGCCTGCAGTCGTAATTTCGCCGCTGATACCGAAGAACACGATCGACCACCGGCTGTATGATCATGCCTCGGTTCCGGCGATGATCGAGGCGGCGTTCGGGCTCAGTCCGCTCACTGCCCGCGACCGCCAAGCCAACAGCCCGCATCAACTCCTTTCGTTGAGTGCGGCCCGGGCGGATGCGCCGATGACCTTGCCTTCCCCTGCCGGGGCCGTTGCGGTCGCAGTAATGAGTATGGCCGTTCCCGATTTGGATACGTCGGCGGCGAGCAGGCCGGACGAAACGGTCAATCAAGGAACACTGCCCGTGATCCTCAATGCGGCGCTGCGCCAGGATCTGGAAATGTCGCCAGACAAGGGCGCCGACATTTTGAAACGTGTGCAATCCATCAAGACGCGCGAGCAGGCAAGAAAATATCTGGCGGAGGTGCAGAAGAAACTCCGCAGATATCGAACGCTTCGGAACCTGGGGAACAATTCTTAGTCCTTCGTGCCGGATTGCTTGTTTCGAGGCTTGACCGGAGCGAGGGGCGCTGCCGGAGCGTAGCAACGATTGGTGGTCTCTTCGGACGCCGCATCCTGCTTTCGGGAGTTTTTTGCAAAACTCCAGGAAATCAGCGTCTGGACCCCTTTCGCCAGAGTCTTCCTACACGATATAGGATAGCAGCACTGGATTATGACGGTGAGGATGATATAAGGATTGAGAATCCGGCCGCGAACTGCGTCAGGCTTGTGCTCTCCGGCAGAACCCGCGAGGGTATAGGAGCGCTCAAAACCATTTGGGCCCTCAACCCGCAGTCCCCAGTTTTCGTGTGCTCTCGATCCCGTGATGGACACGCGCCGCTGCCCCGCTTGTCACTGCATACCTGCTTCATCGAAGCGGTGATTTCTCTCCCTATCTGGCGGAATTCTATCGATTGACCGGCAAGCCGCTGGGAGTTACAGGCGAAGTCGCGGGATATGTAGCGGCGGAATTGCTTGGCATCCAGCTGGCGCCAGCTCGGACCGCACCCACAATCGCTACGGTGATTTTCAGGCTCATCGTTGTTCCCACTTCCAACTTGTCTGGGTAATCTTCAGCCAGGTTGGATCAATTCGATCATGGCTCCGTGGCGCAATGTAGATGACGCAGGTAACCCGCCGGCGGCGACGGGCTGCAGTCAGACGCAGAACCTATTCGGAGATCGCCCATTCTCGCAAATTCTTTGCCTTGTCTTTACTTAAATCCACTACAGCATAGGCGGTCGTAATGCTGTCCGCATACTCATCCTGCGTAAAGTTTTCTCTTTTCTCGCCACGCGCCCACGCTGCGTAGACACCCGTGTTAAGTGCAACAGTTTGGTATCCTTGAGTTTGGTAGACGGCATAAAGGGCGTTATGTTGGAACCAGGTCATGGAGTAACGCTCGCCGATGTTCAGTCTGATGCAATCCTTCCTGTCCGCCTGACAGACGATGACATTGCTGACTGTTTCCCCTGTATTTGGCTTAGCCCACTGCACCACCGCAAGCCGCAAACGTGCGTCGAGATCGTTTATTGAACGGACTTTAGTCACCGTTGCGGTGGTTGTCATCGGCCTCTTGTCGGGGTGCCCTTCTATAAAGGCGGGTTTAGCTGCGGTCCGTTCGAGTGATACGGTGGACGCTTGCGTTTTAGCGGTTTGGTTGGCTTTCTGGCAGCCAAACGTGTGCATAAGTGCCGCCACCAGCGCAGCGGCTACACAAATCCTAGTCATCCCCGTCATGGGTTCTCTCCATTCGTCAAATTCCATCATCGAAACGGGAGGGAAGCCAGTTACTGAGGTCATGTCGAGCCATGGAAGGCGCAGGCGCGGTTGTTCTGACTGAAAGCACCGCGTTCAGAATTAGTGCGCCATCCAGTTTACGGCCCAAGCATTCCATGTACTTCTTGGCATCAGCAGATAGATCTCGTTCTCGTAGACGTTTCTCACATCCATGCTGAGGTTTCGCACTGCCTTGCTGGCCGTTGGTTGCTCGTAGGCTCCTGGTTCACCTTGTCCCATGAACCGCATAGTGTAGCTGCTGTAGACGCCTTCGTCTGATAGCTTGCCGCAACCTTCGTGGTCTCGCTGGCAGATAAGTAGCCAGTAGCTCATAGTTTTTGGCTGAACGTCCGTGAGCCCTAGCGTAGCAGAAGAGATCATCGCACATGGCTTTGTCGACGGCGGTGGGTACCTGAGCCTGCTGCAACGCAAGTGAGGAACAGCGTGGCAAATGCTAGCAGTACTGGTCTCATGTCGCTCTACCCTCCAGCCTCCATTCGAGCACGGCGCCGTCAGTGTGGGTAGTTACTTCAGGTCGCGCGGGGCATTTTGTTCGGAATTCGTAACAAACTCAACATGTAAACAGGTAGGCCCAGTCAGGATTGGTACGCTTGAGCGGCGGAGCGGGTGGCCGGAGGGTTCGACTGTCGAGTCCCCTTATAGAAATAAGTCACCTCTGTTCATAATTGAACAGTTCGAGAGTGCCTAAAGGACTACCGTGGAGTTCGTCACTACAAGAAGGTGGTGTTATATGGCTTCTCCACCCACAGTACCAATCGCGCACACGACTTTGCCGGTTAATGACAACCCACGAGCTAACAGCGAGGGCGTGGCCGCAGTCCTGACGCGCTGTAAGACCTCTCTAATCGCAGATTGGCTGACACGAACTAAGAGCACGCCTGAACTGAACCACCTTCACCTCAGCGATGCGCAGCGCACCGGACATCTCCCTCAGTTGGTTGATGACATAGTCGTACGTCTGGCCAAAGCCAACTTGCCCACTAGAGACAGTGACGCCATCCCGTCCCCGGCCGCCGTCGAACACGGCAAGCTGCGACAGATGCAAGGCTACAGCTCTGCCATGCTGATCCACGAATCTCGTATCCTTCAAGTCACCATCTTTGGAACGCTGCACAGGAATCTAAGCCTTCTGGATTTCAGCCTGCTATTGCCCAATGTTATGACGATTGCGGATGAAGTGGATTCGCAGTTGACCCAAACAATGGAGAGCTTCACCAATGCGGTATCCAACTCGGCGAAGGCGCACCTTGTTAAACCGAAGGAGTGAGTCCAGCCCAGCCAAAGCAGTGCAGTGGAGCGATGTGTGGGGATGACGCAAGATACAACTGAGCTGCACTGAGTTAGTTGGTGAAGAGAGGAAGTGCTGTATGACGCCGACCGAACGCCGTATTGCCCAAAAGGTCCTGCTTGTGGATGACGACGAAGCCCTCCGTACCATGATGAGTGAGACCCTTGGACACAAGGGCTTCGAAGTGGTTTCTGCCGCGAATGTGACACAAGCTCTGAAGCTGATCACGACACTGACTTTCGATGTCCTGATCACTGATCTTCACATGCCCAACCCCAGCGACGGCTTTGCAGTGATTACCGCGATGCGCCACCTCCAACCGAAGGCACTGACGCTGCTGGTCAGCGGCTACCCCGACGTGAAGAGTGCGATGGACGCCATCCTTCTGGAAGCGGATGAAATCATCGTGAAACCATTCGAGACGAAGACCCTCGCGGATCTTCTCCCTGTTTTGGCTCAGCGTGAAATGGAGAAGGGGCGTTCTCCGTTAGTGTAGATTCCGCCCCTTCGGGGCGGGGATTTTCAAGGCATGGGGGTCTATCGTCCGATGACTCTTGCCTCGCAATGCAC
>JBAUAN010000239.1:0-1516 GCA_049675725.1 Candidatus Sulfotelmatobacter sp. | reverse complement strand
TAGCAGCCCGGGGTGGAAGTAAGTAATTTTCGGCACGACCAGCCGCGCCGAGCTGCGAGTCGAGCTGCGTGATTCGATGACCGATTTCGTACAAGATATTGAGATTCGGCTTCCGGAGAGCCGATTTCGATTTTCCCGACGAGTAAGTAGTAAATAAACAGCAAAAAAGGCGTCCCCTCGAGGTCTTTCCACTGCCGCGGCGTGCCCGCACCCAGCACTTTGCGCAAGATCAGGCTCAAGTTGAACGCCCCTACATGGACCAGTTGCCGCTTCAGAATATTCTCGTGTCCGCGTAGATGTGTGCGCCTCATGCCACCCGTCTCGTAGCAGTGCGCAAAGCTGCGTTCCACCAGTTCGCCTCGCCGCCGCAGTAAGCTTTTGCCATAGCCGCCGCGCACCCGCCGTCGATTCTGGTACACCGCCTGTTGCTCCTCGGTTTTGCCCTCCCAGTGGCGCTGCCCTGCTTGTTTCTTTTCTGGAATGTACGTACGCACTTCGTAACTCTTCACCCGCTCCAAGACCCCGCCGCTGTGGTAACCCTTGTCCGCTACCACCTCTTCAATGCCCTCGACGTTGACCTTGGGCGTATCCTCGGGTCTCTGCTCCGCTTCGCGTTTCACTAACTCTGCCACCGCCATCCCCGCCTCGCTCAGCGTCGTGTCCACCGTCACGGTGTCGCCCAGGTCGGCTCCCTGCAGCGTCACCGCCACCACCGCACCCGTATCCAGATCCACTGCGTGCTCGGCCTTGTGCGCCAAGTGCGTGCGCCCGTCCTTCATCTTCGTTATCCGCGCATCCCCGTCCGCCGGGCTCTCCCACTCCTTATTCGACATCCGCTTCTTCCGCTTGCGGTCCAACCGTGCCAAGTCTTCCCGGCTCGGCGTCTCTATGCCCGAAGCCTTCGCCAGACCACGTAGAAACTCCTCATAGCTTTCCTCCGTGTCGCGCCGCACAATCGAGCGCATCGCCGCGTTCGCCTCCAACGTCGTTGCATCGATCGCGATCCGCTTCCCCTTCACCAACCCACGATCCGCCAGCACCCCCAGCACCCACCCGAACACTTCGCCATGCGTTTCCACGTCGATCAAACGGCGGGTGCGCGAAATCGTTGTGTGATCCGGTGTGTTCTCGTCCAACCCTATCCCCACAAAGCGCCGCAACCCCAGCGAATCCCCCAATTGCCAGGCAATCCCGCGTTCACTGTCGATGCCCTCAAAATAGCCCAGCAGCAGCGACCGGAAGTAGATCCCCGGAGTCAGCGATGGCCGTCCATACTTAGCCGCATAGAACTTCGCACACCGTTTCTCCACAAACTCATCGAACTTCTCCGCCTCCAGCAGTTCATTGAGCCGCTGATAGAACGGATGTCCCGGCGACGAAGGCAGCGCCGTATGAGCAATCCAAATGTCTTCTTGCTTTTCCCGCTTCTTGCGTGTCCCCATCGCCATACGCGCATTCTACGAATCCTACCTGTGGATCCTTCAAACTCTTTTGCTTACGCATCCGGACTTACACC
>JBAUAN010000238.1:0-5435 GCA_049675725.1 Candidatus Sulfotelmatobacter sp. | reverse complement strand
AAGGCGGGAACGCTGGTCGTCAAACATAATGCGAAAGACGGACTGATCACGGGAACGACTCTGGGTAGCGCGACCGATAGCCGCACCTACGACTCATTCGCAGAACTGACTGGGCTCACCGCGAAATACAAGACGACCACGCTGTACACGGTAAAGTTCACCCGGGATGCGGATGGAAGAATTACCGGAAAGACCGAAACCATTGGTGGCCAGGAAAATGTTTTCGCCTATGCCTATGACGCCGCCGGGCGTCTGATCGGAGTGACGGAGAATGGCACGAGCATCTCCAGTTACACCTACGACACCAACTCGAACCGTTCAATGGCGACCACGTCGTCGGGAACGGTGAATGGTATTTACGATGCCCAGGATCGCCTCATGACGTACGGGACTGCCTCTTTCACCTACACAGCGAATGGCGAGTTGGCGAGCCAGACCGTCGGCTCGCAGACCACCTCGTATCAGTATGACGTTTTGGGAAACTTGATTGCGGCGACTTTACCCAACGGCACCAAGATCACTTACATCATTGACGCCCGGAACTATCGTGTTGGGAAAGAAGTGAACGCCGTCCTCGAAACCGGGTTTCTGTATGACGGCAGTCGGATTGTGGCGCAGTTGAACGGCAGCAATGCGATTGTGAGCCAGTTCATTTATGCGACCGGCGCCGCAACTCCAGACTATATGCTATCGGGCAGTGTTACCTATCGCATCTTCTCCGATCAACTTGGCAGCCCGCGCCTTGTAGTGAATACTGCAACCGGTGCGGTCTCGGAACAAATTAACTATGACGAGTTCGGCAACGTGATCAGCGACACCAATCCCGGCTTCCAGCCTTTCGGTTTTGCCGGCGGTCTGTATGATCAGGACACGAAGCTGGTGCGTTTCGGTGCCCGAGATTACAACCCAGGAATTGGCCGTTGGACGGCGAAGGACCCGATTCTCTTTGCTGGTGGGGATACGAACCTCTACGGATATGTTCTCGACGACCCAATCAATTGGACCGATCCGAGCGGCAAAGGCTTGGCTGAGTGGTTTTGGAGTACTCTGATCTCCTTGGGATTCGATGTGGGGCCGCCAGCGACCCATGGTCAACCCCCCGACCCGCCGGTCGTAATAGACCCTATCCCTCCACCAGACGCTCTCCCAGGCCTCGGTCCGGCCGAGCAGATCGCCCTCGATCCCAAGAATGCCCCGGACATCTGTCAGGGTATCCGAGCCCTCTTTTTCGGTGGCGGGGTGAATCTAGATAGGGCGAATGCGGTATCAAATGGGACATATCATCAATGATGCGGTCCTCTGGACACAGGCGCAGGGTACCCCATGTCTCGTCTCTTTTGCGAGACATGGGCGTGAGCGCAATTGACCGGCAGCAATGCGATGGTGGGTCAGGTCATTTATGCGCCAGATCCACAGCGCCAGACTATATGTTGTCGCGTGGCGTCACTTGTCGGATATTCTCCGATCAACATCCGTGCCGTCGAAGCTGTGCAGTGTGGTGAAAATCTGTGCTTGCGCCGATTCGGCTGTGATGACTGTCGACAACATTACAAGTGCAAACGCCGGCACGGCGCACGGCTCCTGCCAAACGCATCCGCTTAACAGAGTTCCGTCGTTGTTGAGTCATCTTCATTCTCTATACTCCTTATGCTTAGACGCTATGGGCGCGGCGGCAGTGACATTTACTCACGGTTCAGCCGATGAATGGCATTGCCTTTATTGCACCATCTCTAGGTGGCATCTAAACCGGCCCGGAGCATCCGTTATGACACAGGAGGAACAAGGGTTATGGCGAAGGCAAGCACATGTTCGTTGGCGGGCAAGGAGATGCTGCGCACCACTTTGCTGCTGTTGAGATTGAAGGAGTAGCCGTAGACATAAAACGTACGGATGTCTCTCGATCCGTCACTCACGAGGCGATAGGGTGCGACCACGGCCTCGGACTCGCCCTCGTAACCGCTCGACTCATACCAGTCGCTGAGGCTCTGTGTCACGGACGATGAAGTTCCATCGGTGTATGTGATCGTAAACACCTGCGAATCCTGGGCGCCTTCCACGCCCGTGGCGAGCAGATCGAGACTCCTGAATTTTCCCTGCGGAAGAACAACAGTTCTGCTCGTTACCGCGTCTGGTGCATTCGGTGGTCCAAAGTTGAACAAGACGTCATCCCAAAGCTGGGATGAGCCCAGAGTCTCCTTCGAATAGGCCCAGCCTTCGCCATCCGCACTGGCCGAAGGGGCGAACTCTGAGCCATCGCTATATATCGCATTCGAGTTGTATGCCGAGGAAAGATCGACGGCCACCGTTCCCGTCTTGATCGTGGTGACGTTGAGAGCGGCGGTGACCTTATGTGACAGGCCGCCCGACGCGCCGGTGATTGTGATCGTCGAAGTTGCAAGCTTTGACGAATCATTTGCGCTGAGGGTCATCTTGCTGGCTCTCGCCGTACTGGTCGGGCTGAAGGAGGCCGTCACTCCTGCCGGCAGTCGGGAAACACTGAGAGCGACTCTGCCTCTGAAATTACCCCTGCGAGTTATCGTGACCGTCGTCGTCCCATTTCTTCCCTTGGGAACGGAAATGCTCTCCGCACTGGTCGTGAGCGCAAAGTCGTCGGCGCCGGCCGGTGGCGGGGCGAGGAGATCGTAGAGTGGCTGCGCTGGTTTTACCTCTGGATTCTCGTCGGCCACTGACATAGCTAGAACTCGGATCTTGTCGTTGTCGGGCAGAGTGATGGTTCGAGTTCCCGCCGGCAAATCTAGGCGATAAGCGAAAAGGTAGGAGTAGCCGTAAGAAATGTTCTCTCCCACGGCGTTGTGGTGGTGCGAGCAGTACCAGCCGAGGTCGGCGCGTTTGATGTAACCGGGCGTTAAGCCAATCATCTCGCCGTAGTTGTCACCTGAAGTGTCGCCCGAACTCCACTGACGATCGTCCCACTGTCCGATGAATCCACCCCAGTCCTGGATGTTCAGTTCGACATTCTTGCCGCCTACCTTGAATGCGACTTTCTGGTCGCCTTCCGCGGAGGCAGCTAGAACGTAGAGTCGGTTGTGCAGGCCCGGCGGAAGATCAACGGTCTGGCCCTTTGCCACGACCGCGTCAGGCGCGCCCGTCTTGGCCGGTGCCAGTTTGAATTGCACGTCATTGAACACAATCTGCGCCGGAAGCATTTCTGCGGGCAACGAATTGCCCTCGCGGTCGAATCCTCCGGTCGCGTGCGCGCCATCGTTGCTGGCGGTTGCCAAGTCGTAGTGCAGCGTAACGGGCTCGGAATGCACCGGCTCAACCTTGGCTGGAGCTGCGGCGAGTCGCACGGCGAAGGTGCGCGGCTGATATGAGGAGAACGATGTAACCAAAGCACCGTCGGTCACCGTTGCCGATCCAACCGGTTGCTCCTGGCCGTTGACTTCGCGTGCAGCCGTGACGGGAGCAGCGAAAGATATTCGCACGTCTGGTTGCGGTGCGCCATCCAGTTCGACCAGGCGCACGATGATCTCGTCGCCCTGCTCGGCCTTCTTGAGCGCCAGAACCCGGATCCGCGGGTTGCTGATCTTCAACAAAGAAAATTCCCTCCCTAGCACGCCAGAGTGTTTCGACGCTTCGAAAGCGATAAGTGGATCGTTCAGGCGCTGCGCTTGCCAGTCGGTTTGGCTCTGCCGCCAGCCGACATCGTGCCCGGCGATGCCGTATACGAACTCGTGATGTCCGATGTCTTGTGTGCCCTGGTCAGCGTACCCTGCGCGCGTGCCCGGCGTGCGGATCAATGTAAGCCGAATCGTGTGGTCGTTCGGCTTGTCTGATCCGTTCTTGCAATCGGTCAGAATGGTCGCGCCGAACTCACCGCCCATATCGGTCAAGTCGATCCACTGGTGTGACGGCACTTCGAACTTCTTTGGCTGAGCAGTAGGCCGCTCGATCGTGCCAATATCCCAGTTGTAGGTGGCTTTCTCATTGGAAGCCAGCAGCGGAAACGTCGCCTTCAGATTCGACTCTTTGGTGTTCCAGTCAATTGCATTGTTGAACTCCACGCGTTTCCCCGCATCGCCCGCCGACAGCCGGATCGTTTGAACGAACTTTGAGCCAGCGGTCTCGCGCGAGATTTCCACGGCTGCGCGTGCCGGACCGTTTTCCACCACGCGAATCTTCGCCGGACCGCTCACGTATGCTTTTGGCGCAGCCTGCTCCTGATCCCAATCCATATTCCAAGCCGGCCACTGCTGCGGATTGTCGTACGAGATGGCGAGACGCGCCGGCGAGGCCAGCAACTCTCTGCCGATCGACTTGTCGAATATGCTGGAGACGTCTCCATCGCTGTTTATCGTTACACGATAGTACTGATTCTCGAGCGAGTTCTCCGACACTTGCAGCGTCGCATCGGACTGAGTCACCGCACCGGGTTGCACATCGTAGACCGCGTAGCCGACGGACGGCGATTGGGCCACAAAGATCACTTTGCCGTTCGATATCTGCGCCGGAACTTCCTTGCCGTCCGGGCCGGTCACGCGCACGGACTTCGGCACGCCGCCAGGAAAGCTCACGCTGGCCTGGACGATGTCTTCGCGCGCAATGTTCAGAGGATTGAAGATAACGAGAGGAATGCCTTTCGCCTCGGTATTCAAGGCCGCAGCCACGGCTTCGGTGGCGTTGCTCAGTACGCCGGCGAACTGGTTCATCGCGATCACGTCATCGTTCCATGCAAACTCGTAAGACCTGGGAGTGGCAGTGCCGGCGGCGATGTCGTGGAAGTGTGCGCCCATGGCCAGCGTCCACGCATCGTTCAGACGCTCCAGCGGGTACGGCCGACCGCCCAGCCATTCGGCGGCAATCGACGCCCTCTCCGCGGCATCGGCCAGCAACTCTTCTTTACGGATCCAGCGCTTCTGGTACGCCTGGGAAGTGAGTGATCCGGCGGAATGATTGGTCAACTCCATTTCTCCCGTGTAACGCGGAAGTCCGGAGGCTTCGGTGGGCGTGATGTCCAGAAACATCTGCTCGGCGGTCGCAGAGATCACGTGCACCGGGCCATTGCCAACTTTTACCGGCGGTCCGTCGTCACGGTCTCCACGAAGAAAAAACGCCCTTTGTGCGGGCAGGCTTGTCGTGCCTTGCGTTACGATCGCTTCGAGCCGCTTCACGGATTCTTCCCGTGGAGCGCCGCCGATGTCACCCGTACCGTAATAATGATAGTCGGCAAAGACACCACTGATTTTTCCGTTCAGCTCAACCCGCGCTGCCCAATCCCTCTGATGCTGTTCTTGGGCTCGATCGTGATCGATCCGCGCGAAGGCAGCTTGTTCGCTTCGAAGGTGAATCGATTCCTCAATGTCGTTCGGATCGGACGCATGACCGCTGCGCTGTTCCTGGTCCAGCTTCGCGCGCAGCGCCTGCATCTTTAGTTGAACTTCGAGCAGCGCTTGGTCGGGCGGCATGGGCGGCAA
>JBAUAN010000237.1:0-49331 GCA_049675725.1 Candidatus Sulfotelmatobacter sp. | reverse complement strand
CTGCCCCCTGCCCGTCTCAAAACAACCCACCTCGAGAGCCCTTTTTCACTGTGGCTATTTCGCCACATTCGCTGCCGATATATCGGCACCCGCCCATAAGCCCCTCCCTGGTAATGATTTACCGTCTATCCGTTTTTTCATGTTTTCCACAGGTGTTCCTGAAGGAACACTTTTACAAATCGCAGTTGTGTTCCTTCAGGAACATTTTGTCAGTCGGGGCCGTTCCCCCCGCATCAATAATTCCTGGCGTTAAACACGATTCTGGGGGAGCAATCTTTGTGGGCGGACAGACGCGGCGGCTGGCGATGGCGCAGTGGGACGTTTTTTCTTCGCGGCCTCTCGAAGGCAACTCGCTGGCGGTGTTCTTCGACGCGCGGGGCTTGAGCGACGCGGAGATGCAATCGATCGCCAAGGAGATGAACCTTTCGGAGACTACGTTTATTCTTCCCGCCGGGGATGCGGCCGTTGGTGACGCAGAAATGGAGCGCGAGCGCGGCGTGCGCGTCAGAATCTTCACCGTGGAGGAAGAACTGCCATTCGCCGGACATCCTACGCTGGGCACAGCTTTCGCCCTGCGCGGGCAGACCGGCGCACGCGAAGTGAAGCTGAACCTGAATGTGGGCACCGTGCCCGTGCGTTTTGAGGACGGCAGCAACGGTGACGGCGATAAGAAAAATTCGCGGCGCATCTCCCAGGAACCGTCGCCCGGGCAACCAACGTTTGCCGAGATGACGCAGATGGACCCGGTCTTCGGGACCTCGCACTCTCGCGAAGCAGTGGCACAGGCGACCGGGCTGCGGGTTGAGGACTTCGACGACTCCTTGCCCATCCAGACGGTTTCCACCGGACTGGCCTACACGGTGACGCCGCTGAAGTCTCTGGAAGTGATGCGGAATCTTCGCCTCGACATGAACCGCGCGGCTGAGTATCTGCAAAAGACTGAAGGGAAGTTCTTTTATTTTGTGACTCGCGAGACCGTGGACCGCGAGGCCCGCCTGCACGCGCGCATGCTTTTCTACAACGGCGAAGATCCCGCAACCGGCTCCGCAGCTGGGTGCACCGCGGCGTGGATGGTGGCGCATGGCGCGGCCAATCCCGACGAGCAGGTTCTGATCGAGCAAGGCCTCGAAATGAAGCGGCCGAGCCGGATCTTCGTGCGAGCGTCGCGCAAGAATAACCTCGACCACGCGGGCAACAATAACCGGATAGTTAATGTCCGGGTTGGAGGCAACGCGGTGGAAGTTTTGCGCGGCGAAGTTTTCCTGTAAGCAGCCTCGCGCAAACAGCGAAAAATGGTGTAGCCCACGAGCGCGAGAAAAGATCAATAGCCAGAAAGTCCCATTAGCATCGGCGACACTTTACAGTCGCAAGCTCCAACCGTTAGCATGCAGGTCGCTCTTACATTCTTCATATAGAGAAAACTATCCTCATGGTGCGCGATCTCCATCGCGGCGCCGGCGGATTGCTAAAGGATTGATGAAGCCAAAGCGCACTATCCTATGTGTGGACGACAACGAACAATCCCTTTCCCATCGCAAAATCATGCTGGAAACGCGGGGATACCGCGTGTTGAGCTTCTCTCGGGGCGAAGACGCGCTGGAGCGGTTCCGGCTGGGCGGCATCGACCTGGTGGTGACTGACATGGCGATGCCCGGACTCGACGGGCCCCAGTTGATCGCGGCCATCAAGGCGCTGTCGCCACAGACGCCTGCCGTGCTGATCTCCAGCAAGGTGCGGATTTACAGTCACGAGTCGCAGGCCGACGTGTTCCTCACCAAAGGCATGTACGCGCCCGCGGACCTGCTCGAACGTATCCGCATCCTGCTGATACGCAAGCGCGGCCCCAGACGCATGCAGCACCGGCCTGTGCAGGCGTCACCACAGGCGGGCGCGGCCTGAATTAACACGCTGGGCGCAAGCGCTCTGGGCGCTCGAAAATCTTTCGCCAACGAAGCCGAGGGAACTCCTCATGAAAAACAACATCGCCCGGGCATGCGAGAAAACGGGCTTTGTGCTGCGTCATGCGACGGTCTGCCAGCAGGTGGCGGACCGCGTGAACTGTATCATCCTGTTTCGCGAGCCGGGCGCAATGGCGCAGGGCTTGATTGACGAAGGCTACTGCATGAAGGGCTTTCGCATCGACACGAAGTCCTGTAACTGGGGGCCGATGAGCGGCTTCGTCTGCGCCGATCCGCGGCTGACGAAAGATCCCTCGTATGTGGAAAGGAATGCGACCTGGACCGGCGAAGCACTGAGCGGGCACATTGTCGAAAAGTTCTTCGGAAAAGTAGAGGATGCGACGTGGGTGGCAGACGTCATGCCCATCGCGATTTCCAAGGATCGCATTGAAGAGTTGCATCGAAAAGGTGTGATCAACCCACAAAAGGAACAGAATGATTATGTCGGCGAGTCCCGGGCCACTAAAGGCGACACGATGCTTTATTGGCGCCTGGTTCCGATAGGGAATGCGACGCAAAAATGGCTGAAAGATCGCGGCACTGCCATCCCCGGCTACTACCTCTTGTGCGTCAACACCGGAGGCGCGAAGCCCTTCCAGCAGATTTATCCCAAGGGGTTTGCGCCCATTAAATTCCGGGGACACGAAGCCATACTCGGTCTTATCAATCCGGGGACCAAACAGCGTGGTTTCAAAGCCTGCGTCACGGCGGACTATGACCTGTTTGCCATCTGGGAAGGAACGGGGAAGGAAGACCGCCTCGCCCTGCAACATAGCCTGAATGCGGCGCTACTCAACCGTGCGGGCACCCCGCAAGAACCGTTGCCCCAGGGCGTAGCGCGAATGGCGAGCGTTGACGACCGACTGCAAAGCGCCGGGCACCGGGAACACCACCGCTTTGGAGACGTCAGCACGCGGGTGATGCACGTGAAGACTTTTCTGAACACGGCCTTGCAAGGCGCCGCCGGGTACCCGGGCGGCAACGCCATCCACCACAACGACGAGGCCGGCAACTTCGCTCTTGCCAAAGGGACGCTGAACGATTGCCTTCCCCTCATCGGTTTCCTTCCGTCCATTCCGACGGTTGGCAACTCGCTGGGCTTGCCCGCTCGAACCGTACTGGTCGAGGATTTGTCTGACTTCAAGGAACTGGCGATTTACGCCCGGGAAAGAGGCTATAACGTGCGCGCCAAGCAGGACTGGCTGACGGCGGCCGGGGTCCCGGTCTAGGCTTCGCGGCGAGCATCCATCGCCAGGCAGACGGCTGCAGGTGCTTTCGTTCGTGTAAGATCATGCGTGGGTATGGCCGGCGCATTTATCGAAGCGAAAGAACTGCGTAAGACCTATCACATCGGAAAGATCGAAGTTGAGGCTCTCCGAGGGATCTCCTTCAGCATACAAAAAGGAGAGTTTGTCAGCGTGGTGGGGCCTTCGGGCAGCGGCAAGTCGACGCTGTTCTACCTGCTCGGCGGGCTCACGCGCGCCGACTCCGGCAGTGTGGTGCTTGATGGAGACGATTTCGCGACGCTCTCCGACGGCGAGCGCACCCGCATGCGCAAGCGCAAGATTGGGTTTGTATTCCAGAAGTTCAACCTGCTGCCTACTCTCGATGCGCGGTCCAATATCGCGATCGCGCAGGAAATTTCGGGCAATGGCGCCGGCGATCCGGCGCATTTCAATCGCATCACCGACCTGCTTGGAATCAGCAAGCGGTTAATACACAGGCCCGCGGAGCTCTCCGGCGGAGAACAGCAACGCGTGGCATTGGCGCGGGCGCTGATCAACAAGCCGGCGGTGGTGCTAGCCGACGAGCCCACGGGCAATCTGGATTCCAAGAATTCAGAGATTGTGTTGAAGATGCTGCGGCAATCGAATCAGGAATTGGGCCAGACGGTGCTGATGATCACGCATAATCCGGAAGCGGCGAAGTATGGAGACCGGATCATCCACATGCGCGACGGGCAAATCGTGAGCCCCGAAGAAGACCCGCAGTGGACGCCGCACTGAGAGGCGCGGGCCGGTGAGTCACGGCTCGGTCTTGCGGCGCGGTCTTAGCCAACGTCGTGCTCGGCATGCGCTTGCTTCACGTGCGCGTCGAACTGCTGTTGCAGCGACTTTGCGTATTCCTCCTGGTTGGGGCGGTGACTTCCGGCGCTGGCTTTGAACTTCACATTCGGGCACGCGGTGCACTCAGCTTCTACGGGGATGGTCCCCAGCCATTTGGTGCCTCGAAGAGTGGGCTTTTTCGTTCGCATCGTTGTTTCGGAGAAGAATGCACCGCCGTTCCATGTGCTCTCGGCGCGGCGGCTACAAGCTGTCTCGTAGATCCTCGGCGCCCCAACGCGAGCGAATCCTCGCAGGCTAAAGCCCGAATTCCTGGCTCCTTGAGCGGCACGGCTGAAGCCGTGCCCTTCCCGAGCCCATCTATGAGACGACAGCTAGCGTTGCCCCGCCGGAACGCGTGATTTATAATTCAATTTTGCTGAGCGGGAGTAACTCAGTGGTAGAGTGCGACCTTGCCAAGGTCGAAGTCGCGGGTTCAAATCCCGTCTCCCGCTCCAGATTCCTTAGTAATCTCGAACTCCTGCCGATGGACTTTTTCCGCCCGGAAAGCTAACGTAGGGACGAGGGGCGCGGTACCCAAGTGGTAAGGGAGAGGTCTGCAAAACCTTTATGCGTCGGTTCGATTCCGACCCGCGCCTCCAATCTTTCATTGCAGTTGGGACGGTCCAAAAGATCGCATTGCGTGGCGACCGCGATCGGGAACACGTTGCATCAAGATGCTGACGAACTTCTCGACTGCATCGCGTACTGGCCGCAGCTAAGACCCGAGACCAGGGTTTGAGTGTCAGGCCTTTTTCGTGAGAGCGGCGCGAATTCGCTGGCTCACGATCGCATCTTCGCCGGGCTGCAACATCCAGACCCCAACCACGAGCGTGTTCGCATCCGCCGGGATGCCCTGGTTGGGCTTTTGGCCGGTGTTGGGGTTCAGTTCAATCGAAGGCGTTCCCGCGCGCAAGGCGTCGACGATCTGGCCAGTGGTGACGCCAATCACAGCCGGATCGAAGCGTATCAGCAGGTGTGGAACATGGTTGGCGATCTTTGGGACCACCGTTTCCGTCCTGACCGAAGGGATGCCCTTCATCGCACTGGCGATGAGGTCGACACGTTTCTGGTAGTCGCCTTGCATTGACTCCTCCGTGTGTGAGAGAACCCAGTCGACCGCCGCCACCATTCCTACAATCTGTTCTTTCGCCACCTTCATGCCACGACCGATTCCGTCATCCGGATTATCGTTCTTCTGTGCCAGGTCGGTCAGAACCTTTCGGCCCAGCAGTAGGCCCGCGTTTTGCGGACCGCGCATTCCCTTGCCGCCGGAAAAGGCCACAAGGTCGAAACCCATGCCCGTGTACTTCCATAGATTCGAGATTGGCGGCATGTCCGCCGCTGCGTCGAGGTGACACGGAATCTTGTACTCGTGGGCCACTTGCAACCACTGTTCCCGGCCGATCTGCGCAGTGCCGGCGATGCCATCCTCATCTTCTGCGGCGTTGAAAAAATTCGTCATCACGGCGTTGCCTGCGCCGCACGCGCGCTTATAGTCGTCGAGCGTGACCACCTCGGTGACACGCGCCCCGCAGAGATACATGGCGCGGTCATACTCATAGCGGTGGGCACGCTGCACGATGACCTGATTCTTCATGCCGTCAAGCGCCTGCGGAATGTCCAAAATGCTGATGTTGTTGGCATACTGCAGGCAGGCGGCGGTCGCCAGGCTGATGGCTCCGCAGGCTCCCGAAGTCACCACCGCTCCCTCGCACTTGAGGCGACGCGCGACGTATTCGCCTGCCTTCCGCTGCAGTTCGTGCAAACGCACAGGATGAAGCGCAGACTTCTGCACTGCCGCCAACACCTCCGGGGGCATGCAGGCAGCCGTTAGCGTGGTGTAGGTTCCGGCGGCGTTGATAATCGTCGGGACGCCCAGCTTCGCATAGTAGTCCTCACCGTCTGACGATGCCATCGGCGATGATGCCGTTGACGATGATGCCGTTGACGATGAGAGAGCCTGGGCGGAGGAAAACAGAGGCGCTGCGCCCAGGGCCGCAGCCAGCGAACTGGCTCGGCCAAAGAAGCCGCGACGGGAAAGAAAGCCTCCTCGCGATTCAGTGGATCCTGACATGGTGGTCGCTCCTTTTGTCCAGAAAACGGGTGGACAGAAACTAATGTATCTTGCGTCTGGCGGCTTCCGCCCGGGCCCAACAAAAGCCGGCCCGATGGCGGCAGAGGTCAGAAAACGATGGTCCCTGGGCGCCCGACTAAATCCTACGGCGATGGCACGGTGCAGGTCAAAAAAGACGGAGGCATCGAGCGTCCGGAAACGGATTGCTGACGTTCAATAGCGATATCGCGCATTGACCCGGGCAGGGGGGTGAGCGCTACGGCCTGATCCTGTCAGTTACGGCACGCCCTCAGATCGCGAGCTTGGTCGTTGACTTTGCCAGCTGTGATGCTGTACCTTAACAGCACTACAGTCAACTGACAATGTCGTTCAAGCTCACTCCGACAACCGGGCAACCGCTCTACCTCCAATTGATGCAGCAAATTCGGCACGCTGCGGAAACCGGCGCATTGCAGGACGGCGATCAGTTACCTGGTATTCGAACTCTGGCGGAGGAATTAGTAGTCAGTCCGAATACCGTTGTAAAAGCATACTCCGAACTCGAACACGAAGGGCTTCTGGAATTGCGTCAGGGCTCCGGAGCGTTTGTCTGTGTGAAACGCCGGACTAAGTCCCTGGCGAGTCATGTACAGGTGGCACGTGGGCGGATGCGAGATATTATCGACCAGCTTCGGGAAGACGGCCTTTTGGATGAGGAGATTCGCCGAGCCTTCGAGGCAGAGCTTCTCTGCACTGTCGAGATTGTGGGAAAACGATGACGAATGAACCCGCAATACTCACACATGCACTCGCGAAGTCGTATGGAAGCGCGGAGGCAGTTCGGAGGTTAAATCTGTCAGTAGGGCGAAATCGTATTACGGCCTTTCTCGGTCGAAACGGCGCTGGAAAGAGCACGACCATCAAGA
The DNA here is from genome assembly GCA_049675725.1 of Candidatus Sulfotelmatobacter sp. GTDB lineage: Bacteria > Acidobacteriota > Terriglobia > Terriglobales > Acidobacteriaceae > Sulfotelmatobacter. Next base: position 42,289 of record JBAUAN010000237.1, on the reverse strand, counting down.
TGCTGCTCGGATTAATCCGGCCCAGCTCGGGCGAGGGTACCGTGCTTGGAAAGCGAATCGCTGACCCCGAAGAGAATCGCGAAATGCGCCGCAGGGTCGCTTTTGTTCCCGAAGACAAGCCGTTGTATGGCTATATGACAGTGGAACAAATCATACGCTTTGCGCGTTCGTTCTACCCTGACTGGCGCATCGACGTCGAGAGAACTCTGCTTCGTGACTACGATTTGCCGACTCACCGAAAGGTCGCCAACCTCTCGAAGGGAATGCGAACGAAACTTGCACTATTGCTGGCATTCGCCCGACGTCCCGAGTTATTAATTCTCGATGAGCCGAGCGAAGGGCTCGACCCGGTGGGGACTGAATCTCTCCTCCAAACTCTGGTTAGCCAAGCGGCAGATGGCGTAACTGTTTTCTTTTCTTCCCACCAGATTGCCGAGGTCGAGCGCGTGGCTGATCACGTTTGCATCCTTGAGCAGGGGCGTTTGCGGCTGGATGCGCCCTTGGATTCGCTCCGTGAGCTGTACCGGCGCATTGATTTGGTCTTTGCGTTTCCTCCACCCGAGCGTGAGTTTCAGATTTCAGGTGTCGAGAGAATCCGCACCAACGGGCGTGAAATGAGCCTATTTGTCAGCGGCAATACCGAGGCAGTGACTGAGCACGCCCACAATTTGAATGCCAGCTCTGTCGAGGTTACCCGCGTTGGATTGCGCGAAATATTTCTGGAGACGGTCAGGGAGAATTGAATCGTGCTTTGGTACAAGGCTTGGCTTGAGACTCGGGCCAGATTTCTGACGCTTCTGGTAATTGTCACGGCCGTGTGCGGATTTTTTGTCTATCATGGTCTAGGAGACTTAGTCCCTGGCTGGAGGCTGGGGAGAGATTTCGACCGTCTGCTGTTTGTTAACCACCTAATCCTTGTGTGTTTATGGATTTTTGGCGTTGTCCTCTTGGGGATGGGTGGAATCGTTCGTGAAAAGGCAATTGGAACATCTTCGTTGACTTTGGCTTTACCCGTCAGTAGGGCGCGCCTGGTGGGTATCCGAGTTGGGCTGGGCATCATAGAAGCGATTGCTTTAGGGGTGGTGCCTTGGACCGCGGTCTTCATCGTTTCGTCCCTTGCGGGAATGCCCATTTTGATTACACAGGTTGGGCTCTACCTTCTGCTATTGGTAGGTGGCGGGTTAGTGTATCTCGCCGTGGCGGTATTAGTTTCATCGCTGGTGTCGGGCGAGTATACAGCTCCCTCCGTCGCCTTTGGCGTGATCCTCCTACCGACAATCCTAGATGATGCTTACCTCCCACTTTGGCTTAACAATCGGCGGTTGGTTACCGGCGCCTTTTCGGTAGATACAATCACCTTTCTCGTTTCTGGACATCTACCATGGCTGGGAATCTTGGCAAGTCTGTCTGCCGCAGGGCTGTTGCTGTGGGCTTCGATCATGGTCGTGCAACGGCGAGAGTTTTGAAAGCCTTTCTACGCAGGGAAGACGGCTCCAGTGACCGGCTAGGCGGTTGGCGAAGCATCGCGATATCGCGCATTGACCCTGGTTCTGGGAGAAACTGCGACTCTGCTGGCGAAAAGGGTGAACCAGATCGCTACTGAGCCGATCTTGCGATGTAGTTTCGTTCGAAAGACTAGGCTTTTGGAGCTGCGCTGAAGATCTCGACCAAACGGTCCGCGATCATCTTGTCCTCGCCGTCCTTGAGCTGCCAGACGGCAAAGCCGAAGCTGTTCGGGTCGATGGGATGGCCGTGATGGCCGCCGTGATTTTCGCCGTGATTGTCACCGGCTGGCGCGTCCGGATTGCGTCCCCGGATGCCGCCGGCGCCGGCGCCCATACTGCCAATACCGATTGGCCGGGTGTCGGCCAGCTTCTGCATGACTTCCTTCCCGGTGATGTTGAGCTTCGACGGATCAATCTGCCAGCTGTAACGCGGGGTCACGTTGCCGAGAGCTTCCGGGTTGAACTGCCGCGGGAGCGCCGTTACGCCGAACTTCTTCACCGCGTCGGTGATGACCTGCGCGCGCGCGTCGTACAACTTCAGCGAGTCGTCGAGGTCCTGATTGACGAATAGCTCGAGCGCCTTGAGCATGCCAAAAATGGTTTCCTTGCCGACCTTGCAGCAACGGCCGATGCGATCTTCCTGCGGGCTCATGTTGAGCAGGGCGTAATGGATGAGCTCTTCTTTGCCGATCAGGATGCCGGCTGCCTGGGGTCCGCGGATATCCTTGCCGCCGCTGAAGGTGACCATGTCGAAGCCGAGAGCGGGATATTCCCAGAGCCGCTCCTTCGGCGGCACGTCCGCGGCAGCGTCGTTGAAGGTGTAGAGGTTGTGTGCTTTGGCGATTTCGACGGTCTCAGGCCCGCTGACCTTGCCTTTGTCGGACAGGATATTGGTGAAGTGGATCGCCACCGTCTTCGGATTGATGGCGGCAATCATCTCTTCGCGCGTCTCGACCTCAACCAGCTTCGCACCGGTCTGGCGAATCTGGTGGTCGAACGGATAGCGATGGCTCTTCTGAATGATGACTTCATTCCTGGGGAAATTGCTCACGTCGGGAATGTCGCGCATGCGGGGCTCGAGGTCTTCGGTCATCATGCCGGCGTAGCCGACGACCATGGCTGCGGCTGCGCCACCCGTCACCAGACCGGTGTAGCCGGCGGGGGACTTGCACAGGTTCGCGATGAACTTGCCGGCTGCAATCTCGAGCTCATCGATCAAAACGAAGTGCTCGTTGCCTCGGCGGATCAGTTCCATGACTTCTGGCTTCATCACCGAGCCGCCGATGACGGTTACGGTGCCATTGATGTTGATGAGAGGGGTTACCCCCAGCTCGGCGTAGATGTCGCCGGTGGAACCGAGGCCGGTGGTGATGGGCACGATGGGGGCGCCGTCGATAGAGGGCATGGAATTCTTGGGCTTTTTGCCGAAGATGCCTGCGCTCAACTTCGCCGGAGTGAGCAGGCTGCCGCTGGCGGCGCCAAGCGCAGCTAGAAACGAACGGCGATTCCAAGCAAACTTCAAATTCATATTTAGTTTCCTTCGATGCCTCTCGCGAGATTATTTATCGGCGAGCGGAGTGGGCGGGTTGACGACCATTGCGCTGCCGACGATTTCAATCAGCGAATCGCCAGGAATCCATTCGAGAGCCATGCAGGCACGGGACGGGGCCTTGCCCGGGGAGAAATAAGTCCCGTAGATCTTGTTCAACGCGTCGTACTGCGCCTTGTGAGCATCGAACCGTGCCTTGCCGGTGGGCGTAGGGATCGTGTCGGCGAGAGGCAAACAGAGAAAGACCTGGAGATGGATGATGCTGTCCATGCTGCAGCCCGCACGCTCGACCGACTTCTTGAGCGCATCCATGGTGCGGGTGACGTGCTTTTCGAAAGGATCGGTCACCAGGACGTGATCCTCCTTGGGATAGCCGTCATTGGAGCCCGTGCCGGAGAAATAGTAGATCCCATCGTGCGTGTGGTTGCTGCTGCCGTGGCGATGAGACGGATCTCCGCCTGGTCCGGCGGGTGCGCCGGCAGGTGCGGGTGAGCCAGCCTGGGGAGCCTGCGCCCCGGGAGCCTGCAGAGCGAAGAGTTTCAGCGCGCCGGTTACGAGAGCCGCCGTCGCCGCGATCCTGCCGAAGAAGTTGCGTCGCGTGTTGATTTCCATAGAATTTCTCCTTCCTTCCGTCGAGGAACACCAGCTTGATAAAAAACCCTGATAAGAAGAATGATGGTGCACAGCATTGCATGACAAATTCTCGCAGATCAGGTTGCTACTAGTCCCCGATCGAGCCGCGTAGCACGGTGATGGACGCCATTGGAAGCTTGTACAACGTTTCTGCACCGCCGCTTACTTTCGACTTGGACGGCGGGCCGTCGGGATCGGCGTGGCCTCGCTCTCCTTCGGGGTGCCACTTGTATTCAGCAGAGCCGAAAGTGATGCGATCGACCTGGCCGGAGAAATGGCGGCGTCGTTTAGCTTCCGAATCGTTGAAAACTAATTTTACTGCGTGATCGTTGTACTGGTCCCGATTGACCAGCATCACGGACCATTGTCCGTCAGGACGCTCGACGGCATAGGCCGTGACCATGAGCGTGCCAGCGGCGTCGGTCACATCGCTTGAAGCTTTGAAGAGCTTGTGAGGAGCATCGATTGGCTGCACCCACTCCTTGGTGATCACTTGCGTCGCCATGTACTGCGGAGGATAACCTATCACATTGTATTTTTCATCGATCAGGAGGAGGGGATAGGCGCCATAGTGGCCGGGCGAAGGCATGTAATGAAAATAGTATGTGGCCCCGGCGCCGGCGGTCATCATGGATCCAACATAGTCGGCGAGCCAGAGCGCGCCTTTCACGGTCGAGACGCCGGCCCCGCCTCCGATGTTGCCCTCGGTCATGAAGAAGGGAATATTGGGCGGCAAGCCGTTGTCTTTCCAGACCTGAACGATGTGCTGTACGTATTCCGGCTCCGGGTAGAGATCAGCCCAGGAGTAGGTGGGCTTGTCCTGGTAGGGATAATGTTCGAAAGAAAAGAAGGTGAAGTCGTTCAGCCGGCCGTGCGCTTTCAAATAGTCGACGAACCTTCCGAGCCACGAGACTTTTCCGGCCGCGTCTGGCCAAACTTCAACGTCATCGAAAGTTCCTTCGAAGGGTGGACCGCCCAGCTTGGCCTCGGGAACGAGCCGTTGAATCGCGGCAGCGAATTGCAGGTACAACGCGCCGTAATCTTCGGGCAGAATGTGCTGCCCGTCGGCCTCTTCTCCCATTTCGATCCAGGAGATGGGATAGTGACGTTTGTAGAGATAGGCAATCTCGTTGGCCGCATCTTCGGGCGTGGAATACAACATCGCGATCGGAACCATGGTAGGAAGTCCGCGGGTAACGCCGTTGGTGAAGAAGAAGTCGAAGCCGACCTGGTCGCCTCTCGATTCGTCCATGTCGGTGGCGGCATGCCATGGATCCACGGAGGAAGGCCAGGTAACGGTCTGATTGCGGCTGGGGAAATGGGTGACGTAATCGTTGAACTCGCCGTCCGCCGACAGGGCGCCGACGTAGAGTTCATTGATGGCGTAACCCACGCAGTTTCGTTTGTCAGCTGAACCAGCTTTGCCTGAGTCATGACTGTCGCAGGTGTTGGAAGATTCCGTCATCCAGATGCGGAGATAGCGCACCGGGATCATCCAGGAAACCAGCTTTAGCGTTGCGGTCCCGCCTTTGCCTTCAGTGACCGTGCCCAACGGGAAGGTTTGCCACGTGCCCTTGGTAGTCCCGTCATAGAAAGGTTCCAGTTCGCCGGTCCAGAACTGGACGGAGTAGTGCTTGGCGTAGGGCTCGGCCCAGGCAATTTTTATGGCGTTGACAGGAACCTTGCTGCCGAGATCGATCATTACCCATTGCGGGTGCAGCGAATCGTCTTCCCCGGTAAAGGCCTTCGTGAGGTACGGATTGCTCTTCCAGTATGATTTCGGGTCGCCGTCGGTCAGCCGGGACCAACCGTTGCCGTCGCCCCGGCTGAAGCCGCGATGCGGAAGCGGAGCTGCCCACGAATGGCGGATCATCTCCGCGGTCGGTTCCGCATTGCCCACAAAGTAGCCTTGCTGTTTCTCCGGATCGCTCCAGGTGCCGTTCGGGTTCCAATGCCAGGCCTCAACCATCAGTTCTGTGTTCTGGCGATAAGTGACGGTTTGCCAGCCTGCGCCAAGAATCTCCTTGAGGACCGGGTCAGTCAGCAAATGATCTGGCGTTCCCGTCCTCAGCCGGTCGATTGCCGCGCCCAGAGATCGCACGGGGCTGAACGTGTTGGCAACGTGAGAGGGTGCGGCGTCAACGACGATGGTCTGTGCGATTGCCGCGTTCGTTGTCCAACTTACCACCCAAAGAATGGTCCCGATCGCAACAGAAATTCCAATCGCTTGGCTTTTGATGCGCGACGCCATCGCCGCCTCCTTGCAGATCCCTCTCGGCCTTCGAATAGTCATTTCAATAGCAGCTGCAGCGCAGGTCTGATGCGCCACACTCTTAGTGTTCAAGGTAAGCCACAAAGCCCCGGGTCTTCATTTTGAGTCGATAGACGGACGTAGTAGCCGTGATGTAAAGGGTGCGATAATCCTTGTCACCCCAGTTCAAATTTGCCGGTTGCTCGGGCATGACGATAGTGCCGAGGTGATTTCCGCTGGCGTTCCACACCCAGATGCCCTTGGGCCCGGTGACAAACAGGTTGCCGTTCTTGTCCACTTTCATCCCGTCGGGTACGCCCTCATGCTTTCCGGCAGCAGGTTCTTCTCCGAAGATGCGGCCGTTGGTGAGCGTACCATTCGCGGCAACGTCGTACACACGGATGTTTCTTTGTTCGCTGTCGTCGACGTAAAAGCGTTTGCCGTCCGGCGAAAAAGCAAGGCCGTTCGGCTGGGTTAAGTCCTTGGTGAGTAACTGTACGTTGCCTTTCGCGTCTAAACGGTAGACGCCCTGGAAGGGGATTTCTTGTTTTTCACCGGCAACCAAATCCAAGGTTGGATCGGTGAAATACAGAGCGCCATCCGGGCCAACGACCACATCGTTTGGGCTGTTAAGTTTCTTGCCGTCGTAATGGTCGGCCAGAATTTTATATTTTCCATCAGGAGTCACTTCAATGATGGCGCGTAGCACGCTGGCGCAGTCAATCAACCGATGCTGACGGTCGAAGGTGTTGCCGTCGGGATCGCCGAGCGCAATTACCTCCTCCTTGTTGCCATCGGGATGCAGCCGGTAAATCTTATTGATGGTCTCGTCGCTTACATAGAGAAAACCGGCCTGATCCCACACCGGGCCTTCGGTAAATCCGAAGCCTGTGCCCACAACGCTCAACTTGGCGCTGTGATCCACCAGATTCCAGAACTGCGGCGATTCGGCTTGCAACTGAAAATCCCGGGGAACGCGCGGGGCGGATTGAAAGGCTGACGATTTAACCGCGAGGAGCCCAGCTGCCATGATGATTAAGGCAGACAGAATTTTGACGCTGCGATTCATGAAGATGTTTTCCTCTCGAAATGTAACTCTCGAATTAGCCTCGCGGGTCGTGGTTTAGTCCTCATTCTCTCCGGACTCATCTCGAGGCGTTTCCGACGAGTTCGTTCTGGCGTTGGCTACGCTCATCAAATAACTGACGACGTCATTCAACTCATTGGAGGTAAGCGTGGAAGAGTAGTCCGCGGGCATCATGGCCTGCGAACTATATTCCAGCGCCTCGATGTCTGATTTCGACAGAAAGTGAAAGGCCCCGTCCAGCGTCTGCAACTGGAGAGAGAAATTATCTTCATTGCGAATTCTGCCGGTATACTTCTCTCCACCGCGAATCGTCACCGTTACCAACCGTGCCTGTCGATCGTTGTTCAGACCAGCGTTGTTCAGACCAGCACTGTTCAGAGCAGCATTGGTAATCGCGCTCCGAATTTGTTCCACGCCATGAGTGCGGGCATAAGCGGACAGATCCGAGGCGATAAAACCGCCTTTACCGGCAACCATGTGGCACCCGGAACACCCCGCCTTGCCAAAGAAGACTGTTTCCCCATGGCTCGGATCGCCGGGCAGCTTGACCCTTCCTTTTGTCCCTTGGAGTGTACGCAGATAAGCCACTAATGATTGGACGTCAGAGCTCTCAAGGGAGTGAAAGGCAGGCATTCCAGTGCCGAGAATGCCATTCTCAATAATTTCGGAAATCTGCGCATCGGAAAGCCGCTGCACTTTCGGACTGTCGACGATGTTAGGGGCACGTTCGCCGCCCCTTCCGTCTAGGCCGTGGCATCCGGCGCAGGTGGAGGCGAAAATCCGGGCGCTCCTGGCCGCGATTGAATCCGTTGCTTGCTTGCGCTGAACGGCTTGCGCAGGGTTGCCGAGGAGAGGACTACCAGTCCTAAACATCCTGCCGGAGAGCGGCGCGTCCGGGAAGATCACGAGCAGCAAGAGCACGGCCGGCCATGACATGTATGAAAAGCGTTGTATGACTTTTCCTTTCTGACGCTGATTTCACAGGAGCGCTAACTAGAAGAGAAACTTCGCCGCGATTTGCATAACGCGAGGAGCCCGATGGCCTCCGCACTTTCATCTAACGAAAACTGACTCTTAGTTCTTAAATTCCGACCGAAAGATACATGACGGTCTATCGCAATCGCGGTAGGTGTGTCAACCATTTTCCCGTTTTGCATGAGGCGAAAAGAGACTGCCTTTTGCCTCCTGGGTATACCTATTGCGCAAAATGGATTTTCATCAGATAATTCGCGTTTTCATTTTGTAATTGTCCGATTCTGTTCAGATCTCATGACGGATACCCCAAAACGAAAGTACAACATCACGGCTCTGCAGCGTGGACTGCGTCTGCTGCAGCTGTTCAGCGAGTCGGCGCATGGCTTCACTGCGAAGCAAATTGCGAGCGAGTCGCGGCTGCCGGTGAGTACGGTGCACCGTTTCCTGACGAACCTGGAAGGTGCGGGCTTCTTAAACTGCAGAGGCGATGGCGTGTACCACCTGGGAATCGCATGTTTCGCGATCGGACAAGCGGCTTTGGGGCAACTCGATATTCGCCGCGTGAGCCTGCCCTACCTGCAAGAATTGAACCGCCAGACGCGCGAAACTATTCACCTGACCGTGCGGCACGGGCTCTCCGCGGTTTACGTCGAGAAGCTGGATTCGCCTGAGCAGCTGCGCATACACTCGCGCATCGGCGCCGCCGTTCCGTTGTTCTGTACCGCGGTGGGCAAGGTGATGTTAACGTACATGCCTGATGACGAGCGGGATAGAGCCCTGCCGCAGCTGGGACTGAAGCGTTTGACGCCGAACACGGCTGGAAACCTCCAGGAGCTGAAGGCTGAACTCTACCGGGTTCGAAAGAATGGTTATGCCTGCGATCTGGAGGAGCACGAACTCCACATCCGCTGCATCGCGGCACCCATATGGGACCACGCGGGAAGCGTGAACGCCAGCCTCAGCATTACGGCACCAGTGGTGCGCATGCCGGTCACCCGATTACGGCAGCTCGCGCCGTTGATTCAGGCGGCCGGCCTGCAGATCTCACGAGAGTTGGGTTATCTTACTGTGGGCTCCCGCTCACCGCTTCGAAAAAATGGTGCCAGGGAGTCGGCGCTTGCGAAGCTTCTCTAAAGCGACGCAACTCGACGATGCGCATCGGGATTCTTCTTGTAGGTGCGGCAGTTTGGGTGAGGCCGAATTCACGAAAGTTCGGAAGGACTCGTAGTATGCGGATGGCAACGCTCGTCGCCGTCGTTTTCGCCTGCCTGGCGGCTCAGGCGGGAGATGACACGCCGATAACGACATCCACTGTGATCGATGTGCGTGCCGAGGATCTTCTGGCTCAACCACCTGCGGCCAACTGGATTTCCTACAACGGCGACTATTCTGGTCGCAGGTACAGCGGACTCTCCGAAATCAATCCCGCCAACCTGGGGCAGTTGCGCGCGGAATGGGTTTTCCACGCGAACAATACGAGCCGGCTTGAGGTGACGCCAGTCGTCGCGAATGGAGTAATGTTCGTGACGGCGGCAAATGACGCTTTTGCTCTCGACGCACGCACCGGACGAGTGGTGTGGCACCATGCGTGGCCCATCTCCGAAGGTTTGATTGACGACGCGTCCGGCCATATTAACCGCGGAGTGGGCGTGTGGCGCGACCGGGTCTACATGGAAACCGACAATGCGCACCTGCTTTGTCTGGATGCGCGCTCCGGCAATCTCATCTGGGATGTCGCTTACGCGAGTTGGAACAAGAACTATGGAGCGACCAGCGCGCCATTGATCGTCAAAGACAAAGTCCTGGTAGGGACCTCCGGAGGCGATGACGGCGTGCGCGGTTTTGTGGCAGCTTACGATGCCATGACCGGCAAGCTGGCCTGGCGATTCTGGACGATACCGGCCCCCGGGGAATTCGGATCCGAGAGTTGGCCTGGCACGTCTTACTTGCATGGCGGTGGAACCACGTGGATGCCAGGCACTTACGATCCCGAACTCAACACGATTTATTGGGGCACGAGCAATCCCGCGCCAGATTTTGATGGCAGCGTCCGTCCGGGAGACGATCTTTATACGGACTGTGTACTGGCATTGGATCCCGATACCGGAAAACTGAAGTGGTATTTCCAATTCACACCGCATGATCTGTTCGATTTCGATGCAGTTGAAACTCCGATCCTGATCGATGCGGTTTACCACGGTGAGGCGCGCAAATTACTGGTTCAGGCCGACCGGAATGGTTACATCTACGTGCTCGATCGCACAAACGGCAAGTTTCTTTCGGCGGCTCCGTTCGTAAAAAAACTCAGCTGGGCCAAGGGCATCGACGCGCAAGGCAGGCCGATCCGGACGGATGCGAAGCCGACGCCCGACGGAACCCGCGTTTGTCCAGGATATGCGGGAGCAACAAATTGGTTTGCGCCTTCCTACAGTGACTCAACCCATTCGGTATATTTCATGGCGCTGGAAGACTGTCAAACTTTCTTTTCTTCTGAGACACCAGCCTTCAAAGAGGGCAAGGAATATTATTCCACCGGAGTAAAACGCATCCCGGGAGAAGCATCCCAGAAGGTTCTGGTTGCCTACAGCCTGGATACAGGTTCGTTGGTCTGGCAGTATCCTCAGGCTGGCCGCGGACATTCTTCTGCCGGGACCATGGCAACGGCTGGCGGCCTGGTGTTTTTCGGGGATAACGCCGGCGCGCTTGAAGCCGTAGACGCACGGACCGGAAAGCCGCTATGGCATTTCAATACTGGGCAGGACATGAATGCGTCCCCCATGACCTATGCAATTTCTGGGAAACAGTATGTAGCGATTGCCGCGGGTAGTGACGTTTTCGGCTTCGCGTTGCCCTGATCGTGCGCGAATCACGAAGGCTAAATTGGCAACTCAGACTGCGGGAATCACCTCGTAAGGGCGCATCATTTCATTGTCCTCATGTTCGAGGATGTGGCAGTGCCACACATAGCGTCCCGTAAAGCCGTCAAACGGCACAATAATCCGCGTCACCATTCGAGAATGGGCCTGTACCGTATCTTTCCAACCCGCCTCATTCGGCTCGGGAGGTTCCGGCGGCCCCAGGAAGTGCAACTGGCGCTTGGTCTGGAAAGCCAGGGCTCATAGGGTTGGCGGTCGAGGATTTGAAAATGCACCAGGTGCAGATGAATGGGATGCGTGTCGTTCGTGGGATTGATCAGCGTCCAGATTTCAGTCGATCCCAGCACGGGTTTTTCCGTGACCGGCATTTCCCAATGGGAAGCATTGAGCAGCAGCATGGCCGGATTGCCCGTCTTATTGACATACTCGTCGAGAGTTAACAAACGCGTTTGTACGGCTTGTGATTCAGGAATCTTGGGTACCGGCCGCAGGGTTGACGGCAGCGAACTTGTCTCAGTGACTTTTCCCGCCGCAACGCGAAATTGCATGATGAGGAAAGCGTCGCTCTTAAGGACGACCTGCGTGCTCCGATGCTCGCTGAAATCGACGACGAGATCGGCGCGTTCGCCAGGCGCGATTTCAAGGTTCGTGAGCGGAACCGGCGTGGGCAATAAGCCCTGGTCCGTTCCGATTTGGTGAAACGGCAAGTCCAACGCCTTATCGGCGGAAGCATGATCGACAAAGGACAAGTGGTAGGTGCGGGCATTGGACGCATTCAGCACCCGTAAGCGATATTGAGCGGGTTGAGATTAGGGTTGTTGTTCAACAGCGCATTGCTCAATCCGTTTATGGTCGGTGTGTTTGGAAGCGCGTGGAATTGTGGCTCTCCCTTCGGGTTCAGCGCGTTCGGATACGTGCCGAAATAATGGTCGAACGACCGGTTTTCTCCGAAGACGATCACAATATGTTTAATAGGCGTGGCTGTTTTGACATCGGCGGCGTTTGCCCGGGGCGTTAGAATCGGCCCGGCAACCATGGCGGCGACAAGGCATACTGAGAGCAATTGACGCATACTCGTTTTCCTTTCCAAGTAACGGCGAGAGTTCTTGTTGCGGCTTGTCCCAGATAGTAGTTGACGATTATTACGGCTGATTAAAAGTTCGAGAAGAGTGGCTTCACACTTCGGCTGCACCACTTTTTTTGTATTTTTCGTTTATCACCGCCCTGACCAATCCCGGCTGAAAGCCCTGAGCCAAATCTTCTCGGTATCTGCGGGCGTTTCATCCACTTGCCGGTCTACGAATCATCTTTAAAGAAAAGCGTTGACGTTGCTCTATTTAATAGAGTACTCTATTTATGCGAGGTTGCTCTGATTCGACTTTCCTCGCATTTAACTTCCGCGACAAGGAGTTCGTCGATGAAAACTGCTATTTCCGTGCTCACTCATCCGGCCATTCTTTCAACAACGTTGCTTGCAGTGCTCATGATTTCGTCCAGTCTCTTGCTTGCCGCACAGCAGCCTCCTTCGAACAGCGTCGACGCGCAGCGCGAGGCGATGCGCAAGCTCTCATTTCTGGCTGGTCACTGGTCGGGGCCTGTCACTATCGTTCGGGGACCGGCAGAACCCCTTCATCTCACGCAGACGGAAGATGTCGAGTACAAGCTTGACGGCCTCGTCCTGCTCATCGAGGGCAAAAGCGTCAACGCCGAGGGCAAAGTAATGTTCACCGCCCTGGCCACGGTTGCCTATGACGATGCCTCTCATACCTATCACTTCCGCGCCTACCATGACGGCCACTACCTCGACACGGAGCTTTCGGTACCCGCTAACGGCTTTTCGTGGAGCTTTACGGCCGGGCCAGCACACATAGTGAACACCATGCACCTGACCAGCAAAGGCGAGTGGGACGAAGTCACCGAGGCGACCTTTGGCAGCAATCCCCCACAACGCAGCGTGGAAATGCTGCTTCAACATCAGCCGTGAAATGACGATTCGCATGCCGGCGCTGCATGGGAGTAAAGCAACGGTCAATGCGTTGATTCGAGCTTCCGCAAAGGAGAAGTGCGATGCAGGACCACACCACCGAGCAGGAACTGAAAGAGAGGCTGAGCCTCATCGAGAACATGATCGGCGAGGGACGCCGTAGCATCGAGAGCTGGGGATGGACTTTCGTTCTGTGGGGCGTTGCTTACTATCTCGCCATCGCCTGGTCCGCGTGGGGTCATAGCGCATGGGCCTGGCCGGTTACGGCGGTGATCGCGGTCATCGTTACCGTTGTCGTTGCTTCCTTGAAAGCCGGCAATCATCCCGAGACCACGCTGGGACGGGCAATCGGTTCCGTCTGGATTGCTTTGGGAATTTCGATGTTTCTGCTCTTTCTAGCCCTCGGCGTGAGTGGAAGACTGACCGATCAGCACCTCTTTGTGGCCGTGATAGCGGCCCTGCTTGGCCTGGCCAACGGAGCCTCATCCCTGATTCTTCGCTGGAAGGTTCAGTTTGCGTGCGCAGTCGTGTGGTGGCTGGTGACCGTGGCTGCGTGCTTCGCCAGCCATGAGCAGAGCACCATCCTGTTTCTGGTCGCCATCTTCTTCTGCCAGATTGTGTTCGGCATCTACAGCCAAATTGCGGAAGCGCGGCAGCGTAAAGGGCGCAGCCCAATCCATGCCTGATTTGCCCGAGCTCAATCCCGTGGTCCACGGCAGGCTGCGCCTGGCCTTGCTTTCGCTGCTCTGCGGCGTGGAAGAGGCTGAGTTTACATGGCTCCGCGCCAAGACTCAGGCCACAGACGGCAACCTCGGCGCACAACTGCTCAAACTCGAAGAAGCCGGGTACGTGGTCATCGAAAAGAAGTTCGTGTTACGCAAGCCGCAAACCCTCTATCGCGTGACCAAAACTGGGCGCCAAGCCCTCACCGAATACGTCCAGGCATTGAAACAATTGCTTGGCCCAGCCATCTAATTGACATTCCTGCACTCAGCGCCTGCATTGTGCGCGAAGCCCTGCCTAGGAAATCGAGCGTAAGAATTGGCTAGCCCTCCAAACCCAGCCCTGAAAACATTGTTCCAGGAGCCAGACCGCGTTACGATTTGCAGGGATCATGAAGAAAACAGTGGTTGGCCTGGGCGAGATTTTGTGGGACATCTTGCCGGACGCGACGCACCTGGGAGGCGCTCCTGCCAACTTCGCCTACGTCACCAGTCTGATGGGAGATCGCGGCGTGGTCGCCAGCCGCGTAGGAGCGGACGCGCGCGGGAAGGAAGCCCGGCGCAAAATGGAAGCGCTCGGTCTGCCGGTGACCTTCCTGCAAACCGACCCTGACAAAGATCATCCCACCGGCACCGCTCAGGCTCGCGTCGACGGCAACGGGCAGGCCAGCTTTGTGATTGCGCAGCCGGCGGCGTGGGACTTTATGGAGTGGACCGCGCAATGGCAGGAACTGGCGAAGGAAGCGGATGCGGTTTGTTTTGGATCGCTGGCGCAACGCTTGCCCCAGAGCCGTGAAACCATCCGGAAATTTGTTCGTGCAACTTCTCGGGACGCCGTGCGCGTCTTCGACGTCAACCTCAGAGGCGACTTCTATTCCCGCGAACTTCTCGCAGAATCCATGAGCCTGGCCGATATCGTCAAAGTCAACGACGAAGAACTCCCCACGATCATGAAACTCGGCGGCTTGGTCCACAGTAACGTCCACAGCCGCGATCATGGTGGTGAGAAATTGGCGGCCGAAAAGCTGCTCCGTCTCTACGATCTGAAGGTGGTTTGCATTACACGCGGCGATCGCGGCAGTTTGTTGGTCAGCAAGACGGGATCGAGCGAGCACGCCGGGTTTCGCGTGCAAGTGGCGGATACCATCGGCGCCGGGGACGCTTTTACCGCTGGCCTCACCCACGAGTACCTGCACGGCACTTCGCTCGACCGCATGAACGAAGTCGCCAATCGGGTGGGAGCATGGGTGGCGAGCCAGGCGGGAGCTACTCCCACACCGAAGGACGGAGCGCTGCAGAATTCTCTGGCCGAGATTTCCTGATTTCTTTCTGAAATATTTTTACCCGGCAAACTTCGTCAGCCAGATCTTTCGCGATAGAGCGACTGCTCCACTTGCTGGGCCATAGCATCCACATCCAGATCGAGCCCCAGGAAGGCCTTGATCTTCGTCGCCTCGGCGTGAGCGTCCTGCACCACCGTGCCATACTCTACATAAAGCGCCTTCATGTTGGGTTGCGCGGCGAGCCAACCTCGAATTTGCAGGATGTGCTGCTCGAATGCTCTCTTTACGGATTCTGTCGGCGCCGGCGGAACTACGCGGCCGAGTCGCTGCATCATGCGGTCTTGCGATGCCAAAACCTCATCGAGCGGCCGGCACATGAAAATCACGCGGTACTCGTGTCGATTCGGCAGAAAAGTCAGCAACGAGGAGATTACCTTCACCGCCTTGCCTTCCGCTTCGGCGATGGCATCCGGGTTGCGCGCCAGAGTTTTCACCGACTCCAACTCGTAATACCCGCGAGGATTGTTCACATCGGCATTGCGCTGGCTATCAGTAAGTGCAGCCATTCCCCCCGCCGCGATCATTTGCATCATAAGAGACGTGCCCGACCTCGGTATTCCGGAAACGATCGTGATCATTCTGGCCCTGGCTGGCTGATTCGCACCCGACTGGTTCGTCGCGGGTTGCTCGCAGCCATGCTTCCTTTTTGGAGAGAGCTTTCCCCTCGCCGTATTTGCCGCCACAACTATGAAACTGAGAACTCAGCGCGCGCTCCCAGAGGAGCCCGGGACGAAAAATCCGGAAAAAAGAAGTCAGATTTCTTACTGGGGGGCTGTCGCAGACAGCTCGGAGTAGTCAGCCCCATCCTCACTGCTTAACTGCGACGTTGGAGTCACTATACAACAATTTGAAAGCGAAACATTGAATGCGGCGAATTAGACTACAGATTCCATTTTTAGCGGAGAATACACCATGACTTCCCGATGCACGGCGATTGTGGCCACACTCTTCTCGCTCGCGGCTTCGACTTTGTTCTTGCCTACGGCCAGCGCCCAAAATTCCCCAACCACTCCGGATCCTGTCGGCGACTACGTTCGCAGCGAGATGCAGAAACAACGCATTCCGGGCTTGTCGCTGCTGGTATCGAAGGGCGGGGAAATCGTGCGCGCCGAGGGCTTCGGTTTCGCAAATGTCGAACTCCAGGTTCCGGTGAAACCCGAAACCGTATTCCAGTCCGGGTCCGTCGGCAAGCAATTCACCGCAACTGCCGTAATGATGCTGGTGGAAGAAGGAAAAGTGGCGCTGGACGACCCACTCACGAAATATTTCCCCGATGTGCCCACTGCCTGGAAGGAAGTCACCGTCCGTGAACTGCTGAGCCACACCGCCGGGTTCACGGACTATCCCGAGAAGTTCGATTTCCGCAAAGACTGGAACGAAGACGAACTGCTGAAGATGGTTGAGGGTATTCCGCTGGCCTATCCGCCCGGAACGAAGTGGGAGTATAGCAACCTCGGTTATCTCACGCTGGGAATTCTGATTCACCGCGTGACGGGAGAATTCTATGGTGATTTCCTGCAGCAGCGCATCTTCCAGCCGCTGGGAATGCAGACCACGCGCATCATCAGCGAGGCCGACATCGTTCCCAATCGCGCCGCTGGCTACCGACTGGTGAAAGGCGAGTTGAAAAACCAGGACTGGGTTGCGCCCATGGTGAACACCACTGCGGACGGCAGCGTATATTTTTCGGTGTTGGATCTAGCAAAATGGGACGCCGCTCTCTACGGAGAAAAGCTGCTCAAGCGCTCCACCCTCGATCTGATGTGGACACCCGCCAAACTGAAAGATGGCAGCCCGAATAAAGGTGCCGACGGTTCCGCTTACGGTTTCGGCTGGTTTATTGGGGAGCAGAAAGGGCACCGCGTGATCGGCCACGACGGGGCCTGGCAAGGTTTCCAGACCACGATCAACCGATACGTGGACGATCGCTTAACCGTCGTAGTGCTGACAAATCTGGCGGAAGCAAAGCCCTGGGAAATCGCCCAACATGTCGCAGACCTGTACCTGTCAGGAAAAAACTAGTTTAGAGCCCTCGCTTCGATCCGCATCCTCATGCCATACTTCGGACGAAGCGTGATCAACGGCTGCGGTTCGACGCGCTGTCCGGGAACCATGCGCAGTCTCCATTTCTGCAGCAACGTGGCCAGCACGAGCACGCCTTCCATCCAGGCAAACGATTCGCCGATGCACTGGCGTGCTCCGGCCCCAAAAGGAAAGTAAGTAAACTTGGCGCGCCTCGACTTCGCTTCCGCAGTGAAGCGTTCTGGATCGAATCGCAGAGGATCCGGGAAATGGCGAGGATCGCGGTGCGTGACGAACTGGCTGATCAACACAGTTGTGCGGGCAGGCAGCCGATAATCTCCCAACTGAAAATCGTGGCGCGCATAACGGCCCATGGCCCACGCCGGAGGATAGAGCCGCATCGACTCCGCCATCACCATTTCTACGTAACGCAAGCGGGGAACATCTTCGGCTGTTGACAATCGCCCCTGCAGCACAGAATCCACTTCCTCATGGCACCGGCGTTCGCAGTCCGGGTTTTGCGAGAGCAAATACCACGTCCAGATCAGCGCATTGGCCACGGTTTCATAACCAGCCAGGAAAATCGTAATGACCTGGTCGCGCAGAGCTTGCTGCGCTCCGGGACTGTCGTGGCCTCGGCTTTCATCAGAAGACGCAGCCAGCATCAGATCGAGCAGACTGCCGCCATCGCCACCGCGCCGGCGATGCACATCAATCATTCGATACACCACCGCGTCGATGCGTTTGCGAGCCTTCACAAACGCGGCCAGCCCCGGCGGTCGCAGGTGCACCAGCCACTCCGCCGCCGGCAGCATCACCAGGAAATTGTAGAGCCCCATGATGCGGTTGATGGCATCTGCCAGTTCCAACACTTCTTTCTGCAGGTCGGCCGCAAACAAAGTGCGCGCCACGATCTTGAGAGTCAAGTGCATCATGTCGATGGCGATGTCTCGCTGCTCGCCATCTTTCCATGACTCGCGTGCCCGTGCCGCCTCGTCAACAGTCGCTGCGGCGTATTCCTGGATGCGCTGGCGGTGAAACGCCGGTTGCGCCACCTGCCGCTGCGCCCGGTGTTCGGCGTCTTCGCTGGTGATCATGCCCTTACCCAGCAGCATCTTGCTGCGCTGCACCGTGCGTTCCTTGATGAAATTGTCATTTTGCACCACCAGCACTTCGCGAATGTATTCCGGATGATTCAGAAACACGATGTGGTGCGGCCCAATCTTGTAGTGCGCGATGTCGCCGTACTTTTCAGCCAGGTGCTGAAATAAAAAAATAGGATTGCCGGGCCGAAACTTGCGGAAAGCAAACCACAGCAGGTTCCGCTGAAACCCCGGCGGGAAGCGGTATCCCGCAGAATCGCCTAGGTCGGGGTGGTTGGCTAGAGTGGCCATCTTCTGAGTTTAACGTGCCAGGACGGAAGGTGGGGTCGTGTCATCGACTACTGATGCTGACTACAAATGCCGATTACAATTTCTGCAACCGGTCCAAATCGGCAAGAACCTCGTCGCTGTGATGCTCCGGGTTCACGCTGCCGCAGACTTTCTCCACTTTTCCGTCCGGATTGATGATGAAAGTATTCCGAGATGCCATCTGCACCACGCCCAGGTTCGTGAGAGAGCCGTAAGCTTTGGTGACGCTGTGGCCGGTATCGGACAGCAGCTTGAAGTTCAGCCCTTCCTTGGCGCAAAAGTTTTTGTGGGATTCCACGCTGTCCAGGCTCACGCCCAGCACCACGGCATTACGCTGCGCAAATTTCGCCTGGTCCACCTGGAAATTATGCGCTTCCCGCGTGCACCCGGGAGTAAGGTCTTTGGGATAGAAGTAGAGCACCACCCACTTGCCCCGATAATCCTTCAGGCTGGTAGCGGAACCATCCTGCGTGGGCAGAGTGAAATCGGGAGCGGCGCTGCCTACCTCCGGCAACGTGCCGTGCGAAAGCAACCGCGGAACCAGAAGGATCATCCCGATCACCAACAGCAGCAGCAGCACGATCTTCATCATAAAACCTCCGCAAAAGCTCCGCGATAGGGCCGCCCGAACGGATTCTAAATCAGAAGTAACCCGAACCGGGAGTTTCCGCCAGCAAAAATCCTCGTAATTGCATATGATTAACAGTTGCGCCTTACGCACCGGAGAAACCAGACGTGGCTCAGACTGAAACTGATGGCTTAGAGGTATTGGAAACGCGAGAGTGGGTCGATTCCCTCGACTACGTTCTGTCCCAGGGAGGTCCCAACCGTGCCGGCAGATTGTTGCAGCAGTTGGCTTTGCACGTCCGGCGCGAAGCCGGAATTAATCTTCCATTCTCGGCGACCACGCCTTACCAGAACACGATTGCGAGCAGCCAGCAGCCTCCTTTCCCCGGCAGCCAGGAAATGGAGCGCCGCATCAAGAGCCTGGTGCGCTGGAACGCTCTGGCGATGGTGGTTCGCGCTAATAAAATTCAGGAAGGCATCGGCGGCCACATCTCCACATACGCCTCTGCGGCGACTTTGTACGAAGTTGCCTTCAACCATTTCTTTCGGGCCAAGACGGAAACTGGCGATCGTGACGTGGTCTATTTCCAGGGCCACGCCGCGCCGGGAATGTATTCTCGCGCCTATCTTGAGGGCCGCATCCCGAAAGAAAAATTGCAGAATTTTCGCCGCGAATTAAAACCCGGCGGCGGACTGAGTTCTTATCCTCACCCCTGGCTCATGCCCGAATTCTGGGAGTTTCCCACCGTGTCCATGGGGTTGGGTCCGATCCAGTCGATTTACCACGCGCGCTTCATTAAATATCTGGAAAACCGCGGCCTGAAGCAGACCACCGGCGGAAAAGTCTGGGCGTTTCTCGGCGACGGTGAAATGGACGAGCCCGAGTCTCTCGGTTCCATCTCTCTGGCCTCGCGCGAAAAACTCGACAACCTGATTTTTGTGGTGAATTGCAATCTGCAGCGCCTCGACGGCCCGGTGCGCGGCAACGGCAAAATCATCCAGGAACTGGAAGCAATTTTCCGCGGCGCCGGCTGGAATGTGATCAAAGTCATCTGGGGCACGGACTGGGACAGCCTCATCCAGAATGACCGCGACGGCCTGCTGGTAAAGCGTCTCGGCGAAGTGAGCGATGGGCAATATCAAAAATACTTCGTCGAGAGCGGAGAGTATTTCCGTCAGAATCTATTCGGCTCCGACCCTCGGCTGCTCAAGATGGTCGAGCATCTATCAGACGATCAGCTGGCGCGCATGCGGCTGGGCGGGCACGACCCCATCAAAGTCCACGCAGCTTACAAAGCCGCCGTGGAGCACACCGGCGCCCCCACCATCATCCTCGCGAAAACCATCAAGGGCTACGGCCTCGGCGAAGCGGGCGAAGGCAAGAACATCACCCACCAGCAGAAAAAACTGAACGAAGACGAGTTGCAGATGTTCCGCTCGCGTTTCGGAATTCCGATTCCCGACGACGAACTGCACGAAGCGCCTTTCTACCGCCCTCACGACGACAGCCCGGAAATCAAATATATGCAGGCTCGCCGCCAGCAGCTTGGCGGATACATGCCGCAGCGCAAAGTGCGCGCAGCGCCGCTGAAACCGGTGGCCGATTCTTTCTTCGATGAGTTCCACAAAGGCACCGAGGGTCGCGACGTTTCCACCACCATGGTGTTCGTGCGTGTGTTGGCGAAACTGTTGCGCGATCCAGAGATCGGCAAGCTCATCGTGCCCATTGTTCCCGATGAAGCGCGCACCTTTGGCATGGAAGCCCTGTTCCGCCAGGTCGGAATCTATTCCAGCGTGGGCCAGAACTACGAGCCCGTCGACATGGATACGCTCCTCTACTATAAGGAAGCAAAGAACGGGCAGATCCTCGAAGAAGGAATCACCGAAGCTGGGTCCGTGTGCTCGTTCATTGCCGCGGGCACGGCCTATGCGAACCACGGAATCAATACGATTCCGTTTTTCATTTACTACTCCATGTTCGGGTTCCAGCGCATCGGCGACCTGATCTGGGCCGCGGCCGATCTGCGCTGCCGTGGATTCCTCGTCGGAGGCACCGCTGGCCGCACCACGCTGGCCGGCGAAGGCCTGCAGCATCAGGACGGCCACAGTCACGTGCTCGCGCTGCCCGTGCCGAACCTGCTGGCCTACGATCCGGCGTTCGCCTACGAGATTGCCATCATTATTCAGGACGGCATCAAGCGGATGTACGTGGACCAGGAGTCGATCTTCTACTACATCACGGTCACCAACGAACCTTTGCCGATGCCGCACATGCCCGAGGGGCCGAACATTCGCGAAGGTGTGCTGAAGGGTCTGTATCGTTTCAAGACTTCGACCAAGAGCGATGCCACGGCGGTCGTGCAACTCCTGGGCAGCGGCACGATCATGTACGAAGTATTAAAGGCACAGCAGATTCTGGAAGAGAAATACGGCGTCGCCGCCGACGTCTGGAGCCTCACCAGCTACAAGGCCCTTTACCGCGACGCCAACGACTGCGAACGCTGGAACATGCTGCATCCCGGGGAAGCGCCCAAGGTTCCCTACGTAACGCAGATGCTCAAGGATGCTCCCGGCCCGTTCATCGCGGCTTCGGACTACATGAAGGTGTTGCCGGAGAGTCTCTCGAAGTGGGTACCCGGAGAATTAGTTTCGCTCGGAACCGATGGCTTCGGCCGCAGTGAAAACCGCGTCGCGCTGCGCGACTTCTTCGAAGTGGATGCCAAGCACATCGTGCTGGCCACCCTTGGAGCACTGGCGCGAGACAAAAAAATCGGCGCTGACGTGGTAAAGCAATCGATTCACGACTTAGGTATCAATCCGGAAAAGGCGAATCCAGCAACTACCTAGGCAACAGTGACGTCTGTTTCGGCGCTCGACTCGGACCGCCGGATGCTGGGAATCGAAAACTGGAGCGACGTAATCAAGAATAAGCAAGAAAAGCCATCTAAAAAAGGAATCAGAAGAAGTGATCGAATTCAAACTTCCGGAGTTGGGTGAGAACATCGAGCAAGGTGACCTCGTGCGCCTCATGATCGCACCCGGAACCAAAATCAACGCGGGCGAGTCGGTCATGGAACTGGAAACCGATAAAGCCGTATTGGAAGTGCCTTCGTCGGTAAGCGGCACCGTGCAGGAGATCCGCGTCAAAGAAGGCGACAAGATTAAAGTCGGCCAGGTGATCTTCACGGTAGACAACGGAGTCGCGGCCAAGCCCGCAGCACCTTCTGCCGCGCAGGCTCAGCCATCTGCCGCCTCTGCTCCTGCAGCCCGTCCTGCTCCGCAGCAGGAGCCACTACCCAATGTTCCAGCATCTCCATCTCCATCACCAGCAGCCGCGCCGGCACAACGAGCCGGCGGCGACCGTCGGGCGGCGACCGTGCAGACTTCAACCAGGCCCGGCGTCAGCGAGTTCACTTTGCCCGAGCTTGGCGAAAATATTTCGCAAGGCGATCTGGTTCGCCTGATGATTGCCCCGGGAACAAAAGTCTCCGAAGGCCAGCCCGTGATGGAACTGGAAACCGACAAAGCCGTCGTGGAAGTTCCGTCTTCGGTGAGTGGCGTGGTCAAAGACGTAAAAGTTAAAGAAGGCGAAAAAATCAAAGTCGGCCAGGTGATCTTCACGCTCGAAGGCGGCGCAACCGCGCCCGAGCCGGCACAAAAGCAGACTGGCCCTGTGGAACACGTCTCCGGCCAGCACGGAGCGCGCCTCGCTTTCCAGGCAGCGATTCGCGCCGAAGGCAAAACCGAAGAACAGGCTTTGCCGCCCGATCAGCCACAACTTTCTCCATCCGCGTTCTCCATGCCCCTGCAGCTGGGCAAAGTTGCGGGAACGGAACATCGTCAACCTGTTCCTGCCGCGCCAAGTATCCGCCGGCTGGCGCGGGAACTGGGCATCGACATTTACGAAGTAACAGGCGCCGGCCCCGGCGGACGCATCAGCGAAGACGACGTTAAGGCCCACGCGAAAACTCTGCTGTCGGCAGTCATCTCGGCGGCGCAAGCGGCGCCGCGAGCTGGACACTTCGCCGCTCCCAAGCTTCCCGACTTTACCAAGTGGGGCAAGACCGAGCGCGTTTCCATGCGTGGAGTTCGCCGCAAAACCACCGAGCATCTCGCCGAATCCTGGAACACGATTCCTCACGTCACCCAACAGGATCGCGCCGACATTACCGAACTCGAGCAACTGCGCGCGCGTTTCGCTCCCAAGGCCGCGGAAGCTGGCGGCAAGATGACGGTCACTGCCATCGCCCTGAAAGTCTGCGCCGCGGCGCTCAAAGTTTTCCCGCAGTTCAACGCCAGCATCGACATCGAGAAAGAAGAAATCGTCTACAAGCAATACATCCACATCGGCGTGGCCGCCGACACCGATCGCGGCCTGCTGGTTCCTGTGATTCGCGACGTCGACAAAAAGAATATTGTCGAACTCGCCGTGGAACTCTCGCAGCTCTCGAAAAAAGCTCGCGACAAAAAACTGACCCCGGCCGAGATGGAAGGCGGAACCTTCACCATCACCAACCTGGGCGGCATCGGCGGCATCGGCTTCACTCCCATCGTGAATCATCCGGAAGTCGCCATCCTCGGGCTGTCCCGCTCGCGCATCGAACCGGAGTGGATTGCCGACAAGGATGGAGGAAAGTTCGAACCCCGGCTGATTCTGCCGCTCTCGCTTTCCTATGATCATCGCCTGATTGACGGCGCAGACGCGGCACGCTTCCTGCGCTGGATCGCCGAAGCCTTCGAACAGCCGTTCCTGCTCTCGGTCCAGGGATGATTTGCCGTCGTAGAGACGTAGCTTGCTACGTCTCTGCCCGCAGTACCAAAAAATTCTGGGTACCGGTAAACTTGTGCGGCGCTGCCTGCAGAGACGTTGCAAGCAACGTCTCTGCGAATCAAAATCATGTCTGACACGCAACCTCTCAACATCGCTGTCGTCGGCGGAGGCCCCGGAGGCTACGCGGCCGCCTTTCTCGCCGCCGATCTCGGCATGACCGTTACCCTGATCGATCCCGAGGTCAACCCCGGAGGCGTCTGCCTCTACCGCGGCTGCATCCCGTCGAAAGCCTTGCTGCACGTGGCTAAGCTGCTCGAAGAATCGCATCAAGCCAAAGACTGGGGCATCGAATTCTCCGCGCCGAAAATTGATCTCGCGCGCCTGCGCTCTTGGAAAGAAGGAGTCGTCAAGAAACTAACGGGAGGCCTCGGCGTCCTCTCCAAGCAGCACAAAGTAAAATACGTGCAAGGCCGCGCCGCGTTCGAGAACTCCACCACTCTTCGCATCACGAAGTCCGACGGCTCCGAGGAATCTCTCACCTTCGACCGCATCATTCTCGCCACCGGCTCGCGTCCCGCAATCGTTCCCTCGCTCAAGATCGATTCGCCCCGCATGATGGATTCCACCGGCGCGCTCAACCTAAAAGACATTTCCGGCAGCCTGCTGGTGGTCGGCGGCGGTTACATCGGCCTCGAACTCGGCTCGGTCTACGCCGCTCTCGGCACTCGCGTCACGGTCGTCGAAATGCTTCCCGGCTTGCTCCCCGGAGCCGACCGCGACCTGGTTTTGCCCCTGCACAAGCGGCTGGAAAAAATGTTCGAAGCCATCCTGCTCAACACCACGGTCGCTGCCGTCAAAGACGAAGGCACCGGCATTCGCGCCACTTTCGAAGGTCCGGAAGTAAAAGCGCGCGAAAAAGTTTTCGATCGCGTTCTGGTTTCCGTCGGCCGCAAGCCAAACTCAGAAATTCCCGGCCTCGAGAAAACTCAGGTAAAGGTCAGCGCCAAAGGCTTCGTCCAGGTAAACAAACAGCTCCAAACGGACGACCCTTCCATCTACGCCATCGGCGACCTGGTCGGCGAGCCCATGCTGGCGCACAAAGCCATGCATGAGGGTCGCACCGCTGCCGAAGCCATCGCTGGACACAAAGTTGCCTTCGAGCCTCACGCCATTCCCGCGGTCGTTTTCACCGATCCCGAAGTTGCCTGGTGTGGCCTGACCGAAACCCAGGCGCAAAAAGAAAACATCGAAATCAAAGTGGCGAAGTTTCCCTGGGCCGCCTCAGGCCGCGCAACTACCCTCGACCGCCCCGAAGGCATGACTAAGCTGCTCATCGATCCGCGAACCGAACGCGTGCTGGGAGTCGGCATTGTCGGCGCCGGCGCTGGAGAGCTAATAGCCGAAGGCGTGGTCGCCATCGAAATGGCCGCGCTCGCCAAGGACGTCGCCCTCAGCATCCATCCGCACCCCACGCTCTCGGAAACTTTGATGGAAGCGGCCGAAGTTTTCTTCGGCACCAGCACCGACATCTACCGTCCCAAGCGGCCCTGATGCCCCGCTCCGGACGGAGTGGACGACGCTGCCCTAACATCGCGAATTCGTTCCGATACAATTAAGACTCGCGCGCCCTTTCGCTCATCCATCTCAAACGCATGCCCGCACAACTCGGGCGCGGGAGAATACCATGTCCTCCTTCCTTAAGAAACCCGTCATCTCAAGAACCATCATCTTCGTTTTCTTTTTCTTACCGTGCCTTCCCGCAACCGCCCAATCCGCTCTTACCCAAATCCTGCAGCCATCGACAACTCCAGCCGCGAACACCACCACGCCTGCCGATCCCCTCGGCCGCGGAACGCCCTCCGGTTCCGTCCTCGGATTCCTGCAGGCTGCGCAATCGGGCGACTACAACATCGCCGCGCAATACCTGCAGATGAGTGCCGCCCGTCGCCAGGCTGACGGCGAGCAAATCGCCACTCAACTCAATGCCGTGTTGAACAGCCCGGCCGCGACCACCGTGCACGTAGGCAGCTTTACCCAGTCGCAGGGAACTCCGCAGGAAGGCGTTGCGCTCGGCCGGCAAAAACTGGGAACCATGTCTTCCGGCGATGTTGACGACGATCTCGAACTGGTGCGTGTATCCGACCCGAGCGCGGGCAAGATCTGGCTGATTTCTTCTGAAACCTTGGCCAAACTTCCCGAACTCTACGATCAAGTCGAAGCGCGGCAGGTCGAGAGCAAGCTTCCGAGCGTGCTGGTCAAACATCGAATCGCCGGCATGCCGCTGTGGCAGTGGCTGGCTCTGCTGATCGCGGTGCCTGTCGCTGCGGCTCTCGGGTGGCTTGTGCTGGTGCTTCTGGAAATTCCCCTGCGCTGGTGGGCGCGGCGTCGCGGCCAGTTAGAAGTCGCAAACTGGCGCTCGGTTTCAGCTCCGGCGTGGCTGCTCACCGCCACGCTGGCTCACCAGTTTTTTGCCCGCTACCTGGGCATCGCACTCTTGCCGCGCCACTACTACTTTCAAGTCACGTCGATCGCCCTCATCATCAGCGTCACTTGGATTGCATGGCGTGTCGTGCGCTGGTTGCTGCGCGGCGTACGCAATCGCGCCCTGCAGCGCGGTCACACCGGCACCGGATCGCTCATGCTGCTGGGTGAGCGCATCCTCAAAGCAGTCATTTTCGGCCTGGGCATTCTGGCGGTATTCGGCAACCTCGGCTTTAACATGAGCACCGCCCTCGCCGGCCTCGGCATCGGAGGCCTTGCCATCGGCTTCGGCGCGCAGCAAACGATTGCGAATCTTTTCGGCGGAGTTTCCGTCCTCGGCGATGAAGTCATTCGCGTCGGCGACACTTGCCGCTTCGGCGACCGCACCGGCACAGTGGAAGATATCGGCCTGCGCTCCACCCGCGTTCGCACCGACGAACGCACTCTGCTGGCCATTCCCAACGGCACGGTGGCCACCATCAATGTCGAGAATCTCAGCCGCCGCGACAAGATGCTGTTCAAAACCACTCTCGGCCTGCGTCCCGAGACCAAACCCGACCATCTTCGCTACGTGCTCTCGGAGCTTCGCCGCTTGCTCTACAGCCATCCAAAAATCGAATCGAAAACAGTTCGCGTGCGCCTCTCCGATATCGCTGCCGGCACGCTCCCCGTGGAGGTCTTCTCCTATGTCCTCACGGTCGATTACAACGAATTCGCCGCGGTCCGCGAAGACCTGCTGCTGCGCATGCTGGATCTCGTGGATGATGCCGGCACCAGCGTCGCCATGCCTTCGCAGACGCTATATATCAGCCGCGACTCCGGACTGGAAAAAGAAAAAGCGGAAACTGCCACGAAGAAAATCGCCGACCTGCGCGACAACAAAAAGTTGCCTTTCCCCGATTTTCACGGCGAAGACATTTCGTCCTTCAAGGGAACCATCGACTACCCGCAACCAGAATCGGCCGTGCGTAACCCGAATCCGAATCCCGATCCTAAACGCTAGCTTATCGGCTTCAACAAAGAAACCAGCCCACGGCCAGCGCAACGATCATGAGCTTCATCAGCCATCCTGTCGCGTAAGACATCACAAACACCCGGTGCAGCTTCATGAACGCTGCGTTCGTCAGAATCAACGGCAGCGGGCCCATCAGCCACACCGCAACTGCAAGTTTGACGGCGCCCGCCACGGAATGCAGGCCCAGCCGGGCCGCGACATAAGCAAACGCTCCGCAAGTCAGAAACGGCAGCGGGCTGGTCAGAGCAATCGCTCTATGCATGCAGCTCCGTGGAAGAGCGGCGCTTCAGCGCCGCGCAAAGCTCCGGGAATCGGCGCGGGCTTCAGCCCCGGCGCGCGGCCTCCACCGTCGACTCAGCCAAACCAGCAGCCGATGCGTAGGAAAATAAACCACCAGCGGCACGACCACCAGATACGCGAGCAAATAAACCGCTGCAGGCACCACCCGCTGATCCCGAAAAAATAACCCGCGAACCCAATTCACATCGTATTCCGGACGCCAGAAATAATTGATCGGCACCACAATCCAGCACGTGACCGTTTGCCATTTCCACCCGCGCGGATCGTAGCCCAGCCGCCAGATCGCCCATACCAGCAGCGGCGGCGTCACTACATGAAACAAACTGAGCAGCCGAATGTAGAGCGGCAGCTCCGGACTGAACATATACTCCGTGCCGCCAATCACGTGGCGGCCGCTGATCAGCGCCCCCGCCAGATCAATGGTATAGAGCGTCTGGAAAACCAGCAGACCGCACGCCTGCCAGGAAAATATCAGCGGGCTTTCCAGCCACAGGGCGATCCCGATCAGAATGTTTCCGATATCGCAGAAGAAAAGAAAATTCTGCGGGCCGTAGTGGCTCCAGTAAATCGGCGCCCAGACGATCAGCCAAATCGTCCACGCAATCTTCAGCCACAGCGGCACCCGCATGGCCGCCATTCTAACGGAGGGGCCTCGAGCCGCAGCGGCGATTACTTCCGCCCATGTACTTCCGGTAATCGCGCGCCCTTCGCCCGCGCCCCGCAGTTCCATCCCCAGCCGCCGTAGTCAATGGCCCTTGAATTACTGCCGTAACTTGCTGCCTCTTACCGGTGTACCTACGATGACCTTGGTATGGGTTACCGAGCTCTACTCTTCTGTCCCGACGAAAAAATTGCCCGCACGGTGACGCAAGTCCTGAGCGAGCTGGAGTTTGCCGTCGAAGCGTGCGTGGAGCCTTTCGCCGCCGTCAAGAAATTGATGGCCGAGCACTTCGATGCCGTCGTCGTCGACTGCGATAACGATCAGAACGCCTCGCTGCTGTTCAAGAGCGCGCGCAGTTCCGCGATCAATCAGGCGTCTCTCGCGGTCGCCGTCGTTGAGGGGCAGCCCGGAGTCGCCAAGGCATTCCGCATCGGCGCCAATCTGGTGCTCACGAAACCTATCAACGTGGAACAGGCAAAAGGAACCCTGCGCGTAGCCCGTGGACTCCTGCGCAAGGGCGAGGCGGCCAAGCCGTCCGCGCCCATACCCACAACGCCAGTTCCTCCGAAACCCGCCGGCATCGTGCCAGCCGCGCCCGCAAGGCCTGCAACATTGTCCGCGGCGACCGCCGCCAAGCCGCGCCTGGCCGCGCCACCCATCGCGAAGCCTGCCGCCAGCGTTCCTGCAAAACCTCAGGTCCAAACCACAGTTTCGGCGGCCGCGAGTTCCTCCGGCACAACCGCAAACGCCGCAATTGAAAGCGCCGTAAATTCCGCGCTCCCAGCCAATTCTTCGATAACGCCGTCAATACTCAACTCGACGCTCTCCAATGCCGGATCGCCCGCTTCGAGCGCTGGAGCCGCAAGCGCCCCCGCGTCGGCCCGCGAAGCCGCGGCGCCAGTGGTCGCAGCCGCACCCGGTGGGAGCAAGACAGCCTCCTCGGCAGAAAAGATCGCAGAGACGAGTCCAGCCCATACCAGTCCCGCCGACTCGAAGCCAGTCGAATCGACCACCGCACCCGCACCCACTTTCACATTCGGCGGAGCCAACCTTCCGGAAACATCCGCGAGTGGTGGCAACAAGAAAATATTTCTGGCCATCGCCGCAGCCGCACTCCTGGTCTGCGTAGCCTATTTCGGCTGGACGCAGTTGCACGACAAACTGAGCGCTCCCGCTGCTGGTTCAAATCAAACGTCCCCGGCGACAGGCAAGGTTCCCGCGCCCACGCAATCCGCTCCCCTTCAACCGGCATCGGCTTCCGCCACGTCCGCATCATCGTCCGGCTCACAGACTCTGCCGCAATCGCAGCCGGCAGATTCCCAGCCCACCTTGGACCCGGTAATCGACAACTCGAGGAACGCCGGCACCGAAGCCCCCGCCGTCAATTCCAAGCCTTCCGCTTCTTCGCCGGCAACCAAGACCGCATCGGCTTCCAAGCCCGCAGCCCCGCCGGCCAGCGACGCAGAGACTGCCGCTCCGATCGTTCTTAAGAGCGGCTCCACAAAATCCTCCACCAAAGCGTCCGCACCGGATGCTCCTCCCAGCATGGTTGGCCTTGCAGCCGGCGGTTCCGATGGATCGTTATCCAATATCACCGCAGGGGAGGACGACGCCAAACCCGTCCTTCAGACACTCTCCGTTTCGCAGGGAGTTTCCCAGGGTCTGCTGCTGAAAAAGGTCCAGCCTGCGTATCCCTCCGCCGCTCTCCGCATGCGCACCGAGGGAGCCGTTAAGCTGAAGGCCACGATCGGGAAGACCGGAAACGTCACCGAAGTAAAAGTCGTCAGCGGCGAGCCGCTCCTCATCCAGTCCGCCGTAGACGCCGTGAAACAATGGAAATACAAACCCTACCTGTTGAACGGCGACCCCGTCGAAATCCAAACCGAAATCACCATCAACTTCAAATTACCCCACTAAAAACCAGTTGCTGGTTGCTAGTTCCTAGTTGCTAGTTTCTAGCCTCGCGCATGTCCCATCTCTCCGTCCTGTCATCCCGAGCAACGCGAGGGACCCCTACAGCACCCACACTGCCAGCAGTTCTGGATCTGTACCCACCACTCTGGAACCAGCCGCCTCCCGGCCAGAAGGAAAGTCTGAGCAAAGCGAAGGACCCATGCAACTGGCACCACCAGCACCCTTGCCGCACGCCCCACCCGCCTCTGTGTTGAAATATATCCCGTGCAGCTGAAGCCGTCCCTCACCTCCGCCATCTCCCGCCTCACCGCGGACCACGTCCCCTCCCCGCGCCTGAACGCCGAGCTCCTCCTCATGTTCACTCTCAACTGCGACCGTGCTTATCTCCACGCTCACCCCGAGCGCGAACTCACCGCCGGCGAGCAATCTCGCTACGAAACCGCTCTCGCCGAGCGCGCCCGCGGAGTTCCCGCGCAATACATCACCGGACATCAGGAATTCTGGGGTATGGATCTAATCGTCACTCCCGCCGTCCTCATCCCCCGCCCCGAAACCGAACACTTGATCGAAACTGTTCTGGAGCTGATGAACCTCGACCTTGGACCTCGGACTTCAGACCTCGGACATCCGACCCCGCGAATCCGAAGCGATCAATCCGAAGTCCAAGGTCCAAGGTCCGAGGTCCAAGGTCCAAGGTCCGACGTCCGAGGCCCGAAGTCCGACGCCGCTCTTCGCATCGCCGACGTCGGCACTGGCTCCGGCTGCATCGCCCTCGCTCTGGCCAAGGAACTCCCGCAGGCAGAAATCCACGCCACCGATATTTCCCCCGCAGCCCTCGAAATCGCCCGCGCCAACGCCGCCCGCCATCAACTCGAATCCCGCATCCACTTCCACGAAGCCGACCTCCTCGCCGGCCTGACTCCGGAAACTTTCGACTTCGTCGTCTCCAATCCTCCCTACGTCGGCGAATCGGAAGAAGATCAAGTCCAGCTCGAAGTCCGCAAATTCGAACCGCGCAACGCCGTCTTCGCCGGACCCACCGGCCTCGAAGTCATCGCCCGCCTCATTCCCCAGGCCCACGCCGCACTCCGTCCCGGCGGATGGCTCATCCTCGAGATCAGCGGCACCATCGCCACACAAGTGCAGCATCTCCTGCAAGGCCGGAACGACGAAAGCCGGAGCGACGAAAGCCGGAGCGACGAGATCTGGAACAACATTCTCCTCATCCCCGATCTCCAATCCATCCCGCGCGTAGCCCGCGCCCGCAAGCCTTCCCGCTGACTCCAGAGCCTTCGCCTCGCGAAAATTCTCCGACCTACTTCATGCACTCTCTGTGCAAGTTTCTGCACACTCAAACGATTATCTGATTTTTCTTCGCTTCCGCGCTTGACGCGGCTTGCATAACAGTGGCTTACTACTAACCCTATGTTGTTGTGCTGTGCGGATGGTTTGCAGAATTGCCGCGATTTTGGGTTGTCGCAAATCAGCTTTTCGCGATCCGCTGGTCGCAATCAGATTGTCGCAACTCGATCCTCGCGCTCCGATTCTCGCAGTCCACTCCTCACATCGCAGCGGCGATGTTACATCCAGCAATCCCGGGTTGTTGATCGAGGCTGTCCCTTTCCCTTGCAAGGGGCAATTACCGGCGCTATGTCGCAGGTCATCGCAGCACATCATCGCACCCGCAACAGGATGATGGCCGATGGTCTCCACGGTGTCGCGCGTTTCTCAGAAAACTCACTCTCAGGGAGGAAGTAATGTATCAGCAGAAATCAGCGTTGCACTCGTCAGCCCACGTCCACCACGCGCGGCCAATTTGGCTGAGCCTTGTCGTGCTCAGCTTTGTTGTGTTGACCTTCACCCTATGCACGGTTCTGCCGGCAAATGCGGCGACCGGACAACTCGTTGCCCATAACACACCCAACTTCGTCGCCACCGCGAAGAATCTCGGCGCTGAAGATCCAGCTAAGACCATCGAGGTCAGTGTCTGGCTGAACCTGCATAATCGCGCCGCGCTCGATACGCTGGCCCAGCAGCTGTACGATCCCAGTTCGCCCAACTACCGCCACTGGCTCAAGAATTCTGATCTCGCCCGCTTCGCTCCCACGGCGCAGGAAGCCGCCACGATGCGCGAATTTTTCGAGTCGCACAATCTCAAAGTCGTCACCGTCGGCCCCAACAACCTCTTCATGAGGGCGCGCGGCACGGTCAGCGACGTCCAGTCCGCCTTCCACGTGACCCTCAACAAATATCAGGTCCACGGAGAAGTCATCCGCTCCAATGACCGTGATCCTTACATCGATGGCGCCGCCGCTCCGCTGGTGCGCTCCATCGCCGGACTCGATACCGGGAAATTTGTGCATCCCGCCATGTCACGCACTGCAACTCTTCCTGCCGCCAGGAACTCGGCCACGAGCGCGACTGCCGCCCCCAAGCCGGCCACCGTCACCCCCAACGATTTCTACAACTCCAACTGCTTTAACGGCCTGGAGAGTGAATCGTTCTCCACTCCGCCGCCTGACGGCGGCCCGCTGCCCAGCGTCTCCATCAAGGGCAATCACCTCAATCTTCAGAGCCTGACCAGCGCCGGCTGCGGCTACACTCCGCCACCCATTCAGACTGCCTACAATCTGACTGGCCTCTATAACGAGGGCTACACCGGTGCCGGGCAGACCATCGCCATCATCGACTGGTGCGGTTCCTCCACCATCCTGAGCGATGCCAACGCCTTCTCCGCCCAGTTCGGCTTGCCCGCGCTCACTTCGGGATCGAATTTCAACATCTACAACATCCCCTCGCCCAGTTATTGCGAGGCTCCTGATCAGGTCGAAATTAACATCGACGTCGAGTGGTCCCATGCCGTTGCCCCCGGCGCCAACATCAACCTCATCGTTCCGCCCGACGCTTCCTTCCAGAACATCGACGAGGCGGAATACATCACCATCTACAACGGCCTGGGGAACGTCATCTCCGGCAGCTACGGCTCTCCGGAAGCCTTCGTCTCCACCGCCGAACTCGACACCGGCAACCTGCTTTCCGAACTCGCCGCGGTCTACGGAATTTCAGCTGACTTTTCTTCCGGCGACGATGGCGACTTCAGCGCCGCGATTGGAGAAACAACCGTCAGCTATCCCGCCGATTCTCCCTGGTCCACCGCCGTCGGCGGCGTCACTCTCGCGCTCAATTCCGATAACTCCATCGCCTGGCAGGCCGGCTGGGGAAACAATGAAACTCTGTTCGCAGAAGAGGGCTTCATTGAAGATCCGGTTTATTTCGGCGATTCCGGATTCATCGGCGGCTCCGGCGGAGGCCCAAGCAATTGCGTCACCGTCGATTCCAACTTTAACTGCCTCGCCGGCTTCCCCAAGCCCGCGTTCCAGAAACACCTGCCCGGCAAGGCACGTCTGGTTCCCGATGTTTCCTGGCTGGCCGACCCCTACACCGGAGTCGCGATCGCCATCTCCGTCCCGGGCCAGGTTCCGGAACTGGTATGGCAAGTCTGGGGCGGCACCAGCGTCGCTTGCCCCATGTTCTCCGGGCTCTGGGCGATTGCTAACCAGGAGTCCGAAAACAACGGTGGTCCCGCTCTGGGCCAGGCCGCTTCCCACGTCTATTCCCTGCCCGCAGGCGCCATCTTTGATGTCGTTCCCGTCGGCTCGAAAACCAACGTGACCGCAACGGTCACCGACGCCTCTGGCACAACCGCCTACACCGCAGCCGAAGTCCTCGGCGGCCCCACTCCAAATCCGCCGGGTAAATTCGTCAGCGCGATTTGGGACTATGCCTCCATCCCAGGCACAGCGCTGTCCATTTCCTTCGGAACCGACTGCGCTATCCCGTCGCCCAGCTTCTTCTTCGACGGCACTCCCTGCAACGCCACCACTTCCCTGCACACCAAAGTGGGCTGGGACAACGTAACCGGAGTAGGCACGCCAAACGCCCAAGCCTTCGCCGACTCCTTCAACCCCGCCAACGCCGCCGTTACCAAGTAACGAGTCGTCGGCAAAACGTAAGTAAAAAACAAAAGCCTCCGTAGCCCGCAAGGGCCACGGAGGCTTTTAAGCGTAGGGCGGGTACGTGTAGGGCGGGCACTCTTGCCCGCCACGGCCGCATCAGCGGCCGGCCTTAAGGTTTGTCATCCCGAGCAAAGCGAGGGACCCCATGCAAGCCCTCGCCACCACCGCCTCCAAGGGAGTTTCCACCACGATCTACGTCCTGTCATCCCGAGCAAAGCGAGGGACCCCTATCGCCGCCAAACCGCCGACAACTTCATAGGACTTCCACCACGACAGGACGGAACATTCTCGTGCGCATGCAGAACCGTGGAAGAGCGGCCCTTTCAGGGCCGCGTACTCCGTTCGCAGGAAGTCGGGGCTTTCAGCCCCAGTGGTCGCAAGTCTAGCGCGCCCGGCCACGCCCCAGCCGCACAGGAAAAGATTTCAATCCAGAAATTTGAGGCAAATCTAAGGCAAGAATAGAGAGAAAAAAGAAAAAAGAAAGAAAAGAAAGATCCGCGCAAATCCGCGGCGAAAAAGAAGCTGCCTCTACCGCCGTACCGCCGGCAATATCTCCTCCACATCAATAATCTCGGTCGGATACTTCCCCGTATAACAAGCCGAGCAATAAGAAATCTGCGGCCCCTCGCCGCAAGCCCTCCTCAGCCCCTCCAGCGAAAGATAAGCCAGAGAATCCGCGCCAATGTACTCGCGAATCTGCTCCACCGACTTGTTCGCCGCAATCAGCTGTTTCCGCGATGGCGTATCCACCCCATAAAAGCACGGCGAAATCGTCGGCGGACACGAAACCCGCATGTGCACTTCCTTCGCCCCAGCGCCGCGTATCAACCGCACAATCTTCCGGCTGGTGGTCCCGCGCACAATCGAATCGTCAATCAGCACCACCCGCTTGCCTTCCAAAAGCGACCGCACCGGATTCAGCTTCAGCTTCACCCCAAAATCGCGCACGCTCTGGCTCGGCTCAATGAACGTCCGCCCTACATAATGATTCCGAATCAACCCAAAGCGAAATGGAATCCCACTCTCCGCCGCGTAGCCCACCGCCGCAGTCACGCCCGAGTCCGGCACCGGAACTACCACATCGGCTTCCACCGGCGACTCCCGCGCCATCTCCCGCCCCAGTTCTTCGCGGCTGGTCTGCACCGCCCGCCCAAACACTCTGCTGTCGGGACGCGAAAAATACACATGCTCGAAAATGCAGCTCGATTGCGGCGCGGCCGTCGCATAAAACTCCGACGTGATCCCTTCCGGCCCCACCACCACCAGCTCTCCCGGCTTCACGTCGCGCACATACTCCGCGCCAATCAAATCAAACGCGCAAGTTTCCGATGCAAACACCACGGTATCGCGCTTCCGCCCGTCCAGCGCCGGAATTCGCCCCATCGCCAGCGGCCGAAATCCCCGCGGATCGCGCACCGCAAACACCCGGTCCGTGCTCATCATCACCAGCGAAAAAGCGCCTTCCACCTGCCGCAGCGCATCCGTCATCGCTTCCGGAAGCGTGTGCTCTTTCGATAGCGCGATCAAATGCACAATCACTTCCGTATCGCTGTTCGTCTGGAAAATCGATCCCTGGCTTTCGAGTCGCGCGCGAACCTGCAGCGCATTCACCAGGTTCCCGTTGTGCGCCACCGCAATCGCGCCCTTATTCGACTGCACCACAATCGGCTGCGCATTCAGCAAGGCCGAATCGCCCGCCGTCGAATACCGCGTGTGCCCCAACGCCAACGACCCGCGCAGCCGCGAAAGCACGTCCTCCGTAAAAATATCCGCGACCAGCCCCATCGCTTTATGCTGATGCAAACCCAACCCGTCGGAGCTGACAATCCCCGCCGACTCCTGCCCGCGATGCTGCAGCGCATGCAGCCCCAGATAAGCAAGCTTCTCCGCCTCCGGATGCGCAAACACCGCCACCACCCCGCACTCATCCCGAAATTTGTCAGAAGTCAGCATTTGGCTATTAGCTCAAACCCTCTCTCTGATATGGGTGCCCCATTTCTCGCTTCGTTTGCGAGAAGTGGGGCTTTTTGTCACCGGCACCACGAACCTGCAAAGTCCACCACCGTCCATGTGGGGACAGCCGCCCTCGGCTGTCCAGCCGAGCAAAGCTCGGCTCGGTTTTTCTTCGTGCACCTTCGCGCCCCTGGTGGTTAAGCCCTAAGCTTCCACCGCCACGCTCTCCGCCCGCAGAGCCGCTTCCAGCGCTCCCTCATAATCCCCACTCAACTCCCCCACAGCCGCCGAGACCACCACCGCCCCATCCAACGAAATCTCCACCCGATCCGAACCAGTTTCCCCAATCACGTCCGCCGCAACCCCAAACTTCCCCGCAACCCGTTGGATTCCCTCCACCTTCCCCGCGTCGCACGAAAGCAAAATCCGGCTCGCATCTTCTCCAAACAACACAAACTCGGCAGGCAACCCACCCGAAGCCAGATTCACCCGCGCCCCAATGCCCTTTGCAAAAGTTTTCTCCGCCAGCGCCACGGCCAATCCGCCGTCCGAACAATCGTGCACCGACTCCACCATCCCCAACTGAATCAGTTCGATGACAGCTTTCTGCAACGCCGCCTCGCGCTCCAGATCCAGATGAGGTGGATATCCCCACAACGTGCCCAGAATCTCTTTTGTGTATTCCGACGACCCGAATTCACTCTCTACATCGGTCATATCGCCCACATCGCCCGCGCGCAATAGCACAATCGTGCGTCCCGGTTCGCGTCCTGGTTCTCGAATAGGTGACGCAAAATGCATTTTCGCGGTCTTGCTCACGTCGTTAAGAATCCCCACAACTCCAAGCACCGGCGTGGGATAGATCCCCTCACCCAGCGTCTCGTTGTAAAAACTAACGTTGCCCCCGGTGATCGGAATCTCAAGTTCCTCGCAAGCTTTCGTGATTCCATCAACGGTTTGCGAGAACTGCCACATGATGTGCGGCTTCTCCGGATTGCCAAAGTTCAGGCAATTGGTTGCCGCCACAGGAGTTGCCCCCGAGCACGCGACCTTGCGCGCCGCCTCGGCGACCGCGTGCATTGCCCCCAGTCGCGGATCGAGATAACACCATCGCCCGTTCCCATCCAAAGACATCGCCAGCCCACGCTGCGGCCCGGGGCCGTCACTCTTGATGCGAATCACGCCCGCATCGCCCGCCCCCGGCGCTTTCACCGTGTTGGTCTGCACCATGTGATCGTATTGCTGCCAAACCCACCGCTTCCCGCAAATATTCGGACTAGCTAACAACTGCTTCAGGTCTTGTGTGAAGTCAGCAGGGTGCCCCATTTCTCGCGCGTCCTGTGCGCGAGAAGTGGGGATTTTCACTGAAAGCCGAACGAACTCCGGCATCTCCCGCGGCACCGGAGGCTCCCACCGCGCCAGCGGACGCTTATAAACCGGCGCATCGTCCGTCAACGCCTGATTGGGAATTTCCGCGACCACTTCGCCGTGATGCAACACGCGCAACTTGTTGTCGGTCGTGACCTTACCAACCTCGACCGCATCGAGTCCCCACTTTTCAAACACGCGGAAGACTTCGCCCTCGCGTCCCTTCTGCGCAACCAGCAGCATGCGCTCCTGCGATTCGCTGAGCATGATTTCGTATGCAGTCATGCCGGTTTCGCGCTGCGGCACGCGATCGAGTTCAATCTCGATCCCAACATTTCCGCGGCCGCCCATCTCGCACGTCGAACACGTAAGTCCCGCCGCGCCCATATCTTGAATGCCGACGATGGCTCCCGTCTTCATGGCCTCGAGGCAGGCTTCGAGCAAAAGCTTTTCAAGAAACGGATCGCCCACCTGCACATTCGGACGCTTCGCCTCCGAACCTTCGCTGAATTCTTCGCTGGCCATGGTCGCGCCGTGGATTCCGTCGCGTCCGGTCTTGGCGCCCACATAGATCACCGGATTGCCTTCGCCCGCCGCTTTCGCGTAGAAAATTTCGTTCTTCCGCACCAGGCCAAGAGCGAATGCATTCACCAGCGGATTGCCGGAGTAGCACGATTCAAATTTCGTTTCCCCGCCTAAGTTGGGCACGCCGAAGCAGTTGCCGTAAGAAGCCACGCCGCTGACCACGCCTTCGAGAATGGAATGGTTCTTGTGAATCTCCACCTGCGTGGCTTGTGTAGGACGGACACTCTTGTCCGTCGCTTTTGACTTTGACTCGCTGACCAAACCAAACCCGGCCGCTGGCGCGGCCGTGGCGGACAAGAGTGTCCGCCCTACATGATTCGTGATGGGGCCGAACCGCAGTGAGTCCATCACGGCGACCGGTCTCGCGCCCATGGTGAAAATGTCGCGCAGGATTCCGCCTACGCCGGTGGTCGCGCCCTGGAACGGCTCGATGAAACTGGGATGGTTGTGCGATTCGATTTTGAAGGCGCAGGCCCAGCCGTCGCCGATGTCGATGATGCCGGCGTTCTCTCCCGGGCCCTGCACCACCAGCTTGCTGCGCGTGGGCAGGCGCTTCAAATGGACGCGCGATGACTTGTAGGAACAGTGCTCGCTCCACATCACGCTGAAGATGCCGAGTTCAGTCAGCGTGGGCTCGCGGTCGCCCAGAAGCTGCTTGATTTTTTCGTACTCGTCCGCAGTTAGGCCGTGCTGCCGGAGGATTTCCGGTGTGGGGGCAGAAGTCAGGGCAGTGGGCATGTGGAGCCTCTATTGTCGCATTTTGAGGCGCGGGTGGGTAGGAAAAGCGGCCGCGAAATTGTCAGGAACAACCAAAAGCCTTTAACCGGAGAGGTCGCGTGTAGGACGGACACTCTTGTCCGTCGCTTTTGACTTGGGGGTCGAATTTGACGTGATGGGCAAACCAAATCCGGCCGCTGGCGCGGCCGTGGCGGACAAGAGTGTCCGCCCTACATACGACTTTGCCAAGCGCGCGCCTGCAGGAGGTCAGGCTAGAACTTCGTATTCGCTCTTCACCAGGCCGCTGGGGTAGTGCTGGGTGGCAACGTGACGCAGGCGCAGATCGCGCGGCAGCGCGCCGAACAGAGGAATGCCTTCGCCGATGAGCACGGGCACGCGGGTGATGGTGAGACGCTGAATGAGGCCGGCTCGCAGGAAGCGTTGAATGGTGATGCCTCCGTCGATGTAGGCGTGCTGCACGCCGCTCGCGGCAAGCTTCGCAACGATCTCGGCGGGAGTTCCGGACATTTGTTCCACACGACCGCCGTGCACCTTAGAAAAATCGACGGGCTTGCTGCTGAGGACCACTACACGCTTGTCGCCATAGGGCCACTCGGGAAAAGCCAGAACGGTTTCGAAAGTCTTGCGGCCGATCACCAGCGCGTCGACGGTGGCGATGAACTCGTTGTAGCCGTGGGGTTCGCCGCCGCCCTCGGGAAGAAAATCGAGACCGCCGTTGAGTCGGGCGATGAAGCCGTCGACGCTGGTGCCGATAAAGACAGATGCTTTCATCCTGGAGTCCTCGCTATGGGGAAGATTAGAGTTTGGGTGGAGCAAGCGCAGCCTGCGTGATGTCGCACTCTGACGACTTTTACCACCAAGGACACAAAGTTG
This sequence comes from Candidatus Sulfotelmatobacter sp., assembly GCA_049675725.1. Lineage (GTDB taxonomy): Bacteria > Acidobacteriota > Terriglobia > Terriglobales > Acidobacteriaceae > Sulfotelmatobacter. The sequence continues at coordinate 2,688 of JBAUAN010000237.1, read as the reverse complement.
CACGAAGGAATGCCATCGACGCGAGAACTGCGGCGCTGCTTTTATTCATTCGTTTCAATCACTTATCTGTAAGCTATTGAAAAGATGGATGGGCGATTAAAGCTGGCGATTCTGGACGCCGCGATGTTCTTTGTTTTCATTGTGGAAATCTCTAAGTTGCTGAAAACAGGTGATGGGTTTGTGGAGTTTGCTCGCTTCGATGGCGGGCAAGCCTGCGCGCAGGATGGGTCTGGGATGCACAGAGTCGGGCTGTGGGCGCGTTTGACTGCTTGGGTCAGGGCTCAGGGTGTCCGCGGGGCGGACGGGGCTTAAATCGACTCCTGACGCGAAATCGGTGTAAGTGATTGAAAAAGTCTGTAAGTTATTGCAATTATCTGGAAGCTATTGGAAACATTGAGGAGTCTCGGCCGGACTCGGTGGCACCGCCGGGTAAAGACCGACCGCTGGCGCGGCCGTGGCGGGCAAGAGTGCCCGCCCTACACTTTCCGGTAAGATTCTGGGTGATGAAATCCATCATTGTGGGGACGGCGGGGCATATTGATCACGGGAAGACGGCTCTGGTGAAGGCGCTGACCGGGATTGATGCGGACCGGCTGGAAGAAGAGAAGCGGCGCGGGATCACGATTGATCTGGGCTTTGCGCATATGGATCTGCCGGCGGCGAGCGATGTTGCGAAAAACGGTCTTGCGAAAAATGCATCTACGAAGAGCGGGGAAACACTGCGTATTGGATTTGTCGATGTGCCGGGGCACGAACGGTTTGTGCGCAACATGCTGGCGGGGGTGGGCGGGATCGATCTGGTGCTGCTGGTGATTGCGGCGGATGAGGGGATCAAGCCGCAGACGCGGGAACATTTCGACATCTTGCAGTTGCTGGGGGTGCGGCGCGGGATCACGGTGCTGACGAAGTCCGATGCGGTGGATGCGGAGACGCTGGAAGTGGTGCGGATGGAGGTGCAGGAATTTTTGCGCGGGAGTTTCCTGGAGGGGCAGCCGGTTGTCGCCGTGAGTTCGCTGACAGGCGCGGGACTGGAGGAACTGAAGCGCGCGATGGTTGCCGCGGCGGCGGAAGTGCTGGTACGCGATTCGCAAGCGCTGGCGCGTTTGCCGATTGATCGCGTGTTTACGATGAAAGGCTTCGGCACGGTGGTGACCGGGACGCTGATCTCGGGCACGATTCGACGCGAGGATGAGCTGGAAGTTTTTCCGACCGGACGCAGGGTTCGGGTGCGCGGAGTGCAGGTGCATGGTGAGGCAACGGACGTGGCAATGGCCGGACAACGCACGGCGTTGAATCTGGCCGGAGCCAGCACCGAGGACTTGGCGCGCGGGATGACGCTGGCGCCGGTGGATACGTTCGTCACAACGCAACGGGCGGATGTGACGCTGCGGCTGCTGGCTTCGGCGGCTCGGCCTCTGAAGAATCGGTCGCGAGTGCATTTTCATTCGCACACGATGGAGACGGTGGCGGAAGTAGTGTTGTACGGGTTCGGTGCCAAGACCCCCACTTCTCGCGCAAAGGACGCGCGAGAAATGGGGCACCCGCTGCTTCATGAGACCGAGGCCAAAATCCCCACGCTGCCCAAAGAAGGCGCAAGGGTGAGGCACCCGCAGTTTTCTCCGGGTGAGGAGGGGTTTGCCAGGATCAAACTTGCGGAGCCGGCGCTGCTGCTGCCGGGAGACCGATTTATCATTCGTCAGTTTTCGCCGGTGGTGACGATTGGCGGAGGCGTGGTGCTGGATGTAGCTCCCGTTTCGCGGTTATCGCAGGACGAGGACTTTCTGAGTATCCTTGCGGACGGCGACCGAGAAAGCATGCTGAGGATGAGAATTCTACGCCGCGCGTACATGGGAGTTTCGCTTTCGCAACTGATCGCCGATAGCGGCCTGGGGAAGTCTGCGATTGAGGCTGCGCTCTCGCGCGCCGTGCAGAATGGGGAAATCCTTCGAATCGGCGATCGACTGTTGCATGCCGGGCACTTGGCCAGCCTCCAACAGAGGATGTTGCGGGTGATCGGTGACTTTCAGAGGCAGAATCCGCTCGAGAATGGCATCACAAGAGAGCGGTTGCGCGAAAATTTGAAAGCAGCAGACTCAGTATTTGACCGAGCCCTTGAGGACTTGGATCGCGAACGAATGATAGCGATTGCCGGCGAGTTGGTGCGGTTGCCGGGACTCGGCGTGGTGATGAAGGATGAGGAAGCGGAGGCGAAAAAGAAAATTGAGGAGGCGTTTGCGGCGGCGGGGTTGAAGGTTCCGGCGCTGCAGGAGGTGATTGCGGGGCTGAAGATCGACAAGGCGCGGGCGCAGAAGATTGTGACTTTGTTGTTGCGGGATCGGGTGCTGGTGAAGATTTCTGACGAGCTGGTGTTTCATCGCGGCGCGCTGGAGCAGCTGCGGCGGGATCTGGCGGGGTATAAGACGAAGTCGGCGAGGATTGATGTGGCGAAGTTTAAGGAGTTGAGCGGGGTTAGCCGGAAGTATGCGATTCCGCTGCTGGAATATCTGGACCGGGAAAGAGTGACGCGGAGAGTGGGGGACGTGAGGGAAATACTTTAGCTCCCTGGCGGCGGTGCGAGAGCCTGAGGGCGGGCTCCTCGTCCGCGCAGCCGCTCCGCTTCGCGAAGGGGGCAGCCAGCCAGGTCGCAAGTTTAGTGGCGGGAACACCTCGACGGGCCGGTGGCGGGGC
>JBAUAN010000236.1:0-5757 GCA_049675725.1 Candidatus Sulfotelmatobacter sp. | reverse complement strand
GGAATGGGCGGTTCGCATTTCCGAAGGGCACATAACGTGTTAGCTGAGACCAGACCTTTCATACGCCGCTGTGAGAACCCGTCGAGGCTGTCAGACTCGGCTAAACCTCAATTTCTGGTTTGCCCGTGATCCGCCCATAAGCAGGAATCGTAGCCACTCAATGAGCGGCCGACTGGCAGTTGTTGCTCGTGATAGGTTGCCTCGGCGGGTACCGGGTGCCTCGGCATTACTCAGGTTTGGTCACGAGCGTTCGTCCGTCCCCAGAGAGTGCGACATTCGCCCGGTTGTCGTGCCACCACTGCACCCACTGCTGAGGCGAATCGAAGGTCTTGCCGGTCAACTGTTTCAAAATTGCGAGGGTCCGAATCGGACAGTGCATCTGGCCATTATCGTCAACACAAAGATCGCCGATCATACGGCTTGCTTTCTCCCAATCGCCTGAGCGCGTATTCTCGGGATTCTCCAGCCAGGGGACGAAATCCTCCACATTCGCGTAGTTCAATCCCGTCCTTTCTTGTAACCCCGCCCGCGTGGTCGCTTCTCTGGCAGTGTTTTTTGTCCTGTCAATTAAAGAGACCCAGTCTTGGGCCTCGATAACACTCATGTTCCAGGGATGGGTCGGGCGCATCTGGTCGAGAGCCTTCCGCCACGCATCTTCGGTTTCAAAGTCGCTTCCGATCATATTGCGCAGAAACTCGTGGGTGCGGCGCTGCTGGTCCCCAGTAAGAATTTCAATGCTGTCGTCAACGTAGAATTTCAAGCCGAGCAGGCGGGCCTCGCGATCGTTCAGCACGGCGCCCCTACCTGCGGGTGCAGGGTCAAACCCATCGGGCACCCCCGAGAGCCACTGCGGCCCCAGTTGGCGCACCCCTTCGGCAACGCTGCTGCAGCCGATTCGAGGATGCTGCTGGCGATAGGCGTACGGATTTTCCAGATTCCACATGTCCGTCTTATCTATCTCCAGCAATTGATCTTCGCTGGACCAGACTAGTGATTCCCTGTTCTGTTCCCACCATGACCGTAGTTCATCATAGGAGGAGAAATCGCGGCCCAGAAGGCGAGCCAGTTCCTTGCGGATCTGCCTGGTCCTTTCGCTCTCCCATCGTTCGGGATCAATCAGCCCGAACCAGGAGCAGGCCGCCTCGACATAACCGCGATCGATGGACTGTGGGTCGTCCATCCCTTCCGTGGGGATGCTCACACAAACGCTCGAATCCATGGCGGGGCGAATGATGATCCGGTCTTCCAGCGTTGCCTCGGAGGAAGTTCCTTTATAGCCTTTCCAGAACCAATACTCGGACGGGTTGGAAGAATAGACCTTCAGGCATCCAACCCCATGGATGCCCAGCGCAGGGGGCGCCGTGGCCAGCAATCCCGCCAGCAACGCGCCTATCTGACCGAGGGCAGTGAGGCCAACAACTTTCCATTCCGGCGGACGCGCTGGATGAAGAGGCACGGGCGAATTCCCGGAAAGCGATGCCGCGGCAGGAAACTGCCCCGACCAGGCATACAGCCACGCCCAGAAAAAACAAGCGATCCAAATCACGCACAGATCAGGAAATGCCGCGACCACGTAGACGACGAAGCGAGAAGCAATGCTGATAAAGAGCAGAAACCCCCAAATTGCTGCCAGGACCAGCGCGGCGAATCCCGAATACGTCCAGGTCAGCTTCCAACGATTGGTCTCTGTGGCCCGTGGAAAAACGACTGGAATCGGCGCTATCAGGAACAAGCCCGCAACCCCAAATAAAAATCCCCAGAGAACGAAACCGCCCTGCCAGGAAAATATGCGAGACCCCAGCCATTTGAGTAGCCAGACAAAAGCAGTCACGCTGGCGATCCACAGGACAGCCGAGCGGAGGTAATTGCGCCAAGGGGAATCCGAAACCGGAGAAATACCTTGCGACCGCTGCTGGCGTTGCAGAACGCGCCATCGCAGTATCCCCAGCGCAGTTCCTCCCGCAAGCCCGGCGAAGAGCAACACCGTCAACACGTAACCTACCTGGAGACGATCGGAATCCCCGGACACCCGGAAACCTCCGAAGGATGCCGCAGTCATCAGGAAGACGGCTTCGCCGATTCCGGCAATCGCCACGGCCGTCGCCGCACTTCGAATCATGGCTTCTGCCGGACTGCGAAATTGTTTTCGCCTCACGTAGAAAGGGATCCAGATGGCTTGCAGCACGGGCAGCGACGCAAGCAGCAGTCCCTGGCTATAGCGGCCGCCCAACACGGCAACGCGGAAGTAGCCCGCTGCGTAGACGAGGCTCATCCCGATCCAAAGCGCCCAAACCACACGGAATGCGCAGACAGCGGAAACTTGACTCGCAGCAGCAGTGGAACTACTCATGATCTCCTCACGGAATCAGATTCCCTGTGTCGCCGCAATGTTAACATCCCGCGTCCAGTCGAAATCGCGCGCAATATACCCCTGCGTGACGCAGGTCAGGAAGCGCGGGACTTCACCATCAACCCCTTCTCGCTGCCTCAGACCAAAGAGAACCTGCAGTTTCTCTTCAGCTTCTTCCGCGTACTCATTGAGGGCAACGAGCAGCGTTACCGAGACAATCACATGTTGTTTGAAAGCGTCCACGAGCATCTTCTCAATTGAATCCGCCAACGACTCGTACTATGACACAGCTGGTCGCTTCTCCAAATCGATCACTCAAAGTCCAATGGTCCAATGTGACGATTCGGGGTGTTGCAGTTACAACTTGCTGTGCCGTCGATTCGTTGTTTTGCTTCCTGCTCACGATCATCGATTTTAGCGTGAAGTATGTCGTGGCTTTCGGCGGGCGGTTGTTGGAATGCTTTCGCCAGGCCCGATCACGTGAGCTGATAGGAGCGATTGCGGAAAATCTTTCGGATTCAGTGTCACAATGAACGCCGCCAGGCCAGTTTCAGCGCACGCACAGAAGGGATCGTCTCCGGGATCGGGAGAGATGTTTGGCAGAGCAGCGGCAGGAACAAGTTCCGCCTCTTCCCGTAGCAAATTGACGATCTTCCCGATGAGGGGCCGGCGGACGCCTAGCCTTCCCAAGACTCGTTTGTATTCCAGAAGAATCTCGTCGCTCACCAGCCAGACAAACGTATCCCCTTCGATCCAGTTCCGGAGCAGGTTGGCGCTTGGATTCTTGGGAGCGATCTCGGGAGACCTGAGTCCCGCGATTCCTGCTACCAGGACGGACGTATCGACGACCCCTCTAGGCCGTTTTCGTTTTTGTCCGGGCAGCGACAGTGATCTCCGGCGGCTTCTTTCGTCCCGAGCGGTATTCACGAACGGTTTTCAGAATCTGTTCCTCTGAGATATCGCCCAGATCAGCAGCCGCCTTCTGGGTGCTCCGCAAGAAGCTCTTCTTCCATCCAGCTCTCTTGCGACCCTTAGGAAGGTCCTTGTAAACGGAGGCGAGAGGGATCTGTTCCCCCAGTTCCCGAGCCAACGAGCGAACTGGAATCTTAATTTCTACGGCACTGGTGCCGTTGCGCGGACGAGAGCAAAGGCAGATGTCTCCCAAATCGGCCATTTTGGCTTTGCCAAGGTTCTTCGAAAACGCCTCGGTGAATCTGGCCAGGAGATCACTCGAACTGCCTAGGGTCTCCTTGAGATAAAAAGCCACTTTCGCCTCTAACAGCAGATTCGTGTCAAACCAGCACACCCTATTGCGGCGCACAGGATGGATGACCCCCAGCTGGACCAGGTTTTGAAGGTCTTTTGGCGGCACTCCCAGTACGGCGCTGGCCTGCTTGAGTTTGAGTGTAAGGCTTTGCATTGGATTAACCATCTAAATATTAGATTTATATTCGATGAAAAGCAAGCCTTTTGACGAGAGCTCGACTCTTGCTTACGGGCGGGATCGTCCAGCGAGGCTGCTCCGAGCAACGCGTTCTGCACGATGTCCTTGTATGAATCCGCCGCGAATGTGCTGTCAGGGACATTGTAGAGGAGACATTCGATGAGGTATGAGGGCACAGGATCGCAACGATCAACTGTGGAATCTTGACGAGTCCAGCTTCAAGCGCATCAATCAGGCCGAAGTCGCTGACCACCCACGGAAAAGGCTTGTTCGTTTCCAGCCCGACTCTGCCCAAGAAATAAGGAGTCGCTGATAGATCAACGCAGACGTTGATCCCGCGTAGCTTTTGGACTTTATCCAGACCATCAATCCAGATGGTCGCTTCCTGAAAGAACTCGTCAGCCTCTTCCATCTCTCCAAACTCATCCTCCTCCCCCGGCTCCGGTTCGTCACGTCTAATCCGATATGCGTGGTGGGCTTCGTCATTGAATACGAGGATGTTCTGCTTGCCCCCGACTTCACGTCCCAGAACACGGTTGAGGATGGAAGTGTCGCTTTCATAATGACGCGTAGACTCGACTTTGACTTTATTAAGGTTGCCCTGCTTGTCCCGGTCTTCTTCAAGCACAACCAATATTCCAGCGGCTAGTTGGCGTTCATAATCTTTCACTGTGAGGTATCGGCTGCCGCGTGCAGTCGTCGTCTTGCTCCCTATGTTGATCGTTTCCTTCACCCGGACAGGGACGCCAGCCTTGATGACCTTTCCCCCGACTCCACCAGACTGCACTGATTGCGGCTCGAAAACGTGCCAGTTATTGACGAGGACTTTGCCTTGGGTCAACAGCGGTATGAGATGAGGGGGCACAAGATCGCGTGTGCGGTAGATAACCGGGTGCAACAAGGCGAAGGATGAGGTCTTGCCGGATCGCACAAAAGTGTTTGGGCCGACTACGCTTCCGGATGGCACAAAAGTGTTCGGGCTGACTACGCTTCCGGACGGCACCAAAAAGGCAGCACGCGTGGAACGTCCCTACATGAATAGAGAGAAAGACTTTGATGTGGTTTGGCTTCCGGACGGCGAGGTCAAAGCATCGCGTGTCGAAGTCAATCTCGTTGGGGATAAGAATCCTATTCATAATATGTTTGATGTGGTTTGGCCCAAGGGCGGCGGAGAACACGCGAGCCGCACCGTATGGTACGAGGGGAACGAAACCAAGGGGGTTGGGGTAGGCATGGAATCAACGTGGCCAGAATTGGAGGAGAGCAGTAGTTCCCCGTCATCTTCATCTTCTTCCCACACCCAGAGCATGAGGGACTTGGTTAATGACGTGCAGGACCCTACTTGTGCTACCGAAACGTGTATGGAGGCGGTCAGACAACATGACGTGGAGCGGGAGAAGAAGAGGCTGTATGGGGAGAACAAGTGAAGCCAGAAAGCGGGCTGACACCTGCGAAAAGCCGGATTGGCAGTCTGGTACGTGAAGACATCGCAGAATCGTGATGTTCAAATCCCCAACGCCGGAGGCTCAAATCCGCCTGTAGGATTAGGAGGCGGCAGAATCAGGGGGATACGACGCTTGACTGGCAATCTGTATCGAAACGGCAGGTCGGGCGGCTTCGGTGCATTGCAAGCCCCCGCAACCAACGCAATCATAAGGTTACGGGCAATTGGGCACTCGCTGCAACTGTCCAAAACTGTCCAATAAGGGGAACTGACTCACAGTTCCCCTTATTTATTGAATGGAGACCTCTTGATTGGCAGGCCTTTGCAAGAGGCGTTGCACGATGGGCCGATTGGCCTTGCGCTTGGCCAATGCCGAGGCGTTGCCGTACTGGTCCATTGTGGTTGAGACGTGCGCGTGTCGCATGAGTTTCTGCTGTACGTCCACGGGTGCTCCGGTCTCGTCCAGCCAAGCACGATATGTGTGACGGAACGTGTGAAACCCGATCCTGCCAAGTCCCA
>JBAUAN010000235.1:0-1960 GCA_049675725.1 Candidatus Sulfotelmatobacter sp. | reverse complement strand
ACTTCGAAGATTACGAAATGACAAACCGGACCTACCGGTACTTCAAAGGCAAGCCGCTCTATCCGTTTGGCTATGGGCTCAGCTACACAACGTTCAAATACAGCGACCTCAGTGTTCCCACGCAGGCTGTCGCTGCGGGGCAACCTGTCGCCGCCGATGTCACAGTAACCAACACGGGGAGAGTTGCAGGAGATGAGTCCGTCCAGGTCTACATCAAGTTCCCCGCAGTCAAGGGTGCACCGCAGATCGCTCTCCGCGGATTCCAGAAAGTTCATCTGGAGCCGGGCGCGAGCCAGAAGGTCCACTTCGACCTGAAGGACCGCGATCTGGTCATGGTCACTGAAAATGGCGACCCGATCATTGCCGCTGGTAACTACACCATCAGCATCGGGGGAGGCCAGCCCGATACCGGAGCACCTACCGTCGCCGGGCACTTCCAGATCGATGGCCAGCTGGCACTGCCCGAATAGGAATCCCGTGTTTTGGTTCGGACCGCTGTCTGAATCAAAACACAACCGCATAAGAATGAGCGCTTGTGACCAACCGTGACAAGCGCTCCCCTTCGTCCGATTATTTCGACAGCAAAGTTAACAAGCGGCTCACGATTGAATATCGTGATCTCGGCATTGCGGCGGCTGGGAATCAGCCGCCAGTACTCGACCCCTGAGCTGGCATAGCCATGTATTTGCCGAGGACGTCCACCAGACCTTGGTTTGGCACACACTGCTTTGCCGAAAAGGAAGATAGGATGTGATCCAGCTCATTCTCGGACAGGCCTTTGAAGAGGCCGGCGTAGAGCGGCTGCATCAGAGTGCCCGTGTAGAAGCACAATAAGGTCTGACTCATGCACCGTACATTCAGTCGCGCATCCAACTGCGGATCACCAACCACTTGACGGATCTGGTCAGCAAGCTGAGCCGTTGCGTCCTTTACCGGCGTTGGCGGTAGCCACTTCATCCAATCGTCGGTCCCAAGAGCAACCTTCTTACGAAGAAAGTCGCTGATGCGCTCCATGTACGGAGATGCAGGGTCGAGTGTGAGCATACCCATCACGCCAACGTCTTTGTAATTCCACGTTGTCCAGTGCGTCTCGTGACTTTCAAAGACGCCAATCTGATCATCTAACGCGCGAAGCCGGTCACCACTCTCATCGGCAGGCCCGTTAAAGACAGATCCAAACTCGCCAACCCACAAAGGAACGTTATGCTGCTGGGTGAACTTCGTTCCCTCGGCATCGAGGAAGTTGCGTTCCTGTTTTGCCAGATTCCAGTCCTGAGCACTGCCCGCCGCAGCCGATCGCGGATGGATGGTGCCAGGGTATCGGCCAGGTCCAAACCCAGGCACGGTGTAGTTATGTGAACTGTAGGCGAGATTATCGTCGAAGGGTTTCTCCAGCCCCGAGAAGTCCCTCGCGTAGTCATCACCTTCAAGGAAGATAATGTGTCTGGAATCGATCTTGCGAATCTCTGTAACCAGGCGCCGGTAGACGGCGTTCATGCGGTCAAAATTGGGCCTGTAATTGGGACCCACGTTCCATGGATAGTCGCCTAGGGCGTTGTTCGCACAAGGCTCGTTCAGCACGTCGTAGCCGGCGATCACAGCCCTGTTCTTGTAGCGCCGCGCGAACTTCTGCCAAAGGGCAACGAAGCGATCCTGATAGAACGCAACCTCCCAGAAAAGGCCGATGCGCGATGCGTTGTCAGAATGCCAGTGGACATTCTGCCACCCTTGCGCCGAATGTAGGTCCAGAATGACGTAAAGACCGTGTCTTTCGCAGTGGCTTAACACCTTATCGAGACGTGCAAAACCCGCCTCTACGTATTTGAAAGGTGCGGCATCATCCTCGAAGTGTCGATAATTAAGAGGTATCCTGACGACGCTGGCGCCGGCCTTCCTGAGAAAGATCACATCGTCTTCATTGAAGAAGTAGTCCAGCATGCGCTCGAAGAAGAACTGTGCT
>JBAUAN010000234.1:0-1614 GCA_049675725.1 Candidatus Sulfotelmatobacter sp. | reverse complement strand
GTACGCATGGAGCGTGAGATCGTTGGCCGGATGCAGGAAGGCAATCGGCGCGACTACGGCGATCCCATGCTGGTCTCGCCGCAAGTGCGCATCGCCACGGAGGACCGCCACCCGGAGTTGAATGCGTCGCAGCGCCAGGCAGTAGACGAAATCTTTCTTTCGCGGGAGAAGGTTGTCGGCTTAGATGGCATCGCGGGCGCGGGCAAGACCACAACTCTGTCCGTGATCCGCGAAGGTGCGGAGGCCGAGGGCTACAGGGTGGAAGGTTTCGCGCCAACGTCCCGCGCGGCGCAGAAGCTCGGGGAAGCAGCCATGGAGACATCCACACTACAGAAGCATCTGGTACGTGGACAGCAGCCGGATAGCGGGGAGAAGCGGCTCTATGTACTCGACGAATCCTCACTGGCGTCGACCAGGCAGGTGTATGAGTTTGTAGAGCGGCTCTGTCCGAACGATCGTGTCCTGTTGGTCGGAGATCGACGGCAGCACGAAGCGGTTGAAGCTGGACGCCCCTTCGCACAACTCCAGGATGCTGGCATGAAGACCGTCAAGCTGGAAGAGATCGTGCGTCAGAAAGACCTGGAACTGAAGCAGGTAGTCGAGCAGCTTGCACGCGGCGAAGTGCGCAAGGCGATACAGAATCTTGACCGCCAGGGCCGAGTCCATGAGATTCAAGGCCACGACGAGCGCATCGCCGCCATTGCGAAGGACTACGCAAAATCGCCGGAGAACACGCTGGTGATTTCTCCCGATAATCGCTCTCGCATCGAGATTAACGAGCGCATCCATTCCGAATTGCAGCGGAGTGGCCTCGTCAGCAACGAGGAGCACCGCATCAGGACTCTAGTGCCGCGCCAAGCCCTCACCGGGGCAGACCGGACATGGGCCGAGCGCTATGACGTGGGCGATGTGCTGCGCTACTCGCGCGCATCGAAGGAGACCGGCATCGGGAAAGGCGCGTACGCACAGGTGAAGAGCATCGACGCGCCGAAAAACCGGCTGACGGTCGAGCTGCAGGACGGCACGCGGCGCACCTACGATCCACGCCGACAGCAGGGCGTTTCCGTCTTCCGCGAGGAGATGCGGAGTTTTTCAGTGGGCGACCGCATCCAATTCACCGCGCTGGCCAACGAACTGAAAGTTGCGAGCCGCGAGTTGGGAACCATCGAGAGCATCGAGGAAGGTGGGCCGTTGCACCTGAAAATCGACGGTGGCCGCTCCGTCGAACTCGACCCGCGTAAGCATCCGCATCTCGATCATGGCTATGCCATGACCAGCCACTCCAGCCAGGGACAGACGGCCGACCGTGTCCTCATTCACGTGGACACCGAGTTGGGCGCCAAGGATCTGCTCAACAGCCGCATGGCATACGTTTCTGTCTCGCGTGGACGCTATGACGCGCAGATTTATACGAACAATGCAGAGACGCTCGGGCAAGAACTCAGTCGCGATGTTTCCCATTCGCACGCGATTCAGCAAGAACCAGCAGCGCACAAGATAGAACCACAAACCACGCACACGAATCAGATCGGTCAGGGTTTCGGTCTCGGTCTTTGATGCGGCAGTCCCGAATGACATGCCCCAGATAGCCAGAGCATAGCCGAGGCCCGGCCA
>JBAUAN010000233.1:0-33444 GCA_049675725.1 Candidatus Sulfotelmatobacter sp. | reverse complement strand
TAGGCTGCGTATGCCATTTGTTGATTGGCAATTATCATTTTGCCCACGATTACGGGTGTGTGCACCCCGGCATGCCTCTTGGCCGCAAGCATCTCCGTCGAAGCCGTGACGCCCCCACTGGTGGGATCGGCCATACTCAAAGAACTATTTCCAGACTAGGCGGAGCCTAGGCGGAAGTCAAACACCCATAGTTAGATGCCGTGCCGGCGTCGAGGCTTCGTTTCGCTCTGTCGGGACGCGATCCTTAGGTGGCGGTCCAAAGATGGCGCTCTAAGCAAAAGCCGGTCTCGAAACTTGACATGCTATGCAACTACATGCAAGAATAGCATGCATATAGGGGGACAAATGCCGACGATGGTATTGACTTCCCGTTCCGATCTAGTGCGTCGGCACGCTTCCGACAAATACATTTCTGCGGCTCACCGTCGCGGCGACAGAACCTTCTCAATCAACGTGGGCACCGTCCACAGGGCTCTGGCGCTGAACAATCGGGTGCCCTTGGTGTGCGCGGCGCTGGCTTCTAAGAAGTTTCTGACGGAGAACCACCTGCGTTTGATCTCGAGAACCGGGCCTCCGTCGGGACAGAGCACGACCGTGACGTTCACTTACGAGATCCTAAACTCCGAGCCTCAGGGACGAACTGCGGACGAAGCATGGCGCTCGCTTCGCGGCATCGCGAAGGACATTTATGCATCGTTTGGGGGTGGCGAAGCCTATCTCAGGCAGGAGCGCGCCAATTTCTACGGGCCCGGCCAAGACCCCTTGGGACACAAATCATGAGCCGGATTTATTGGGACACGATGCTGTTCATTTACTGGCTAGAAGACCATCCGCGGTACGGCGACCGCGTCCAGCAAATCTTCGAGCGCATGGGGCAGCGTCAAGATCAGCTGTGCACGAGCACTTTTGCGGTTGGAGAGACGCTCGTCGGCTTCCACAAGAGAGGCGCCATGGAAACGGCCGCTCGTGTCCGAAACTTTTTCCAGCAAGATTCGATCGAAGTCATTCCTTATACGTTGGAAACCGCAGATTTGTATGCGGATATCCGCGCCAGGATCGGAATCTCCTCGGCTGACGCCATCCATCTCGCCTGTGCTGCGCAGGCCCGCACCGATCTCTTTCTCACCAACGATAACGATCTCATTGGCAAAGTAATTCCCGGAATCCAATTCATCGCGGGGCTGGACTCGAACATCATTTGATGCGGGCCTGTTCGCTCGCGGGGACGTTCAGCTCAGGTCTGCCGCCTTATGTCCGATCATCACCGCATCCTGCATCTGCTTGAACAGGTCTCCGACTGCCGCCGGGGAATGCGACAGAAGAATCGTGTTGCTCTTGTCGTTGGCGCCGACTTCCTTGATGGTATCGAGATATTGCGTGACCAGTACCAGCATCATCACATCCTTGGGCGTGGAACCTTCCACCGCCTTCGCAAACGCCTCCACTGAATCCTTGAGTCCTTCGATGATCGCCTTGCGCTGGTTGGCGATGCCCTGGCCTTGCAGCGCCTTGCTTTGCGCCTCCGCTTCGGCCTGCTTCACTTTCAGGATTTTTTCAGCCTCGCCACGCGCGCTGGCCGCGACCTGCTCGCGTTGCGCCGCGTTGATGTCGTTCATGGCGGCCTTCACTTTTTCGTCGGGCTCAATGTCGGTCACCAGAGCCTGGTCGATGGCATAGCCATAGGTCCGCATCACGTCGTCGAGTCCTTCTTTAATCGCAATCGCGATGTCGGATTGTTGCAGGAATGCGTCGTCCAGATTCATCTTCGGAACATGCCCGAGAATCACGTTAAACACGTAAGACGAAATCTGCTGCTTCGGATTGGCCAGCTTGTAGAAGGCCTCATAAACCTTTTCAGGAATCACGTGGTACTGCACCGAGACCGGCATCTTCACAAAGACGTTGTCTTTCGTCTTGGTTTCAACGTCGAGCGCGAGCTGCTGCACCCGCAAATCAATGCGAGCGGCGATCTGATCGAGCCATGGCAATTTGAAATTGATGCCCGCGTTGGCCACTCCGTTGAACTTTCCCATGCGCTGGATCACTACAGCCTCGGCAGTCTTCACCTGGAAGAAGCCCTTGAGAATCGTCCCGATCACGAATAACACGACGATCGCATAGAGAAATAACATCGGGCCGCTCGATCCATCCATCGGTAATCCTCCTCGATCGTTATTCGGATTCCGCGTCCACAAACAGCAGGGAATCAGCACAACGGGAATGGGACGCATCATACCCGTTCCACGAGATTCCGACAATGCTCCTGAGCCCTCGAGGGCAATTCATAATCCCCCGCGTTCTCAGAGGCCCGTTCTCCGCGCCCTCTGCGATTCTGATTTACCCCGCCGCCTCCTCATTTGACTCGGGCTCCCGCGCGCAGCTTCTCCTCCAGCCGCGCCTTTACCTCCGGCCACTCCGAATCCAGAATGCTGAAATAAACCGAATCGCGCACGCGGCCGATCCACGTGACTACATGCCGTCGCAGCGTGCCTTCTTCTTTTGCACCGAGGCGTAGGATCGCGTTGCGTGACTTTTCATTCAGCGCGTCGGTCTTGAGCTCGACTCGAAAGCATCCCCAAACTTCAAAAGCATGCCGCAGCATCAGATACTTGGCCTCGGTATTCATGGCCGTGCGCTGCCACGCCGGAGCAATCCACGTGGAGCCAATCTCAACTCGCCGGTTGTTGCGATCAATGTTCATGAAACGCGTACTGCCAATCACGCGCCCGGAGGTACTTTCGATGGTCGAAAACACAACCGACTCACCCTGTTTCTGCTCTTGCAGAGCCCTGGCGACCAGCTGGTGAAAGTCTTCCCGCGTCTGCATACGGTAGGGAATCCAACGGAAGATATCGTCGAGCGCGTCGTTAGCGACGTCCCAGAAAAGATCAGCGTGTTCGTGGCGAATCGGTTCCAGGCGAACCACCGACCCGATAAGTGTGACCGGCGTGACAATATTCAGCGGACAATTGACAATGTTCATAATGAATCGCGTTAAAGATTCGTCAGCCAGATTAGCTTGAGCCAGATTAGCCTGTCCGCGCTCGCCCGCGCTTGATTATCTTGCATCATCGCGACAATTTTGGCATCTGAACTACGGCATCCATGCCTGTTAGGATCAAAGCTGGATCTCCGGCGCCTGAGCAGCGGCGTCGCTGAATCCGCGGGCGGCGATGGCGGCTGACACCAACTGATTCAAAACAGAAAGAATCACACAACATTGTCCACGCAGGAACGTCTAACCCAACGATGTCGAGGGAGCCGCCAGTGAAGGCGCACTGTCTGCCGTTTTCCCAAATTCCGCATACCACGCACCTGTTCACCGATTTTCTCGTGTATTCGCCTCAGGTCCAGCCTTTCTATCCGCACTCTCCTCATTTTCTTGAATGGCTGAAAGAAGAAGCCGCAGCGCTACGCTATGACTCTTCACGCCGCGATCGTGTGAGCGCCATTCTGCAACGCCAGAATCGCTCATGGGACGCTTCGCCGCAGACTCTGGCTAATCTCGATCGCCTGCGAAAAGGCGCTGCCGCCGTGGTGACGGGCCAGCAGGTGGGCCTGTTCGGCGGCCCGATGTTCGCCATCTACAAGGCGTTGACGGCCGTGAAACTCGCCGAAGAAGCCACCAAATCCGGAGTCGACGCCGTCCCGGTTTTCTGGCTGGCTACTTCCGACCATGACCTCGCGGAAGTAAATCACGTCGCATTTCCCGGCCCGGACGGCGCGCTGCAAACTATAACCACCGCTAGCCACGACGTGCCCGCCGCGCCGGTGAGCGCCGTGCGCCTCGGAGACGAAATTCTCCCGGCGGTGGAGCAGGCCACATCTCTGTTGGGAGACTCCGAAGTATCTCAATTCCTGCGCGAGTCCTATCGTCCCGGCGAAACCATGGGCACAGCCTATGCCCGCCTCTATGCGCACCTGTTTGGCCAATGGGGTGTGATTCTTCTGGACGCCGCCGATGCAGAGCTGCACCGCGTGGCTGAACCGATTTACCGTTCCGCGATCACAAATGCTGCCGCACTCAACATTGCGCTGCTGGCGCGGGGCGAGGCGCTCGAGGCCGCAGGCTATCACCAGCAGGTTAAGGTCGCGCCCTCCACGGTGCTTCTGTTCACCATGAAAGATGGGGCCCGCACACCGATCCATCGTCTCGGTACGACAAGACTAACCACAGTTGAGGCGGAGTTCGCCATGGGCCACGAAGACGGCGCCGAGAAGATTTCGAAAGACGCTTTGCTCGCCCGAATCGCAGCGGCTCCTGAGCAATTCAGCCCCAACGTCCTGCTCCGTCCGGTGGTGCAGGATTATCTTTTGCCCACGCTGGCCTATTCCGGCGGCGCCGCGGAAGCGGCCTATTTCTCCCAGGCCGGGGCGGTCTACGAAGTTGTGCTGGGCCGTGTCACTCCCATCGTTCCGCGATTTTCAGCCACCATCATCGAGCCCAAAACGCAGAGATTGCTGGAGCGCCACGGGATCACCCTGCCCGAGGTTCTCAACGGTCCCGAAGCTCTGCGGCAAGAACTGGCTGAGCGAAGTCTTTCGGGGGATTTACAGGCGGCCTTCGATGTCGCCAACAAATCCCTGGAGAGCAATTTGAGCACGATCCGCGAAAAGCTTGGGAAGCTCGATCGCACCCTGGTGGAAGCCGCGCAAACCGCCAGCTCGAAAATGCGCTACCAGCTGGACCGCCTCTACACGCAAGCTGCGCGAGCCGAATTGCAGAAGGGTGAAGTCGTCAGCCGTCACGCCGAAACCCTTACCCAGGCTCTCTTCCCGGCCAAGGGCTTGCAGGAGCGCGGAATCGGCGGTGCGTATTTCCTTGCCCGCTATCGACTCGATCTTCTCCACCAGCTTCACGACGCCATCCAGCTCGATTGCCACGATCATCAAATCCTGGAGTTGTAAGCGGGGGCGAGATTTTTACTCCATCTTGTTGAGCCAGCTTTCCAATTCCGCAAGCGACTCCACGCGCGCAACTCCGCGGTCGCGGTAAGCTCCGGCCACGTCGAACAAAATCGCCTGCATCCCCGCATTTCGCGCGCCCACATAATCTATTGAATACACATCACCCACGTAGAGGCTCTCCGCCGCCTGTGCCTGCATAGCCAGCAGCGCTGCCTGAAACACTGCTGGATGCGGCTTCTCCTGCCCCACGATCCCCGAGTCCGTGATGCTCTCAAAACAGTCTGCAATACCGCAGCGCCGCAGCACCTGTTCAATTTTCCCATCAGAGTTGGAAATCACCGCAGTCGCATGATCGCCGCCGATGCGGTCGAGCGCCTCTCTGGTTCCGGGCAGGATTTGGTCCCAGTTCGCCGATTTCTGTGTGTTCTCGACCAGCGCGTCGCGCAGGCCATCTTCCGGCAGGTTCAATTCCTCGAGCAGGTAGGTATGAAACGTCCACCAAAAACTGTGGTCCACGCGGCCGCCGACCATGCTTTCGTCAAATTCTTTCTTGGTTCTGCGTTCCAGAGCTTGCCACCGCTCCAGCGTCGGATGACGGTCTGCCGGCAGCGGAGCCAGAATTCGCGCCCGGTTCGGAAACAACAGCGTATTGCCCACATCGAAGAATACGAAGCGAGGTTCGGCCATGCATCATAGTATCCAAGATTCATACGAACCATCACGCGCCTGAACTTCTGAGCCGTGACCATCCCAACAAAAACAGGTAATATCAAATTTTCGTCCGTGGCGGCAGAGCTTTGGCTCGCCCGGGAAATTGCTCACGCCTTGAGCGGACAGCAGAACGACAATGTTTTCAGGTCTCGCACGCACAACTCGCGCCGCACTCACCGTATACCCGGCAATGCGCCTGCAGGCGTCCGTCCTGCTGAGCGTGTTGCTGGCCGTGCGATCTCGCGGCTCCCGCGAGGATGTCTACAACATTCTCTGGGCTGTCGTGTTCGGCTTCGCCACGTTGAATATCCTGAGCCTCGCGTCCCGCCGTCTGGAGCCCAATCGCC
This sequence comes from Candidatus Sulfotelmatobacter sp., assembly GCA_049675725.1. Lineage (GTDB taxonomy): Bacteria > Acidobacteriota > Terriglobia > Terriglobales > Acidobacteriaceae > Sulfotelmatobacter. The sequence goes on along the minus strand of JBAUAN010000233.1, from coordinate 27,478 downwards.
GCGGCATGAGCTTCGGCGAGCTGATGGCCGTGCTGGTAGTCGTCCTCTCCGTCTTCCTGCTGGGCTGGGAAATGCTGAATCTGTTCCACATCTTCCCCATCAAACTCCAGCGGTAAATTTCCTGCGTAAATCTCTGCTTGTCGACACGGCTGCGCGCACTTAAGACGCCCGGGTGCCCCATTTCTCGCGTCCTTTGCGAGAAGGCCTGCCCTGAGCGAAGTCGAAGGGTGGGGATTCTTCCCGGGCGCCGGAACACCTAACCACGCAGCACCCGGTACCCCCGGCGACTCGATATATGCGGTATGATTCGTCTTGGCATGGCAAACCGTCCCGCACATTTCGAAATCACCTGCCCGTGTTGCAACGGCCTGCTGAAAGTGGATGCGACCACCGGCACAGTGATCTCCCACACCGCCGCCAAACAACCAAAGACTTTCAACGACATGGAAGAAGCTGCCCGCGCCATGAAAGAACAGGACAACCGGCGCGAATCCATCTTCCGCCAATCCGTAGAAGCGCAAAAACACTCCGCGGATCTTCTGGAAAAGAGATTTCAGGAAGCCGTCAAGAAAGCCAAAGAGACGCCCGACACCGGCAGGCCCATCCGCGACTTCGATCTGGATTAACAGGAGTGAGGATGGCCACCCGTTCTCCGTTTGTGAAAACTACCACGACTGAGGCTGCCCCGCTCTCCGCGGTTTTCGGAGGGCGGGGATTCCGGCCGCCGACACCATGCGATCATGAGTAAGCGTCCTCTTCTTCTAGGCCACCGCGGCGCGCGCGGGGTTCCGTGGATCCCGGAGAATACGCTGGCCTCGTTCGATCGCGCTCTGGCCGATGGCTGCGACGGCTTCGAATTCGATGTTCGCCTCACCGTTGATCTCGAGGCCGTGGTTTGCCACGATGCAAAAGTCGGACGGGATAAGGTCGAACGGGCCACGGCAAAAGAAGTTTCTCAACTGCCCCGCCTGCGCGATGTTCTCCAGCGTTACCGCGACTCCTTTCTAGATATCGAACTGAAAGTCAAGGGTCTCGAAAGAACCATGGTCGACCTCTTCCTGCGGCTTAGGCCCCGCCAGGGATTCGTCGTCTCGTCGTTTCTGCCCGGAGCCCTGAAGTCCCTCCACGCCGAAGACGGCACTGTTCCGCTGGGTTTAATCTGCGAAACCAAAACTCAACTTCGTCTGTGGAACGAACTCCCAATCGACTATGTGATTCCTCACTACGAACTGGCCGATGCTGAGCTCGTTCGCAAAGTGAAGGGAGCCGGCAAGAAGGTCATCGTCTGGACCGTCAATGATCCCGCCGCCATGCGCAAATTTGCAGAGTTGGGAGTCGAGGGCATCATCTCCGACGACCCAAAACTGCTGGTCCAAACCTTGGGCGCCGAACCTGCCGAATAAGTTGTTGTGGATGCGCGATTCTTTCGAGTGCGGGAAATCTTCCTACTGCGCTGAAGCCGACATCGTTCTCCCGCCGGAGAGCGCCAATTTGGCTTCTTTGATTCCCGCCTGGATGTGCTGTTCCCAGTCCAGATGCGGAACCGGCGAAGCCGCCGCTGCCTGGTAAAGTGCCAGCGCGTCCTGTGGACGATTCAACTGTTTCATGCAGATTCGGGCAGCTCCGAGCTGGGCAGTCAGAGCCTGCCGTTCCGCCGGGAACGCCGCAGCGAGGTGCTGGTATTCACTCAGGGCGCGTTCGAAATCCTGCTTCTCTTCGGCGGCTTTGGCAAGGTCGAGCCAGGTTGCCACCGGCAACTCCGCGCCACCAGCGTTCAGAAAATCGGCATAGTCCTGCAACGCCGCTTCCGCTTCGTGAGCTCGCAGATGCAAAGCGCAAGTTTTCACCGTGGCTTCCTGGTAGGCGGTGTTGTTTGCCTGCCGCGAATAAATCTGCCGCAGTCCGCGAGAATCCGCGTAAATCCGCGGCGAAAAAGATTTTGACCTCTGTTCAGTCGGCAGCAGCTTCCAGAGCCGAAGGCCGACCACCCACTCGGCGCAGGAACGAAGCCCGCTCCGTTTCAAAAGCCTCCAGATTCGCTCCCAGAGTCTGCTCGTCCCAGCCCAGCACGGCGCCAATGCGCAACGCCGCTTCGCGGCTGCACGACTCCGACCAGCACGATCCCAAAGCAACCGGCACTCGCCGCAGCAAAACGTCGGCAAGGCTCACCGCACACTCACGACGGTAAGCCTCCACTACCTCAGCCACCACATGAGAACTGTGCGGGCAGATTGGAGCACGCAATTCCGCGCTCACCAGGGCCATGCGGGCAATATCCATGGCGCGCTTGCCGTACCATTCCACCAGCCCGCGCGCCGACTCCTCGCTCACCGAACCGGCCTGCGCAATCTCAATCACCGCCTGATCGAGCATGGGATCGAGCGCGACCCCAGGCCCAACGCTCAGGACCTTCGGTTCAGCCACGGCGAGTCCGATTTTCCGCACGCACTCTCGTGCCAGCGACGCGGCGGTCGTCAGCTTCCCGCCGATCACCGAAATCATCCGCGCCGCGCCTTCCCCCGCATGGTCGTGCAGAAGGTGTCGCCGAGTCACTGCCGATGGGCGACTTCCCTCCGAGTAAGGAAGCGGACGCACTCCCGCAAAAGCATATTTCACGTCGTGCGCCGAGAGCTTGGCCTTGGGGAACAGCTTGGTCACGCTGCTTAACAAGTAAGCAGTTTCCTCGGCCGAGGGCTCGGTTCTTCCCGGATCGCCTGTATCCGCAACCTCGGTTGTGCCCACCATCAATTGCTCGTTCCACGGCACCACAAAAAACGGACGCCCATCCGCGGCCTCGGTATAGAGCGGGTTGCTGGGCGCCGCGGGAAAGCGCGGCAGAACAATGTGCGAACCGCGCACCCCGCCCAGCATCGGTTTCGCCGTGCGAATCGACGATCGCTGGCAGATGCGGTCGGCCCATGGTCCAGAACAATTCACCACCCAGCCGGCATCCACGTGCGCATCTTTCCCTGTAATCCGGTCGCGAAACAGAACTCCGCGTGCGCGCCCGTGTGCCACATTTACGGCCAGAACCTCGGCGTGGTTGCGGACCACCGCTCCCGCATCGATTGCCTCCGTAAGCCACTCAGCCACAAGACGTTCCGGGAATTCGCACTGCGCGTCCTCATAGTTAAAAATCGACCAGCGATGCCCCGCATCGAGCGCCCGCTCCACCCGCTTCAGCTCCATTTCGCCGATGTTGTTGTTCGATTTTCTGCTCGCAAGTCGTTGATAAAGCCACAGTCCGATGCGAACTTTCATCGCGCTGCGTTGGCTTTTCTCATTCAAAAGCACCAGAAACTGAGTGGGCTGTACAAGATGCGAGCGCTCGCGCAGCAGCCGCTCGCGTTCCCGCAGCGACTCCCGCACCAGGCCGATTTCGCCGTGCTCCAGGTACCGTAAACCCCCGTGAATGATGCGGGTAGAGCGGCTGGTCACCCCGGAAGCGAAGTCGTTTTGTTCGAGCAGCAGCGTAGTCTTGCCCGCGCGCGCACACTCACGCGCCACGGCCACTCCGTTGATGCCGCCGCCGATCACCGCCACGTGGAAGCGCTGCCCATCCAGTGGCGCTCGAGGCTTAATCGCTAAAGCCATGTAATGTCAACAAGATGCGCTGTTGCTCGTAAGCCAGAGGATACCCCATTTTCGGCCCCTGGACCCACTCTTCCTTTTCAGTTTGCGCTCCTCCGCGTGTGGGCGGAAGGTAACCTAAGTGTGGTGGGTACTTGACCTAAATCCTATTCCTGACGGCATTTTGCGGCAATATGGCAATCCGACGTCGGACCTCAGACGTCAGCCCTCGGACGTCAGGTTTAACCTTCGAGCCTTTCCGAGCGTCGTGCAGGTCTTTCTAAAGTCTGAGGTCCGAAGTCTGAGGTCCGATGTGGAACTTTCCCGCCGGCCGCATTGCTCGCGTCGCGGAAGCTCATTTACAGTAGTTGCCGAATGTCTACCACAGGAGAACGTTTCGAACGCGCCGTCGCCATCATGGAGCGCCTGCGGGCCCCCGGAGGCTGCCCCTGGGATCGTGAGCAGACCTTTGATTCCATCAAGCCCTACACTCTCGAAGAAACGTATGAAGTGCTGGAGGCCATCGATAATCGCGATTGGGACGAACTTACCGGCGAACTCGGCGATCTTCTGCTGCAGGTTCTTTTCTACTCCGAGATGGCGAACGAGCAGGGAACATTTTCGATTGATGACGTGCTCGACCGGCTGTCCGGGAAGCTTGTAGATCGCCACCCGCATGTGTTTGGCGACGTGAAGGCGGATACTTCTGCCGAGGTGAAGCGGAACTGGGAAGCTTTGAAAGTGGAGGAGCGCAAGAAGCGGCAGAGCAGGGAACCGGCGAGCGCCACAGCAAGCGCGTCTACCGCCGATTCGAGTGAGCCACGGAGAAGCGACTCGGTTCTCGCCGGCATATCTTCGAAAATGCCGTCTATGCTTGAAGCCTCTAAGCTCAGTTCTCGCGCCGCGCAAGTCGGCTTCGACTGGCCGAATGTGGAGGGTCTGTTCGAAAAGCTGCACGAAGAAGTTGACGAATTAAAAGAACAGCTGAAAGAGTTTCCCGCGCCGGGGCCGCGGCCGCAGAGCCGAGGCATCGCCGGATCGGGCCGGCAGGTCATCAGCGAAGAATTGCAGACCCGGCTCGAAGAAGAAGTCGGCGATCTTTTTTTTGTCGTGGTCAACATCGCTCGCTATCTTTCGGTGGACCCCGAATCCGCGTTGCGCAAGACGAATCGCAAATTCAAACGCCGATTCCAGTGGATGGAAGAACACCTGCACGAAACCGGACGCTCTCCCGATCAGGCCGGGATGGACGAACTCGAATCTCTCTGGCAACAGGCCAAACGCGAGGAAAAAGCGCTGTGAGCGCCGATCCCGTCGTCATCCGACCCTGCCACGGTCTCGAGGAGCTGCGCGCCTGCGTCGCACTGCAGAAAGAAGTGTGGAACTTCACAGACGCGGAACTGATCCCGCTGCGGATGTTCGTGGTCGCGGAAAAAGTTGGGGGACAGGTGATGGGCGCCTTCGCCGGCAGCGACATGGTCGGGTTCGCACTCTCGGTTCCCGGCACGCGCTCCGGCCATGTCTATCTTCACTCGCATATGCTCGCCGTGAGAAAAGACCACCGCAACAGCGGCTTGGGCCGCCGGCTCAAGCTCCTGCAGCGGGAAGACGCGTTGGCGCGGGGCATCGAGCTGATTGAGTGGACATTCGATCCGCTGGAGATCAAGAACGCTTACCTCAACATCGAGAAGCTGGGAGCCATCGCGCGGCGCTACAACATCAACCAATACGGGATCACATCGTCGCCGCTGCAGGGCGGATTGCCCAGCGACCGGCTCATCGCCGAGTGGTGGTTGAAGTCGAAGCGCGTGGAGACGCTGCTCAGGACCAGCAAGAACCCACCCGTCCGCATCGAAACAAAAATTGAGGTCCCGGCGCAAATCTACGAGTGGAAGGCTGCGCCCGAAACCCGCGCCCGGGCCCAACAACTCCAGGAGCGCAACCGCGATCAGTTTCTTCGCGCCTTCGGTGAAGGCTTGACCGTGCTGGGCTACGAGCGCGACGCGGCCAGCAACGGAAGTTTCCTGCTGGGACACTGGGACGAGAACTGGTCGTACGCGTCGAAAGAGTGATTCACCACGGAGGCACTGAGGCACGGAGAAAACAAACGCAAATTGAAAAACCGGACAGCCCAAGAACTTCTTGAGAACCAGACGCGCTCAAGTGTTGTTTTTGAAAGATTTTCTCCGTGTCTCGGTGCCTCCGTGGTGAAATGAAGTAACCCCATGAAAGTTGAAGCCATTACACTCCGCGAAATTCAGATGCCGCTGGTGCACTTTTTCGAGACCAGCTTTGGCCGCACCTACAGCCGCCGCATTCTCCTGGTTACGGTCCACTGCGAGGGTGTGAACGGCTGGGGGGAATGCGTCGCCGGCGAAGATCCCTTCTACAGCAGTGAATGGATCGACAGCGTCTGGCCTACCATGGTGCATTATCTGGCGCCGGCGGTGATGGGCCGGCCGTGGGAGTCCGCGCGCGAATGCGTTTCGTTCTTCGCGAAGGTGCGCGGCCATCGCATGGCGAAGGCAGCGCTCGAAAATGCCATGTGGGACGCTGAAGCGAAGCAGAAGCAGCAGCCGCTATGGAAACTGCTGGGCGGAACACGCCGCGAAATTTCATGCGGCGTCTCCATCGGCATCCAGGATTCCGTGGAGCAGTTGCTGGGAAAGATTCAGATCGAAGTCGCGGCTGGTTACCGCCGCATCAAGGTGAAAGTAAAACCCGGCTGGGACGTGAATGTGCTCGAAAAAATTCGCTCGCGCTGGGCTGACATCACGTTGAGCTGCGATGCCAATTCCGCCTACACGCTGGACCAGGTCGAACACCTGCGCCTGTTCGATCAGTTCAACCTGCTCATGATCGAGCAGCCGTTATGGAACGACGATATCTACTATCATGCCCGGCTGCAAAAAGAGTTGCGCACGTCCATCTGTCTCGACGAATCCATCGTCAACGCGCGGGCCGCGGCGTTTGCGGTTGAAAGCGGCGCCTGCCGCATCATCAATATCAAGGTCGGCCGCGTCGGCGGGTTCACCGAGGCTTTGAAGATTCACGACATTTGCCACAATCAAAACGTTCCCGTGTGGTGTGGGGGCATGCTGGAGTCCGGCATCGGCCGCGCACACAATATTGCGCTTTCCACGCTGCAAAATTTCCGCTTGCCGGGAGACGTTTCGGCTTCGAAACGTTACTGGAAAGAAGATGTCATCGATCCTGAAGTGCAGGTGTCGGCCGCCGGCACCATCGCCATTCGCGACGATCCGGGCACGGGTTATGCGATTAAGGAGGATCTGATCGAGAAGCTGACCACGCGGAAAGAAACGCTACGCAAGCAAGGTTGAATTGAATTCGCGTTGCCGCGCTGGAGGCGATCTCATAAATCCTGGACGGCTGAACGCGAGCGAAACCTCAGGGGCTAAAGCCCGCATTAGTCTTAGAGGCTTTACGCGGCGCTGAAGCGCCGCTCTTCCACGGTACTACGCGCATTCGCGGTATTACGTGCAACGGTATTCCATGCAACGGTATTAGATAAACCGGTGTTACACGAACGCCATTACACGCACGGTATTACGCGCATTCGCAAGGTTTCCCGCAACCTCTGGAAGCCGTGCCCTTCCCAAGAACGATTTATGAGATGAGTTTTAGTGGGCGCTGCCGGCCGGGTTCTGAACATGGTTCTGAGCCAGCTTCGCTTGTTCCGTTTTCAACAGATCAACCCCCTGCGCAAACGTCAGCGTCGCAGGCACGCGGCGAAAATCGCTTAGCACTTCGTCGCTCACCAAGTTGAAGCTTTTGAACAGAAACAATTTTCCAGTGAAGCTTAACGTCATGCGCGTGATTTCCCACGTGCCGTCGCCAACATCGGTCTGCGCGATCAGGAAATGTCCGCCTTTGTCGAGTTTCCCCAAGAAGCCCCAGGCGAAGTTTACGTCCTTGAACACGGTGCCTTCGATCCTGGCGATGCGGTGGCGCTCCGCATCAATCAGAATCGTTCCCTGCGTGCCGCCCAGCGCCTGTTCGGAGAGGTGGGAAGGCGGGTTGTAGTTTGGATTCGGCCGGAATTTCAGCCGCACCAGGGGTTCGCCAGCCTTGCCGAAATCGGCCGTCGCCGTTTCCGTGCCGTCGTATTCATACACGTAAACTAGGGGCAGCGCTTTGAGGATGCGTACGAAGCGGTCGGTGGTTTCCTTTTCTTGCGACTGCTTGTGGCGAAGCTGTTCGGGTTGGTCTCGCAGGCCCTGCAAATGCGCCTGCTCACCCGCTAGTTCCGCTTCGGTCACAGGGCGGTCATTGTAGGCGATGACCATGCCCGCCATCGCGTCGCGAGTTTCGACGTACAACTTGGTCTGCGAACCGTGCGGAGTCTGCTTGCGCGAGCGGAACTGGTGTTTCACCGACGGATCCTCGAACGCTGCCACCTCGTTTGCAACGGCCTGGCGCACGAGTTCGCCCGGGTCAGTTTTTTCCAGTGGCGATGACGGAACGGGCGAAGATTGAAGAGGCGTCGGCTGGGCAATCAAGACCGGGATCGCAACGAGAACCGCCGCAAGAACCGCAAGCACGGCGTTGCGCCGCGATTTGTGCCGTGGTAAGGACCGAACGCTTCTCATCCCTACCAGTTTACCAACGAACGTTGCAATAGTTCACGGCTGCGAGCATGCCTTCTTCCTCAAACAGGATCGGCTTGCTTTGCGGCCTTTGCGGTGAAAAACTCCAAAGCTTTTAACCGCGAAGAGCGCAAAGAAAAGCCGCGAAGGTCGCGGAGAAATCGTGGCCACGAATCGGCGCAGGCGACCCTTCCCAAGTCGTGTCGCTTGCCGCATGTTCGGAAGGTTGAGTATAGTCGTTGGAACGGCGTGGCCATCCAGCACCTGCTTTTCAGCACTTGCTTTGCGGCAGTTGCTTTGATCGTCGCGTGCGTCGTTGTTTCTTTGACCGCGTTTGTCTGAGTGTTGTTTGTCTGATCGTTTTTGTCTGATCCAGCTTTGCAAGGAGAGTTTCCATGAGTGCACCGTTGTCGGGCGAATTGGCGCAGATTGGCAAGTCGGTCGTCATCAAAGGGGAATTGTCGGGTAGCGAAGACCTCTACGTCGATGGCCAGGTGGAGGGAACGATCGCTTTGAAAGGCAACAGCCTGACCGTCGGTCCGCATGGCCAGGTCAAAGCCAGCGTCGAAGCCAAAGGCGTGGTGGTGCAGGGAAAGCTGGAGGGCAATGTCCAGGCCACCGAACAAGTTGAATTGCGAAAGTCGGCAGTGGTCACGGGGGACATTTCCGCGCGCCGGATTTCCATTGAAGAAGGCGCGTATCTCAAAGGAAAAGTGGACATCCACGGCGCGCAGGACGGCAAAGGAAAATAACCCAGGCAAAATAGATTGGCCGGTGCCCGCGTTCCTTTCCGCGTTCTGGCATAGACTGGCGAGCAGAGGCGGGATTGATTTCCTTTAACTGAATGGCATCAGTAACCCAGAATTTCATGAAACTCTTTCGAGGGTCATCGGGCGGCCCGGAGCCGCCCACATCGGCGCAGACTCCGCAGAGGCTGGCCCGCCGTTCCAGCGGACTCGGGGAGGTGGCGCGCACCTGGGATACGGAAACTCCGTTGTGCGTTCTCGATCTGGGTTCGACCTCGCCGGCGAATATCAGTTACTTCACCGAACGCGGCCACCGCATCTATAGCGAAGATCTTCTGGTAGCTTCGACCGAGCCAACGCTGGTCACCCAAGATGAGCAAGGCAACGTTGCGCTCGACAGCCGGCAGTTTCTGGCCGATAACCTGGTGTATCCCGCCGCGCATTTTGATGTGGTGCTGTGCTGGAACCTTCCCGATTATCTGCACGAAAGCCTAGTGCGGCCGGTAGTGGACCGCTTGTGGTCGGTTCTGAAACCGGGCGGGATGCTGCTGGCATTCTTTCATACGCGCGACGCCGGGCCGGATTCGCCTTGCTACCGTTTCCACATCGTGGGACGGGATACTCTTGAAATGCAGCGCATCGTCATGCGGAAAGAAACGCGCCGCGGTCCGACCGGAGCGATTCACACTGCCATCACAGATGGCTTCCATCTGCAGAGAGTCTTCAACAATCGCCACATCGAGAATTTATTCCGCGATTTCGCGTCGATTAAATTTTTCCTGGCGCGGGATAACGTAAGGGAAGTGCTGGTGATACGGTGACGAGGGAAATTGTTGATTGCTGATTGTCGATTGAAAAACCTAAGAGCCGCCGGGTTTCGAGATTCTCAATCAACAATCAGAAATCAACCATCAGCAATTTGTCTTCGTCCACACAATTGCTCCCATGCGAAACAGGAAGTGGCGTGAGATATCCACACGCGCGGCGGGCTCCGCACCTGACGAAATAACTTCACGCAACTCTTCGGGCACATACGCTCGGCGCACCGAGGCGACACCATCGACGCGCGAGATCGCGCTGCGCATCAGCGGGAACGCAGCATAAACCAGCGCGAGGTGCAGCGGATTCCTCACCAGATCATTGATCAACACGGCCCGCCGGCTCACCCGGAAGGCTTCCACCGCGAATCGCGCCAACGCGTCGGGGGCCAGATGATGAGCAAACAAATTGCAGCTGACCAGATCAAAGGCAGAGTCACGGAAGGGAAGCGCGAGCGCGTCGGCGACAATCGCGCCAGCGCGCTTCGGCAGATGAGTCCATGCTCGATCCAGCAAAGTGATGTCGAGCGTTATACCCTGGCGCGCCAGCCTCTCGCGCACAATATGAGAAACCTCGCCGGTTCCGGCCGCAACTTCCAGCAGTGAAAAAGTCCGCCGCCCCGTTGCCCGGGCAACGTGCTCAATCAGTTTTTGCGTGGTGGCCACTCCGCCAAACCAGCGGTTCATGCGGCCAATATCGCGCAGCGAGGTTTGTACGTCTTCCGGCGAACACGCGTCAGAGTCGAGAAGCTCGGGTGTGTCGACGCGCTTCATCGTGAATTTGTGTCGCGCCTGGGCGCTGTTTGTGGCCCAAGGCGAAAAAGACGAGACATTGCCGGGCGTTCAGACTTCTGCCAGTTCTTCTTCCAGCAACTGCTTGTTATACAAGTCGGTGTAGTAGCCGTTCAAGGCGAGGAGTTCGTCGTGCGTCCCTAGCTCGACAATCGAGCCGCCATGCAGGACCGCGATCCGGTCGGCGTTGCGCACGGTGGAAACCCGGTGTGAGATAAAAATAGTGGTTCGCCCCTGCATCACGTCGCGCAGATGATTCAGGATTTTATCTTCGGTGTGGGTATCGACGCTGGAGAGCGCATCGTCAAGAATCAGAATCTGTGGATTGCGGATCAGGGCGCGGGCAATCGCCGTGCGCTGTTTTTGCCCGCCTGAGAGCGTTATGCCGCGCTCCCCGACCAGCGTCTGGTATCCCTCGGGAAAACTCTCAATGTCGGTCGCAATATCCGCGGCTTCGGCAGCATCGTGAATCTCCTGGTCAGTCGCCATTTCCACGCCCAGCGCGATGTTTCCCCGAATGCGCTCGCTGAACAGGAAAGTTTCCTGGGGAACAAAACCGATGCTCTTACGCAAGCACGCAATCGAATATTCGCGAATCGGCCGTCCATCGATCAGAACCATTCCCGCTGCAGCGTCGTAGATTCGCGGAATCAGGCTGACCAGAGTAGTCTTTCCAGAGCCTGTCGGACCCACAATCGCCAGGCTGGTGCCCGCCGGAATCCGCAGATTCAGATCTTGCAGCACGGGCTTGCCAGCGTAGGTGAAATTCAAACCCCGAAATTCGACCTCGCCTTCGATGCGAGCATCGCGTGCCCCGGGGGCATCCTGGATTTCTGGTCGCTCCCTCAGCATTTCGTTCAGCCGGCCGAGAGACGCGGTTCCTCGCTGAAAGAGATTGATAACGTAGCCCAGCGCGATGATGGGAAACGTAAGTTGCCCCATGTAGGTGAGAAAGGCCACGAATCCTCCCAGTTCGATGTGGCCCAGAAGGACCTCGCGGCTGCCCAGCCAGAAGGAAAGCACAATCCCGATCCCCAACATGAATTCCAGAGTTGGCCACAGCATTCCCATCAGCCGTACCAGCTTCAGGCTGCGTGCGATGTATTCGCGGTTGGCGTCTTCGAAGGAGTTGATTTCCGCTTCCTCCTGCACATAAGAGCGAATCAGCCGGACACCCGAAAAATTCTCCTGGGCCCGCGCCGAAATATCCGAGAACATCGCCTGAATTCGCTCAAAACGCTCGTGGATGCGGCGCCCGAAATACTGCACCACGATGCTCGCAGCCGGCAGGGGCAGAAAGGCATAAAACGTGAGCTTGCTGCTGATGGCCAGCATGAACCCCAGCGCCCCAGCGGTAAAAACCAATGTGTTGGCCGAATACATAATCGCCGGGCCCAGCAACTGGCGGACCGCGCTCAGGTCGTTGGTGAGACGCGCCATGATGTCGCCGGTACGGTTGCGCTGATAGTAGGACCAGGAAAGGGCTTCCAGATGCTCAAACAGGTCATTGCGCAGGTCGAACTCGATGTCCCGCGAAATGCCGATCACAATCCAGCGGGTCAGAAACTGAAATATTCCGTGGACTGCGGCCACGGCCAGCACCAGCGCCGCGTAGAGTAACAATTTATGTTTCGTGACCCCGAGTTGCAGATCGTCGACGGCCCTGCGGATGACTTGCGCGAAAAGAACCCAGACCCCATTGTTCAAGAAAACGCAGAGTGTTCCCGCCGCGTATCCCCAGCGGTAGCGTTTCATGTAAGGCAGGAGCGGGCGCAGAGTCTTGGGCACCATTGCGGATTCTTTTAAAACAGGTTCAGTAGATGAGATTTTAGCAGGCGGGGTTCAGGTTTTCGTTCGGGGAGGTTCAGCTTTTCGTTCGGGGAACAAACTTGTAACGCTCGCGGGCTGCACTCAGGCCGACGCGCGCGTTATGCCACTCACGGCGTTATGCGAATTGAAGGACCGTTCCGGCTACCGCCCTTTGCCGCTGTTCCGCGAGCGCTGTTCTTCGAACAACGGCCGCTTCCCGAACAACGAAGGAGCCGTAACGAGGTCTTTGCCAAACGCGATCACGCTGACCGTGACCACCACCAGGCTCCATCCCGCGAAGAAGAGCCAGCCTGCATCGAGAAGGTAGGATTCACTGCCGCTCATTGAAGCCCTCCGCTTCTTCTCTCGTTATCTTCTCTCGTTATCCCACCGGGTGCCCCGTCCCCAGACGTGTTTTGCGCTAGGACGGGTTCGTCGACTTTGTTTGACTCCTGACTCTCAGGAACCTTAGCGCCTTACTGTTCCGCCGGAGCTGCAGGAGTCACAGGCGCCGTGTGCATATGCCGCTGCATGCGAGCGGCGCGGCGGGCCTGCACCGTCTTCATTGTCGCCTGCTGGTCCGAGGTCAGCACCTGGAACAGCTCGGAATGAATCCGCGTCTGTTGCACCGTCAGTTCCACCATCGCCTCAGACTGTTGCGTGGCGAGTGCCCGAACCTTGACGTCGTCGTAGGTGCCTTGCTCATACTGTTTCAGCTGCTGCCGGGTCTGTCGTAGCTGCTGGAACAGAGGTTTCAACGTGGGACGCTCTTTGGCCAGAATGCCCTTCATCTGCGCCGTCTGAGCGTCGCTGAGGTTGAGGTAGTCGGCAAAAAACTCGCCGCTGCCGCGCATTCCAAAGTGGTGGCCGCGCGCGGGCGGGGCGGGCGCTGCGTCCGCGGCCTGCGATCGGGCAGCCACGGTCACAAACAGCACACAGAGTGCCGCAACCATCAAACGAAAACGAAGAGCTTTCATATCGGTGACTCCTTCGGTCCGGTTTCTTCGGGAAGGCCGGATTTGCATTCACTCATGGAAACACGGCTCCCAGGAAAAAGAGGTAAAGAATCGGTCAACTGGAGTAAAGTTTTGTCAAAGCCGAACCATCCTGGCCACGTCGCTTGCGGGGGGCTTGATGAAGTTTCGGTTTGACAATTCTTTACCACTGTTCCCTCCGACCTGGTGCACAATGAAAGCTGCACTCATGGATCGCATTCTGGTCATCGACGACGACGTCGAACTCTGCAGCCTGGTGCAGGAGTATCTTCAGGCGGAGGGCTTCTCCGTGGAGTCGGTACACGATGGGGAGCGAGGCCTGCAGCGCGCCACGGCCGGCGGTTATCTTCTGGCTGTCCTGGATGTAATGTTGCCCGGCATCAACGGTTTTGAGGTGCTGCGTAGAATCCGCGCCACCTCGCGCTTGCCTGTACTCCTGCTGACCGCCCGCGGCGAAGACGTGGACCGCATTGTTGGTCTCGAGATCGGCGCCGATGATTATCTTCCCAAGCCTTTTAATCCCCGCGAGCTGGTGGCGCGCATCCGCGCAATTCTTCGGCGCTCGCGCAGTGACGGCAAGGCCGTCCCCACCACGCCAGAGATTCTGCGGGTGGGCGAAGTGGAACTCGACCCCGCAACTCGTACGGTGAAGCGTGACGGCCAGATGGTGGACCTGACCTCGGTCGAGTTCAACTTGCTGGAGGTTCTGTTGCGCGAGGCCGGCCACGTCGTGCCCCGTGAGCGCCTGGTTAATGCCGTGCTCAGCCGCAAGTTTTCTCCCTTTGACCGCAGCATCGATATGCACGTCAGCAAGGTGCGCAAAAAGCTGGGAGACACTGATAACGACGAGCACATTAAAACGGTTCGCGGTGTAGGCTACATTTTTGCGCGCCCCCGCGAGAAAGTCGGGAGCTCGACATGAAGAGCCTGTTCCTGAGAATTTTCCTTTCCTTCTGGGTGGCCCAGGCGCTTTTCATCGTGCTCGCCATTCTGGTCACGCTCGCTTTTCGTCCGCGTAATCCCTCGTGGGAAGCCCTGCGCACCACCGCCCTCAACGACTCAGTGAACGCGTACGAGGAAGGCGGAGACCGCCAGGTTCGGCAATACTTGATCGACCTGGAAAACACGCAGCATGTGCGCGCGTATTTATTCAATGAACAGGGCGAGGAGGTGTCCCACCGCGCCGCTCCCGATTGGGCTGTGCGTATCGCGGCCGGCGGCCCGCGCATGCCGCGCGAGGGATTTGTCTTTCCTGCTCCGTCTGTTCTTCGCGATTCCCGCGCCTCCTCTGATGGGCTTCATCGCTACACGCTGGTGTTAGGGCTGCCTCCGGGACCGCGCGTTTTCTTTGGTCCGCGTGGAATGCCCGTGCCGGGCTTGATCATCGCGATCGTTTCCTCCGGGCTGGTTTGTTATTTCTTGTCCTGGTATCTCACCAAGCCGATCGTGCGCCTGCGCGCCGCCACCAGGCAGTTATCTGCCGGCGATCTGACGGCGCGGTCCGGTGCGCCCGCCAGCCGCCGCCGTGATGAGGTCGCCGGCCTGATGCGCGACTTTGACACCATGGCGGAACGCCTGGAAAAACTGGTCAACGCCCAATCGCGCCTGCTCAACGACATTTCCCACGAACTGCGTTCGCCCCTGGCTCGTTTGAACGTGGCCCTGGGCTTGGCGCGGCGGCGCTCCGGCGCCGAGAGCCACGACATGCTCGAGCGCATCGAACTTGAAGCCAGCCGCCTGAACGAACTCATTGGCAGAATCCTGACTCTCGCGCGCCTCGAAGATGGCGAACAGGAAGTTGCTCGCACGCCCGTCCCCTTGAACGAATTGGTGCTCAACGTCGCCGAAGACGCGGAATTCGAAGCCCAAGCCCGGCACTGCCATGTGCGGACGGATATTCCCGAGGCCGACTGGGAGGTGCGCGGCGACGCGTCTCTGCTGCACAGCGCCATCGAAAACGTGGTCCGCAACGCCGTCCGCTATACCCAGGAAGGCGGCTCGGTGGAGATTCGCCTGCAACGGACAGAAAGCCCCACTGGACCGGAAGCGCTGCTGCAAGTCACCGATTGTGGTCCCGGGGTTCCCGAGGGCGCGCTCGAAAAACTCTTCGAGCCCTTCTATCGTCTGGACGATGCCCGTGGCCGGCTGACCGGCGGAGTCGGACTGGGCCTGGCCATTGCCCGGCGTGCCGTCCGCTTTCATGGTGGCAGGGTTTCGGCTTCGAATCGCGCCGAAGGGGGCCTGCTGGTTGAAATCCACCTGCCGCTGATCCCCGGTGGAAAACAACCTGATGCGGCCCCCGACCCCGTCCCCGCTGGGCGCGAAGCGTGATCATGCCGTGTTGGACGGACACTCCTGTCCGTCGCTTTTGGCTTCGCCCTTCAAAGGCCCCGTACAACTCCTGGCGACGCTTTATGCTCCAATCACAAGTGGCGGCGTTTGCTCTTCCTGCGCTTTCCTGATAAATAAGTAGATCGATATTTTTGCCTCTTTAAGGGAGTGCTACCGCCCGTCGGCCGCGACCTGGGGCTGTGCAAACTAAGACGTATACTGGGAACTCATTCGGAAACAGATTAGTAAACAATGGAGATAAACCGAAGAATGTCTAGGAGATGCGCCGGAGTGCTTGCCGTAGTAATTCTGCTCGCGATAGCCATGCTGCTGTCTTGCAGCACGTATACGGCTTCGTTGGACGGTTTGGTGATGGTTCCCAACTTTGGTTCGGCCGTGGTGCAGGCCTTCAGCTTCAACCTGACCAACGGGCACATGGAGACCGTCAACACCGCCCCTCCGATTTTGGGTCAACCCACGGCCATGGTGCTCGACCCAAGCGGCAACTACGCCTATGTAGCCATCGTCCCGAACCTGCCCCCCAACGGAGTTTTTCAAAGCGTAGCCTTAAGCTCGATTGCCACCTACACAATTAATTCAGATGCCACCGTGGTGCCCACCGGTGCGCCGCTTCCCATGCTCACGCTCTGCCCCAATCCCTTGCCCCCGCCGGCGCCGCCCTATATCAGTTGTCCTGCCGTGGCCCCGTCATCCGGCGGCTTCAATCCCGCGGCGGGCAAACTTAATCCGGGCGCCGTCACTATGGATTCGGCGGGCAAGTATCTTTTCGTGGCCGATCAGCAAACAACCGACTATAACGGAAATGCGGTGGCCGGATCCATTTCCGTGTTCTCCATCGGCTCCGGCGGCACCCTCACCGAGGTGACGGGCTCTCCTTTTACCGTCCCCGTCTTGCAAGTAGGTCCGACTACGATTGCGAACCTTACCGGTGTGGCCGTCACCCCCACGAAGTACCCGACTTTGAACACGCAGGCGGTAGCAAACGCCCAGTGCTCGTTGGTACAGCCGCTTCCACCTTCGACTCCGGAATATCTTTACGCCGCCGACGCAAATAACAACGTGGTCTGGGGTTTCACCGTGCAATCGAACGGGACTCCGTCGCTTATTGTGAACCCCTCCAACGACGCGGTCCTAACCTTCCCCGCGGATTCAGTAACCACGGGGGTTGCAGTTGATCCCTGCAACCGCTTCGTCTACGTCACCAACAACAAGTCCAACAACGTAAGCGCGTACACCATCTGCAACGGCACCAGTCCCGCCCGGCCTGCGATCTGCGATACCAACCAGTACCCGGAAGGATCTCTGGTTCAGGTTCCCGGTTCACCTTTCGCCCTCGGCGGGGGGACATCAAGCCCCAATGGCCCCACCGTTTTGGCCGTCGATCCGCTAGCCAACTATCTGTATGTGGTGGATAACGGGTCGAACGCGCTTTCGTGTTTCCGCATCACTCAGGTCAACGGAGGCCTGGCGCCACTCAGCACAGCCACGGTCGCCACTGGGATAAATCCGGCAGCCATCGCGATCCGTGCGGACGACAACTGGGTTTTTGTAGCCAACAACGAGACGCTGAACGGCTTCGGGGTCTTGTCCCAATACGAGCTCGCCCCTGCGACCGGAGTGCTCACCCCCTTTGGCGCCGGCATCCAAACCGACAACTATCCCACAGCGGTGGTGGTCAAGTAGGCATTGGGAAGGGCACGGCTTTCCAGAGGCTGCGGAAAACTCACGAATGCCTGCAGTACCGTGGCCGTACCGTAGAAGAGCGGCGCTTCAGCGCCGCGTAAATCCCCCAATCAGCGCGGGCTTCAGCCCCGTGGTCGCATTTTGTGTCTACAGCAAGTTTTTCCGCACCCTCTTTCCAGCGGTTGCACCAAGCGCCGTCGGAAAGCAGGCTTTAGCCGCTGAGGTTCTGGCGAGGACCGCGCAACCTGCAACCACCTACGTGGGCACTTTCAGAATCAGATATCCGCCCACCAGGCTGAAGATCAAATCCGGAAACCACGCCGCCAGCGCCGGCGGAAGCTGGCTGAGATCGCCCATAGCCTCAAATAGCCGCGACACTACTGTATAGAAAACCGCAATCCCAACCGCGATCGCAACTCCGGTAAGCGCGCCCTTTTTCCCCGACGACATCGAGAAGGGAATCGCCAGCACCGCCATCACCAGCGTGATCACCGGATAAGAAAGCTTTTTCTGCAGCTGCACCCGCAAACGCACCACATCAAACCCGCTCTGCTGCAGGTCGCGAATGTAGCGCCGCAGTTCCTCGTAATTCATTTCGGTGTATTGCTTCACTTCTTTCTTGAAGTAATTCGGCGTCTCGCCAAACTCCGGGAAAGTTGAAACATCGAACAAACGGTAGCTGCCCATGGCTGAAACCCGCAGCGAACGCTCCCATCCGTTTTCGTAGACCCACCGGTTCATACTATCGGCCCAGTGAGCGCGGTCGGCGTGGATACGCCGGGTAATGGTAAAGCTCACGGGATCCAGCTGAAAAATCGTGATGTTGCCGAACTGATTCCGATCCGCATCGAAAAATTGGTAATAGTAAATGTCGTTGTTCTGCCCAAAAATCCACTTGCGATCGGGGCGCAGGTAGGTTTGCGGCGGCTTGCCTTTGATCTGGTTATGCAACGCTTCCTGCCGTTTGTTGGTGTGCGGCAGATAAAACTGGTCAGCGAAAAACAGTCCCACCGAAACCAGCGCAGCCATCACCAGCACTGGAGCCACGAGCCGGTAGACGCTGATTCCAGTCGCCTTCACTGCCGTAATCTCATTCGAGCGTTGCATGATTCCAAACGTGACCAGCACCGCCAGCAGCATAATCAGCGGCGCCACCGTATAGAGCAGATAAGGCGCCACATTGAGCAGATATTCGGCAACCACCAGCGCGGGAATCTGGTTGTGCAGGATATCTCCCAGCAACTCAAACAACGTAAACACCAGCAGCAGAACCAGAAATGCCGCCAGGATCATTCCGAGATAGACGAAGAAATCGCCCAGCACCGAATCATCCAGCAGTGTAGGAAAGGTGGCCCGGAAAACCCTGCGCCGAGTCGACACGCGTTCAAACGCAGTTTCTTTTCGAGTCCGGAGCCGCCTGCCGTGAAGCGGTTCCAGCGGCTTCGAAAAACGCAACGATGCCAGCTCAAAAGGCCGCTTGTCTGCCCGCCATAGCAGAAAAATACCGCCCGCCAGAAAAACCAAGTCGGCTAGCCACGCGCCGAACCACGGCGCAACTCTTCCTTGCTTTGCCAGAGAAACCCCGACGAGCGAGACGAAGTAATAACCGAAGACCAGCAGGATGGTGAGTACGAACCCTCCTGACTTCCCGCTCTTCTTCGACGACAGCCCCAGCGGAATCCCGACCAGTGCCAGCACCAGGCACGCCGTTGGCAAGGCAAAGCGCCGAAAGAATTCGATCCTGTACCACCGCGATGAAGCCGCATCGGCATGCTGGCTCTGCTCAAACAGTGTCCGCGTGCTGACCATGCCTACAGGAACCGCCTCGTCGGTTTTGCTTTCCGACGCAGGCAGTTCGATCGGAATATCCATTTGCTGAAAAGTTGAAATCTGATAGTTGTCCGCCTGCTTGGGATCGGTTTCGTGCGTCGAGCCATCGCGCAGGTGCAGGTGAAGGTGGTCCGGCCCTTCGCTGACCACAATGCCTTCCTTGGCCAGCGTAACGCGTGGGTTTGAGGCGTCCGAGGTGTCCGCGAGAAAAACGCCCTTCCACACCGCCGCGCCCTGTCCACTGTGGACATCCTGCACGTAGAGCACTTTCCCCGGGAAACCCTCGTAGAAAACCCGGGGCTGGATCTCAAACGACACCTGCGATCCCTTGAGCTGATCCTCGAGTCGCACCAGGGCAGCCTGCGAATACGGCGCCAGATAAATCCCATTAGCCAGCGCGATCAACCATGAGGCAATCACAAAAATCGAAAGCGCCCGCAGAAAACTCCAGATGCTCATTCCGCTGGCGCGCATCGCGGTGATTTCGCTGTCCGCAGCCAACCGGCTGAGGCCAATCAGAATCCCCACCAGCACGCTCATCGGGATGGTGTAGGTAAGCGCCAGAGGAACCGTAAACAGGAAAATCTCCGCCACGCTGGGCAG
Organism: Candidatus Sulfotelmatobacter sp.; assembly: GCA_049675725.1. Classification (GTDB taxonomy): domain Bacteria; phylum Acidobacteriota; class Terriglobia; order Terriglobales; family Acidobacteriaceae; genus Sulfotelmatobacter. The sequence continues at coordinate 7,673 of JBAUAN010000233.1, read as the reverse complement.
CGGCGCGCTGGCCCGAACCACAAGTTCCAGAATGCGCCCCAGGTCACGCGTAAAAAGAACGAACGTGAAGATCGCCGCCCCGATCAGGGCGTGCGCGACAACCTCGCGCAGAATATAGCGGGTGAGAATCCGCATGGTGGCGGCGCTTTAGCCGAGCATAGCACGCCCGCAGAGAGCGCGACTTGGAGAGGCGCAGGAATGCTCGATGTCGAGGACGATGCGTCTACGTGAGCCGAGAAGCGTGACGCGAATACAGCTTGCGGTGACGTGGAAGAGCGGCGCTTCAGCGCCGCGTCCGGTGTTCTCTGTGAATGGGGCTTTAGCCCCCGTCCGCCTTGAAGAACAACGCCGCCAGCGGCGGCAACGTAAGATTCAGCGAGAACGGCCGCCCATGCGTGGGGATTTCCTCTGCCTGCACGCCGCCCAGGTTCCCCATCCCGCTGCCTCCGTATTCGCGCCCGTCGCTATTCAGCAGTTCACGCCAGTAGCCCCCATGCGGAACTCCCACGCGGTAGCCCACGCGTGGCACTGGAGTGTAGTTGCAAGTAACCAGCACCGTGTCCTGCGGCGATTCGCTCTTGCGCAGCAAAGAAATTGTGCTGGTAGCATTGTCGTTGCAATCCACCCACTCGAAACCGTCCACCGTGTTGTCGAGCGCATGCAGCGCCGGTTCGCTGCGGTAAACCCGGTTCAGTTGTTCCATCCAGGCCTGCACGCCGCGATGCACCGGATACCGCACCACATCCCACTCCAGGCTGGTGTCGTGCCCCCATTCGCGCACCTGCCCAAACTCACAGCCCATGAACAGCAGTTTCTTGCCCGGCTGCGCGTACATGTAGGCAAACAGCAGACGCAGGTTGGCGAAACGCTGCCACTCGTCACCCGGCATCTTGCCGATCAGCGATCCCTTGCCGTGCACCACTTCGTCGTGCGACAGCGGCAGCACAAAGTTTTCGTGAAACGAATACAGCATGCGGAAGGTCAGCTTGTTGTGGTGATACTTGCGGTGGATGGGATCGTTCCGGAAATATTCCAGCGTGTCGTGCATCCAGCCCATATCCCACTTCATGCCGAAGCCGAGCCCGCCCAGGTAGACGGGCCTTGAAACCATGGGCCACGAAGTTGATTCCTCCGCCGTGGTCTGAACGTCGGGATGCTCTTTGTATACTTCCTGATTGAATCGCCGCAGAAAATCAATAGCGTCCAGATTCTCGCGCCCGCCGAATTTGTTGGGAATCCACTCGCCCTGCTTGCGCGAATAATCCAGATACAGCATTGACGCGACCGCATCCACCCGCAAGCCATCGGCGTGATATTTATCGAGCCAGAACATGGCGCTCGACATCAGAAAACTGCGCACCTCGCTGCGCCCGTAATTAAAAATGTAAGTCTTCCAGTCAGGATGGAATCCCTGCCGCGAATCCGCATGCTCGTAAAGATGCGTCCCATCAAAGAAAGCCAGCCCGTGCTCGTCGGAAGGGAAGTGCGAAGGCACCCAGTCGAGGATCACCCCAATGCCATGCTGATGCAAATAATCCACCAGATACATGAAGTCCTGCGGCGTGCCGTAGCGCGAAGTGGGCGCGAAATAACCAGTGGTCTGGTATCCCCACGAGCCGTAAAAGGGATGCTCCATCACCGGCAGGAATTCCACATGCGTGAAGCCCATGCGCTGCACATATTCCGCCAGCCGGGGAGCTGTTTCCCGGTAGGTCAGCGGACGGTTATTCTCCTCCGGCACACGCATCCACGAACCCAGATGCACCTCGTAAATCGCCTGCGGCGCATGCAGTGAGTTGCGCTCGCCGCGTTTCTGCATCCAGTCGCGGTCGCCCCATTCATAAGCCAGGTCCCACACAACTGAGGCTGTCCGCGGCGGCTGCTCGTGCAGAATCGCAACGGGATCGGCCTTATCCACGATGTACCCAGGATTCCGCGATTCAATATGAAACTTGTAGAGCGCGCCTTGCGTCACTCCCGCGACAAAACCTTCCCAAATTCCGGAAGACCCACGCGGCTCCAGTCGATGCGATTTAGCGTCCCACGAATTAAAGCTGCCCACCACCGAGACCGACCGCGCATTCGGCGCCCACACGCTGAACACCGCCCCGGCCAGGTCCTTCTGCGTGATCAGATGCGCTCCCATCTTGTCGTAAAGCCGGTAGTTGCTGCCCTCATTGAAAAGATAGAGATCCTGGTCAGTGAGAAGCTGAGGCGCGGCGACTGCGATCTTGGATTCAGGGCTCATATACGACGCGAGACGTGCGCGAGACGTGCGGCCTTAGTGTACCGGAAGCGGGCCATGCCGCGCCGAATGAGATGCTCGTGTGGGGACAGTCGCCCTCGGCTGTCCGGTCGAGCGAAGCTCGACAGTTTTTGTCAGGACCCGCCAATCCTCCCACCGCCTAACCCCGAATCCTGCCATGCTAGACTGACTCCTCCACTCATGCCCGCCCTGCGCGTCATCCTGCTCTGGCACCAGCACCAGCCTTTTTACAAAGACCTGGTCTCCGGCGAATATCGTCTGCCCTGGGTTCGTCTTCACGCCCTCAAAGACTATTACGGCATGGTCAAACTGCTCGACGAATTCCCCAACGTTCACCAGAACTTCAACATCGTTCCCTCGCTGATGGTCCAGATTCAGGACTACGCCGCCGGCACCGCCCAGGACCCATTTCTAAGCGTGGCCGCAAAGCCGGCCAAAGATTTGTCGCTTGGCGAACGCCGCTTCGCCCTGCAATATCTTTTTCAGGCCAACCCCATCAACCTGATCGGACGCTATCCCCGCTACCGCGAACTCTGGGAGCGTTTCCGCGAACACGATGACTCGGCCGAGCGCGCCGAGCGATATTTTCATCCGCAGGATTTCACCGACCTGCAGGTCTTATCGCAAATCGCCTGGTTTGATGAATTCTTTCTCGAAGATAAAGACGTCGCCGCGCTCGTGACCAAAGGCCACCATTATTCGCTGGATGACCAGACGTTTGTGATGGCTCGCGAAAGGGAACTGCTGGGCAAGGTTTTGCCCGCCCATACTGCTGCCGCTCAGAGGGGATCGATAGAAATTTCCACCTCGCCCTTCTACCATCCCATTCTTCCTCTCATCTGCGACACCAATGCAGGAGCCGCATCTTCGCCGGGCCTGCCGCTTCCGCAAAACCGGTTTCGTCATCCCGAAGACGCGCGCGAACAAATCCTGCGCGGCCTCGACTTGCATCAGCAGGTTTTCGGCGTCCGCCCCAAGGGAATGTGGCCTTCGGAAGGCAGCGTCTCCGAGGAAGCGATCGCGATTGCGCACAGCCTCGGCGTCCAGTGGATGGCCACCGACGAAGGCGTCCTCGGACGCACCATCGACGCCTCATTCAATCGTGACGGCAACGGCCGCCTGCCCGCTCATCTCGCCGAAAAGCTTTACAACATTCATCGCTACGAAAACGGTTCAACCGCGATGCACCTCGTCTTTCGAGACCACACCATCTCCGACCTCATCGGATTCGTCTACTCCGGCATGCCTCCCGCCGATGCCGCCCACCACCTGATCGGCAACATAAAAGACGCGGCCCGGCCTGTTCTGGCGCAAGGCCGCGACGCCGTCGTTTCCATCATTCTCGATGGCGAAAATGCCTGGGAATACTATCCCAAGTCCGGACGCGAATTCCTCCGCCGCTTCTACGACGGCTTGCAGCGTGAGCCCGGCGTCGAGGCTGTCACCATCTCCGAGGCCATCGCCCGCCACAATAATTTCAACCGCTTGACCTCGCTCGTGCCGGGTTCCTGGATCAACGCCAATTTCAATGTCTGGATCGGCGCTCCCGAAGACAATCGCGCGTGGGACTACCTGCAAGGCGCTCGCGACCTTTACTCCCAGAATGCGGCCCGCGCCCCCGAGGCGCAGCGCAAGCTGGCCTTCGACGAAATCCTCATCGCCGAAGGCAGCGACTGGAACTGGTGGTATGGTCCCGAACACCATTCCGCCAACGATCGCGATTTCGACGAACTCTACCGCACCCATCTTTCGAACGTCTATCATGCGCTGGGCGCGACCCCGCCCGATTACCTGTCGCAGCCCATCACCGGCGTCGAGGTGCGCCCGGCATTCATTCCGCAGACCGCGTACATCCATCCCCGCGTCACCGGCGACAAAGTGCGCTATTTCGAATGGATGGGCTCCGCCATCTACACCGCCGATCATCGCGCCGGATCCATGCATGGCAAGCAGTTTCTGCTGGACTCGGTCTACGCCGGGATCGATGCAATGTACGTCTACGGACGCCTCGATTTCAACGGCGAGCTTCCGAAGACCGACTTTGAGCTTGTCGTCAACCTGGAATCCTGGGCAAATTCCGAAACCCGGCCGCGACGTGCGCTGCGCGTAGAAGCTGCTGTCCAGGAAGGTCGCATCCGCGACTGGACAGCGGAAGGCGGTGCCGAGGAACGTGTCCTGGCCTCGTCCACTCATCCCGACGACGCGGCCAAGCTGGCCTTGCTCCGCAACTTTGAATTCAAGTTGCCCCTGGTCTGGCTGCTGGCGAATCCGGCGGCTGCGGCGACTCGAGAAACAACGACCCCAGCGACAACCAGCGACTCGAAGCCAGCCACGCCGATCGCCGCCGCCACCAAACTCCGCCTGCGTTTCAGCCTGTGGCAGAACCGTCTCCCGGTCGACGCCCTGCCCTTGGAAGGATGGATTGAACTGCAACTGCTGAGTGAGGGCGACCTGCTGTACGCAGTCGGGTAATGAACGTGGAAGAGTGGGGTAACGAATGTCGGCGGCGTAACTAATGTCGAAGGGCGGGGTAAGTAACGTGGAAGAGCGGCGGTTCAGCGCCGCGTAGCACCCCATTCAATAGTGGGCTTTAGCCCCCGTGGTCACACATCCGTCCAGTCTTCAATTTTCTGCAGCCACCTGGCCGGACTTTCTACTGCCCGCCGCTTCCCGGTGCCGCACTCGCCGCCGCTCCAGAAACCGCTAGCGGACGATTCAACTCCAGCGTCAATTCAGTCCCCGCCGGCAGAATCGCCGATCGATGTTTTTCCAGCCAGTGCGCCGTGGTCGCCGCCGCCGCCACCGCTCCGCCAATGGCCACTCCCACCGGCCCCCCAGCCAACCCGCCGATCAGCATTCCCCCAGCCGTACCCGCTCCGGTCTCGATTTTGTCGCTCTTGTCGAAGCCTGATCCTTTGAACCGCCCTTCGTTATCCACATCGGAGCCCCGGCCAAGGTTGGTATCAACCAGCGTCGCATCCAGAACAAAGCGCTCCCCATTCGGAAAGACCACCGCTTCCGGCAGAATCGCGATCATCGGCTTGCCCTGAATTCGTCGCGGTTCGCTGACCATGGTCACACGTCCCTCCACGGTCGCGCCCGCAGGAATCATAATCTTGCCGCTGAGCATGACCGGCTGAGTCAGAGTGCCCTGAAAAGGATCTCCGGGCCTATTACTGAACGTCGCCAGAGTCGTATCCAGCTTCACCATCAAAGCCGTGCCCGCCGGCACCGGCGGATTCGCCTGCGCCACAGCCATCGCCGCCAGCAGCAGCGTGCCAGCTAGAACCATCCATTTCTTCATCGCAGCCTCCCCCAACTCCACATCACTCTTCTAACTTTAGTCCACCCCGAAACCGCGCACAACTCGCGAGCCGCCGCCGGGAACCAGCGGCGACAAGAGACAAGAGCCACGAACGCGCCAAAGCGCCGCGCATATCCAGACGCGTTGTCATTCCGACAGCGCGCGCTTTTCTTCGCGCGCGGAGGAATCTCAGTCTCCTCCGCCGTGGAGCGCCCGCCTATGTCCTCCGCCACATCGAATTCATCTCCCATCCGCTATAATCGTTGGTCCCGAAATTCATAAAGGAAACCGACTCTTACCTATGTCAAATATCGCAGCCATTCATGCCAGAGAAGTTCTGGACTCACGCGGCAATCCTACGGTAGAAGCAGAAGTGTTCCTCGCCGACGGCTCCATGGGACGCGCCATCGTTCCCAGCGGCGCATCCACCGGCGAGCACGAGGCCGTCGAACTGCGCGACCAAGATACTAACCGCTTCCAGGGTAAAGGCGTGCTCAAGGCCGTCGAAAACGTTAACGGCGAGATCGCCGAAGCCCTGGCCAACTGGGACGCCTTCGATCAGCGCGGCCTCGACCACCGCATGATCGAACTCGATGGCACCGAGACCAAGGGCCGCCTGGGAGCAAACGCGATTCTGGCCGTGTCCATGGCCGCCGCGCGCGCCTCGGCCGTGTGCCTCGATATGCCTCTCTACCGTTATCTCGGCGGCGCCGGCGCCAACACCCTGCCCACTCCCATGATGAACATCCTCAACGGCGGCGCCCACGCCGACAGCAATGTCGACTTTCAGGAATTCATGGTCATGCCCGTCGGAGCTCCTTCCTTTTCAGAAGCTTTACGCTGGGGAGTTGAAGTATTCCATACGCTAAAAGGCGTCCTCAAAAAGCGCGGCTACAACACCGCCGTGGGCGACGAAGGCGGCTTCGCCCCGTCGGTAAAGTCGAACGTGGAAGCCGTCGAAGTCGTTCTCGAAGCCATCACCAAAGCCGGCTACAAACCCGGAGAAGAAATCGCCATCGCCCTCGATCCCGCTGCCAGCGAGTTCTACCAGGACGGCAAATACGTTTTCAAGAAATCCGACAAGTCCACGAAGACTTCCGACGAAATGGTGAAGTTCTGGGCAAAGTGGGTGAAAGATTATCCGGCCATCGTATCGCTCGAAGACGGCCTTTCGGAAGAAGACTGGGACGGCTGGCAGAATCTAACCAAAGAGCTGGGCGGAAAGATTCAACTCGTCGGCGACGATATCTTCGTGACCAACATTGAGATTTTCGGCGAGGGCATCGACAAGGGAATCGCCAACTCGATCCTGATCAAACTGAACCAGATCGGCACCGTCAGCGAAACGCTGGATGCAATCGACTTGGGCCGCCGCAACGGCTACACCTCGGTAATTTCGCACCGCTCGGGCGAAACCGAAGACACCTTCATCGCCGACCTCGCTGTCGCCACCGGTGCGGGCCAAATCAAAACCGGCTCCGCCTCCCGCACCGACCGCATCGCCAAGTACAACCAACTCCTGCGCATCGAAGAAGCCCTGGGCAGCGCCGCCCGCTTCCCCGGCCGAAACGCATTGCATTTGTAATTGCGCACGAAGCGGGATGGTCTTAGCGCCAGAGTTTGCAGTTGAACATGTAGCGGCCGGTCTGGCACAGCCAGACCGGGCACCGCAACGCTTGCCCGGTCCGCGCGACGAAATCAACCAGCAGCCCGCGTCGGCGGATTCTATCGGGTGACACATCATCAAAAACTCAAACCTGCTCGAAGCCCATCAATTCTTTTTTGGCCGTATGTGGGTACGCATGAGGGTCCGAACTGCGTCTATATCCGTAGGGTTCTGAAAAAAGCGCTTCGGAATCACATTGCCAATTTTGGGGGTTTGATACGTGAAAAACGTGTTTTTACCCTCCTTCCATTTAATGAACGCGGGCCATTTTACGTCGGCCTGCGAATGTGGGGTAAAAAGGCGGATCCCGTCGTCATCAAATTGATAGCGGACCAATCCTTGCAGCACCGGACTCCCCGTCTTGGTCCGATAACTTCGGTAAAAAAGCGAATATCCAGAAGTACGCGATGAGGAATAAGCCAACCGCAATCCAAGGC
>JBAUAN010000232.1:0-9367 GCA_049675725.1 Candidatus Sulfotelmatobacter sp. | reverse complement strand
TCCAACTGCGTTCTTTCCTCCGAACTCAACGTAATGGCTGGGGCGATTCGCATCCGCAAGCGTCTCCTCTATCATAAGACGCTCGCCGATGGATAAAGGTTGTTAGTTGTGACGCACTACACTAGTTGCCGCGCCAAGCTCGACGATGGCTATGGGGTCTTTGTCCTCAACGGCCTTTTGAGGATTGCCACAGGGCGTCTGAGCGGAAGTCTGCCCGTGAGCAGGCGGACACAAAAATAGAAACAGGCACGCTCCAGTAAGTGTGAACTCGTATAGACGCATTGATGTCTCCGGAGTGGGCCGCGATGCCGATTAGACTGAAGTGCGGAAATGGCTCCCACAGTCGAAACCAGACCGCCGCCGCAGCTAAGAACACAAAAGCTATGCGGACCAGTTCGGCCCATTCGACGCCGTGTCCGTGTTCTTCGCTCTCGGAGCCAGGGTCAGGCTCTCTTAGTTTTGGGGCCTTCCGCGTCTCGCTGAGATGCGGAGGGCTGACTGGGGACTTTTCGATGATTGGTGAAGAACTCATGGCGACATTCCCTCCGTGGGACAAAACCGACATTCTGGACAAACTCGACTATTTCGATTACTTCATGGCCACGCACAAACTGTGCCTCAAGGAACGGGCGCCGCTATAAACGGAGCCGAGCAATGAACCGATGTCACTCAGAGATCCGGGCAATGACGACAGGCAACACGGTCAGCGCCGCGATAGTGGAAAACACCACACCACCCAACATGACAGTGGCGAATCGACCTGGTGCCCCCAAGTTTGCCCCCATAAATGCCAGGGGAAGCACCGTTGCAATTGCACACAGTCCAACAAGGGAAACCGCTCGAAACTTCGCTTGCGCTCCTCGATAACATGCATTTCGCATATCGCCAGACAGCCTGCACGCCCTGGCAATTTCAGAGGTAACTATCCAGCTCTGCACGACAGCCAGCGCAGAAACAACACAAAAACCTGCTACCGCGCCCCGTTCCGCGTGTAGGCCGCGAACAAAAAGGCCGATGATGCCTCCACTGACTCCCAGAAGCACAACCGTTATGACGAAGGCCATTCGCTGCCACATGATGAAGTCGCATCAAAGAATAGGGTCATGATACATACCCCCATAGGTATAGCGCAAGCTTTGGCATGATATGATTCGTTTGCGAATGAGTCATACAATCAAGAACAAGCAGAAGTTGATTTTGCGGAGCAAACGCATCCGAGGGCAATTTGAGGCTCTTGAGCGGGTCCTTGATGAGGGACGCGATTGCTCCGAAGTGTTGCAGATCATCAGCGCAGCGAGAGGTGCCGTCAATAGCCTAATGACTGAGCTCCTGGAAGGCCATATCCGGCATCACGTGCTTGATCCAAAGCGAAGACCGAATTCCGAACAGACACACGCAGCCGATGAAGTTATCGATATGGTGAAGACGTATCTAAAGTAGCTCGATCCCAGAGGGGCGTCTGCAATGAAGGGTTATTTGCGGCGGGCGCATCGAGGAGAAGGCAAGTCGGTGCCTTACGGATATCCGAAGAAGTTGGAGGGTCTGCGGGACTCCAGAGCGGGTTCATTTTCGTACAATAAACGTACAATGGATTGGGCAATGGGGCGTTTTTCGCCCTTCTAGCACTTCCTGGAATCAATAAGTTACGTGTTATCAACATAGTGACTAGTTCGACTCCCATCGCCTCCACAAATATCTCTTTTATTATCAGTAGTTTACTGACGGCTTTTAATTTAGTACAACAACATTCTGCGGAGGCGAGTTCTCCGCCAATGGTTTTCCTCCTCGCCACAACCCGGCACCGGTGACGCCTTGAGAACGTGATCAATAGCAGGGAAAAATATTTCGGAAGTATGTACCTTACGCAACTTGCTTAACAAAACACTGATCGCTCTGCCCGCCTCACTCAAGACTACTTGGGCCAGCCGCTTGGCGGTTTCTTCTTTTCCAGAGACTTCTTAACCGCAGCTTGCCAGCTTCCGTGAATCTTCAACACGTCTGGCTTCGGGCCGGGGGTGGCTGGCTTTTTGGCTTGCTTTTTCTTTTTCGTCACATCGCTCACGTTTCTAACTGGCAATTGACTGCCTGTACATCAAGCGCCTTCCTTCTGCCGCACGAACAAGCAGCGCGGTCCGTTCGCCATCGTTCATTTTGCGATTGTTCCAAAGAAAATCGAACTGCCACAGATACCGATGCAGGTATTCGCGGCTCACGTTGTGGAAAATGCCCACGATGCCACGCTTCACAAGCGCGTGGCTGCTTTCTGCCGTGTTCGTGTGAACGTCGCCCCGAGCAAACTCCCGCGTTCCGTGGTTCACGGTTTCGTGGTTTGCGAACTCCGAGCGAAGCCCCTTGTAGGCCGTGAATTCGTCCGTGATAATGCGAGCCTGTCTGTCCACTTCCTCGCACAGCGCCGCTTTCAGAGTGCGGCCAGTAACATCAGCCACGATGCGACGGCGCAACTGGCCTTGCCGCTCAACCGCCACGAATACGGCAGTCTTGTTTTTGGTGCCGCGCCCACGCTTGAACATGCCGCGATAACGTGGCCTCTTTGCGCCCACGTACATTTCGTCGCACTCAACCGTTCCCGTCAATTTCGGGCTGTCCGGGTCGGGAGCCATCGCAAACCGGATGCGGTTCATCAGGAACAATGCCGATTTGTAGCTGATCTGGCAATGCCTCTTGATCTCCAGAGCCGAGACGCCCTTCTTCGACGTAGCGCCACGCCAGAACGCATAGCACCAGTGGCGTAGCTCAATCCTGGATTCCTCGTAGACCGTGCCAATCCGTACCGTGTACTGCTCTTTGCAGTCCCGGCAGCGCCACAGATAGCGACTGCTTCGTTCGCCCGTCTTGGCGTCCTTCATCTGGTACACATCTACGCTCCCACAGCGAACACAACAAGGGGTGCTGCCCCAGCGCTGCTGTTCCAAGAACTCAACTGCCGCTAATTCGTCAGAGCACGCCAGTGGGATGTTTTCGATTACGCCCGACTTCGATAAATTGTGTCCCTGTGTCATGTTACGATTTTATACTTGGCGCAACGTTGTGTCAAGTATAAAATTACTTTCTGCTGGAGACTGATGGCTTCGGGTGCCCTAAATCGTCGGTTTTCGGGGCTTGATACTTTTCGTGCAACACTTCGAGTTCTGCTAATGAAACTGGGCATCGTTCCGCGCTTTCCTGCCCTCTTACGATTACTTCCTGATCGCGCATGAGTTGGAAACTCCCATCCGGAGTGGCTATCACCATCTCGATGTCATCGTTAACACTGGGCGTTCTCTCGGCCATCTTTTTCCCTTCGTAGGCGTGGTAGGCGGACTGTCTTGTGCTCTTGCCAAGAACTTGCCTCCGATGGTTGAGCCATGTGATCGCGTTATAAGCTCCAGCACCAATTGCCATGTATCCGGGGAACTCACAAAGGTGCACGAATCCAAAACTGTTAGGTAGCGGTCCTATGTGATACAGAAGCGCTTGGCCGTTAAGGTCAAATGTCCCAATCAGCATTTCGGCACCTGAGTCGTATGCCTGAAACTCTGCCATCACTGCTTCATGCTGCATTGTCGGCATCTGCCCCGGTACTATCGTGTGTCTCGGGCCAAGAATATCGAATTGAAAATGCTGCGCCCTATGCCCGAGGACGACCCTGTTGAGTGTTTCTTGAAAAGCTCCGTGAGTACGTATCGGCAAGCCTCGGAATTCTCGACATATTCCCGGCCAGAGATCGGCACACTTCTCCATCCGGTTGGCACACACTGCGTAGAGCCTCACATCCTCCTCGATGAACATCTTATGCAGATCGTCAGTTGAATCAGTATCGGTTGAACCCATCGTGTCCGAGATCATCACGATGGAATCTGGGCGGGGTACATGAGGCTTTGGTTTACTGGAACACAAAACGCCAATTCCAATGGTCATCGAACGCTCCAAGACGGCAGACTTCGGGCCAGACTTTTGCGGCCCTTGACCGTGGAGTGTTATTCTCCTCTTTTCAATGGGTTGCGTAAAGTACATATTTCCGAAATATTTTATGCCGGGTGGCAGACACAGATTCCCGTACTCTTTTTTACGGAAGAGTTGCCGACCAACCATACAGAATCGTCGCGTACGCTCAGAACTCCACCCGCGCCTGAAATGCGATCATTCGTGGACTGCTATCGCCACCCAAACCGACGCCGAGCAAGCCGGTCGGCGGGGCAGTTGTGTAAGTGAGCGCTCCAAAGCCAGTCTGCGTGGAAGGCTTTCCTGGAATACCGGCCAGCACCATGCTTGGCAGCCCAAAGTTCGGGTGGTTGAAGACATTGAAAAATTGACCCTCAAACCGCAGCTTCACATGCTCGGTCAGAGGGAACCATTTTGTCAGGTAGAAGTCGCTCCAGAGGAAATCGGGACCGCGCAGCGAATTGCGGCCGAGGTTTCCGAATTGGCAATGCTGCGGGTCGTCGCCGCCGGAGCACTGCCCTGTACCCGGATCAACCGCTGATACAAAAGCATCGGGGTTCAACCACTGAATCGTGCCGGGTTGAGTCACGGCGCGGACTTGATGATACGCATAGAGCGGGACGCCGGGAATGACACTGGCGAACTGCGGCCCGCTGCCCTGCACGATGCCGTTTCCGTTTGCCGAATAAGGCGTACTCAACACCGAGAACGGAACTCCGCTGTGCCAAAACGCTGTTCCGGAAATCTGCCAACCGTTCAGCGCGTAACCCAGAGAATGACTGCGCACTTTGATCGGCAACTGATAGACATATTGCGCGTTGAGATTGTGCCGGATGTCATAGTCACAAGGCCCATAATCGCGGGCCAGGTCTCCCGGCAGAGGGGAGAGAATCCCTCCTGCGGAAAACGGAAGAAACCCTCCGTTCGAGACCGTATCCATGCAACGGCTCCAAGTGTAGTTGACCTGTCCTTGCAACCCATGGCCGAGTCGCTTCATCGCGGTCAGTTGAAGACCGTTGTAGTGGCTGTTCGCACCGGTGGATAATTGTGTCACCGCGGCGAATCGCGCATCGGTAGGTTGCAGATACGGGAATGGTGCAAAACAGCCCTGACACACGGTTTGGTAACCATTGACTTGTGTTGAGTAGGGCTGATTCACAGCGCGCGTGCCGACATATTGTGCGTGTAAGCTAGCCGTCGTTCCGAATTGATGTTCGACTCCCAGGCTCCACTCCATGAAGTATGGCGCGTGGAGTTTCCTATCTGGAACGGCTGTGATCGCAACCGGTGGAAGAGAAGGCTGGCCCTGGGGAAATCCCGAAGTAAAAGTCTGATTGGCGGCGACGATAGCGCCGACTGCACTGTTGGGCGCTTCCGGCGCTATGGCTGTGCCGCCCACGCTACCCAGCACTCCTCCCTGAAACATCTTGTCGTACGGCGGATTCGTGCCGATCAGGTCGGCCACCGTGCCCGGCAAGATGTCGCTAAAAATTCCGAAGCCGGTGCGGAGCACTGATTTCGGCTCGAACTGCCACGCAATTGCCGTTCGAGGCTGCAAAATAGCCACCGGCGTGGACGAGAACAGATTGCCGAGATGAGTTTGAATAACAGTGTTCAACGGCTGATTGTCGTGGGGAATGGAACTGAAGGAGCCGCGAAGACGGCCGACCTGATCATGAGGATTCAGGGGATTGGAGTTGAATGTGTCGCGCAGGCCAAACGTCCACGTCAGAGTGCGGGTCACTTTCCAGGTGTCTTGCGCGTAGACATCGAGATTGAGAAAGTTGAAGGGCTCGTTTAAGTGCGAAGGGAACGTCTCCGACGCGGTGTTTGCGACCCCATCGATAAATTGCTGCAAGTTCGCGTAGGTCACGGTAGGAACGGTGCCTTCCGCGAAGTCGTAGTCATTCAGGCGGAGGATGCGGATATTTGTTCCGAATCGCAGTTCGTGAGCGCCGCGGCTCCAGGCGAGGTTGTCATTGATGAAGAATCGGGAGGCGCGCCTGCCTTGTACCCAAGTGTTGTCGAGCCCCCCAACGGGTGTGAAAGCGTTCGCGCCGCTACCCTGCAATACAATCGGGAACGCCGAAAGGGTCTTCTGAAGGTTGCTTGGCCCAAACAAGCTTTCATACCAGGAGAACGCCGGATTGAAGTAGTTCACCAGGTTCTGCGAGAAAACGTGCGTGTGTCCTGCGGCGAACGAATAAAGAGGTTGCGGCGAAAGCGCATCGAACACCGGGTTGATGGGATCCGTGTACGCGGCTTGCAGCCCGGTGTCGGACTGAAAACGAAACCACGCCGTGTCTTTCTGGTTGACATTGTAGTCGAGACGGACGGTCTGGACCTGCTCGTGGTCGTCGCTGGAGTGCGAGATGCTTTGCCGGTTGGCGCAACCATCCCCGGCGGCGCCAAGCGGGCAGCCAAGCATTGCTGTGGGTGTGCCGTTTGCATTTCCGTAGAGGCTGAACATCTGTTGATAGAACAAACAGTTCTCATTCGGATCGCTGGAGCCGCAGCCGGTCGTTTGCCCCCCAGAAAGTTGCTGCAACACATATGCTTGGAACGCCCTACTGGGAACGATCGTCGGCGTGACGATGGGCAGTGCTATCCGCACCCATTCACTATCAAAGAAGAAGAACAGCTTGTCGTGCGCGATCGGCCCACCGACACTGCCTCCAAAATGGTTCACGGTCGCTCCCGGCTTGTGGTTTCCCGGCGTCGCGTTAGTAAAGTAGTCCGCTGCATTCAGGAGCGAACCATTCCACAGTTCATAGAGATTTCCGTGAAACTGATTCGTGCCGGACTTGGTGACGTAGTTGACCTGGGATGCTCCATACCGTCCCTGATCCACGGAATAGGAAAGAGTGTTGACAGTCACTTCTGAAATCGAATTCAACCCCAAGACGAGGTTGGTTGAGAGGCCGCTATTAAGATTCGTGAGCGGGTCGTTCGTTTCCAGCCCATCGACGATGTAGCCGTTGGAGAGCGCGGGCAGCCCGTTGAATTCCACGTTGCCATAGCCGTTTGTGCCACCAACAAAATCGTTGCCGCTGCCGGCCGTGTTGATGAGTGCTCCCGGTGAAAACTGCAGCGGGTAGGTGAGATCACCGCCTGGATTCGGAAGGTCCTCCAGCACCGAAGTATTCAGAGTTGTGGATGTGTTCGCGTTCTCCGGGTTGATAAGTGGAGCCTCGCTGCTAACCTCAACCACCTCATTGGATCGAGCGATCTTGAGCGTGAAATCCACTGTTTGTTTCTGGCCTAGGCCCGAAGCGACGTTGTCATTCTGCTGCGGCTCGAAGCCTTGCGCTTCCGCTTTAACCGAGTAGATGCCAGGTTTTAACTGTGGGAAGTTGAACCGGCCAGCGTCATCGGTCTTGGCGGTCCGCCTCAGTCCAGTCTCAAGGTTGGCGATCGCAACTGTGGCACCCGGCACGACCGCGTTGGTAGTGTCCCGAACTTGGCCAACGATGGCACTCGTGGTTTCGCCTTGTGCCAGTGCTTGAGAAGGAGGCAGAGATGCTACAACCGCGAGAATGAGCACCAGTCGATGGACGTTCGTCATATCGTCAGACTCATTTTGCTTCCCTCGCAGGTCACGAAGAGCCCCCACGTTCAACTTCGGCCTGATTAACCGGTGATTATCTCCCATAGTTAACCATAGTTAATGTAAATAGGCAAGCGAACGAGGAGAGAGCAGGAAATAATGCCACACTTCACATTGGCTGGGAGCTTATTGCGGCCGAGTAACGGGCAATCCGGAAGGCGCAAATCATTGTTTGCTGACGATACATCGGGAACAAAGAGAGAGCACCGAACTGTTGTGCGCTGTGAAAACTGACCGTCATGCCCCAAGGGAAGAAGTAGCTGTCCCGCGTCCTGCAACAGCCGCAATCTCGTTGAGCATGCCGCCGAAAATCCAGCGATGCACAGGATAAAGCATGTACCAATAGAGAAGCCCCGCCAATCCGGCAGGATCAAAAATAGCGGTCTGCCGAATGACCGAACCTCGGCCATTTGCCTCCACCTCGAACTGCAACCACGCGCGGCCCGGCACTTTCATTTCAGCGACCAGACCGAGTTCGTGATCCGGTACAAAAGTTTCCACTCGCCAGAAATCCAGAGCGTCGCCAGCGGAAAGTGTTTGAGGATCACGCCGGCCCCGGCGCAGTCCCACGCCGCCGACGAGAAGATCCACTGCACCTCGAAACCACCAGAGAAGATTGGCAAAGTACCAACCGTTCAAACCTCCGATACGCTGAATCGGAGCAAAAGCAGAAGCCGGCGGAACCGATACCTGCACCGTTCGGGAATCGACGAGCCTGGTGCCAAACTTCGTGCCGCCCCAAGACTGTACCTTCCCTGCCGAGGAAAGAGCGTCGCACCAACTAGTCTGGGCAAATTCCTGGTCTTCATGGTGAAGAGCTCTCTCTATCGCCTCCCGCAAACTTTTCGGCTTGATGTCAAAGGCGGTCAAAGCGGAGGTGTCGTGCACCAGAGTTGGGTTGCGCATACTATCGATGAGCTTTCGGCCAATGCGGGCATAAACGGGCGTGATTAACCCCAACCACAAACTTGAGAGGCGAGGCGTCAAGATTGGAACCGGGATCATCCATCGGCGGAGGCCGCATTGCCGGGCATACTCCTGCATGATCTGGCCGTAGCTGACTTGGTCGGTACCCCCGATTTCGAAAACTCCGCACCGCTCCACCGGCAACACCAGCGCGGCCATGAGGTACGCAACCACATCTTTCGACCGCGATCGGCTGGGCTTTGACGGCAACCCACCGGGGGCAGATCATCAGTCTTTCATTTGAAATGATTCGCGCGCTGGTTCAGCGGTTGCCGGTCCCGGAACCGATCACGATGGATGCGCGGAATTCGATGGTGGGGATCTCTGAGCTTCGCAGGTTGTCTGCAACCTCGTGACGACTGCGCAAGTGAGCGGAGAGCGCTTGGTCCTGATTCCCCAAGCCGCCCAAATAGACGATGCGTCGTACTCCAGAATCGCGCGCTACATCGGCGAAATTTTGGGCGGCTTCGCGGTCTTCCTGTTCGAACTTACCCGAAGACCCCATGGAGTGGACGAGGTAATACGCCGTCTGCACTCCTGCCATCGCGGGCGCTAGTGAACTGCGATCCAGGCAATCCGCTTTAACGACTTCCGTGGAAGCGGCTACTTTTGATCTCAGAAAATCAGGGCGTCGAGCTAAGCAACGAACCGGCCAGCCCGCTTTCGTCGGCAGCTCGCGCGGTCCAGATGAAGGGTTTCGGACTTTCGTTGTGACGGTCGATGTAGCGCTCCTGGCAAAGGCCAAAGACCTCGCCGTTGGCGGCATTCAGCGCGGCGAACAAAGTGGCCGTGCCGTTGCGTTTGTAGTCGTGCGTCAGGGTGGCCCCGCGTCCGCGCTTCCGCGGCAGGCCG
>JBAUAN010000231.1:0-43344 GCA_049675725.1 Candidatus Sulfotelmatobacter sp. | reverse complement strand
GCACGGGATTGGGCAATGCTGCTGAGGTCGGAATGCTGTTGCTTAGTGAGCAAGATCTCCCTGCCAATGGCCATGACAGCTTGGATGCTAACAGCCTAGTAATGGTTACTCTGCGACAGGCCACTAGAATCATTCGACTGTCTCAACGAAGCCATCAGCTCATCCAATTAGCTAAACGTTCTTTCTCGACACCCGCTGTTGACTCGTCCTTGGCCTTATAGCGCCTAACAAAACCGTCACCTTCGACAGGAGAGAAGAACTGTCCCCAAGAAGATCGCCATAGCTTCACATACCCTGACTGGGGGTTTCTTTCCGTGCTTTGGACCCAACCTGTGGCCGACCGCTGAAATTATTTCGGTGAATTCGCGCTGGACCGCAGGAGTACGCCCTTTGACTCGCGAGGAGGCACCAATCGCGCTCGCCATGAGGGATATGACACGCTCGTCGAGTCGCGGGTCAGGCGATGGAATAGGAAAGTTGCGAAGAGTAGAATGCCTGCACATCCCGAAGGGAGCTCACATCTATGCCTTCAGAGCTATCAAAGCCCATGCATGGCCTTTGTTCCTGCGCATCAGTGATTTTCTTAGTAGCGGCTGGCTTTTCGCAGTCTCTCGGCGTTGGAGCGGGCGCCAATCTGGACTGCAGCAAAGACGTAGGCTGCTTTGTGAAGGCATTCGATGGAGGCAAGCCGGCTACCGTCAGACAAGTTACGTCAATCAGCATCTCCGGCTTGACAGAAATCATTGGGACATACTGGCAGACTCGCGACTTCACGGGGCACAAATGTACTCTCTATATTCGGGTCGACGCTGTGAAATGCTCACTGGATGAGGCTGCCATCAAGCAAAACGTAGCCTCGATGGGATTGCCCAAGGAAACTCAGGAAACAGCGGTGCAGAAAACGATGAAGCAATTGGAACCGATGGTGCAGCAGATGAACGACGAATCCGCGCACCATGTCGGGCACGATGCAACGTGCGTGTTCCGAACTGAGGAACTGAAGGATTTGATTGCCCGGTGGCAGAAAGGAGAGACGGCAGAGAACTGGAGCAAGAAAGCTGAAAACTGCCAGGGATCGCTGTTGGGTGACGACGAGGGAAGTGTTTCGCTTGCAGCTTCCGTCCGGGTCGTTCCTCCTCCCCCCGAAGCTGCGCAAACTCCAACTGAAACGAAGGTTAAGGCGAATTACGACGATGGGCCGACCGTCCCATTCAAGCCGGAGGAGCAACGGGCCTTTCTGTTCATCACGGCCATTGACAAGTTGGAAGGGAGTGTCATGTCTAATTTTCAGAGCGCCTGCCCGCTCGGCGAACTGATAAAAGGCTGTCCCTCCAAGGCTTCGTCCTATGCAGGGCTGACACTAGATCCCCAATTGGAAAAGGACTACGAGTACGTGGTAACCGTCTCTGGCCAATATTGGACCGCGAAAGCGACCCCGCGGCGCCCCGGCCTCGGCGGATTCTTTGACGATGTCCATGACGGTCTCGGTCATGACAATGAGCCCATTAAGGGCATCCATTTCAATCCTGAGGGGCTTGCGACAAAGAACGACAAAGTCATAAGTGGATGGAGCATCGATGGGCCCGAGTTCCTGAAACGACATTGAGCCGCGGCTGAGGTTGCAAGACTCTTACTCCGCTGTCGTGGGAGGGAAAAAGGAAACTCGGCCAGCGAGGGACTCAATCACATTCAGATAGTCCTTTTCCCCCATAACGGAGACTGTGCAAGGAACGATTTCAGGGTTGTGCATGCCCAATGCGAATGAAAGCTCATAGCATAGGTTGTTCTGGAAGGAGTGGAAGGAGTAACCGCTGTAGAACTTGCCCGCGGCGCCTTCGCGTTCCGTCAGTTCGGCGTATCTAACTCCGTTAATTGTTCGGGAAGAAAGAGACTGCGGGTCGATCTCTCCAGACTGCCCTCCAAACTGCTCGCAACTCTGCCGGTTCGTTATTTGCGGGTTCACAAAAATCGCGAAAGAAGCTCCGATGAAGTTCGTGTCCGGGTAGATCCCCGCGGGTATGTCTAACCAGGCAAGTGTGACTGTCCCTTCTACTGCGGCAAAGTAGGCATGGGTGGCCACAACCATTGTGTCCGGTCCAGACGCAGCAGTGGAATTCGGGAAGCGCGGAAGGGCAAACTTGATTCCGAACTTTCGGTTTGTTTGCGTACCCCAGTTCGATCGATTGCTGAACGAGGAACTTAACCTCGGGCCGGGCGCCCGAAATATCTCCTTGAAGCTGCTGACCTCAAGGGTCTGAGTACTTTCATCCTTTGTCCCCTGGACGCTTATTTCGTCGCCTGCATATTTCTCCAGCCCTGACGTGCGGCCCGTCAAACCGTAGACGTTGCCTTCGCTGTCGGAAAGCGTGAACGCTCCCGGAGTGCCGGCGAGGCATCCTACAACTGGTTGGCCCTCGTTTTTCTGCGAAGCTGACGGAACCTGGGGCGGCGTACGACCTTGAGCAAGGGCAGAAGTGTAGACCAGAAGGCAAGCCCCACCCCACTGCAAAGCCCTCTCGATATTCGAGTGCCGACGCGCCAATCGTATCGTCATGACTCGCTCACATTGCTAATGGGATGGTACACCGCCAGGCATGGCAGGCATCTGCCGACAGTTTTCCGGGTGAGTGAATAGTGCGGCATCGGGTTCGCTCAAGCTCACGTCTTTATACTCCATTGTGACTGGGCCACGGCTGGACTGCATCTCAATCTTGATCGGGAAGCCCTTTAGATCTTCCGCTTCCCAAATCTTCATCTTGGTGGACTTGCCGTCATGCGAAGTGACGGTCAAATTCTCCACCTTGCAGGCATGGCCATCTACCGTGTCAGTGCCCGCCGGCGAACGCTCGATGGTGGCATCCTGTGCTTGAGAAAAAGGGTTCTGCTGTCCCTGAGCAGTCGTCTGCATACACATGCCGTTGCTCATCACCATGTAACCCGTGTGCTGCTTCAGTTCCATGATCATGTAGCCGGCACCGCCGGGCATGCTCGTTCTCATTTTGTCGCCGGAGCGATAAATCTTCATGTCACTCTGCCCCTCGCTCCGGTGGGTCGGCACTCCGCTCATCACTACGGTGGCGGAAAACTGTTTGGAGGTGTCGAACGGACTCTGCCCCTGCGCAACGATTGCCAGGCCGAGGATCAACAGAATCATTACTCCATACTCGACTTTGTAGAGGTTGGGCGTAGCAGCGTTCTCCTCAGCACGAATTTGTCTTTGACTTGAAAAAACGGGGATTAGCGTACACCCACCTTGCTCATTCGCGACACCGTAAAATGGGATTTCCATCGCTGCCGATAAAAGAGAAGCCCAGAAACCGATGCTGCCGCATTGGTTACGAGGGATGTTTATGGAAGCATCGATCCAGCCCGTCAGCACATTCGTGGGCGATCAGGAGCTTTCGGGCGCCACGATCTGGTACCGCGCTACGGGGTAGGGCGTAAATCGATGCGGCTTGTCCGGGTCGTATAGCACCGTCAGAACTGGGTTCTTGGGCGGTGAACCTCGCGATAGACAGCCTTTTATAAGATTTCCGTCGGCGTCATGGTATTCCAAATTCCACGAACCCCGTGCGACGGTTGTGACCACTGCGCGGGCCGGCTTACCCCACTTGAGCAGCCTCTGTTCCTTCTGATGCGTGAAGTATCCAATCGAGACAAACAGGCCCCCGACGATTGCGCTGGACCAAAGCCCCCACGGTGTTTGCCAAGTGATGAATGCAACAAACAGCAGAAATAAAATGAACGGAATGCTTCGCCGCAGGAGGGTGCCCAGATGCCCGCTCTTGACTGGCCGAGGAGTGGGGAGATCGAGTTCCGGCGGGAGTCTCCATTCCTCAACAGCTTTGCTCACCTGTTCAGCGCCCAGCTGCTCTTTGGCCTGGAGGAACTGCTCAGGGGACTGACCGGACCGTCTTTGCTTTACGCTGTAGTCCCAGATCTGCCAGAGGAGTGACCCGAATACGCAGATCGCAAACAAACCTGTAAGGAATGCCAGGATGTACCAGACGATGGTGCGCGCGCTGTTGGCGATCGCCAGCATAGCGAGTCCCGGATGGTTCACCGAACCGCTCCAGCGAATGTTCATACGCTACTCTCGACACCACCGGAATTTTCTTCTTTTGATTGCAAGAACAGCACCCGGTGTACACTCATCTCGCGTTCGCACATCGTGAAACCTTCAAGGTAGATCTCACGCGCGCTGAGAAGAACGCCGCAGGTGACTGCTCTTAATCCCCATGCGCGGACACTATAACACGACAAGAATCGCCGTACACTTCGACGACTCACAGAATTCGCGCCGATAAGGAGAAACACGGTGAACCCACAAAGTGCAGGTCGTGCATATGTGGTTGTTTTCTCGCTAGTGCTGTTATTCGCTCTTACTGGGACTGGGCAGGCCAGTGTGCGTATCGGCGGAGCTTCTCTTTCCGCGAACGGGCAAATCGCTCAAAATTTCCAATATGCGGGCTCTTGCCCCGTCAACCTGAAGTTTGACTGGGGCGTGATCAGTACTGAACCAACCTCTATCACATACTCTTTTCGCAGGAGTGACGGCGGTCACTCCTCGACCAGCACTGCCAGCTTACCGGGAGCCAACCGATCCATGCCCATACCGGATGAATGGAGCCTTGGCGCAAATAATTCGCAGTTTGCCGACTATCACGGCTGGGTCGAGTTAGATATTGAATCTCCGAATCCCGTCTCACAGAAGATCGCCTTCACTATCCATTGTGGGCAGGCCAGTGTGCGAATCGGTGGAGCTTCTCTTTCCGCGAATGGGCAAATCGCTCAAAATTTCCAATACGCGGGTTCCTGCCCGGTCAATCTCAAATTTGACTGGGGAGTGATTAGTACTGAACCAACGTCTATTACATACTCTCTTCGCAGGAGCGACGGTGGTCACTCTCGCGCCAGTACTGCGAGCTTACCGGGAGCCAACCGATCCATGCCCATTCTGGATGAATGGAGCCTTGGGGCAAACAATCCGCAGTTTGCCGATTATCACGGCTGGGTCGAGTTGGATATTGAATCTCCGAATCCGGTCTCGCAGAAGATCGGCTTCACTATCCATTGTGGATAGACATGCGCGTAACGGCCAACCTGCGTATGCAATCCCTTATCCGCTTCCGTAGCCTTCTTGCTTTGGCTTGCGTGTTCTTGCTCGCGTCACTCGCGGCGGCGCAAACGGAGCGCATCCGCCTTTACTACTCTGACATCAAGGTCCAGGATGACGGAACCATGCTCGTCCACGAGCTGATTCGCGTTGACAGCGCCGGAAAACTGATCCGCCACGGTATCTACCGCGACTTTCCCACTCGCTACACCGATCGGTTGGGGAACCGTTACGTGGTGGGCTTTGCGCTGCTGGCGGCGAGCCACAATGGTGCCGCGGTTGAGTCGCGCGTTGAAAACTACCGCAACGGCGTGCGCATCTACTTGGGCCGCGAGGACACCCTTGTGCCCGCCGGCTTTCAGAGTTATAGCATTACCTATACCACGAGCCGCCAACTCGGCTTTTTCAAAGACCATGACGAGCTCTTCTGGAACGTTACAGGCACCGGCTGGATCTTTCCCATCGACCATGTCGCGGCAACCGTGCACCTCCCACAGAAAATTCTGGCGGGCAAGGTGCGCCTTGGAGGTTACACCGGCCCGCAGGGTTCGATGGCGCAAGATTTCACTTCTGGAACTGCACCCAACGGTTCCTTCCACTTCGCCACCACGCATCCGCTCGGCCCGAACGAGGGGCTGACCATTCTTCTGGACTGGCCCAAGGGCTATTTCCGCGAGCCCACGGCGGCGCAGAAGATCGGTTATTTTGCGCAAGATAACCCCGCCGCTCTCGTCGCTGGCGGCGGCCTGATCATGATTCTCATTTACTACGTTATCGTATGGATGCGCGTGGGCCGCGATCCTGCTCCGGGCAGCATCATGCCGCTCTACGAGCCTCCTCCCGGATTTTCGCCTTCCGCCATGCGTTACCTCGTTCGCATGGGTTACGACGACAAGGCCTTCACCTCGGCGGTGCTCGACATGGCAGTGAAGGGCTTCTTGCAGATAGTGGAGGGCGTTGGGATGTACACTCTGGCTCGCTCCAAAGCGGATGGCCAAACGCTCACGCCTGAAGAGAGCGCAGCAGCCAATAAGCTCTTCGAAGGTGGCCGCACGTCCATCAATCTCCAGAAGGAGAACCACTTGGCGATCAGTGCTGCCATGGCCGCACTGAAGGCCCGCCTCAAGGTCACTGAGCAGAAAATCTACTTCGTAACGAACGGACTGTACATGATCCCGGCCATTGCGTTTTCCGTGCTGGTGTTGATGGGCGTCGCTTCTGCCCAGGGCTCACAACAAACACGGGACGCCGGGTTTATGAGCTTGTGGCTCAGCGTCTGGAGCATCGCTGTGTTGGCTCTGCTGAACAACGTCGTGCACCTCTGGAAATCCGCGTTAGCGGGAGGCCCCCTCAAAGCCGGGCTCATGGCAAGCGCGGGATTCACGACGCTGTTCTCGATTCCCTTTGTGCTGGGTGAGGTCTTCGGGCTCGTCGTGCTGGTGAGGGCGACGTCGGTCTTTGTCGTGGTGATTCTGTTGATGACGGTCTTTCTGCACCTGCTGTTCCACCACCTGTTGAAGGCGCCGACCAGCGCCGGCCGCAGCGTCCTCGACAAAATCGAGGGCTTCAAGATGTTCCTCGGTGCCGTCGAAGGCGATCGGATGAATCGCGTGATGCCGCCGGAAGCTACGCCGCAAGTCTTCGAGAAGTACCTGCCCTACGCTCTGGCATTGGATGTGGAGCAGGCTTGGGCAGAAAAATTCTCCGCAGTCCTGCGCGGATCCGCCCAAATTCCGGGATCCACTTCCGGCGGTTACTCGCCCTCTTGGTATTCGGGTGCTGGCTGGAGCGCATTGGGAGCGGCCGGTTTCGCCAGCTCGCTGAGCGGCTCATTCTCTGGCGCTATTTCGGCATCTTCCTCCGCGCCAGGCTCGGGCGGCGGTGGTGGAGGAGGATCAGGGGGCGGCGGTGGTGGCGGCGGGGGCGGTGGTTGGTAATCCGTCCGACAGTCACCACATCTTGACTACCGCGCAACACGGGCAATTGTCCTAGCGGATACTGCTGAGCAGAACAGAAGCTGCCGAAAAAATAGCAAGGCCGGCTAAGATCAATGCACCGCCGATGACAATGAGAAACAAGGCGCTTGTCTTAGTTTGCTTCCCCATCGCCGGTTCGGGTTTGTTCGAGATCAGGAAAGTGTGCTCTTGCTGTCCCCGTACGATCATGTAGCGATCATGTTGGTCCGTGGGGCTAGGATTCTCGACGCAGGTTCCCAGAATGTTGTACTCGCAGTCGGGCAGAAGACATTGTTCCGTAAAGAGGAGGGGCGAGCGAAACAACGTTTCGCTCTCCTGCGCGGGAAGCACGGCGGGCAAAAGGCTGACGCTGCCTTCCGCGTTCATAATGGCGTGAACCTTTGATTCACGCTCAGCAGCGAGTTCGGCGTGGATTCGCGCGTTGGTCCGGGAGAGATAGTCGAGGAGTTCGTGCTCCGAAGGCGCACTCGAGCCCCCTGGGCTCGGATAGGCGTTTCGCCCAAATAAAGGGCCAGGGCCCGTCCGCGCCTGAAAGGTCTCGGACAAATCCAGTTGCGATTGATGGAGATCGATCCGTACTTTGCCGGTCGCATCCTGAAGATAGAATTTCACGTGATCCGTGTCGCGAAGACACATCGACCATTGGCCGTCGTGGGGACTCCCTATTTCGTGTTCAACTTTTACCTGATAATAAAAACACGGGAGCTGCGTGATAGGGCTGGTCCGGCGTTCTTGCCCGGCTGCTTTTCCGCGAATGTGCACGAGTCCCTCGGCGAGGTTGCGAATCGGCACGGTGGGAGTGCGTTCAAGGATGCGGAATTTGCGGTAGTTCTGAAAAGCTCCGTAGAGCGGGAGCAAGCCTAACCCGGCCAGTAGAAGTCCGCCGGTTCGACCCGTCAGCCGCAGTATCCGCTTAATGCGTTCCTCAGAGACGAGACTCACGGAGGCCGGTTGCTTAAGCTGGACGGCAACGGCTTGTCGGAAGGCGCCGTCAAACACCCGGCCGACCGCTGTTTTCGCGAAGTCAGCGACTACAATCGCTTCTTTGCCGGTGAGCGCAGGCGTGCTCTGAAGATAAGAGCATGTGCCCGCCGCGAGCCCCAACAGGGTTAGGGCGATTGGAAAAATCACTTTCCAGCGCATTAGCAAGAATCCAGACACCGCGACAAGAACGAGAAAGCATCAACCTCAGAGAGACGAGGATTAGGCCGCATTGATGCGGGCGATCTCGTCTGTCTTCTGTTTGATCTGTTCGTCGAGCGCAGTAATCTCGTGGCACTGCGCCTCAACTTCGCTGACCTCATGGCCTTGTTGAGAGAGTGCATACAGCTGCCGGCCAATTTCGGTGAATAGCGCTGACTTGCGATCGTTGAGGTTGCCAATGTCGTGCCGGATCTTGGTCGTCGCTGCCAGATCGCTGACTTCACCCTTGGCTTTGTCCACGCCGTGCTTCACCTTGTCCATGAAACTCATAGCGTCCTCCCCTTGTCTCAAGCTGACAAACGAAACTATAAACCGGTTGTCAAGCAAAGAGGAGAACGCCAGTGATGTATGAGTGATGTATGAGTGCCTTGACAGTCCCCCGGGCATGATGCAGACTACTTCCCCTGAGCAAGCTCCCCCCTCAGTCCGGCAATGCCAAATAGGGATCGTGTGATTCCAGCAGCGCGCGAACCGAGATTCCTTCGGCCCGAAGCCGAACCGCGATCACTGACTTGGACCAGACAAGCAAGAGGGCGGTCAGTAGACGGCATCCGCAGGATTTTTTTGGGAGAACTTAATTTGGACGACGGCTCAAAGTCGCCTTGAGGCCAGCGAGTGATCGACCTCCCATGAACCGCCTATTGAATCGCACAGAAGAATGCGCTGCCGCGAAACGCCGGAAGGCGCCTGCGTTCGTAGTCCTGGCGGCGGCAGGCATCATCTTTATTCTTAGCATTTTTCTTAGCGTTGCTTGGGCTACCGATGCCTCGGCCCAAGGTTCTCACGCTCTTATAAGATCTTCATCCCCATCGTCACCTGATGTGACCAGCATCCAGACCTATGCTGGCGCGGCCAGCGTCTCGTTGTCTCCCGTTCGACCAAGCCCATCGACGACGGTGGTTCTCCTGCTAGACACGATTCCTTCCGCGTCTCTCGACGGTGTGAAGACAGACGTGTTATCCCTTTACGGAAGTTTGCAGGGCCGCCCGTTAAGACTGGCGATACTTCGCCAGAGATCGTTGGAAGCGGTTGGGCCGTTCTCGAGCCGGGCGGCCCTGCAGCGGGCTCTCGATAAAATCGTACCTCTCGATTCATCGATGCCGGAGTCACAGCCACCTCCCGGACAATTGTTGGATGTTCTTGCGTCAGCAGTCGCGGAACTAGGGAGTCGGTGGTCGCGGGTCCTGTTGGTCGGGAATCTCCCGGCGCTCGATTCCGCAGTCGTTGACTACTCCTCCGCGAGACTGTTACGAGCGTTCATGGCGCAACAGGTTCGAGTGAGTTGGCTTGGCCCAGCCAGTGGGAATGATGATTGGCTCCCCCTATTTCAAGCGGCCGGGGGAACCATTGAGCGTGCTGGAGTTGAAGACTTCGGTCGGCAGCGGGAGACCGGCCAGCATTTCTTCCTCCTGGACTGGACTCCGTCTGCGCCCGGCGCTGGGTTCATCACCTCGCGTTCTGTCCTGTCTGATCAATCGGGTACCGCACTGCTGGAAGTCCCTGATCTCGCGGCTTCGTTGGGCTTCAGCCTTCCCACGGTCGAGGTCTACTCCGGGATGCTGAGCAAGATTGCCGAGGCCGAAGCCGCATTGGAGGAACCCGCGATCACCGAACCAGGGCTTCAAGGCGTCCGCTCGCAACTGGCAGCCGCACTGGTGATCAATCCGCTTGAACCTGCAGCCTTGCGATTGGGAGTTGAGTTGTACGAGAAAGCTGGGGACTTCGCGACAGCCGTGAAATTCGGCACGACCCTGACGGAAGTTCGGCCGCGGGACGGCGGTGCGTACGTGGCTCTAGGCCATGCGCTCTGGCTCAGTTCCGATCTCGCCAAAGCCGAAACAGCACTGAAGCACGCTGCCGAGTTGAATGTGGCTGCCGTGCTGGTAGCGGAAGATTTGGCTCGTATCCGCATTGCGCTCAAGGACGACAGGGGTTCAATCCCTTATCTCGACCAACTGCTGCAAACTTACAAACAGCGTCAGGATCTGTGGTTCCTCAAAGCCGAGGTCGCCGATCGGTTGAAGGATACCGCTCTAGCGATTAGTGCGCTGGAGCAGGGTCTTGCTCTGGGCGGCACGCACGTAAAGGAAACCGGAGCCCTGCTCCGCCTATACCTCGCCGACAAACAGAACGACAAAGCTCGGGAGTTGGCGCATCGCGCCACCGCCGATCTGCCGCCGGATGCAGACGTGCGACAGGAATTTGCCGGAGTTCTCGACGATCTGCAGCAGGACGATCTGCAGCAAAACGGCGATCTGCAGCAGAAGAACGATGTGATCGCCGCCTGGAGACGCGTGCTGGAGGTGAAGCCGGATTCGGATCGCGCGCATTACCGGATCGCGCGTTTGCTGCTTGAGTCTGGCGATGCGCGGGGCTCGGAGAAGGCCGCGAAGGAAGGTCTCGAGGCCTCGCCAAAATCCCCCAATCTCTACATCGTGGAAGCTGACGCCCTGAAGGCGGAGGGACGGACGTATGGGGCCCGTGGAGTCCTGGAAGAAGGGGCAGCCATTGTGCCCGATCCTGATCTTCTGGCGCATCTTGCCGTCACCGAAGATAGCTACGGAGGTTCGGCCGCGGAGGCCTACGACCGTTTGGCTGAAGCTTTGAAGGCATCTTCGCCGGAACGTCGCGTCGCGGCGATGGAACGAGGCTTCGCCGTTTCGGTACGCGATGGCGACTTTAAACACGCCGAGTCCTTTGTTAGTTCTCTGCAATCCGCCGGTCATCCCGAATTCCGCAGCATGCTGGGCGCGGAAGAACTTCCGGACACCGGGACGGTAGTCCCCGGAGGCATTGACGCTTTGGCTTTTGCCGCTCACGCCAAGGAAGGAATTCCGCCGGAGAGATTTTTCTCCGAATACGCGGAGACGCTGATTAACGAGTCCTGTTCGGGAACCGCCTGCGGGAAAGACCCCTTGGTGGAGGGAATCACGGAACATTTTCAGCGAATCGCGGCGCTTGAAGAGCTGGGAAAACGTACTGGAAACAAAGTTGTGATCACGCTTTCACTGGCCAACAAAGAGGATAAACACAAAACCGAGAAGGTTCTCGGGTTGCTGGGCATCAAGTTGCGAACGTCCAAGGGAGAGCTGGAGCTGGACCGCGGCGAAAAAAAGTCGCAAGCGAAAAAGCAGGAGACTGTTACCGCTCTCGCGGTCGATGAGATCGGTCTGCAGGAGAACTTGCAGGCTGGCAAGTCCTATGATCTGGTGATTCAAGACGAATGGGTTCCGGTTTACCCGAACGAAAAGATGTGGCGCGAGTCTTCATTCGCCGCGGAAAACTCACAGGGCGGCTTCGCGCTCGCCCTTTTGCGGCAGCCCAACATGGCCCTACTGTATCGCGGCCTCAGCCAGCTCAATCCTAAGGCTATTTCCCAATTGGTCTCTGCCGTCGGCTTGAAGACGCTGAACGACAAATACGCCGATCTGCTGTATCACTACGGCCCTGCCTTGGCCGTGCTGGGAATGCACGCGGCAGTCCCGGGAGGAGTCAAAGCCGAACCGATCTGGGCCCAACTGGCAGGCGCTCCTCCCCAGCAGCCGGGAGCATTTTTCCGTGCCTTGCTGGGGCGAGACGATGGCCGGCTGCTGGCGTTTTTCTTTGCACTTTCGGAACTTGACCGCCCGCATCAGGCATTCTTCACGGCAAGTTTCGAACGCACAGATCGTTTCTATCATCTATTCTCGGCCTCCGAAGATATGGTGCGGCATCAGTCGAGCGCATCTCGTGACTGGTCGTTCGTGAACCTGTTACGGTCAGTGCCGCTCGATGAGGAAGGTCACGTGGATTTCCCGGGCTCTGCCGAAGTGTGGATGGTTGCCAAGGGTCGCAACGCCACCGATGCGCAGACGGCGAAGCTGCTCAAGAAAGTCTCCAAAGCAGTCGCACCTGACGTGGAAGATGAAGTGCTGCTCAACCTTGCGCAAACTCGCTACAAAAACCGATCTGTGCGACATACGGAACTCGATAATTTCTTGGCGGTATCGCACATCGACACACATCGCACGGAGCAATTGAGCGAGGAATCGGCCCTTCTGCTGGCCCAGCATTACACCGATTCTTCCGCTTCGTATTCTTATTTCGAGGATTTGACGACGCTCGACTCCGCTGCATTCCGCCAGTTCTTCACGGCAGCGGACCGAATCAGGACCCATCCCCCACTGGATGCGAATCTGCAGCTCGGACAATTGCATTCCTTAATCGAATGGATCTGCCTGCTGCGGCAGAGGCAGGTCATCGGAGATAGTGAAGCTTCCAAGCTCTTCTCCTATGTGAGCGGCCGTTTTGCTGCTGCGGATGGTGACGCGGCCTATACGGTTGCTTCCTTGGAATCAGCGCGCGCCATTCTTGCATACTGCCAGCAGCCCGGGGAAAAGGCCACGCTGGATGAACAAGTCCGCCGCTGCCTGCTGGGCTCTGCCGGCAATGCCGCGAGCAAACCGGCCATCGCTTTTCAGCGTGTCCTGGAAATGCAGAACGCGCCCAGTCTGGACGCGCTTCTCTCCATCTACGACGCCGCCACCAAACTTTCTGCCACGGGTATCGACAAGGGCGAAATCGCGACGCTGGAGAAGGCTGGATCTGCCATTCCCTCCGTCGATCTGCCGAAGGGAACGAAAGTCGTTGGAAAGGAGAAGGAAGCTATACTTCGCTACGATCCCTCCCCGGTCAGGAAAGTTATCGAGCAGCTGCGACAGAAAGCTGCTAAGCACAAACCAAATCCCAAAGACATCCAGAAAGAATCTCAAGAGCTCTTAGCGGAGTTGGAACCTCAGGTCACGCTTGCGCTGGCAGGCCCAGTGTATGCCTATTTCCTGCGTCCGTCCGACCTGGTGGTATCCGACGACGCTCTCCTGTTACGCAAGCATCGCTATTTCGATTTTGCCGTTGATCGGGCACAACAGCAAATGATCCGGGAATCCGGGTTCAGTAGTTCCAGCGAGGGAGCGGGTAGCTTTTTCGTTGGAGGCTTCGCGCAGTTTGGACTTGCCGCCGGCGTGGCGGCTGCTGTCAGCTGGAAGACGAGTGGCCCCAGTTCAGGTGCATCCATCGCGGCTGAGATTGCAGCGATTCGCGGTGCCGCGTGGGACCTTCTGGAAGAGTCCGACCAGCGTCTGGTGAGCCTTCGAATCAGCGTAGCGCGGGAGTGGATTTTTCAGGCCGCCCGCCAGCCTGAAGAATTTCAGACTCTGAGCGAGGAGACAACGGGCTTGCTGTCTCTTTCCCGCCGTGCCGATCTGCTCACTGGCATTGAAACCCGAGCGTGGCGCAAGGTGTGGGATTCGGTCACACTCCCCGACCTTTTCGAGCTGGGTGGACAATATCTTTCTCACTACAAGAGCGCCGGGTGGTCCTCGCCCGTGACCGCGGAATTAGGTGCGATTGCTGCGCTGAACGATGGCTCGCGGCTGAGTATCCTGGGTCCGGTTGCCTATCACTCGTTCGGCTGCGGCCATCCCCACTTGCACATGGATGCACCGTATGAAGAGTATGAGGGTCGGCTGTTTCCAGTCGAAATGGCCGAACGCGCGGCCGAGTTCAAGCTGTTTCTGGCTTATCGCGCCGATGGCGGCGGAGTAGATCCCTCCGTTCTCTCCAGCGTGGCCGAAGCCTTGGCGGCGCGAGCATTCCGCACTGCTCAGATGAACGATTTCCGGGATTGGCGGTCACTGTTCGCAGCCTATTCTTCCGTAACCAGCGCCGATGTCAAAGAGGCACTGAAACAATGAAAAAAAACATTACTTGGTTCCGCTCTTGCGCGCTGCTGGGTATTTTGCTGTCCGTTACTCTTGCTCGTGCCCAGGATGATGCCGGTGTGTTCAAAGTCAACGTCCGATTGGTCGAAGTTTACGCCACCGTACTCGATCACAAAGGGCACTACGTGGACGGGCTTGGCCGCGACAGTTTTGAAGTCCTGGAGGACGGACGCCCGCAGAGCATCCACACGTTTGAGACCAATTCCGACGGCATTTCATGCGCCATCCTTCTTGACACGACCGCCAGCATGACGGCGGCACTGCCTCGCGTGAAGAATTCAGTGGTGAAATTAATCGACGAGATCGCCGACCAGGATTCGGTGGCGATCTTCACGTTTGACCGGCGCCTGGTCGTGCGCCAGGACTTCACTACCGACAAGGACGCTGCCAAGCGCGCCGTCTTGCGGACCCGGGCAGAGGGCGAAACCGCGTTGTTCGATGCTCTCTCCGAATCTGCGGAGGAAGTCTCGAAGCGCTCGGGCAAGAAGGCGCTCATTGTATTTACCGACGGTGACGATAATTCCAGCGTGTTGAATGCGAACTCCGCGGTTACCCGCGCCAAAAAGCTAGGCATCCCCTTGTACTCGGTTGCCGAAGGAGAGGCGATGCGCTCCCCCAAGCTTAAAAAACTTCTCGAAGATCTGAGCGAGAATACCGGAGGTATCTCCTATCACATCAATAAGCTCGATGACATCGGCAACGCATTCCGGGAGATAGCAGACGTTCTGCAGCACCTCTACATGATCAGCTACAAGCCAACCTCCAATCCGGCGGACGCCAAGTGGCGCAAGATCAGCTTGGAAGTGAAGGGCTCGCAAGATTACAAAATCCGCGCCAAAGAAGGTTACTTCCCGAACTAAGCTGAAGCTCCCTTGTTTGGCCTCTGTTCAAAATTGTGCAGCTTTTTGAGATATGGGCATCGTGATGATGCCAGAGCGGCCTCTTGTTATTAGCCCCCCGGCAGGTATGAGCAATTCTGAACAGACACCAAGCAAGGCGGCTCCGTACGCTGATTCCGATGTGAAGGAATCCAGAACGGACTCTCTCAAGGGTCATACGCCTGGTTCCTCTGGCGGCGTGCCTATTCCGTTGGCTACGCCGCATCTTTTTAAAAAAGGGGACAATCTGTGAGTCGCCTGGTTACGTGCCGGGTTCCGGGGCCAGCAAGCTGAAGGATTGTATGCGCAACTCGCAGCACAATCTGAGGCGAAAGAGAGCGCACACTCCACTCTATGCCCTTATCGTGTGTGCGATTCTGGTCACGGAAACGGCGTGCGGAAGTGGTGCCAGCGGCAGCCAGTCTTCCCAGATATCATCCTTAATCTCGTCAGTCTCCGTGGTCTGCTCACCATCGACGGTTGCGACGAACGCAACGTCGCAGTGCAATGCGGCGGTTCAGGGAACGGGAACCTACAGCTCCGCGGTTACGTGGTCTGCCAGCGGAGGCAACATCAGCGCGAGCGGCCTTATCACCGCGCCGCCTTCGCCCGTCACCGTGACCGTGACCGGCACCAGCGTCCAGGACACGTCGCGGTCGGGTGCGGCGACCGTGACCGTGCAGTTACAGACACTTCCGATCAACCATATCGTCCTCGTGATGGAAGAAAACCAGAGCTATGCAACCGTGGTGGGCAATACCAGCGATTGGCCAAACCTCAACAACCTGATGAGCAACGGAGCTCTTGCGACAAACTATTATGCGAACTCCCATCCGTCGATCGGCAACTATTTCATGCTGACGACGGGACAGTTGTTGACCACCGATGACAGTTCCACCACCGTTTGGAATGTAGACAATCTGGCCCGGCGAATGCTGTCGTCTGGCGTCTCATTCAAGATTTATGCGGAAGGTATTACTCATGGCTATCTCGGCGGAAATACCGGGCTGTACCTGATTCGGCATAATCCGTTTGCCATGCTCTCCGATGTTGCCGACAACCCGCAGGTGGCGAACCAATGCATCTGGCCGTTTACACAGTTCGCTGCGGACCTGGCCAGCGGTACGTTACCTGACTTCTCATACATTGTTCCAAATGTCGACGACGACGCACACAATGGAACGCCTCAACAGGCGGACGCCTGGTTGCAGACGAACGTAGTTGCCGCCTTGTCCAACTTCTCTGCATTCGCATCCGGAGGGGACGGCATCCTCATCGTAGACTTCGATGAAGCGGCAGACAGCGATACCACATACGGCGGCGGCCACGTCGCCGCAGTTTTCTGGGGACCGAGCGTAAATGTCGGCTTTACACAAACATCTACGACGGTATATCAGCATCAAAGCATGCTACGCACAGTAATGGAGGCGCTCCAATTGTCAGATCCGCCAGCCGCAGCGGCCAGCGCACCTTCTATGTCAGAGTTCTTCGTGCAAAAGTAAGGTAATGATCTGCCCATTTGTTGCAGAAGGGCGGCGCGAACGTCTGCGACCGGCGTGCAGTGGGGTAGTCCGACCGGCGACCGCCAATTCTCGATGAGTGCGATCGGCCTCTGGCGCGAATCTGGTACCATCGCACTGCGCGGGTTCATGCTGCCCGACTGGAGAGTGACTCATGTCCTGCTTACTCCTGCTCGTCCTCCTGCTGTTTCCGCGCGTCGCGCTCGTGTTGATGTGGTTCTACTCGACCTACCTGCAGCGCGCATTCCACGGCGGTCTGGTGCTGCTGGTACTCGGCTTCATTTTCCTGCCGCTCACAACGATCGTATACGCATGGGAGATTAACAGCGGTATGCCGACGGCGGGAATCAATCTTTTGTGGCTGCTGATCGCGGTGATAATTGATCTGGGCGGGTTGGGAGGCAGTGCGCATCGCCAATTGCGGCGCTGAGTCGCGCACCTGTTGTCTCCTGACTTGAGTACGGTCTCGTTCTTGCCATTTCCCGGGCGCAGATGACGACGTGATGAAATCCTGGCCAGTGGTGTCTGCGATGGAGATTCTCTCGCGACTCATGTCGTCTGGAACGCGTCGATCATCAGATCTTGTTCTGCTTTTGGAATGTGCAGGCGGCTCGCTTCGTCCCGCCATTGGTCGACAGCCGACTGCACCTGTTTCAGCACATTGCACGCCTGCTGGAGGTTCAGCCCATAGTCCTGGCATGCGTCCATGGCAATCGAGACGTCACAGGCAGTCTCCACTTCGTTGATTGCCAGCGTTAGTTCCTGGCGATCCAGGGAGGGATTCATGTCGTAGGCTGGCGACAAGCGAATGCCGCCATCATCGATAAAGAAGCCATGGTTGCGCAGATGATCGTCGGTATTGTGAATCAGGATATTGAACAAAACGCGTCGGAACAGTTGTTCGCAGTCGGCCCGTGTATTCGCACCCCGGGACTGCAGGAGATCGATGAGTTCAAGATAACTGGCTCCTGCCTCACCATCAGCATGCTGGGTCAGAGTCATCGCGGAAATGAACGCCGAACGGCCTCCGTTGGCCGTTCGGTCGAAACGCCTCACCAGAAAAGTGGCGTACGGACTCTCCGCCCGACGAAGGGGTCGCGCATCCGGAGCATCGATGCCGGCTTTTCTCGCTAGGCTGTGAGCCACCAGTTCCCAACCGCCTACGTCACGCGTGTCGTTTCGGCTGGGGAACTTGGCGATGCAAAGGATCCCGGTCTCATCTCGCACCGATGCCTTCGGCCGGGCTCCTCCCAGGGAAGATCCAGGCGCAAACAACTGGGTGAGCCACTTTTCGTACTGAGGGTTCTCCTCTTCGTCCATATGCTGTTCAAACTGCAAACTTGCCGCTTGCAGCTCACGCAGGGAGGTCAGTGGAGGCGCCGCAAACCGGACATCGCTGTCCACGAAGGGCCCGTCGGGTGACGTTCGAAAGCGAAGCGCTCCTAAGCGAGTTTCGTCGTGAACGCCAAGAAGAAAGTCCCATTCGGTCAGGGTACGCGGCTTTCTTTTTTCGTGTCGGGCACGGGTATTCTCTCGGCGTTGCATCAACACTCGGCCCCACCGGTCCGGGGATGAATCGAGTAACACGCCAAAGCTCTTGCGGTTCGCGGCGGGATACTGGTGACCGGCCGCCAGTGCGAGATCGGGATCAAAGGCGAAGACTTCGGGTCGCTCTAACCAGGCGCGGTCATATTCGAAGGAAAAGATCTCTCCCGCGCCGCTTTGCTGGCGATGAAACACGCCCATGGAGACCGGGCTCTCGAAGCGTTCGAGATCGATATAGACCTGCACCGTGTCGAAGGCGGCCATCAGGAGAATTCCTTTGGTTTGGCAGCCTCGGTAGGCGGCAACGGTGTCGAACGTTTTGGAGCTCGGTGCCGGGGTGACAAAGCACTATCCTGCAGCTTCCGGCCCAAGGGGTCGTCCGCAGCCAGCTTTGCCAGGTCGTCTTCGAGCCGCAATACCTGCATCACTCGGGCGTAGATCCCAATCGCAACTGCGGAATCACCCCGTTCGGCCCGAGATAGCGTCTTGCGGGAAATACCGGCACGCTGGGCCACCATCTCCGCCGAGTACTTGCGGCGCAGGCGAGCGAGTTTCAAGTTGTCGCCATAGCCACGTAGCAGCCGGGAGATGCGGGGCAGTAGTGTTGGTGCTGTGCGACTCATAATGGGTAATATAATACCCAGATATTCGGAATATTGCAACTTATATGACACATTAAATACGACGACTCCGTCCACGTCTGAGCGCCGGCGTTCTCCCGTAAAAGCTTGCCGGGTCCGTGGCTCTCTTTCCTACGCGAACTGAATTCGGCGGTGCAGCAGGAAGTTCGGCTGGATTGCATGGGGGGATTCGTCATCACCATGGTCTACGGGTACTTAAGGACAACCGGAGATGGACGTCCTGGAGATTGCACCGAAGGAAATCGGCTGACCCCTTCTGGAACTGGGGATGCGAGGCGGGTTGCTTCACAAGAAGTACAAGATCTATTTGGACCACGTTGGTGTGGCTCACGTGCCCGAAGATTATGAAGATCGGCTCACGGAGATATTTCCGGGAGTCTTCAAATATCTTCGACTCTTTGCTCTCGACCCCTCCGATCTCCTGCAGGCGGGCTAGCGCGCTTCGCCATCCCGAACCGTCCGCACACCAAAAATGCCCCGGATTTCATTCCCATCCGTCGCTTGGAAGCGCACAGTTACTTTGCTTTTCCCGCCAATCAGCTCCGCCGGGATCGCGTAATCGACATCAACAAAATGGGCGTCCTGCTCCGGGCTGCGTGGAGGCTCGACACGATCGCCGACCTTCTTTCCGTCGATCAAGACGTCGATCGTGCTTTTTCGCCGCCCCTCGCCGCCATACGTTACCCATAGCGCAACCGGGTGCGCGTTCTCGACCGGCATGTCGAAGGAGAACCAGCCCTTGCCTGCGCGACCGTGGCGGCCGCGCCAGAGAAGCGGAGCAGAGTCTTCTCCTTGCTCGTTGAAGTCGCGCTCCGACTGCATCTCGCCCGGCTGGGCAAAAGCGATCGTGGCTGCCAGAAGAATCTGTTGCTTGTCCTGCTCCGCCTTGTATTCCGCCGAACGTTTGTTCCACTCTTCCGGAGTGAAGACGTCCCAATAGACGGCGTATTCTCGGCGGGGAAGTTCGTAGAACGGCGCAAATTCGATGCCCTGAGCGAGTCCAACTCCGGTGGTCTTGAACCATCCTGGTTTTCCAGACTCCGGCTGGAGCCACCGCTGCAGAGGTTCATTGGCCACGACAATCGGAGGAGCCGAAGGGGCACGCGGTTTCTCGTCATCGTCCTCGTCCCCCCGGGCCTCCGGTCCAAGGTCACCGGCCAGCACGAGCGGGCCCCACATGAACGCCATGCGGTTGGGATTATCCGGGAGAGGCTCCGCACGCAGCACTTTCGGAAGCACGAGGCTAACTACGTCACCTTGCCGCCACACGCGGGTGATTTTGACGTAGGAATCCGCCGGTGGAAGATCTTTGAGTGATTCGCCGTTGACTCTGACGCTGAAACCGTCTCCCGCCCAATATGGCCTGCGCAACGCCAGCGTGAACTTTTTCGGAGTTTTGGTTCGGATTTTCACCGACGCGGATGGACCAATGGGAAAGTCAGTCGACATCTCCACTTCGACCCCAGCTGTATCCCATTTCGCAACCGACGGAGCGTAAAGGCCGATCCAGAATTCCTCGGAGCCTTTGTAGTAATAGATTCCCGCCCCATGCAGCGCATGGCTTTCCATGCTCGTCCCGACGCAGCACGTGAAGTCCTCGAACATGCGTTGATATTCGTGTTGCACTCCGCGGCCGACCGGCAGCATGTAGGAGGTGGTTCCGTCTCGTGGATCCTGTGACGCCAGAATGTCATTGAACAATGCCCGCTCGTGGAAATCTGCATAGCGGATGTCGGGGTAGACGGAAAAGAGATCGCGAGTCATCTTCAGCATGTTGTAGACATTGCACGTCTCCGCGGTTCGCCCGTCCACCATGTCGTTCAGCTTGTCAGGCTCGCCGAAATACTCGTTCTTGCCGTGCCCGCCAGTGACCAAGGTGTAGTGATTCACGACGCGGTCCCAAAAGAACTTTGCTGTTTCAGCGTCCGCTTGGTTGCCCGTGTACACGTAGCGAACAAGCGCCCCATAGACCTTGGGAACCTGCGTGTTGGCGTGGGTATGGGCCAGGACGTCCTTGTCTTCGGAGAGAGCATCCAGAATGGCCTTCTGATGGAATTTGTCGGCGAGTACGAGCCAGCGGTCGTCCGCGGTGTCGGCATATAGTTCTGCGAGGACTTCGTTCATTCCGCCGAACTCGGTCGCCAGCATGCGTTGCAGCTGATCATCGTCGAGCTTTGACAGAATCTTTTCAACCCAGCCCGCAAACTTGATCTCCACCTGCAGGGCGGTGGGATTATCCGTGTACCTGTAGGCATCTCTGAGGCCGGCGAAGAGTTTGTGCTCGACGTACCACGGGGACCAGAGACCGTTGAGATCGAATCCACCCGACCGGATGACGCCGTTGCTCAGATCGACGAAGCGTTGCTTTCCGTCGACGCCTTTGCCATCCTGCAACGCGCCGATGTATCCGTCGCCCTGGGCGTCCTGGATCTCTTTCAATTGTTCGACAATGTAGTCCGCCCGCTCCTTGAATCGTACATCGCCGGTCGCCGCCCACATCAGACTGACAGCCGAAAGGTAATGCCCCGCGATGTGTCCGGTCAGGTTGCGTCCGGGGCCATCCCATCCGCCGTAGCCTTCCGCTTTAGGCTTGAGTCCGGCACGCTGACGAAGGAACGCAAGCATGCGGTCGGGTTGGAGTTCCAACAAATATTTCGCGTCGGCCTCCTGGGCCGCTTTGAGAGGACCTCCTGTCAGTCTCACATGATTCAGGGGTAGAGGATTCAGCTTGATCGTTTTGCTGCTCTCCAGTTGAGCGGGATTTTCATTTTGGGCGAGCGCCTGCGCCGATAGGATGACGGCGGCCAGCGTGCAAATAAGAATAAAGAGGACATTCGTCTTTAGACGATCACCTACGGAGTACGATCGTTCAGCATTAAACATTGCGGACCTCGCGAGTCGCCTTTGCACGCTTGAGCGGCACTCATGCGATTCAGCGTTCCTGAGTGCATTTGAGGGAATGGCCAAAAACCAACGCTCAGCTGCTTACGCTGGGATTGGCTTCGAGAGCGGAACCATCTGCTCTTGATGGAATAGCTGCCCGAAGAGATTGGTGTTCTTCATGTCATCGGCCGCCTGTTTCTTCGCCTTTTTCAATTCATCCTTGGCGTTGGCGGTGACGGCCATTTGCTCGATCGCCTTGTGCAATCCAACCGAACCCTTGCCAGTGGTTTTGGCCTTCAGATCGGCGAATGGGAGTTTCAGGTTTTGAGCCAGATGGGCGGCCGTAACGCACTGCTCCAGCGTCTTGAACCCGGCACACGCCTGCTGCGGGGTCAAGTCCGCAGGCAGCATTTCCTGTATCTTGGCAGAGAGCTTCGGATCGTCGTGCAGCACCTGGTCGATCGACTTCATCTGCATTTCGTTGGTCGGTCCGGCATCGGGACGGCCAGGATTGTTTGTGGGCTGAGAAGGAGTCGGCGCTCCATGGTTCGACATTTGGGCAAAAGCCATAACGGATTCCAGCGCCAGTAACACAGCAAGCCTCATGACCATGGCCAATCTCCCGTCAACAATCGTCGCTCCCCGGCAGGAACGGGTCCTGCCGCGGATGTTCAGCTTCATTTCAACAGGTTAGAACTCGAAGTTCAATCGGACCTCGATGACCCTCGATCCCACCACATTTGAAGTCTGTCCAAAGGTGCTGCCCTGCAGACCACTGTCACCCGTGTTGACGTCCCACTCCGGGTGGTTGAACACATTCAAGAATACGCCCTGAACGTTGAACCTGAAACCTTCCCTGATGGCAATTGCCTTGGTGACCGATACATTTGGGGTGATGTGGTGCAGCGTGTAGAACCACGGACGATAGCCGATCGACCCCGGCACCTGGTTGGGCGTGATCAGAGTAGAGGCTATCCCGCTGGCGGCGATGAACTTGGGATTGATCCAGGCCCTCGAATTGCAGGGTTGGCCGGCCGTACATGCTGGATTTGGATAGAGGCCGATGGCATGCTGGATTTGGGATGCCGTCACACCGTTGAGGACAATCCCTCCGTCGAATTGCGTGCTCCCCGGGAGATAGTTGTAGGTCTGGTTCCCTCCCACCAACTGAAATGGGAAGCCGCTCGTGTAGGTGACAACGGTTCCGACGGTCCATCCACCGACTAGTCGATCCAGCACGCCGTCGCTGTGCAGGAAGGGCCTTCCTTTTCCGAATGGAAGGTCGTAGGTGCCATAAGCGTTCAGCACGTTACGGCGATCTGTGGTATTCGGGCCGTAGGCCAAGCGCAAGTTTCGCAGCGTATATTGCTGCGTCATGGCCAGATTCTTGCTCCAGGTGTAGTTGGCGTTGAACTGCATGCCATGCCACTGCCTTTGGCGGAACTCCACCTGAAGGCCGTTGTAATTGGAGTACCCCGCCGAGGTGAGATATCCCACCCCGCCGCCTGCGTTAAAGGGATTCACCTGGAACTGGTTCACCGGATAGGGTCCGCCGGTTCCGGTGTATTGCAAGTTGGTCTGGCAGGCGCCACCGGCCACGGAAGACGGGGAAATAAGGTTACAAAAATAGTTGGCATTGAAGCCAAAGGGGCCCGCAATCTGGCTAGCCATGGTGCCGACTTGACCAAGGTTCAACTCCTGAATGAAGGGGTTGTTCGGGCCGTAGTCGAGCAGGGGCACACCGGGCCCTCCCGACGGCTCGCCTGCGAAGGCCGCGTCGAAAATGGGCGTGGCCTGCTGACCGGCAAAGCCGTTGTTGGCGAATGAGGTGATGCCGTTGGCCTGGTTGATCGCCAGATTGGTCTGTGCAGCCTTGAATTGCTGCAGGAATCCGCTTTCAAAAATGTTGACCTCATTGAGATTTTCACCTACCCATTCGTGGATGCCACGGTTGCCGACATAGCGAACTTCGATGGCATTACTCTTACCCAGTTCGCGCTGCAAGCCAACGTTCCACGATTGGATGTAGGGCTGCGCAATATGTGGATTCATGCCTTGGAAGTTCGATTGCCAGGCCTGGGAAGCTTCGGAAATCTGGGCGGAATAACTGGGCGGCGTAACCAGGAAAGCGGGTATCGAACTGCGGTCGTTCACATACTGGTTGAAGTGCACGGTTCCAGCCTGAAAGTCCCCTGGAGCCACAAACGATTCCCCCTGAGTCTGGTAGTTCTGATAGAAGAATGCGCCGAAGTTCGAAGCATACTGCCAGTAGCTTTGGTATTGCTCGGTGTAGCGCCGCAGGGAATACCCCGCGCGAAACACGGTCTTGCCGCCTCCTGTGAGCTTGCCCAGAAATCCTTCCGTGAACTGCGGGCTCCAGGCAATCCCCAGATTTGGTTGCGGACTTACGTTCCACGGACTGTAGGCGTGGCCGCGGGCAATGTATGCCGGATTCGGATCGCCGGGAAGAGATCCGGGATTGAAGAGGTTGTTGATGCCGCTCGGCCCCCACAAGCCCGCTTGTGTGGGACTGTAATAGAGGTCGTTCAAGTCGTGGTCGTCTCCGGTGAAGTCCCAGCGTAACCCGTAGTTCACCGTGAGATTCGGCCGCACCCGCCAGGAGTCCTGGAAGTGCAGCCCCCACGCCTTCTGCAATTCGTCGAGGTTAAGAGCGCCGAATTGCTGATAGGTTTTCGTCTTGGGATTGATGGGGTGACTCCCACCAACGAAATTAATATCCCCCGTCAGGATCGAGTAATAGCCCTGCATGGACCCGATCTGCCCGGGCGTTGCCGTAGACAGGGCGGGGTTGCTGACGTTGAAAACGTTGTTCATGGGATCGCCCGCATTGTCGCCAAAAACCACGTTGTCATAGCCCTGGGGAGGGTTCCAATAGTGGTCCTGCTCGCGGTAGAAGCTGGCGCCAAAGCTCATGTTATGAGACTTGTGCTGCCATGCCACGTTGTCCGAAAGATTGATCAACGGGTAGAAATTTGAGATTGCCGAGTAGAAAAACGCGCCTGAGCCGGGATTGAGGTTATCCGGCCCAGCCCAGTAATTGATATATCCATACTTCTCGGGGTCGCCGCCTTGGTGAGGACTGTTGGCTGCCCAGTTATATAGGAACCCACCGTGGAACTGATTGATCAACGTCGGCTTAAAGGTCCAGTCGAAACCCAGCGATGCCGTGTACGCGTTCGATTCATTCCCGTCGGTCTGGTACGCGAAAGTTGGGCCCGGGAACTCCTGCGGGTTCTGCGTGGGTGCATTGAACTTGCTTTCGTTGAACGCGAGATTTACCCGCAAGCTTTTCGTGGCGTTGTAGTCCACG
The DNA here is from genome assembly GCA_049675725.1 of Candidatus Sulfotelmatobacter sp. GTDB lineage: Bacteria > Acidobacteriota > Terriglobia > Terriglobales > Acidobacteriaceae > Sulfotelmatobacter. The sequence goes on along the minus strand of JBAUAN010000231.1, from coordinate 18,492 downwards.
CGAAAGGTCGGGTAGTAGAAGTACTGATTGTCGGGCAGGCGGAATTCCAGCGTCTGCGCGTTGAAGACACCGGACGTCGAAACCAGGGTGCCAAGCTTCTCGGAAGCGTTAATGGCAGCCAATTGATTCGCCACCGAAGCGTCCGCTGTGGTCGCGAGACCGGGCTGCGCGCTGGCCAAAGTAAACAGGTTCACAGTATGCATCGCGCTGTCTGAGCCCAGATAGGTGTAGTTTCCCTGCTGAACGGCGGGCGTCATGACCGCTGTTAACGGAAAGGCTCCGTTTGCCCCCACCTCCTGCTGGCCGGGAATGCCGTCCCGCTCATAACTGAAGAAGAAGAAAAGCTTGTCCTTAAGAATCGGGCCGCCCACGCTGCCGCCGATGTCGGTCTTGTGATACAGGGGGATGGGAATCGCGAAAAAGTCGCTCTGCCATGAGTTCGCATTGAATGAAGAATTCTGCAGGTCTCCAAATAGACGCCCGTGGAAGCGGTTGGTGCCGCTCCGGGTCACGAACGTGACCTGCATGTTGCCCTGTCCGTAGCCCTGGTTGGCGTCGAGCTGGTCGGTTTGAATCGACATTTCCTCGATGTTCTGGATGCGCGGCGAAGCGGCCGTAGAACCTGGGACGGCGTTGCCGAAATCCTTGAAGCGACTGGATTGGCCAATGACGCCGTCGACGCTGGTCACCTGCGCTGCGCCGGGCAGCCCGTTCCATGTCACTGCCGGGGTACCGTAAACTCCCGGGTTGTAAACGCCGCCTGCGGTTCCTGGGATGAGGGCGGCCAACGCCGTCAAGTCGCGATCGGTGCCAAAGGGCAAGTCTTCGATCAGCTTCAGGTCGACGTTGGAGCCAATGACGCTGGAGGTGGCCTCCACCAGGGGCGCTGCGGGTGCGGTGACCTCAACGGTTTCCGAAACCGCGCCGACCTTCATCGTCACCTTGATGTCCGTGACCAGGCCAGCGTGCACGGAGACGGAATCGTAGACCACCGACGCATACCCGGTCCTGGAAGCAGAGAGCTTGTAAGTCCCGATGTTCAGCCCCACAAAACTGTATGCGCCACTACTCAGGGTCGCGGCCTTGCGGACCTCGTTGGTGGAAAGATCCTTGAGGCTGAGTTCCGCTCCCGGAACTACCGCGCCAGTCTGGTCCATCACAGTAATGGTGATTGTTCCCTGAGATCCGCTTTGGGCACTCAAGAAGACTGTGGTCAGGATGATCGCAGCGGCAACGGCTGCCAAGTAGAAGAGTTTGTGTTTCATCAGTGCCCTCCCTGATTTTAGAAAACGTTTACTAGCGCCCCGCAAAATCCAACGCCCTTTCGTAATTACCCCGGCGAGGGATATTGTATACATAGCATAAAGAGCGTTGATAATCCGAATGACCTCGATTTGTCAAGCGCAAAAACCAAGCTAACCGATGGTTCCTGTGCCAGGAAGGTTCGTGGTTGACAACTAAAGCGCATAAAGTATACAAAATTATAGTTTCGAGCAAACGATTGCCCAAACTGTGCTTCAGGCGTTCCAATGGGGTCGCCACGCAAGTACAGGCAAAGGTCAAGAAGAGATCAAAAAGCAAAAGGCAGGCGTCCGGAGACATCAGGGCGTGAGCTTGTTTGGAACTCTCGACGTCCCAAGCATAAGAGTCGGGTTTCCCTTCAACTTTCGACGGATGCGGAATCAATCACTACGGAGTGGCTTGAATGCTCGACATGAGAAAAGCGCAATTGCGAAGGCTCATCCTCATCATCGTTTGCTCACAGGGCGTCCTTGCGTTCAGCCAGCAACTCGAGAACGATCAATTCAAGATCGGATTTTCCCCGGCCGGTCTCACTAGCCTGAAGCGAGTGCAGGATGTCTTTGATACGGACTACGTTCTTGGGGGTAGAAGTCTCGGGGACGTACTGGTGCGTTACCGTGCGCCCGGAGAAGCCTGGAAGGAGATCTCGAGCGGGACTTCTGTTTCGCAACGTTCCTCTGGAGAAGTCACCTATGAGATTGGCCGCGCAGTTCCTACGATTGCTACAGCGAGCCGCGCGAACTCCTCCATTGGGCCCTGGCGAGTGAGAGCGCTGAACGATCAGGCTGAGCCCAGAGATTCGCGAGACAAAAGAATTCCTTTTTTTACATGGGGCGACCGGCACGGCACCGAGGAGTGGGTGGAATACAACTTCCACGAATCAAAACAGGTGTCGTCGGCGGAAGTGTACTGGGCCATTGGCGCCTACGAGGACTACAAGTGGGATTTACCTGTGTCCTGGAAAATCCAGTATCGCGATGGCGATCAGTGGAAGGATGTTCACGCGTCGGATCAATATGGCACCGCTGCGGATCAGTTCAATCACGTAAGTTTTGAGCCGGTGACCACCTCCGCTCTCCGGCTCGTGGCACAACTTCCCAAGGATGCAACGTCAGGAATCTACGAATGGCGTGTGAATACGGATCACGGGAAGGAGGTCGAATCTGTTCCAGACGTGGCGGCGACAGGAGCGTACCGCCTGGAAGGAGATTCCCTGGTTTGGACAATCGAGATTCGCAATCAGACTTCACAGCCGATTGAAGTCGGAGACCTCGGCGTCGCTCTCCCCTTCAACACGGACTACGTTCCAGACAAGACCGAGACCTACACGAAGCGGCTGATCCGGCATAGTTTCATAGGAGGCGACGGCTCCTACATTTTTTGGATGCGATGCAATGGGGTGGGGCCATTTCTGGTGATGGTTCCTGAGGAGGGTACACATCTTGAGTACTACGATCAGCAGGAAGAACGGAGCTTCACCGCTTATGTTCATTCTGCTGCTCGTGGTGCAGACCTGGCGGCGAAGGGAGGCAAATGGCCCTTGCCAAATACGACACTCACATTGGCGCCCAAGGGACAGCCGTCCGATGCCGCGAAGTACAGCTTCAAGTTCCGCTGGGCGAAAGACTACGCCGCGGTCCGTGATGTCCTCTACCAGGAAGGCGGCGTGGACTTCAATGTTGTTCCGGGCATGACCGTTCCAACTGATTTGCCGACGAAGTTCTCATTGCGCACACGCAACAAGATTCGCAGCATCGTGCCCGAATTCCCCGACAAGACTTCCGTGAAGCTCGTAGGAGAACGCGGCACGGATACCCATGTTTACTCGGTCAACTTCTCGCGCCTCGGCGAGAACATGTTGAAAGTGCAATACGGCGACGGGAGATATTTGTCGCTGGACTTCTTCGTTACCGAGCCGCTGGAAACCCTCATTAAGAAGCGTGCGCGCTTCCTGATGACCCACGAACAATGGAACGATCCCAAGCGCTGGTACAACGGCCTGTATTCGCAATGGGACATGAAGCACCAGATCCTGCGCAGCCCCGATGATCTCGACGGGCTGCAATCCTACGCGGTAGCTTGCGATGATCCGGCGCTCGGCAAAGCCCCTTATCTCGCAGCCAAGAATGTCTTCTTTCCAGATAAGGACGAGATCGCGTCGATCGAGAGCTACATTCAGCATTATGTCTGGGGTGGTTTGCAGCAGACCGACAAAGAATCGTATCCGTACGGGATTTACGGAATACCGAACTGGAAGGTCAATCGCGAGAGTCCGGAAGACAATGAGCGCGGCAAGAAGCATCTCTGGAGAATCTACGATTACCCGCATGTGATTTTGCTTTACTACAACATGTACCTCGTCGCGAAGGATTATCCGGGGATGGTGCATTATCTCGACGCGTCTGGTTACCTGGAGCGGGCCTATGGCACCGCCATAGCTTTCTTCACCGTACCGATGGAGATCGTGAAGTGGTCCGCGTATGAAACCGGTACGTACAATGAATTGGTAATTCCCGACCTGATTCGGGCGCTCGAACAGAACGGCTTGAAGGACGATGCGGACAAACTCCGCGCGCACTGGGAAACCAAGGCGGCATTCTTCATCAACCAGCATCCCGATCTGTTCCAATCGGAATATCCATTCGACACGACTGGATTCGAATCGACACACGCGCTGGCGAAATACGCGGTTCAGCGGGAACAAGACGCGACCGCAACCGAGTTTCGCAAGACCGTGAGCGCCTCCGATGCCAATGACTTTCTTGAAGAGCAGATGCGTTTGAACGTGGCGGCTCGCGGCATGGAGCCTGCATACTTCTGGCTGGGAAGCGACTACCGCGCGAGCGGCAACACTGCCTACACGCTCAGCTACATGTCTCAGATGGGAGGCTGGGCGGTCGAAGACTATGCGTTGAATTTTGCGCACGACCCCGTTCCGTATCTGCGGCTGGGTTATGCGTCTTATCTGAGCTCGTGGGCGCTGCTCAACTCCGGTACAGCCGAGTCGAACTACGGTTACTGGTTCCCAGGCAAGGAGAACGACGGCGGCGCGGGCGGTGGATTTGAGCCGCGACCCTGGGGGCGGGCCTGGCTGGGGAACAAGGAAATGGGACACGGTTCGTGGTGGTACTCGGGCGAAATTGACTTAGGCTTCAGCGGAGCATTGCGCACTTCGGCGACCGTGGTAAGTGATGATCCAATTTTTGGATTGTATGCCTACGGCGGCGAATTAACGCGCCACGGCGCTTCGATACAAGTAATTCCCAGAGATGGCCTGCGCGACAGGTTTGACGTGGTGCTTGGTAACACACGTTTTCAAATGCGACTCGACCGCGACGGATTCGAAGAAGGTAAACCTGTCGCTTTCAGCGAGTCTCTAAACCGTTTCAGTTTCAGGATTGAAAATCGCTCCCACGATCAACACGAGACAACGCTGACGTTGAGCGGGTTGCCTCCTGGCAGCTATCGCGTAGTGTCAGCTGGGAAGCTGCTGTTGAAGTCGGTAATCAGAGATGGCGAAGAGACGAACGTCAAAGTTAGAATGTCGCCGAGCGGCGACTCTCTTGTGACTATCAAGCGAGATTAAAACTTCATCCTCCCACCATGACCCATTGCGACGGTTTCAGTCAGCAACGCTCCGGCTATGCGCTATGGGGATGGCTCCAATTCACGTAAGGCATGGGTTGAGCGGGACTGTGACTGACTCGTCACGACATGAGCCGTTGTCCACAGTATTCGCAGAGCAAGTGAGCCAGTCGATTGCTGAGTGTAGATCGAGGAGAAGGAGTGCTTTTGGCAGGCAACGTCGCGTGCTCTGGGATTGCTTTCCTATTCACGTCAATTTGTCGGGAATTTCCGTGTGCGAAAGGTGGTCATTATTGCTCAGACCGTTTTAATCCTGATTTGCTAAGGTCTGATTGACCTTGGCGCGCCCGAATTTCTTCCTGGATTTGTGCGGAAGGCACAGCACGAAGTCGGAGAAGCGGCGCACAGGCAACAGAAATGAGGCTATCCAATGAAAAAAGCAATCTTCGTACTTGCGATGTTTGGTCTCGGCACGCTGTGCTGGGCGGGGTCGGCGCGGGAAGATGCCACCGACCGGCTCGATAACGCCACCAGCGTGATGCACGAAATTATGGGGATGCCCGACAAGGGAATCCCGGAAGAAGTGTTGCAGCATGCAAAGTGCGTGGCCGTTATACCGCACATGGTCAAAGGTGGTTTCGTGTTTGGAGCCGAAGGAGGCAAGGGCGTGGCGACCTGCCGCACGGCCGATGGCTGGAGTGCTCCAGCGTTCATCACGATTTCGGGTGGAAGCTGGGGGTTGCAGATCGGCGTAGAAGCTGTGGACGTGGTAATGATCTTTCAGAATGACAGAGCAATGCAAAGGCTGCTCTCCAGTAATTTCCAGGTTGGAGGGGACGCTTCCGCGGCAGCAGGTCCAGTTGGACGGCATGCCGAGGCTGGCACGGATTGGAAGTTGGATACAGAGATCCTGACCTACTCCCGTGCCAAAGGGGCGTTCGCAGGGCTCACGCTGACGGGCGCATCGCTCCGTCAAGACAACGATTCCCGGCGTGCGATATACGGACGAAATGTCACAACTCGGGCTTTGCTGTTGGGCAGAGTGCCGGTTCCAGCTGCAGCCGAGCCGTTCGTGGCGGAGATTCGCGGAGCCAAAGCTGAGGCTAAAGTTAACAAAGAGTAGGGCTTCTGGATTCGACCTCTACCATTAGTTTGTCAACGGCCCGTGCCTGCATATTCGAGCGCGCGCAGAATCCATCATTTGTTGTTCTATCGATTCGCGCGAAGCGTTTTCTTGCGAACATTTGGACAGGGCGCACTTTCAGGTCCTCGCGAATGAGCACAGGAGGTTGCCATGCTTTGGACTATTTTCGTTGTTCTTCTGATTTTGTGGCTTTTGGGTTTCAGTCTACATTTCGGCGGCGCTCTGATTCACTTACTTCTGGTTGTGGCGCTGGCGGTTCTGGTCATCAACTTATTGAGTGGACGGCGAACCGCGGTTTGAAGAGTGTCCGCACGAGTACAGGACCAGGAGTCTCGCGTGTGGCCTTCTGGTCCCTACATCCCCCCGCGCGTGCAATTCGAGATAAGTGAAAACGATATTTCAACCTATAAGGCCGCTACCGACTTTCTTAATTCCAGCAATGTCGATCTGGTGTGTTTGCAGCACGAGTGCGGAATTTTTGGAGGTAACGGCGGCAGCCATGTATTGCGTCTGCTGCAGCGCCTCAAAATGCCAGTCGTGACAACTCTGCACACGGTTCTTCGCGAAGCGGACGCAGACCAGCTAATTGTCATGCAAGAAATCGCCGCGCGCTCTGATCGTCTTATCCTTATGAGCGAGCATTCTTCAAGATATATTTAGAGTTCCCCGAAAGAGCGACCTGATTCCTCACGGCATACCTGACTTGCCTTTTGCGGAACCGGCGTCTTACAAAGATTCGTTTTCAATTCCAGGACGCCTTCGACCTCCTGAGCATTCCCCGGCTCCGGCTCCATCAATATTCCCAGGCGCTGTAACTTAAATCCGCTCATCAATTCCCTTTGACAGCGATTCCCGCAACTTCACGCCGCCTGACTAGGGACTGCTAAACAGGCGATGATTGTTTGGATAACCCGCTTGGTCTCGTTGGGATCCTGAACCGGGATACAACCCACTCCCGCTGTTTCAGCAGGGTAGTCATTGCCGCCCACGTACAAGGCATCACCGATATAAATCATCTCTTTTATCGAAATACCGAGCAGGTCTCGAAGTTTTCTGATGCCGTAGGCTTTGTCAATGCCAGGCTTTGTAATGTCAACCGACGTCGAACCCCCGATTCGGACAGAAAACTCGGGAATGAACGTATCAAGAATCGCTTTGATCTTCTTCCGCTTGCATCAGCGGCAATTCCTGCTACGGTGGAGAAACCTCGGGTTCTGCTGCGCGCTCCGCCCGACGGTCCGCGCTACACCTTGCGCCGCGTCTGGTTGAGCACGGAAGAAGAGGAAGGGGTACTAATATGATTTGTCCAACGGAGGGCTGTGGCCGCTCTGCCATATCGCTCATACTCGACCTCTGTTTCGTGACTCCGACTGGGAACATTATCAAAGTACAAACCGCCGGTTCGGCGACCTCTTTCGCTATTAGCGGGCGGTCAAAGCGCTCCACGATTTCGATGAAGGCCGGTACAAACGTGGGCAGTGCGGATTGTCTTGGCACAGGCCTCTCCCAATGAAGCGCAAACTGCGCTCCGAACGGACTCCTTCCGCCATACGACATCCTTCATGTCGGGTTGGAACTTGCTACTGAAATCGGTATCCCGGCTTGAGTTCGCAACGGTACACACTCGTGTGGTCCGGGTTCAGTCTGGCATTGCAATTCGCCCAGGTCAAAAAAAGCTCTGGCCCGAGCGGAAAAATAATAGTTTCTCCAGCGATATCCGCCTCCATGCTTACCCCCTCAGCATCAGTAGGCAAGCTGAAACTGAGAGCTGAACCAAAGATTACGGGATAAGATTGGTGGTCCAACGGGCTTTGCATGGTGTGGACCACCTCCGCTTCCACTAAGAAAGTCGCTGGATCCGACCAATTCAGGGCCGACACTGTGATTTTCTGCATGGGTTTGGAAAATTCCGCGGACTCGATTTTCGTAAAAGGGCAGGGCCCTGCGATGCACGAGACCCGGGTATTTTGAAATTCATTGCCTTCACCCGCGTCCAACGAGGCCGAAGCGATCGCAGCTTTCCATTTGCCATCAGGCGAGCAAGGGGGGCGCCTTTTGCATGGAATGTTGCCGACATTCTCCACCTGAAATGTTCTTACGACGCTGCCTACGTTTACCGTTCTTATGGCCTTCGTCGAATATCGAACGCGAACATTGCCCACGGTAATGGCCGGCCGATCGGGGACGCCTGTACTCTTGGACAAAGGGACCAGGTGAACGATGTAGAGCTTGTCGCCCGCGAATTCCGGAAGGTCGAGAGGATGGTAATCGCGGTGCCGGAACATCAACATCACGCCTTGGCCGCGGCGCAGGCCCTGGTGCAATTTCAGACTGAAAAATCCGGAGGAATCGGTTTTAACTGGAGGCTCAGTGGAGTTGTTCGCGGCGCTGACTTCTACACCCGCAAGGGGCAACTGTTTTCTGGGATCGGCATCCTGTACGGTCACCGCACCTATGATGGTCAGTGGCTTCCGATGTTGACGCCAAAAAAATAAACCCGCAAAAATAAGACCAGTTACCAGCGCCAGCAAGATCCAAAGCGAGGTTTTTCTTGCTACGCTCATCAATTCTGCAAACATTTTACGAGAGACGGCACCGGATAAGCATCTTAAATGCGCATTCGAATGCGCCAATGGTGTTGCGCCGGTTCTGGACGGCAGTTCAGTTTAAGGTCTTGCGCGACGTTCAAGCGCTTGCCGTGAAACAATGAAAGTGATGCATTCCAAGGGATCCTCACGGCGCGATTTTGTGCGACAAATCCTCGCCGTGGGCACCGGCCTGCCCTTTGCCGACTTGGCATTTTCAGAGGCCAGCTGGGCGCGCGGTCTTTCAGTCGCCAAGACCGGTGTGGGCTCGATTTCTCCCGAGGACGACCGGTTCCTGAATGAACTCGAAGAAAGCAATTTCCGATACTTTTGGGAACAGGCCAATCCAAAGACTGGCTTGGTCAAAGATCGATGTAACGTTCGCATCAACGATAGCGGAATTGTCGGCAGCATTGCCGCCACCGGTTTCGGATTGACAGCGTTATGCATCGGCGAAAAGCGCGGATTCGTCTCGCGCTCCGCGGCGCAGGAACGAGTGCTGACCACGCTGGAGTGCCTTTGGGCGAAACTGCCGAATCATCGCGGATTCCTCTACCACTGGGCCAACATCAATACCGCCGAACGAGTTTGGGATGCCGAAGTTTCCTCGGTTGACACCACGATCCTGCTATGCGGAGTTTTGGCTTGCCGTGAGCACTTTCTGGTGGCAGAAGTCCAAGGGTTGGCCGATGCCATCTTCGATCGGGTGGAGTGGACGTGGTTATCTGAAGATACGTCTCTGCTCCCCCATGGTTGGACGCCGGAGATGGGATTCCTTCCTTATCGCTGGGACAACTACAGTGAACTGATGATGATGTACCTGCTGGGCCTCGGCTCCACTTCCTATCCACTTCGCCAGGAGACCTGGGCGGCTTGGAAGCGCCTCACGTTCGAGTACGACGGCATGCGCTACATCGGCTCCTTCGCGCCGCTCTTTGTCCATCAATATTCCCAAGCTTGGTTTGATTTTCGGGGCAAGCGCGACAAATATGCGGATTATTTCCAGAATTCGGTCACTGCGACCGATGTTCATCGTCGTTTCTGCCTTGAATTGGCCAGGCAATTTCCCGACTACAGCGAGGACTTATGGGGAATAACCGCTTCCGATTCTCCGAACGGCTACGTGATTTGGGGCGGCCCGCCGGCAGTCGGACCGATCGATGGCACCGTTGTACCCAGTGCGTCGGCTGGTTCACTACCGTTCCTGCCGCAACCCGTGATGCGCGTGCTGCGGACGATCAAAGAGCGCTATCCATCGGCTTGGAGCCGGTACGGATTTGTGAATGCCTTTAACCCGCTCACCAAGTGGTACGACAGCGACGTGATCGGGATCGATACCGGTATTACGCTCCTGATGGCCGAGAACCTGCGGACGGGGTTTGTCTGGGATACCTTTATGAAGAACGAGGCGGCGCAGCGCGGCATGGAGCGAGCAGGGTTCAAGAAATACAAGGTTTGAGGCGTTTCAAGACCAATGCTCATCAAGATCTCCGTAGCGTTCTTGCACGCAAACGAGGAGATTTTTCCCGCAGCCCATTGATCCCATCCGTGAATCGAATTGCGCGTATCTTGCCTGCGCGCCGATAATCGCCATCTCTCGCAAACCACACATTTTAAAGCGTATAGCGACAAAAGACTTGAGCGATTGTCGCGCTCGCCCATCCTCAAGCGGCAGCCAGTTGCGTGACCCCTCGAAACGGTATTCGACGTGAAGTGCAGTGAGGGCGACCCGTCTAGCAGGAAAGAGAATCGTAGTCAGTTCTCGATTCCAAGTGGCCGCCTGAATCGGTTTCGGCATCCTAGATGGGCTCACAATCCAAAGGACGCGAAAAATGGCCGCTATGGAAGATTTCTGGGGAGGATGGCGCGAGCGTCTCGCCGCGCTCGGCAACCTGCCCCCGGTCCTGAGGATCGTTTGGGAGTCAGGGCCGCTTGTTGTATCCCTGGGATTGATTTTCCGGCTGATCAGTTCGCTCATACCCCTGGCGGCCCTGTGGATCACAAAGTCGATCGTTGACGGCATTGTTCAGGTCGTTTCCAGTCATCAGCCGGCCAAGCCCCTACTTTGGTGGCTGGTTGCGGCAGAATTCGCCATCGCCATTTTCGCCAGCCTCCTCGGCCGAACCATTGACTATCTCGACGCCCTACTGGCGGACAAATATACCCGCCACGTCAGCATTCGGGTAATGACGCACGCCGCGGAGCTAGACCTGACCGCGTATGAAGATCCGGTCTTCTACGACCGGCTGGAGCGGGCGCGGGTCCAGGCCACCGACCGGCTGGGCATGATTCAGTCCATTGGGCGACTGGTGCAACAGGTAATTACGGCCGCTTCTCTGTCGGCATACATTCTCTTGTTCTCGCCATGGCTCTTGCTGTTGCTGATTGTGGGTATCCTTCCGGCATTTCTCGGCGAAAGCCACTTCGCATTTCTGGGCTACGCGAGAAACTTCCGGCAAACCCCGGTTCGCCGGGAACTCGACTACCTGCGGGTGCTGGGAGGCAGCCGTGAAGCCGCCAAGGAACTCAAACTTTTTGGCCTGAAGGATTTCCTCATCGCTCGGTTCACGCGTCTTTCGGATCAGCTCTATCGGGAAAATGTCGATCTGGCCCGCCGCAGGCTGATTGCGGGATCTTTCTTGTCCATGATCGGCACTGCCGGTTACTACTCGGCCTACGTTTATGTGATTTGGCGGACCGCGACCGGATTCCTGACGATCGGCCAGATGGTCTTTCTGACCGGCGCCATTATCCAGGCGAGTGGCAATATCCAACAGATTTTCTCGACGCTTTCCAGCATTGCGGACCAGGCGCTGTTCCTCACTGACCTGCTTGAATTTTTCAAGATGCAGCCCACTCTCTGTTCCAAGCTTCATGCCCTGCCAGCTCCCCGCCCAATCCTGCAGGGGTTCGAATTTCGCAACGTCTCCTTCCGCTATCCCGGAGCCTCGCGGCTGGTGCTTAACGGGTTGGACTTACATCTCCGTGTTGGGGAGCGTGTCGCTCTGATCGGGGAGAACGGCGAAGGCAAGACCACGCTGGTAAAGCTGGTCACGCGACTCTACGATCCCGTCGAAGGCCAGATCCTGCTGGATGGAGTGGATTTGCGGGAGTACGACCTCGAGGATCTTTACCGCGAAATTGGCGTGATTTTTCAGGATTTCATGCGCTATGAGATGACGGCGCGAGAAAACATCGCGGTCGGGCGGATCGATGAGCTCGATAATCTGCCGCTCCTGCGAGCCGCGGCCGATAAGAGCATGGCCGACGAAGTCATCGAGAGACTTCCTGGCGATTACGAGCAAATGTTGGGCCGGCGCTTTGAAAGCGGCGTGGACCTATCAGGCGGCGAGTGGCAGAAACTTGCGCTGGCCCGCGCCTACCTTCGGGATGCGCAGGTTTTGATTCTGGATGAACCAACTTCCGCGCTCGATGCGCGTAGTGAGTTCGATGTTTTTCAGCGTTTTGCCGAGCTCACTGCGGGAAAGTCAGCCCTGTTCATCTCGCACAGATTTTCAACCGTGCGCATGGCAGATCGCATCGTTGTCCTGCAAGACGGAAGAATTGCCGAGGATGGCAACCATGAAACGCTGTTGAATCTTGGTGGACGCTACGCGGAAATGTTTGAAATGCAGGCGGCCACCTATCGATAAGAAGTCAGACGGGAACTCACATACCCAATGCCGGCGAACACACATTTGGAAAACATCAGCGCAGAGGCCGAACGTCTGCCAGAGCCCGTTCACGCCTCGCAAAACCCGCAAGCAGTGCGGGAAGGGGCAGAAAAACTCGCGCGTACTTTACCGTGGCTGCCAAACTCTCCTTCCTCGCACATCTTTGCGGAGCGTAGCCATACTCTTACCCACAATTTGAACCCGATATTCGCGGGTCTCGAATTGCCCGCCCCGGCCCCACCAACCTCCGCAGATTTCCGTTGGCTTTACGACAGCGGCCGTCTTCTGTACGCAGAACTTCAGAACGTCACCGGGACGCTCAAATCCCGCGCAAAGATCCCGCATGTTCGCACTCCGAACGGCGAGACGGTTCCCCGTGTGCTGGCCTTGGCAGAGGGATTTCTTGAGATTGTTTCCTACGAGTACAGCGAACAGGAGTTCACTCTGTTCCTGGAAGTCTTTCAGGAAACGACGCCGCTGCAACAGCGCGAGCTTTGGACCCTCGTCTCCGTGCTTAAACTGATTCTTCTGGAGCGGATCGCGGAGCGGGGCAAGCGCCTTCTAAGCGCACCCGATGACGACTCACAGGGTGTGGGCACTGCCGTGCGTAGTCTGCGGGATATTGGACAAACCAGCTGGAAAGATGTGATCGAGCCGCTCATGGCCATCGACCGTGTGTTGCGGCAGGACCCGGCCGGCGCCTACGGCCGAATGGATTTTGACAGCCGCGATTTGTACCGGACGCGGATATCGAACATCGCAGAGCATTCCGATTTTTCGGAGGTCGAAGTCGCGAAGGCAGCGGTGGCGTTGGCCGCGGAGGCCACTCACCGCACTTTTGAAGACCCGCGCCGGGCTCTACGCGAATCGCACGTCGGGTTTTACCTCATTGATGAGGGAACAACTCTTCTCCGACGGAAAGCGAGGTTTCGTCCTCCCTTTGGTCAGAAGATTCAGGGACTCTTGCGCAAACATCCGGACGAATTTTTCCTACTAGGCCTCCCGCTTCTGACGATTGCGATCATGTCCGTGGCGGCGGTACTTCTCACTGATTCCGATTATTCGCTGGGCTTTGTCTTATTTTCGATGCTGCTCCTGTTATTGCCAAGTTCACAGAGCGCCGTGCAGCTGATGAATTACCTGGTCACTTCGCTGCTGCCGCCGGAAATTCTTCCCAAGCTCGATTTCTCGGAGGGGATTCCCGACAATTACGTCACGATCGTCGCTGTCCCCAGTCTGCTCTTGAATGAAGCACAAGTGCGGGAGCTGGTCGAAAACCTGGAAGTGCGCTTCCTGGGAAACCACGACGCCAATGTCCATTTCGCACTTCTAACCGATTTGCCGGATTCTCGCGAGCCCGCTCGGGAAGACAATCCGCTGGTCACGCTCTGCTCGGATTTGATCCACGAATTGAACGACAAATATGCCCATCAGGCGATGGGTTCGTTCTTTCTTTTTCACCGCCATCGGGTTTACAACCCACGCGAGAAGTCGTGGATGGGATGGGAGCGCAAGCGCGGCAAACTGCTCGACCTCAATCAACTGCTGCGCGCAGGGTACGACAGTTTCCCGGTGAAAGTTGGGGACTTATCGATTCTCCCTCTGGTTCGGTTTGTGATTACTCTCGATGCGGATACGGAGCTCCCTCGGGGCACGGCCCACCGCATGGTCGGAGCGCTGGCACATCCTCTGAACCAGGCGATCATCGACCCGCAAACAAATACGGTAGTTGCCGGATATGGCATTTTGCAGCCGCGCGTCGGCGTGAGCGTGCAAAGCACGTCCCGCTCGCGGCTCGCGGCTATCTACGCGGGAGAAACTGGTTTCGATATTTACACGCGCGCGGTGTCAGATGCTTATCAGGATCTGTATCGAGAGGGCAGCTTCACGGGAAAAGGAATCTATGAAGTGGACGCTCTTCAGCGCGTTTTGAAGCGCCGCTTTCCGAGAAACTCTCTGTTGAGCCATGATCTGCTCGAGGGAGTCCACGCCCGCGCGGGCCTGGCGAGCGATATCGAAGTCATTGAGGATTATCCTTCGCACTACAGCGCTTACAATCGCCGCAAACACCGCTGGCTCCGCGGGGATTGGCAGATTGCAGAATGGCTGCTTCCAAATGTGCCGGGCGAATCGGTGGACCGCGTATCTAATCCGATCTCGCTGATTTCGTGGTGGAAGATTTTCGACAATTTGCGCCGCAGCCTGGTCGAACCGGCAACCCTTCTGTTGCTGGTAGCGGGATGGTTTATGCCCGGCCGGCCGGCATGGCATTGGACCCTGGCGACCATCTGTATCGTATTCCTGCCCACGTGGGTGCAGTTTGGCTTTAACCTGCTTCGTGCTGTTTGCAGCCTTGATTTCACTGTCGCCCAGGATGCACTCAGTGCGCTCTACACGGCCAATGTGAGTCTTCTTTTTACGTTGGTCTTCCTGGCTCATCAGACCATGCTGGCGGTGGACGCAGTGGCACGCGCGCTGGTGCGGCGTTTTGTCACGCAAGACAGGCTCTTGGAATGGGAAACCGCGGCGGAGTCGGAGTTGAATGCCCGAGGGCCCGGGCCGGTCGACGTGTACCTCAGCTGCATGCCCGTCCTTTCGATCCTACTGGGCCTGCTGGTTTGGGCCGTGCGGCCGCAGGCGCTCCCGGCTGCGCTGCCGATATTATCGCTTTGGGCTTGCAGTAAACTGATTTCCAGTTGGCTGAATCGTCCTCCAGCCACCACCCGAAATCGCACCTCTCCCGCAAACGTAGCTTTCCTGCGGCTTACGGCTCTGAAGACGTGGCGATACTTTGCCGAGTACAGTACCGCGGAGCACAATTGGTTGATACCGGATAACGTTCAGGAACAGCCGGCTGCGCTAGCTGCCCGTGTATCGCCCACCAACATCGGGTTTCTGCTCAATGCGCGGCAGGTGGCTTGTGAATTCGGATATCTCACGGTGCCGGAATTTGCCGAACAGACCCTTCGAACCCTCGCCACAATATCGAGTCTGACCAAGCATCGTGGACACGTCTTGAACTGGTATGACACTCGCAGTCTTCAGCCGATGGCTCCCCTCTTCGTTTCGTCGGTGGATAGCGGAAACTTGCTGGCTTCGCTCTGGACTCTGCAGCATGGGTGCCTGCAGCGATTGCAGCTGCCGGTATTGCAATCGTCTTTGTCGGAAGGATTTCTGGACTATCTCCGCCTGCTGTCCGCTGGGCGCGCGTTTTCACGAAAGATGCTCGCGGCCTGCGAAAGGCAACGCAACACCGACCTTTGGCTGGAATCGATCCTTGCTTTGCCGGAAACCGTTTTCGATCAGACTCAGGAAAGGATCGCTAAGTGCAAAGGATCCTCACCACTCGGGTGGTTTGCTGAAGAAGCCGCGTTGCGATTGCACAGCATTCGCCAGGCGGTGGGTGAATACGCGCCGTGGTTCTCTCCCGAGTTCGCACCTCTGCGGGACCATGCCGCTCTCAACCTTAAGCTGATGACAAGCATCGCGCTGCAGCAACTGCCGCGATTCATCGATCAGCTGATCGGCAGGATCGAATCCGTGATCGATTCCCCAGGCCAGGAACAAAGGTTTCTGTGTGAACGGTTTCGCGGCGAGCTCCTCAAAGCGCGGGCGAACACTCAACGCCTGGTCGACGATCTTCGAATGGCAGCAAAGTTGTCGGGGAAACTTGCCGATGAAACGGACTTTACGTTTCTGCTGAACGAACGCCGCAAGCTTGTATCCGTAGGCTTCGATGTGGAACCCCGTCATCTCCATCCCGCGTGCTATGACCTGCTGGGGACCGAGTCTCGTACGGCTGTCTTTGTTGCCATCGCCAAGGAAGACATTCCGCAAGAGAGCTGGTTCCTGCTTGGCCGGGCGCACACGCTGGATGCCGGACAACCTGTTCTGCTCTCCTGGACTGGAACCTTGTTCGAATATCTCATGCCCTCGCTTTGGATGCGTTCCCACTCGAATACGCTTCTGGAGCGCTCGCGAGTGGCTGCCGTGCGTTCGCAACAGGCCTACGCTGGTCGAAAAGGCGTGCCCTGGGGTATTTCTGAATCTGCTTATTTTAAGCTGGACGAGGCCGGAAACTATCAGTACTACGCATTTGGCCTTCCTCACCTGGCGCTGCGCAAACAAGAAATGAACGCGCTTGTGATCTCCCCTTATTCGACGTTTCTGGCGCTGAGTACCGATTCGGTCGGAGCGCTATGCAATTTGCGCAGAATGCATGACATGGGATGGTTCGGGAGCCACGGATTCTACGAAGCTGCGGACTTCAATTCTGTGAAGCGCCGATTCTGGAATCGTCGCCCACAATTGGTGCGGTGCTGGATGGCTCACCATCAAGGCATGAGTCTATTGGCCCTGGCCAATTTTCTGAATGACAACGTAGTGCAGAAGTGGTTTCACGCTGAACGGCGTGTGCAGGCAACGGAACTCCTCCTGCACGAAAAGCCAGTCGCACATGTTCGACGCAGAGACATACCACACAGACTTACTGCGGCGTGACTTGCCCTGTGGCAACACCGTTCGTAGTGGCCTTCATGGTCGAAAGGACCGGAGTTCAACCAGAACGCATAAGCCTGACGAGCTTGGTCGGCGTCGTATCGCCCCTGTTCCGCCAGCATCCGAGCCAACATCAGTGCCATCTCGGAATCATCGGTTGGCTGTCCAGCAATTGTGTTCCAAGTGCCCCCATCCGCAAGCTCACGAACGCTCTTTGGATATGCTTGTCGGATGTCCTCAAGCGACTGAAACTCGACAAGACTGCCCAAGGCGTCCCCGGCAAGCTGACCAAGTAAACATCCTTGAGCCTTGGAAATCTTGTCACCTTGCGAATTTCGAATAGTGGACATTCTGATGTGAGGTGTGCCTTCTTCTGGCTGCTTAACTTTCATGAAACTACATAGGTTCTCAGCAAAGCCTTACGATATCACCTCGATTGCCTGCCTTTAGCGGAGCCCCTTCTGCAGGATTTGGCTGTTCGGAGCGGTTCAGATCGGCTCCAGCGTTTCAGAGGTCACGGCAGCCTTTGTGGCCAAGCTGGGATCGGCACATCAGTATCAGCAAACGTCCCCGCGAACCCAAGCCCGAAGTTTTTCAAGGAACGTAAGACCATGAGATGATTAAGCGCTTCGCCATCCCGCTCGTTGGGCGCGGTGCATGGTGTCATGTGGAGTCGCCTTTTGGACTGCTAATTCGCCGTGACTGCCGCGATAGATAAGGAGAAATCGAATGGCCCTGATGAAGACCTCGAACCCGGCCCTGAACGTCAATAGCTTTCGTGTAGATCAGGCGGTATCTGGCGAAGCGATGACATTGACCGGGACCGTCAATAAGACAGGTGTTCTGCTGATTTGCGTAGTGGCGACTGCGGCGTGGAGTTGGAGTCGGTTTTTCCACGCTCGTACTTCAGATGCGGTATTGCCTCTGCTGGGGATTGGGCTAATCGGTGGATTCGTTGTCGCAATAGTGACGATCTTCAAGAAAGAATGGTCTCCCATTACCGCGCCGATTTATGCCCTGCTGGAAGGGCTGGCGCTGGGTGGCATTTCCGCGATGTTCGAATTGCGCTATCCCGGAATCGCAATACAAGCGGTCGGCCTGACCTTTGGGACGCTGCTGGTTCTTCTGATGGCCTATCACTCGGGCGTGATTCAAGTGACGGAGAAGTTTAAGCTCGGCGTGGTGGCGGCTACTGGCGGCATTGCCGTCTTCTATTTGGTTCAATTTGTTCTCGGGTTCTTTGGTGTCCGCTTCGCTGCCATCAATGGTTCTGGTCTCCTCGGGATCGGATTCAGTGTAGTGGTGGTAATTGTCGCTGCCTTGAACCTCGTTCTCGATTTTGACTTCATCGAAAGTGGTGTCAGCGCAGGTGCTCCGAAGTACATGGAGTGGTACGGGGCATTCGGCCTGATCGTCACGTTGGTTTGGCTTTATCTGGAAATTCTGCGACTGCTATCCAAGATCAACGGTCGCAAATAGCCGCCCGCCAGCGCTTGCCTTGGGACTGCAATTGGTTGCACATTGACAGTGAGACAAGCCGCAGAGGATAATCCCTGCGGCTTTTGGGCTGCGAATTTCCTCTCCCTTGCCCACGCGCGCACGAGGCCCAACTCCGCTCGGAGGCCAGGCTCGAAAGACTGTCGTGGAACGCACCATTAAGAATTTGAAAACCACAAAATTATGACGCGGGAGTTTTTTGGTTTTT
>JBAUAN010000230.1:0-13812 GCA_049675725.1 Candidatus Sulfotelmatobacter sp. | reverse complement strand
AGATGTCTTCTTGCTTCTCCCCGCCGCTCCTCTTGCTCATCGCCATGCGCGCATTCTACGAACTCTGCTTGTGGATCACACCATCTTTTGTTTCAGGTACCCAGACTTGCACCACGGGCTGCTAGGGAGAAGTCGTTCCCAGCGAGGTTCGTGGCGCCGCGAGAAAACCCAGCCCCGACGAAAAGCAACGCTCGACCGTCAAGTGCAAGCTTAAGTGCCTCTTCCAGTTCCATAGGCGACCGCCTTAGCGTTTCCCATTCGAGTCCAGTTTATACGCATAACTATGTTCACGGGAGGCGGTAGCCCGTTCGTACGTGTTCGAGAGGGTTCGATTTTCACGCTCAGGGCGCCAATCACCTTGTCCGAGCGTTCGCTCTCGGCGCTGGTGCGCCGCGGAGCAGTCCTTCAGTGCTGAGGTCTTCGTCGAGGTCGGGCCAGTGGAGGCCGTAGCCTCCGCCTGCGAGACCCTTCGCCAAGAACGCTCAGGATTTCGGCAGAAGGCTCCCGCGCGCAAAGAACGCGCGCTCACGCCTTCTCAACGCCTCAAGTTCTTGCGCTGGGCCGGTGCGGCGTCGAGCAGGCGCGGATACTATACCAGCGGCAGGCTGATAATGCGGCCGTCGCGCAGGGAGACGCTTAGGGCGTCGTCGGTGAACTCGACTCCCAACACGCGCTCGTCAGCCGCCGATGCCGAAAAACTCATTCCATGTCTCCGGGAACTTCGCCTGCTGCTCGATTGTATCTCTCGGAGTTCGTGTGCGCCCGGAAATGGTGCAGGCCGCGTCGTGCCGTCCCTACGGGACTCGGTTCCCTTTTCTTGCGGCTTACCCAGGACTTACGTCCTGGGCTAATATATGTCGCCGCTCCGCGGCTGGACTGAGGTGACTCGCGGGGGTGGCGCATCCTTTTGCGCTTTCTGCAAAGAGGCTGCCCTGAGCGCAGCCGAAAGGGTTGGCATTCCCCACTGCACGCCCCTCGCTGCCGATATATCGGCACTTGCCCATAAGCCACTGGCGATAAACGGCTTACCCTCCATCCATTTTTATCGGCTTTTCCACAGGCGTTCCTGAAGGAACACTTTTACAAATCGCAGTTGTGTTGCTTCAGGAACATTTTGTCAGGAAGGTGGGGCTGAAGCCCGAATCGTTGGGGGGCTTACGCGGCCCTGAAAGGGCCGCTCTTCCACCGGGCGCCGAGGATCTATGGGATTGCCGGCGGTGGTGGTGGTGGCGGCGGAAAGCAGGTCGCCTTCGGCAGGCTCAGGGCAGGCGCTCGACTTCGCCTGGTCGTCTTTCAGCCGCTCGGGATGACACAGTAAAATGCGGCGCGGACGGGCAACTGCAAAATCCCCACCCTGCCGCAAATAGCGCGGCAAGGAGGGGAGCACCCACGCAAAATCCCCGCCCTTCGACTCCGCTCAGGGCAGGCTTTCTCGCAAAGGACGCGAGAAATGGGGCACCCAGCGTCGTCACGGATTCCCGTTTTGGGAATGGGATCTTCGCTTACTTGCGAATTTGGTTGACTGAGGGATTTTGGGGCGGGATTATCATTAGGTAGCCTACGTGGGCTTGTGAAAGCCTCTTCCGACTTGGTCGGGAGGGGCTTTTGTGTTGCTGGGGGGGACAGGGGTCAGGGAGCAGGGATCAGTGAAAAAGCAAAACCGACGGTACGCGAGATGGGTTGACGGGAGAAATCCTGGATCATGTTTGGCGAAGGAGCGAATTTGTGATGGAGATGAGTGAGGTGGGTGGGGAGTTTTCGGAGACGATAACGATTTGGGCTGTGGCGGAGGACGGTGCGGGGAAGAGGGCGAGGAAAAGCAGATTCCTCTCCGGGCTTCGCCCGGTTCGGAATGACAACGATAAAGATAAGGGTCCGGGTCGGAATGACAAAAACAAGGGTGAGGTGGCGGGTGTTGCGGCGAAGCTGACTCCTAAGCAGTTGGGGGAGATTGCCGAGGCGGAGTTTATTGCCAAGGTAGTGGAGCTGGGGTTTGTGGTGGCGAAGCCTTGGGGAGACAGCGAGCCTTATGACTTTATCGTGAACCGGGGGAGAAATTTCTGGAGGGTGCAGGTGAAGTCGGCGCATGTGGTGGGGGAGGATGGGACGTGCAGCTTTCGGGCGCACAATCGAGAGCAGAAGTCGTATACGGGGGAGGAGATTGATGCGCTGGTGGCTTACGCCCGGCCGGACGGAGCGTGGTATGTGTTTCCGGTGAGGGTGATCGAGGGGTTGAGGTCGTTGAAGCTGTATCCGGGGAGCAGGAAGAAGCGGTCGAAGCATGAGAAGTGGAGAGAAGCCTGGGAGATTTTTCGGAGAACGGTGCGGCGAGCGCGGCGGAAGTAGTGGAGGGGAAAGGTTGTCGAGCGCAAGTCAAAATCCCACCGATCACGCCGCTTGGGTGAGGCCCCCGCAAAAATCGAATTCGCGACGGTCTAGTAGTAACAGAGCTTGAACGCGCTTTTGTAGCATAGCGCGCGGGTGCGATTGCTGCGGCTGCGAGTGTAGCCCTGCCAGCGCTCGGCGATGCGCGCGAATTTTTCTTCGCCGGTAAGACGGTGCATCACGCGCAACTGCACAATGTGCAACTGATGATAGAACGGGCTGGCAACCATGGGCAGACGCGTGCCCGACTGCTCATAAAGAGACCAGAAGCCGAGATCGTAGCGGTCGAGATTGTGCAGCAAGGTTTGCACGGCGCGGTCGAACAAAGCTCGCGCGGATGGGGCGAGCGTCGCGAGGAAGTAATCGTAAACTCCCCAGGCAGCCCAGATGAAGCCGTTCAGGATGTGAGTGGGCGGGGAGACAATGTACTCCTCGAACCAGAGATCGCCGCGGTCATCGGTGAACGCGACGCCGCCTTCGCTGACGGGAGTGAAGAAACTGGCTAGCGCTAGTTTCGCGGCGTCCAGGTAGGGAGCGTCTTTCGATTCCTTGTGCGACTCTTTATACGATTCCTGGTGAGCGCGAACCAGCACGGAAATTCCCTGCCCCTGCGCTAAGGCCGAATACCAGGGGGCACGCAGCGTGTCGCGGTATTCCCAGTCGAAATGGTGATTCCAGACGGAGAGTCCCTGCGGGTTTTTCTCCAGGTGTTGGCAGAGCCACTCTGCAGTCAGAAAAAACTTTTCGCGGCGGACGGGTTCGCCGCTCCGGCGGAAGAGGTTGTAACTTCCGAGACCGTATTGCGCGATGGCGATGGGGTTATATTGCGGGCCAATCTTGCCGCGATAGTCGAGCAGGGGGATGCCGACGGAGTCGTATGCGCCTTGATAGTCGGCCTTTTCGGCAAACGGCATGTAGTATTCGCCGAGTTGGTCGACGCGTAAGTTTGGATTTTCTGCAGGGGTTTCGTGCCAGAACGTGAGATGGCTTTTGCCTCCGAGCAGATAGGCGCTGGCGATGCGGCGGTAGTAGCTGAAATGCGGCAAAAGGGGCGTGAATCCTGAGGATTTCTCGAACTATATCATGAAGCGGATGTGCGGCAGGACGACCGCCCGATCACTTCCGGAGTGAGTATACGAGAGTGCTCTGATCGTCCGCTTCGACGGCGGCGGTGGTCACCACCAGATAATCCGAGTTGTTCTCGCCATCTGGAAAGAAGGCGTTGCCATATTGGAAGAAACTCATCGGCCAAAGGTCTTTCCGCCAAGCCAGCAGGGCGGGCCAACTTTCTCCGTCACGGCTGCCGTAGATGCGGACGTGGTCATCTGCATTCACATCGCTCGGCTCGACCATGGTGGAGAAGAAAATACTGTTGCGCACGCGGCATCCGTAGATGGATGAACTGGTAACCCCTGCGAGCTTTCGCAATCCACCCTGACGACTCATGTGGTAGATGAAGTTCGTTTCCAGGGGAGTGTCGGAGGCGAAGTAGAGTCCGCCTTCCGCGGGAACCAGCGCCACGGCGCGCGCCTGCTGATTTCCCTGGAGCATAACGTCGACCTGGCTGAAATCGCAGGAGGCGCGCAGGATGCGGCATTCGTCGCCGTAATCGCCGGTGAGAATCCAGAGGCAGTCTCCCATCGCGTCATAAACGATGTTGTGCACATGACGGATTGCGCCTTTCGGAAAAGTGTAGGCGACATTCCATGTGATGCCGCCCTCGTTGGATGCGTAGATGTGCACTTCGTCGCGCGAAGCGTTGTCGAAATATTCGCCCCAATAGACCGTGCCGCTGGGAACTGAGGCAATGTGCAGCGGACGGGTGCCGCGAGCGATGGCGTGGGTGGTGCGGAATTCATTTTCGCCGGGGCGCAGGGTCACGATCGCTCCTGCGACCGCACCGACCATTCCGCCCGAAGGGAGGGTGGCAAGCGCGTGAAATCCGTCGCGAAATAATCGTGAACTGAGGCGAAGGGACGCGCTGCCATGACGCCACCATGCGGGACGGAACGAGGCGACGCGTTGCCAAGGCAAATTCGCGGATGGGACCTCGCTCTGCGAGATTTTCGCTCGCAGGAGTTGGTAGCCACGAGAAGCGTAGAGATAATCCCCAGACCAGGCCAACGCGCGCAAGCGTGGAAAGCTGGCTAGGCGAGTTAGTTCCCATGCTTGGCCTTGAGCGGGTGGCTTCATCAATGGAGGCGTGGTCATGGTGTGTGCCGCTCACGGCGACAACAATCTTTACCACAGAGAAGACGAAGGGACACAGAAAACCGGTTACGTCTTTTGCGGAGAACTCGGAACCGGGGACTGAGAACTACTTTCCGGCTTGACCACCAAGAATGGGCCGATCGCGAGAACATCCATGCGGGTGCGCTGGAAGCAATCAATGGCTTCTTCGGGAGTGCACACGATCGGTTCGTTCTCATTGAAGCTAGTGTTGAGGATCACGGGAATCCCGGTCTTGCGGTGAAACGCCGAGATCAGATCGTAATACAGCGGATTCTCTTCGCGGGCCACGGTCTGCAGGCGTCCGGTGTCGTCGACGTGATTCACGGCGCACAGGTGTTTGCGCTTCTCGGGACGGATCTTATAAACGTGCAGCATGAAGGGCGAAGGATGATCGTGCTCAAAATATTCGTGCTGGTGCTCGACGAGAATGGAAGGCGCGAAAGGACGAAACCACTCGCGGTGTTTGATGCGGGCGTTGAGCACATCCTTCATGTTGGGCAGGCCGGGATGGGCCACGATGGAGCGATTGCCGAGCGCTCGCGGACCCCACTCCATGCGGCCCTGGAACCAGCCGATCACGTTGCCGGCCGCGATCTGGTCTGCAACCGCGTCGAGCAAGGGCTGACGCTCGAGTTTGCGGTAATCAAGGGCAGCTTTCTTGAGCGCTGATTCGATGCGCGGATCGGAAAACTCCGGACCAAGGTAGGAATTTCTCAACTCATGGCGGCGCGGTTGATTCAGCGTGGCGTGATACGTATGCAGCGCGGCGCCGATGGCGAGGCCTTCATCGCCGGCCGCGGGCTGGATGTAGGTGCGGCGAAACGGAGTCTGGTCGAAGAGTTTGCCGTTGGCCACGCTGTTGAGCGCGCAGCCTCCGGCCATGGCGAGGTCGGGCAGCGGAACCTGCTGGTGAAGATGATTGAGAACGTGAAAAAATATTTCTTCGAAACGATGTTGTAAGCCGAAGGCAATATCCATGTCACGCTGCGTAATTTCCGAGTGCGGGCGCCGAGGCTCGCCGAATAGCTTCTCCATGCGGTCGGAGAAATGCCGCGCGAGGCGAACTGTGCCGTCGGGCATGATCTGCATGCCCTGATTGCTGCCCAGCGGTTTGAAATATTTGAGGTCGAGTTGGAAGCCTCCGTTCTTCGGCGAGACCATGTTTGCGACCTCCGCGCAGTAGGTTGCTTTGCCGTAGGGGGCGAGGCCCATCACTTTTCCTTCATCGCCGTATTTGCTGTAGCCGATAAACTCGCAAATCATCGTGTAAAGGCTGCCGAGGGAATGCGGAAGGTAAACGCGTTCGAGCACTTCGATGTTATTGCCTTCGCAGCGGGCCATCATGGTGGAAACGAAGTCTCCGGAGCCGTCGTAGCTGAATCCGGCGGCGTTTTCCCATGGCGAACAGTAGTAAGCGCTGGCGATGTGGGCGATGTGGTGCTCGACGTGATGTTCCTGGAAGCGAAGCTGCGAGGCGTCAGTATCGAGCGCTTTGGCGAGGAGCGAGCGCACGTCGCGCATGGATTCCTTGCGCTGGCGCAGGCGAATAAAGTTCAGTATTTTCGCGGGTCGGGCGAGAGCGTACTGCACTTTCTTCGCGAGGTTGGCGTCGCTGTCCTGGCCGACGGCTACGTGGTCGACGTCACGAATCTTTGCACCGACTGCGTCGAGGCACGCTTGCACCGCGAGAGCCGGGAATCCGCCGAAATGCTTGTGACGGTTGATGCGTTCCTCGGCAATGGCGAAGACGACTTCGCCGTCGCGCACGATCGCCGCGGAGGCGTCGGCATGAAACATGTTTAGGCCGAGAATGAGCATTAACTATGGTTAACTCCTCCGGTGTCGTCGGTGTGAAAGGTCATCCGTTCGGGCGAGAAGGGTCAAGAGCCGCTTCGATGAAGACGGAGGCGTCCACGGCCAAACGTTTTCCGGTAGCAACCGATTCGTGGATGAGGAGAGTCGCGAGAGTCGAGCAGACGATTTCCTCGAACCGAATTGCGCTGTCGCGGCCTTGCCGGATGGACTCGGCAAAAGCGGCCCACTCGGCGCGATGTCCTTTGTCCTGACGCCAGCGCGAGCGGATGATTTCCTTGCGCCCGTTGCGCGCCAGTTCGAGACGGCGGAAATCTTCTAGCACCGCGACGGCCCCGCCGCCGAACACTTCGAGGCGCTCCTTGGAAAACGAGCGGTCACCACTGGCCAAATAACTGATCGTGCCTTCGGAACCGTTGACGAAACGGATAGACGCGAACACATTGTCGCCGCTATAGCGTCCGGCGTTGCCAACCGCGCGGGCCTCGACTTCGATAATTGGGGACGCGGCCAGAAACATCAGCGTGTCCACAAAGTGGCAAACCTCGCCACGAATGCGGCCTCCACCCTGCTCCGGATCGTTGACCCAATGGTCGGGGCCGAGAAATCCGGCATTGATGCGATAGGTGAGCGCCAGCGGTTCCGAAATCGGAGCGAGGAAAGATTTCATGCGCGCAATCATGGGTGCGAAGCGGCGATTAAAACCTACTGTGAGCGCGGGGCGCTGCGCGGCGGGAATTTCGTGATAGGCGCGGATGATGGACCGCAATTCATCTTCGCTAAGACAAAGCGGCTTCTCGCAGAAGACGTTCTTCCTTTCGGCCAGCGCGGTGAGAACCTGATTCGCATGCAGGTGGTGACGAGTGGCGATCACGATCGTGTTGATGGCGGGATCGTGGACGATTCGCGAGGCTTCAGTGGTGCAGTAGGCGAAGCCGAAGGCGTGGGCGGCGTGCTGGGCATGGGCGCCAGTCGCCGTGCAAACGCCGCTGAGAGTGGCATGACCGGACGACTTGATCGCGGGAATGAGCGTGCCCGCGGCGAAGACCCCCGCACCAAGCAGTCCGACAGAAATTTCGTTTATGCGGGGGGCTGTGGTTGGAGGCGTGGCGGTCGCGGGAGCAGCGACAAGCTGTAGCGTGGGTGATTCGTCGCCAGTCCCAGAGTATTGGATCACGACTCCCAGAAATGGGTCGCCTGATTTCCCGGTAATCAAGGCATACGCGCTCTGGGCGTTCTCGATGGGGAAACGGTGCGTGATGAGCGGGGCGATCCTGATTTTCTTTTCGGCGAGCAACTGCAGGAAGGCCTGCATGTTCCGAGTTTCCGTCCAGCGCACATAGCCGATAGGGTAGTCGCGGCCTTTTTGTTCGTAGGCGGAGTCGTAGCGGCCGGGGCCGTAGGAGCGCGAGATGCGGAAGTCGAGTTCTTTCTCGTAATAGGCCTTGCGTTCGATCTCGATGCCGACCGTGCCCACGGCAACCACGATCGCGCGCTCGCGAGCGATGGCGCCCGCGAGGTTGACCGGATCGCTGCTGGGAGTTTCCGCGGCGATCAGAACGGAATCCACGCCCGCGCCTTGCGAGCGTGCCAAACAAAGATCGCGAAAATCCGCAGCTGAAACTGCGACAGCATCGCTGCCCAGATGATGCGCCAGTTCCGCGCGCGCGGGGTTGATATCGAGACCGAGGACGCGACAGCCTGCGGCTTTCAATAGCTGGACGGTGAGCTGGCCGAGCAATCCGAGGCCGATCACGGCGACCAGATCGCCAAGCTTCATTTCGGCAGTGCGAATGCCGTGGAGCGCGACTGCGCCGAGCGTGGCGAATGCGGCATCCTCGAGCGGCGTTTCTTTTGCAGCCTCCCCACTCGGAATTTTTGCGACGAGCAGCCGGGGCACACATGCGACTTCCGCGTGCACGGCAGATCCAGCGCCGGCGCAGGCGACGCGGTCGCCCGGCTGCAAATCGGTGATTCCTTCGCCGACCGCGATGAGCGTTCCCGCGCTGCTGTAGCCGGGAGTCTGTGGCTGATCGAGACGGCTGCGGACCGCCTGGACCGCGGAGAGAATGCCATCGCGTTGAATCTTGCCGATTACTTCCCGCACCAGATCCGGCCGCGCCCGAGCCTTCTGCATGAGATTCTTGCTGGCAAACTCCGCCGACGCACGCTCTGTGCCTGCGGAAACTACGGATGCGGCAACGCGCACCAGCACGCAGCCGGGCAGAAGCTGCGGCGCTGGAACTTCGGCGACGGAAATTTCGCCGGTGCGCGCGTGTTGGAGAACCTGCTTCATGATTTCGTCACCAGCATAAATCCTAAGCGGCTGGACGAGAGCTGGGACCTCAGAGGCTAAAGCCCGCGCCTTTATTGGCTCTGGACGGCACGGCTGAAGCCGTGCCCTTCCCAAACCTATCTACGAAACGGCCTCCAGCCGCAGGTCTCAAGCGCTGGCTACTTCTCGCGGCTCCGGGCTGCTGGGCTCGAATTTCGCCGCTCCGCCGTCGAGAAACACTTGCATCCAGAGTTCGAGCGTCAGAAACTGCCACAGCTGCATGGACCAGTCGTGGCGGCCGCTGGCGTGCTCATCCGCGAAACGCCGTACCGCTTCAGGGCGAAACAAGCCGCGCTTTTTGATCTGCGACTCCGAGAGCAGATCGCCCACCATTTCCTTGAGATCGTGGGCCAACCAATAGTCTACCGGAGCAGCGAAGCCGGCTTTTGGTTGGCGTAACACTTCGGGCGGAAGGATATCTCGCATGGCTCGCCGGAAGATATATTTGGTCGTTGGTCGGAGCGAACCCTTTAGCTTGAGGCGCGGTGGAACTTTCCACGCGACAAATTCGGCGAGCTCGCGATCGAGAAAGGGAACGCGCACCTCCACCGATGATGCCATGCTCATTTTATCGTTGTAGGTGAGGTTCAGGCTGGCCATGAAAATCTTGGTGTCGAGGTAGAGCATCTGGTGCAGGAAGTCGGCATCGCGAACGCGATCGAAAGCGGCGTGGTGTTGATAGGCAGGGTCGAACTCCGATTGGTCGAACGAGTTACCCCATGCAGTGTCAGAGGCCGAGTTAGAAGCCGAGTTAGAAGCCGAGTTAGAAGCCGAGGTAGAAGCATAGAGGTTCGCCTTCTGAGCTTCGTCGAGGTAAGTGCAGTTGGTGATGAAGCGATCGCGCGGGCCGAGAGCCGCGCTGCGAGCCATTTTGCGCGCCAGGCGGAGACTTCCTTTCACCGGCGTACCGCGGAAACTGGGCATGGCGTTCAGAGCGCGTTCGGCGAAGTGGCGGGCGGACGCCGGTACTTTTCCATACGTCTCTGCCCAATAGTGCGCGCTGTGCTTGCGATAACCGGCAAACAGTTCGTCGCCGCCAACGCCGGAGAGAAGTACCGTCGCCTGCTTGCGGGCTTCGCGGCAGACCAGGTAAGCCGTGATGATCGCGGGATCGGCGGTGGGCTCGTCCATGTGCCAGATTAAGCGTGGCAAGAGATCGGTGACATCGGGCTCGACCACGATGCGCTGGTTCTCGCAGCCCAGATGGTGAGCCAGCCGCGCCGCCACTTCCGGATCGTCGAGCGTGTTTTCGCCGACACGGTATTTACGAGGGAAGGTGATGGTGTAGGTGCGTACGGGCTGATGAGTGGCGCCGGCCGTCGTCGCTTGGGACTTCGTGGCTTGAGCCATCGTGGCTCGGGACATCATGGCGACGATGCTGGAAGAATCCAGGCCGGCGCTGAGAAACGCTCCGATGGGAACGTCGCTGACCATCTGCGCTTCCACGGAGCGGCGGAAACGATCGCGAATTTCCTCGGCTAAATCTTCTTCAGAGCGCGCATAGGTTTGATCGGCTGGAGGAAATGTCAGGTCCCAATACTGAGCAAGCTTCAGGTCGCCGTCGCGCAGGATCGCGTAGTGTCCGGCGGGAAGCTTGAGAATGCGGCGGAACATTGTTTTGGGATCGGGCACCCATAGAAACGTCAGGTACTGGTGAAGCGATTCGGGATCGAGTTCGGCTTCGATTCCCGGGACTTGCAGCAGAGCTTTGATTTCCGACGCGAAAGCGAAGCGGTCCCCCTGATGAAAATAATAGAAAGGCTTGACTCCGAAATGATCGCGGGCCATGAACAGCGTGGGCGTGCCCGAACGCAGATCGCAGATCGCGAATGCGAACATTCCGTTCAGGCGCTTGACGCAGTCCGGGCCTTCCTGCTCGTAGAGATGAAGGATCACTTCGGTGTCGGTATGCGAAATAAATTTGTGGCTTTTGGCTTCGAGTTCGCGGCGGAGTTCGGCGAAGTTGTAGATTTCGCCGTTATAAGTGATCCACAGAGTGCGATTCTCGTTGGCCATGGGCATGTGGCCGAGCGGGGACAAATCGAGAATCGCCAGGCGGCGGCTGCCCAGGCCAATGTAAGAACCGTCGGGAAATTTGCGGTCCCACTGTCCGGAATCGTCGGGCCCGCGGTGGGCCTGGACTTGCGTCATCCTTGCCAGGGTTTCCCGGTCTCCGCAATTCACTATGCCGCTGATGCCACACATCTCTGGGTTAAGTCCTCACGCCCGGCGGGAGTTTCTTCAATTCATAAATCTTCGATTTGGTGTGGAACATTTGAACTGCTTGAAATCCGCAGTAGATCAAACCTGGCGTGCCGTCCAGGAATCCCAGACGAAACAAATAGCGATACCAAAAAAGCAATACGGGGGAACCTGGCAAAACATAAAGCTTATTCTTAAGCCAGCGGCGGCGCTGGGCCTGTGTAGCGAACAGAGCGGGCGGGAGCTCTCCACTGCTCTGCTGGCCCTGCAGGAGCACACGCGCCTCCCAGTTCGAGTATTCGTCGTGCTTCTGGATATAGCGGGAGAGCGACTCCACATTGTGGTGGATGATGGGATTCTTCAACTGCGCCGTGGCGCCTTCTGCCACGACATGCTCGTGAACTTCCATGTCGGCCATGGAAGCGTCCTGATCTTTGAGGCGACATTCGAAGCGGCCCTTGCCGCGGCGAAAGAGCGCCAGCTTCCAGAAGCTGGCATCGCCGTGACGCAGAACACGGCCGAGAAAGTGCATGCGCAGTGCGATGTAGTAACCAGTGACATCCGGATTCTGGATCGCTCGCCGAATCTCTTCGGTGAGCTCGGGGGTTAACGATTCATCGGCATCCAGCAACAAGATCCAGTCGAAGGCAAGAGGGAGTGTATCCATGGCCCATTGCCGCTTCTTGGGCCATCCACCTTGATAATGAAACTGAACTACCTTGGCGCCGAAGGAGCGGGCAATTTCGGGCGTCGTATCGATGCTTTGCGAATCGATCACGTAGATTTCGCCGATATCGCGCAGCGACTCAAGACATCGCGGCAGATTGTGCGCTTCATTGCGCGCAGCGATGATCACGCTCACCGGCAACCTGGCGCTGACGGCAGCCACGGACTTGGCTTCGATTTCTTGCAGCTTTTCCATTCACCTTCGCTCAGCATCAAACCGACTACAAGCATTCGACCCATTACATGTGCAATTCGCACCAGCGATGCAGGACATAGAGCGACCACGGGCGCGTCCAGGAAGTGGCCCCGCGCAAGAAATCCTCCCATACCTTGCGCACGCGGACGGCATCAAGAATCCTGCCCAGGGGGCCGTTCCCGATCCCTGCGGTTAACACAAGCTGAACCTCCGCGCGCAGTTCGGCGCGCATCCAGTGCTCAAATGGAAGCGTGAATCCGCGTTTGGCGCGATGAATGATTTCCGGGGGCAGCGAATTCTCCAGAGCTCGCACGAGGAGATTTTTGGGCGTTGCACCGTTCATCTTCCATGCACCGGGAAAGGCCAGAACGGTCCTGGCCAGCAGATGATCGATGAGGGGTACGCGCACTTCCAGGCCCTGAGACATACTCATGAAATCGGCGTCGCGCAACAATGTGTTGAGCATATAACAGCGCGACTCCAGATAGGAAACCCGATTCACGGGATCTAACAGCAGGGTGCGATCAAAAAGCGTTTCCTGCGCAGCCGAAGCGCGGGCAGCCTCTTCCGGGGTGCTGGACGGGAAAAGCTGGTCGAGTTGCGAGGGCGTGAACAACATTCTTGAGAGGAAATAGGGATGCGTCACTCGTCCGTTATCGCGCAGAAGCGACGCCAGCTTCCGGTTCTGGTCGGTCCGGCGGGACAGGGCGGTAAATGCGGACGCGAAGGGATTGCGCGCCGATCGAGGAACATGTTTCCAGAAGTTCGCGAACTGTTCCATACGCGGGACCGTGCGGAAGTTGGAATAACCTGCGAAGACTTCATCCCCTCCCAGGCCCGAGAGCGCCACTTTGACGCCGGCGGCTCGAGTCTCCCGCGAAACGAAATAGGTATTCACTGCGTCCATGGTGGGCAGGTCCATGGCGCGAAGAGCATCGGGAATCGCCGCCCGGACGTCTTCTTGAGAAACGGTGATCTCGTGATGGTCGGTGCGGAATTTTTTTGCGACGGCGCGAGAGTACATGGCTTC
The DNA here is from genome assembly GCA_049675725.1 of Candidatus Sulfotelmatobacter sp. GTDB lineage: Bacteria > Acidobacteriota > Terriglobia > Terriglobales > Acidobacteriaceae > Sulfotelmatobacter. The sequence continues at coordinate 894 of JBAUAN010000230.1, read as the reverse complement.
CGAAAAATCAGCTTCGCGGAAAACGATTGAGAACGTCGCCGGCGTCACGCCTCCGCGGCTGAGAATGCTGACCAGTGCGCTCGAATCGATACCCCCGGAGAGAAACACACCGACCGGAACGTCGCTGACCAACTGCAAGCGCACGGCATCTTCCAGCATGGGCTGCAAGGTCGAGGCTGCGCGGCGATATTCAACCGCGGGAGACGCGCTGATGGTTGGACCATCGCTGGCTGCGACGTCATCCACCAGATCCCAATAGCGGGATTGGCAAATCGTTCCGCTTTGCCAGGTGAGGCTGTGGCCGGCGGGAAGCGCGTGAATGCCCTCCACCAGCGTGAGCGGATCGCAGGCCGAACCAAAAGCCAGGTAGTTCAGAACGCCGGCTTGATCGAGGCGTCGCGGAATCAGACCCGTACCGAGGAGGGTGCGAACCTCGGAGGCAAAAAGAAAGTACGCACCGGATTGCGCGTAATAGAGCGGCTTGATGCCCATGGGATCGCGGGCCAGGAACAGGTGGTGCTGGCGCGCGTCCCATAGAGCGAAGGCGAACATTCCGCGGAATTTCGCGAGACAGGACTCGCCCCAGCGGGCATAAGCCTTCAGAAGAACTTCGGTATCGGAGTGGCTGGTGAACTTTGTGCCGGCTTGCTCAAGCTCCCGGCGAACGTCGCGGAAGTTATAGATCTCTCCGTTGTAGACGATCCAATTGCCGGTTTCGGGATCGTGCATGGGCTGGTGGCCCAGAGGAGAAAGGTCGAGGATGGCGAGGCGCCGGTTTCCCAAGCCGATTTCCACTGGCTCTGGCACGGAGTCGCGGACGATCACCGTGCCGGAGTCGTCCGGGCCGCGGTGCGCGAGAGACGCGGTGGCGCGATCGAGCACGTCCACGGGGAC
>JBAUAN010000229.1:0-6239 GCA_049675725.1 Candidatus Sulfotelmatobacter sp. | reverse complement strand
CTGAAAAGTCAGGGAGATCGAAGTGAGAATCATGGGTGCAAGTCCCGAAGAGATGGATGGTGGAACCTGAGGTTCCACTGCCCGATTGAAATCGAAAGACGACTCCGGCGTCGGAGCCGAAGTGTCGCCACAAGACCCTTGACAGGGTGCAGCGTCGTTAGAGACAGGATGACAATTTTATTCCGGATCGAAACCTTCTTTAGGATACGAAAAAGGAGCGGGATGAGCGCGAGCAGGAAAATGATTTCGTAGAGTTGCGTGGGGTGGCGCGGGATGCCGTCGCCGAAGTTGATGGCCCAGGGGAGATTCGTGGGTGTGCCGTAGGTGTTGTCGGAGAGGCCGGTGAGGAAGCATCCGATGCGGCCGATGGCGATGCCGAGGGCGAGCGGGATGGCGTAGAGGTCGCCGGTGGATTGGTGGAGTCCGATGTAGCGTTTGATGAGTTCGACGGAGATGAGGCCTCCGGCGAGCGCGCCGACGATGGTTTTGCCTCCGATGAGATAGGCGGGGTTGTGGAGACTGTGCCAGGTGAGTTGAGGGTCTTCGAGCAGGTATAGAAGTTTGGAGCCGAGAGCGGCGCCGGCTACGGCTGCGGCAATGACGGCCCAGCGGAGGGGAGTGGCGATGGAGTCACCGAACCGGCGGCGGAGGGTTAGGTAGACGCGGAAGGCGACGAGGTAGGCGAGAGCTTCGAAGAAGATGTGAGGATGCAGACGGTAGGGGCCGAGGGGGATGTAGACGGGGAAGCTTGCTGCGAGATAGGGCGCGAGGATGATGGTGGGATTATAGCGAGAGGAAGAACGGTCCGGAGCAAGGTCAAAATCCCCGCCCTCTCGACAACGCGCGAAGGACGGGGAACCCCTGCGTTTTATGCACTGCGATTGATCATGTTTTCGAGATTGACAAACAGATCATATTTCTGTATATTCAGTTTGTACTGAAATAAACGATATGGCGGAACTGACTGGATTGCAGAAGCAATACATCCTCCACTGGGGAGAGATGGGGACGCGGTGGGGGATTAACCGGACGGTGGCGCAGATTCATGCGCTGCTGTATTTGTCGCCGCGGGCGCTGCCGGCGGAGGAGATTGCGGAGACGCTGAGCGTGGCGCGGTCGAACGTGTCGACGTCGATCCGGGAGCTGGAGGGATGGGGGATTGTGCGGGCGGTGCATGTGCTGGGCGACCGGCGGGAACATTATGAGTCGATGAAAGATGTGTGGGAGATGTTCCGGCTGGTGATTGAGCAGAGAAAGCGGCGGGAGATTGATCCCACGCGGGAGATGCTGCGGCGATGCCTGGCGGAGCTGGATCCGAAGGAGCCGGGAGCGGAGTATACGCGGGAACGGCTGGCGGCGATGGCGGGATTCTTCGAAGCGGTGACCGAGCTGCATGACCAGATGAAGCGCCTGCCCACGGGCACGGTGCGGAAGCTGTTGCGGATGGGGGCGAAGGTGAGCAAGGTGAGCAAGCCGAGAGCGAAGGCGGGGTAAATTTTTTTGGGTGGTGCGTTCTGTTTGTACAGAAGTGTCTGACACGGGAGGCCGATCATCGCGACGGAAATCTCCGATAAGCACTGGGGCAGGGGCTAAAAGCGGCTCCGGCAAAGCAGAGGTCAGTGGTTAGGGGTCAGTGGCCAGTTAAGACTTGGGGGCAGAGGGAGACGGTTAACGCCGACACGGAGGCGGGTATGAGCGGAAACTTCTTGAGCGCTCGTTTGATGAAAGAGCTGATTTGGGGGGCGGGGGCGGTGCATCTGGGGATTGTGCTGGCGAATGTTCCGCTGCTGGGGCGGTTGCGGGTGGGGGAGCGGCTGGCGGGAGTTCCACGGTTTCTGCGGCAGATTGTTTATGTGCATTGGGCGTACATCCTGATTGTGGTGGGACTGTTTGCGGCTCTGTGCTTCGGATTTGCTGCGGAATTGGCGGGAGCTAGCGGGTTGGGACGGTTTCTGAGCGGGTTCATGGCGGGGTTCTGGCTGCTGCGAATTGTGTTGCAGGTTTTTTATTACGACAAGGAGCTGCGGCGCGAGAACCGGGGGATGGATACGTTGTATGTGGTTTCGCTGATTGTGCTGGTGGGGATTTTTGGAATGGCGGCGTTGAGGCCGGTGGGGTGAGAGTGAAGTCGAAATCAAGGGTGAAGTGTGAAGTCTGAAAGTCAAAATCCCCACTTCTCGCAAAAGACGCGAAAAGTGGGGCACCCGGGGTGAGTGAGGTGAATATGAAAAGTCAGAATGGTGGACACGGGAAGCAGATTCCTCTTTCGCTTCACCGCGCTTTGCGCGGCTCCAGCTTCGCTCGGAATGACAAAAGTAGTGGGCGGGAGGAGCATCGAGCGGAGCTTCGGGCGGAGGGATGGGCTACGGCGGGTGCGGCGGCTTGGGCGGGGATTGCCGTGCTGGCGCGGATGGGCATTGCGCGTATTGGAGTGATCGAGTTGATGTTTCTGTTTGCGCCCCTGGTGATTGTTCCGTTGGGGATGGAGTTGGGGAGGGTGAGCGGGTTTACATCTGGCGTGGCGCGGGGTTGCGCGGCTGCAGCGCAGACTTTGCAACCGCTGGGAGCGGTGGCGGCAGTGGTGGCGATTTGTTTAGCGCCCGGGGGTCGGGCTGGGATTTTCGCCGGGGGGTGGATGGTGGTTTGTGCGGCCATGGCTGGGGCTGGCGTGGTGGAGTTGGGGGGTGTGGTTTTGGGGTCGGCGAGTACGGGGCCGGCGGCTGGGATGGAAAACCGCACGGGCGGGGCGCCCGTGGCCACACGGGTAGTGATTGTGTCTGCACAAGACGTGGCGGTTCCTTCTCGGCTTGCGAGGATCGCGGGGTGCGTTGCGTGTGTGGACTTGGCGGTGGGTGGGGCTTGGCTGGTGGCGTCGCGGTTGGGATGGCGGCCGATGGGGATTCAGGAGCCGATTGGGTTGCTGACGGCGGTGCATTTTCATTTTGCGGGATTTGCTACGGCGATGATTGCCGGGGCTACTCTACGGTTCGCGGAGGCGCGGTTTGCCGGGCGCGACGTTTTGATGCGCTGGCTCCGGGGGGTGGTGGTGCTGGTGCTGGGGATGCCGTTTTTGGTGGCGGCGGGATTTGTGATTTCTCCGGGACTGAAGATGGTGGCGGCGATGGCGTTTTCCGCGAGCGTGGCGGGGCTGGCGGGGTTTGTGTGGATGTGCGCTCAAAATCCCGACGTCTCGCAAAGGACGCGAGAAATGGGGCACGCGGCGCGTGTAGAAGATGGAACCGCGCGTGGTCTTCTGCGAGTGGCGGCGGGGGCGGTGTTTGTGGGAATGGCGTTGTCGGGAATTTATGCGGTGGCGGATTTTGTAAAGAGTGAGTGGTTGCCGATTCCGCGGATGGCTTCGACGCATGGGGTTTTGAATGCTTTGGGATTTTGTTTGCTGGGGTTGCTGGGGTGGTTGGTGGAGGGGAGTGCTAGAACCACGGAGGACACTGAGGAGCGCTGAGGATTTTGCGGGCCGGGATTTGGAACTGGGGAAGTGAGCGGGGGCGGGGATTGAAAACCGCACGGGCGAGGCGCCCGCGGCCACACGAGTTGTGGTGGTGTCTACGCGGTAGAATGATGCGGTTGCATTTTCGATTGGGGACTGATCTCTATGATGCTGGACAATGGGAATGACGGCGGGGGTGGGAAGAAAATCTGGATGACACTGACTGGGCTGCCGCTGACGATTCGGCTGGAGTGGCCGTTTCATAAGTCGACATCGGGAGCGGATTTCTGGGTGTTGCATGGGGACATCCGGCTGGAAGATTCGGAAGGGCTGCATGCGGCGGTGGCGGTGAATTTGTCGGTGACGGTGCGGGAGGTGATGCCGTCGCTCGAGCCGAGGGATGCCGAGGCGCCGGTGATCAATGCGCTGCGCAAGGAAGTGGACCGCAGGCAGATTGAGTTTGTGAAGTCGGGGAAATTGTTGCCGGTGGCGTTTTCGAGTCGACATTATGATTTCAAGCGGCAGCAGTGGGTGTTTGGGAAGGCTGGGGATGAGGTGGTGGCGGAGTTTTTGGCGCGGAAGGTTTATTGGGAGACTAGGTTGGGCGGAACCCTACCCTTCGCACAGAACGCGAAGGATGGGCCAGGGGAAGAGATGTCGGAGTCAAAATCCCCACCCTCTCGCAGAGAACGCGAGAAGGATGGGGCACCCGGCGCGACGCGGGTTTGGGTTTGCGATCCTACGGAGGCGCAGTATTTGCAGACTACTCCCGAGCATTTGTTGGGGATTGCGGGACGGGTTGCTGCGGAGGGATTGATTCGGATGGAGGGGGAGTTCGCGGAAGGTACTGCTGGGCTGATGGAGCAGGCTTCGAGATTCGAAACTGCGATGCGGACGGCGGTGGAGGAATTGGAGAAGAAGTATGCGTTTGAAAGAGGGTAAACGCGCTAGAGGGTGGGAGCATCTTCAAAAGCTCACGGGCGGGGCGCCCGTGGCCACACGAGTCGTGGCGGTTCTGGCAATCTTGGCCGCAATGGTTGGGGGGCTTCTGGCTGTCGCCGGTTCGGCGCAGACGAATGATCCCGCCGCAGGCTATCAGCCTTCGGCGGAGAATCTGAAGGCGCGGGCGGAATTTCAGGATGCGAAGTTTGGGATGTTTATTCATTGGGGCGTGTACAGCGTGCTGGGGGATGGGGAGTGGGTTTTTCACGATCGGCATCTCACGGTGCACGAGTATGAGCGGCTGCCGAAGTTTTTTGATCCGGAAAAGTTTGATGCCAAGGCGTGGGTTTCTCTCGCTAAGGCGGCGGGGATGAAGTACATCACGATTACGTCGCGGCATCATGATGGGTTCGCGATGTTCGATTCGAAGGTTTCGGACTGGAATATTGTGCAGCGGACGCCGTATGGAAAAGATCCGCTGAAAATGCTGGCCGACGAGTGCCACCGGCAGGGGATCAAGTTGTTTTTTTATTATTCGCAACTCGATTGGCACAACCCGGATTATTTTCCGCGCGGGCAGACCAGCTGGAATAACGGGCGTCCGGATCACGGGGATTGGAATGCTTATCTCGATACATATATGGATGGGCAACTGCGCGAGTTGCTGACGAATTACGGGGCGATTGGCGGGATCTGGTTTGATGGGATGTGGGACAAGCCGGATGCGGACTGGCATTTGGCGAAAACGTATGCGCTGATTCATCAGTTGCAGCCTGCGGCGCTGATTATTCCGAATCATCATCAGACGCCGAAGCCGGGGGAGGATGTGCAGACCTTTGAGAGAGATCTGCCGGGGCGGAACACGGCGGGGTTCAATACGAAATATGTTAGCGACCAGCTGCCGCTGGAAAGTTCGAACACGCTGAATGGGGCGTGGGGATTCACTATTGGCGACAGCAATTATAAGAGTCCGGAGGAACTGGAAGAAATGCTGGTGCGGGCGGCGGGGAACAATTCGAATTTGCTGCTGAATATTGGTCCGATGCCGAACGGGGAGATTCAGGAAGAGTTTGTCACGCGGCTGCATGCGGTGGGGGAGTGGGTGGCGCGTTATGGCGAGGCGATTTATGGGACGCGGGGTGGTCCGGTGGCTCCGGGGGATTGGGGAGTGACTACGCAGAAGGGCGACAAGGTTTATGTGCACGTGCTGCACTGGAATGCGCCGCTGCTGGCGCTGCCTGCGATCGAAAGGAAGATTGCGGCGGCTCAGATGCTGGGTGGTGGGGCGGTGGAGTTTACGCAGAGTGGGGATGGGGTGGTTTTGAAAGTTCCGGCGGCTAACGGGGCGGTGGATCGGGTGGTGGTGTTGAGGTTGGCGGGGAAGTGAATTCGGAGATTATTCAGAGCGATGTTCCTCGGCTGTTGTGGTTAGGAAAACGACCCTCAGGGGCTGAAGCCCGCATCGGCCGTGGTTCTAATTGGCACGACTGAAGTCGTGCCCTTCCCGGTTGTGCTCTTCGGACGTGCAGTGGCGCTGCGCGCCTTTCGTCGCGCGGGCTCGAAGTTCTTTCATTTCGCCTCTGCCAAATTTTTGATTAACTTCGCGGCGAGACCCGAAAGCGAAACTCCGCAGTTGTGGTGAGAACGCCTTTCGAAGCCGGTGATGGTGTGGGCACGCACTGGGTCCTTCGACTGCGCATGAGCGTCCTTCGGACGATCATGCTTCGCTTGATTGCATAACGACGTTGGCTCGTCGCGAGTAGATTGGTATGCGATGAAGAAGACCAAGGCTCGTGAGAGGAGCCAACGTCATGCTGATTATAGGCTGTGATTTTCATCCGGGTTTTCA
>JBAUAN010000228.1:0-2394 GCA_049675725.1 Candidatus Sulfotelmatobacter sp. | reverse complement strand
TATGACGGCAGAGATGACTGACGTCGCGGCGAAGAACTGAAATCGTGTTGGAGCGGAATCGAGTGGCATGAAAAGAACCGCGAGGACGATGACGGTCTCGTAGCTCCCATAGAAACCAAGCGGCGCGGCTACGCATTCGCGGCTTCGGGCAAATCCTGCGTCTGGAATTCGGCCACGACTTCGAGGGTAGTGTCTCCACTTTGCCAGACGAGTTCACGAACCGTGCGGGGCAGGATGATGCATCCGCGGGAAGCGCAGCCCTGCGCTTTGATCGAGTCGCCGTGCATCAGGAATCCGCTGCGGCCGAAGGTGTTGGTGCCCTCGCCCGGGTCGAGTCGCAAGGCGAAGGGACCATGATCGGGCGAGTTGAAGGGCGGGCCGACGATAATCCAGCTGCCTTGCGGGATGGGGCCGACGTTGTGGACGGCCTGCATCGCAGGATTGTTCTTGCCGTTGTCGAATCCGGAATAGCCGGTTCCCGCAGCCTGGCCGTTTCGCAGCAGTGCGCCGGTTTTCTGGGCGTAGGTCCACATGGATCGTGACCGCCTCGGGCAGAGAGATGCTGATTTTAACGCGATGAAGCGGAAGCGCAACAGGCCGACGGGTTATTTTCCAAATTTCGGAACCAGTCGGAATGGAAGCGCTTCTCACCAATCATGCTTCATCGCTTTCGCGAATTTCGGGGCGGGCAGGGTGTTGAGCACGTCATCTTTGGTGAGCCAGGCGCGGCGGGCTTGCAGGATGCCGTAACGGATTTTGTCCATGTGTGAAGTGTGATGGGAGTCGGTGTTGATCACGATCTTCACGCCTTGCTGTTTGGCCTGGCGGAGGTGAACGTCGTTGAGGTCGAGACGGTCGGGATAGGAATTTAACTCCATTGCGACTTTTTTCTTCGCGGCAGCGGCCAGCACGGCGGTCATGTCGAATGCGTAGGCCTCGCGGCGCAACTGAATACGGCCGGTGGGATGTCCGATGATGGAGGTGTTGGGATTATCGATGGCTTTCAAGAGGCGCTCGGTCATCTTGGCGGAGTCCTGATTGAAAACGGAGTGCACGCTGCCGATGACGAGATCCATCTGGGCGAGCACGTCGTCGGAGAGATCGAGATCGCCGTCGGCGAGAATGTCGACTTCGATGCCGGCGAAGATCTTGATGCCGTCGACTTTTGTATTCGCGTCGCGAATTCGGGCAATGTGCGCGACGGCGCGTGTGTCGTCGAGGCCGTTGGCGAAGGCCAGGTTCTTCGAGTGGTCGGTGATGGCCATGTATTTGTAGCCCCGAGCTTTCGCGGCCTCGGCCATTTCTTCGATGGTGTTGCGGCCGTCCGTTTCGACGGTGTGCATGTGGACGTCGCCCTGAATGTCTTCCTGCGTGATTAAACTGGGCAACGTATGCTTCTCGGCCGCATCGATCTCGCCGAGATTTTCGCGCAGTTCGGGAGGAATGTAGTCGAGATTCAGCTTGGCGTAGATTTCTTCTTCGGTTTTTCCCGCGACCGGTTTCTCGCCCTCGAGGGTGGCCAGGCTGTATTCGTTGAGCGTGTATCCCATTTTCAACGCGCGCTGGCGGAGGGCCACGTTGTGCGCCTTGGAGCCGGTGAAATACTGCATGGCTGCGCCAAAAGAATCGGGAGGAAGCAGACGGACGTCGACCTGCATCCCGCTGCGCAGGTGGAAACTGATTTTGTTGTCGCCGCGGGCGATCACGTCGATGAGCGGTGGATACTGTGCGACATAGTCGATGGCTTTCTGCCGGCCTGCCTCGGAATCACAGATGCTGCCGGTGACGAGAATGTCGAGATCGCCGGCGGTTTCGCGTCCGCGGCGCAGCGAGCCGGCGGGCGTGATCTTGTCGATGCCAGGGAACTTGCTGAGATATTCGGTGAGCTTATCGGCTTCAGTTTCGGCGGCGTCGATCAGGAAGCGTCCACTGACGCGGCGGTAATCTTCGATGGCTTTCAGCAGCTTCGCTTCGTGCTTTTCGCCCATGCGCGGGAGTTCGCGAATCTTGCCTTCGCGGGCGAGTTTTTCGACGCCATCCACATCGCTGACCTGGTAGGCGCTCCAGATCAGGGCGATGGTCTTGGGGCCGAGGCCTTGAATCTTGAGCAACTGCAGCATCGAAGGATGATATTTCTTCAGCAGTTCGGCGTGGGCGGTGAGCTTGCCGTCTTTGAGCAGTTCCTGCAAATTCTGCAGCATTTTTTTGCCGATGCCGGGAATGGCCAGCACTTGTTCGGGGTCGGCGATGATGTCTTTCATCTGCTGTGCCGAGTTTTCAATGGCCTGTGCGGCGTTGCGGTAAGAACGGATGCGGAAGGAATCTTGCCCGTCGATTTCCTGCAGGTCGGCAGTTTCGTAGAGAACGCCGGCGATGGCTTTGTTATCCATGAGT
>JBAUAN010000227.1:0-9849 GCA_049675725.1 Candidatus Sulfotelmatobacter sp. | reverse complement strand
TCCGGGTCCGTCTTCGATGCGTGCGTCTGGTTCGACCGCTTCTCCCCGTGGAAGTCCACCGTCGCATTGCCAGGATCGTCCGGCGGAACGTCGTTCTTCGCATCCTTGCGTTGATAACTCTTCACACTCGCCCACGCTTCCAGGAGCGTTCCATCCACCGTGAAGTGCTCGTCCGAGAGCAGACTCCGCTCGCGTGCCTGCTGGAGCACGGCTTGGAAAAGGCTTCGGCAATGTCCCCATCGAGCAACCGCTCGCGGTTCTTGGTGAACACGGTCACGTCCCAGACCGAGTCATCCATGTTCAAGCCCACGAACCAACGGAACAGCAGGTTGTAGTTGAGTTGTTCCATCAACATTCGCTCGCTGCGCACCGAGTACAGGGCTTGCAACAGGAGCGCCCGCAACAACTTTTCCGGTGCGATCGACGGTCGCCCGGTCTTGGCGTACAGCCTGTTGAACCGTGGTTGCAGTTCCCTCAATGCCTCATCGGTCATGACACGAAGAGGGCGCAAGGGGTGATCCTGCGGAACTCGCTGCTCGGGGTTTATATAGCTGAACACATCCAACTGCTGATCGTCGTTTCCGCGCATGCCATCTTCTTATCAGGTTCTGTTGTGGAAACAAGATAGGCTTTGGGTACCGCTGGAGAAAGGCTTAGTGTTACGCACAGCCATGTTCACGCAGATGCATCTCCCACTGCTTGTGCGCATGCCGAAGTTTTCGGCGAGCATCTTCGAGTTTTAGCTTCGCAGCATTGTACGCTGCGGAATCCTTTTTGGAAGTCATCGCCAATGCATCCCGCGCAGCGTAGTACTCAGGCTGCAAGGCGATGCTTTCCTCGTGTAGCCTCTTCAGTTCAGCGCAACCAGCCATTAACCAAGAGGATAAACCGCCTGTCCGAGGCCCTCCAAGTTACTTCCGCCAAAGTCCTCTCTCGTACCAACAATCGAGAAAGGGCAGATCGCGGCTAGCCCTCCAGCCGTCCACCGGAGTTTTTCCGCAGCCTGCTAGTGCAACTTCGCATATTCTGTTTGGGCTTGCTTCAGGATGGGGATGTCAGGGTCGGAGCTTTTCCAGAGGACGAAAAATTCTTGGTATTTTTCCCTTGCGCCGTTCATGTCTCCCGCCAGCGTATCGGAGCGAGCGAGTTGAAGTCGCGCCAGCGCCGCCAGCGGGCAATTCACCGCAACGCCGGAGTGATCCAGATACTTTTTAAACTCTTCTGCCGCCTCCTTGCCCTGATGCAACAACAAGTAGGCCTGGCCACGGACATATACGGGATAGAGCGAGCCGCCGACCTCGAATTGAGGAAGGGGAGAGCCAAGTTCGTACTCCGGTGTTGTTCGGAGGAGCTCGACGGCTCTCGCCGGATTTCCGCGATCAATCTCAATTGAAGCGTAGATGGCGGGCAACCAATAGCGATTAATGACGGTGTTGAGCGGGAAGCGTGCGGCCAAGTCGTCCGCCATGCGCTTTGCCTTGGCGGTATCTCCGATACGCGCCAGCGCTAAAGCCGCGAGAATACTCACGTCGCGCGTGGAAGCAGTAGCGAGCGCAGAGGCGGTCTCCTGCCGGGAGAGCGCGACATTGTTAAACTCTGCGTCGCGCAAGGCGAGATCCATCTGCCACGCTGCCGCCGTTTCCGGCGAATCGTCGTGTAGCGCAGAGCCGACCGCGCGCTTGGAGAGGTCTCGTGACGCTGCGAGGCGCCCGTGGAACGCTTCCGTATCGGAAGCGAACGAAAGAAGTACATCCTCGCCGGGCTTGGCGGCGGCATCGGCGATTTGTTGCTGCATCCCGGAAGCGTCGTTTTCGAGAAAGGCGACGCCATAACGGTTCCCATGCAGGAACGGATTGTTGACCTTGTGGGCGACGGCTTGATCGTACTTTTCCTTTGCCTCTTCGAGACGCTGCAAGGCTGCGTATAAGCCTACAAGGTTGGTATAGGCGGCGGCGCTCCCTGGGTTTAGGCGGAGATCTTCAAGGCTAGCTTCGACACCTTTTTCGTATTGCCCCAAATAGGTGTAATCGACGCCCAGGTTGCCGAACGGCTCACTACTGCGCGGGTAGGTTTTGGCCCACAAGGTATAGGTTTGAATCGCCTTCTGGAGTTCTCCGGTGACCAAAAGGTAGTAGGTCGCCGAGAGCCGGAATCGTTCGCGCTCGCTCACCTTGTCGCGCAAGTCATAGGCCTTTTTCAAGTTTTCGCTGGCTCGACCGGGCTCTCTGAGATTGGAGTATGAAATTCCCAAGGCCGCATACGCTGCGGCGAAATTCGGGTCGAGTTCGATGGCGTGGTTGAAAAATGGAATCGCAGCGGCGCTGCCTTGCTCCTGCAGCGTCGTCCTGCCCATGGAAACCGCCTTCAGAGCCTCGAGAGAAGGGGTGGTGGCTTGATCGAGGGGGATGTCAAACTGTTGAACCATGCTCAGGGATTCGCCGAGCTTCGAGCGAAGCCTGGTCGCCATTTCGCCCAGCACCCTCAGGACGTGTTCCTTATTGTCTGCCGTTGCCTGCTCCTGGACCAGCGGATCCCCCGTCTTGCAATTGACGGCATTAAGGCCAACTACATATTGGCTCCCCAGACTCCCAATTGCCCCTGCGATATAGGCTTTCGCGCCCGCGCGTTGACAAAGATCGCGCGCCACATCCGACGTCACTTTGGTTCCAGGCGGTTTCGCCATCAGCTTGAGCGTGGCGCGAGTTCTTGCGTCGGACAGTATGCTCAGGAAGGGAGACTGACCCAGCTGCACAGAAATTCCCTGCTTCAAGGTGTCGTCGAAGACGGGATCGCCGGTCGAGTTGTCGAAGTCTGCCAAAACCAGCGTGTCCTGGTCAGTCAGTTTAGGGGAAAGGCGCGAGCGCCAGTACACTCCGCCAGCGACGATTAAGGCACATAGCAGACCGATGGCCGCGATCATCTTCCCCGGGAAGACACGTAATCGGCTTGGAGCGTCTGTTCGAGGTGTGTCCTGGTTCAACGGCTCAACCCGTGTCGCGCTGGACGTCCGGCTTGGAGAAACTGCTTGCGATGCGCGGCCTGCGTCGTCTGGGGCAGCGGTGGCGGAGATCTGCGAAGAATCCATATCGCGCCTGAGGCGGCGCAGTTCGGCCTTCATGTCAGAAGCGCTTTGATAGCGGAGGTTGCGGTCTTTCTCCAGCGCACGATTGATGAGGCGTTCCAGTCCGTCGCTGACTTCAGGATTCAAACGTACCGGCGCTACCGGAGACCGGTTCAGGATCGCATCGAAAATGATGGCCGTGCTATCCCCCCGGAACGGCAATTGACCGGTGGCCATCTCATAGAGGACTGCTCCAAAGGAGAAAAGATCCGTCCGTGCGTCCAATTCCCTGGCTCGGGCCTGTTCCGGCGACATGTAGGCGACAGTGCCGAGGGTGGTGCCGGGACTGGTGAGGTGGTCTAGGCTCAGGGCGGTCTCCTCGGCGGCTGCTTTCTCCGTTCCTATCGCTTTGCCTCTGCCGGGGGTGACTTTTGCCAGGCCGAAGTCGAGAACTTTGGCATGTCCGCGCTTGGTCACAAAGATGTTTGCAGGTTTGATGTCCCGGTGAACAATACCCTCGGAGTGGGCTGCGTCGAGCGCGTCGGCAATCTCAATGCCCAACGACAACACCGTCTCCATCTCCAACGGTTTGCCCGCAACGAGGTGCTTGAGCGTCACGCCATCAAGAAACTCCATGGCGATGAATGCCTTCGCGTCTTGTTTGCCGATTTCATAGATCGTGCAGATATTGGGATGGTTCAGGGCAGACGCAGCTTGCGCCTCGCGTTCGAAACGCGCCAGAGCTTGAGGGTCGCTGGCAAGGTCATCCGGCAGAAATTTCAGAGCGGCAAAGCGGTGCAATGACGTGTCTTCGGCTTTGTAGACAACACCCATCCCTCCGCCACCCAATTTCTCGATGATGCGGTAATGCGAGATGGTCTGGCCGATCACGAAGAGACCCCTTGGGGTGCAATATTAGGAGTAAGGAAGATGCTAGTCAACGCTTCTGGCCGCCAGATGGCGGCGTCAGCTCAGTTATCTGCGTAGCGCGGATTCCTCTCGGAAATGGATCCGATATGGGCGTGGTCGTCTTGTGGGAATTTGCTCTGGCGATTCCGGGCGGATCACGGGCAAGCGTTACATAATCCGGTAAGGGAAGGTTAGTCGAACAACTCACGAGAATCGATTTAGCGAATTACGGCGTCTTTGACGATCGTTCCGCCCTTCATCACAAACTCTGCATGTTGCAGAATTGCGATGTCGGTGAGCGGGTTGCCTTCTACCGCAATCAAGTCTGCATATTTCCCCACTTCGACGGAGCCCACATCCTCCTGCCAGCCCATCAATTCGGCCGCATTCAGGGTTGCGGCGCGGATCACTTCCAGTGGAGGGATTCCACGCTTGGCCATTGCCACGAGTTGATCTGCATTGTGTCCCTGCCCAGTGGGATTACTGGCGTCGAAGCCAGATGCCATCTTCACGCCTAGGCTCAAGGCTTGCTGCAGGGACTGCTGTATGCCTTGCAGAAATGCATCGCGCTTTTTGCGCCCTTCCGGACTGATGGGATCATTCTTATGGAGTTCGAGCTGGGCGTCCACGACACCGACGGTCGGGACCAGAAAAATTCCATGGGCTTTCATCATTTCGAGGCTTTCACGGTCGGCGCCGAAGCCGTGCTCGATGGAGTCCACGCCCGCCGTGATGGCATTCTTGATGCCTTCCACCGTGGTAGCGTGAGCCGCCACCTTTCGTTTCTGTTTGTGAGCTTCTTCCACGATGACCCGCATCTCGTCGACGGTAAGAGTCGGATGCTGCCAGTCCGCGTAGACCTTAATCAGATCGGCGCCGTGGCCAATCTGTTCTCGCACAGCGCGGCGCGCATCCTCGATCCCGCTCACCATCTGCGCTCCGGTGGGAAAATCAGGAAGATCCGGCGATATGCCAAAGGGTTCGTATTGACCAACCGCCGCAATCCCGCGGGTCGCCACCTGCATGCGCGGACCTTCCGCAAGTCCCTGGCTGATTGCGTCGCGAAGCGCAACGTCGGCGTATCCGGAACCTTCGCTCTCAACGTCGCGAACACTGGTGAACCCGGCGTTCAGAGTCAGACGCGCATCAAAAGCACCCTCGAGCGCGCGAAAGGCTTGCGACTTTGTGGCCAGCGTCAAAGTGTAGCCGTCGTCGGTATCCGCTATGCGGGCCATGAGATGGGTATGGCAATCAATCAGCCCGGGCAACACAGTCGCGCGCCCCAAGTCGATTACCTTGACCTTAGTTTCGCTACCTTCCGCACAGCTAACGAAAAGAATCCGTCCGACTACTGTCGACCTTGATCCGTCGCAAGATCAATGAGAAGTATGTCCGAACTTTCGGTTAGGCGGTCGAATATAATTCGGCTGCCATCTGGGCTGATATCAAAGGTCCGCATTACCGCCGAACTGCTCAATCGAGTCAACCGCCGCGAGCGCATCGTGCCCAGGTCGAGCAGCCAGAAGTCCTGCTCGGCCAGCGTATTCCCCAGCATGTAAACCACGCCAGAGCCATCGGGCAGAAAGCGGGCGCGCTCGCCTTCGCGCTGCACCTTGATCTCCGGCAGTTTCGCCGGCGTGCCGTCCGGGTGCACTGCCAGCAGCGGCGCCAGCGTGAACACCTGGGGCCCGCTATACACAATTAAGTCTCCCCGCGGCGACCAAACAGGGTCGAGGTACCGCCCGGTTGCAATCCGAATCGGTGAGCCGCCGTCAACCGGAAGTTTGAATATGCCCAGTCCGTTGCGGTCGCTGCCCGCCACGACAATCCATTTGCCGTCAGGAGACCAGGAAGCCGTTCCCCGAACATCAACATCGCTCGAAAGAGGGCGGAGCCGTGTCCCATCCGGCGCCATTACTTGCATCTGTTGCTTCCCCTCTCGCGTGACTGCGAACGCAACGCCATTCCCGTCCGCAGACACCGCGGCTGGCGACTGCAGCGCGCCTTCGGAGCCCTTCCAGATCTCCAGCGCTTTTCCGTCGCGATAGCTCCACAGTCCGTCAGCTCCGTCTCGCGAAGATAAGTAGAACAACGTTCCGCCCCCGAATCGTGGTGCCTGGGAGCGCGAGGTGGGCAGTTGGAAGGCCTCGACGTCCCGTTCCTCAACAACGCGTCTGGTGATTGGAACGCTCCATAAGCTGACCTGAGCGTTCACGACACCTGCCACAAAACGACGGCCATTCGCGGTGGCTGCCAGGGAGTTGTATTGTTCCAAACCCGAACTCACGCGGTTTGTGGTTCGCGTTTTTCCATCGAACGCCCACAACCATGGGCCTGCCCCATCTTTGTTGTGGGCTACGAACAGAACCGTCCTCTCGTCGATCGGTGTCGGGTACGAAATATCAGTGTTGAGATGTGTGAGTTGTTCTGGTTTTCCCCCTTCCGGCGATACTCGCCATAAATCCATCTCACGAGTGGCGGGGCGGCCGCGTACAAAGTAGATCCAGCGCCCGTCCTTCGACCAGACCTGATAGTGGTTGTGTAATCCGGGATCGTTTTGAACGATCAGGCGTGGATTGCCGCCGTCGTGGTCTGCGACAAATGTCGGGTCACCCGCTTGCCAGGTGTGATAGACAAGCCGAGTGCCATCCGGAGACCAGGCGACCTCGGCCGCTCTTTCATCTGGAAAATTGTGTGGCTCTCCGCCAATCAGCGGCCACAGCATGAGCCTCTTGCCTTCTGTTCCCGCACTCCACACTTCTAATCCGTCTCCGGAGAATCCCACCGCCCGGAGCGGCGCACGGGCATCCCCGATTCGGCCCTGGGTAAGATTGGTCAGGTTGCTCCCGTTCGTTTGAATCAGCCAGATGTCGAACGTGCCGCTCCGATTGGAAATAAGCGCAGCGAAGTTGCCATCTGGGGAAATAGCAGGATCGCTTTTGGCTCCATTGAAGTTGGCAAGCCGTGTGAACTGAGCACTGGAAAGTGGATTTCGGACCGCTGGCCAGGGGCCATTGGCGGCAAACCACCCGCCCAATCCCGCTAGCAGCAACGCCAGAAAAATCCACAACACCCAGGTGTAACGGTTCGGCGCGGACACTGTGGACGGAGTTGCTCGCGAAATACTGGAATCGGTGTCACGTTTCAGCCGCTGCAAGTCGGTGCGAACATCTGAAGCGTGCTGATAACGCCGCTGCCGATCTTTCTCCAGTGCTTTGTGGATGATCTCTTCGAGTTTCGCCGGAAGCTTGCGATTCAACTCTGCTGGCGATACTGGATCCCGATTCAAGATCGCGTCGTAGATGGTCGCTTCGCTTTCCCCCCGAAACGGCTGCGTTCCCGTCGCCATCTCGTACAGCACCGCACCGAACGAAAACAAATCCGTCCGACTATCCAACTCCTTGGCCCGCGCCTGCTCCGGAGACATATAGGCCACCGTCCCCATCGCCGTACCCGGCTTGGTCTCCATGGGCGTGTGGGATTCCGTGAGCGTTTCCTGCTCCGGGTGGTGCATGACTGACACTTTCGCCAGACCAAAATCCAGGATCTTGGCATGTCCGTGTTCGGTCACGAAGATATTTGCCGGCTTGATATCGCGATGCACCACTCCTTTCCCATGCGCCGCCCCCAGCCCATCAGCAATCTCAGTCGCCAGTGTCAGCAGAGTGTCAAGCTCCACGGGCCGACCCGCGATCAGCCGATTTAGCGCCGTGCCTTCCAGGTACTCCAATGCGATATACGCCCGTCCGTCTACTTCCCCAATGTCATACAGGGTACAGATGTTGGGGTGGTTCAGAGCCGAGACAGCCTGCGCCTCCCGGCGGAACCGGGCGAGTGCCTGCGCATCATCGCTAACGTTTTCGGGAAGAAATTTCAGCGCGACAAAACGGTGCAGACGGGTGTCCTCAGCCTTGTATACCACGCCCATACCCCCGCTGCCGAGTTTTGACACCACACGGTAGTGCGCGATGGTCTTGCCTTCTAAGGCTCGCTCATCTCTTTCTTCTGGAGCTTGCGCCGGAGAATCCTCCTTTACCAGAGCTTTGGCTGCTACTTGCAAGGCAGGTGCTTCCATGAAGCTGTGAGCATCCATCTCGAACGCTAGCAAGGACTCCACTTCGGCGCGCAGATGCCTGTCCCCAGCACATTGCCGCTCCAGAAACTCGGACCGCCGCTCCTCCGCAAGCTCTAAAGCCTCCTGCACCAACTGCTCGACTCGGGATTGACTCTCAGGCTCCAACCCGTTTGCCTCCACTCATTTCCCGCAGCAGCCATAGTTTGGCCAGCTTCCAATCGCGCATCACGGTTTCAGGTGAAACCTTCAGCACTCCAGCCGTTTCTTCTACACTCAAGCCACCGTAAAATCGCAACTCGACAACCTGACTTCTCCTGGAGTTAACACCGGAAAGAGCCTTCAAGGCCTCGTCCAATGCCACCAGGTCGGGACCGCGCTCAGGGGATACGACCAATGCCTCGTCAAAACAGACATGCCGGGCTCCCTTGCCCCGTTTCAGATATTGTTGGCCGCGAGCCCAGTCAGTAAGAATGCGACGCATCAGTTGGGCACAGACGGCGAAGAAGTGGGCGCGGTCCGCCCAGCTTACTTCCTTGAAAGCGACCAGTCGAAGGTAAACCTCATTGACTAACGCTGTGGTTTGCAGAGTATGGTCGGGTTGTTGCCGGGCCATGTAACGCTGGGCCGCTCGGTGCAACTCCCGGTAGACCAGAGGCGTCAAACGATCCAACGCTTCTTCATCCCCGGAACTCCAGGCTCGCAATAATTGAGTGATCTCGTGAACTGAAGGTGGCCCCATTGAACTCCTCGCGGGAAGCCTACCCGACTGGTCAAAAAGAGTAGCACAGCTGGATGGCCCTTTCCACACAATGAGTTCCCCGCCTTCACTCTCCACGGACAAGTTTTTTCTTTTGGGGTATTGCAGTTTTTGCTGCCGGTTCTCGTTATAGGAGGTAGAGCGGGGAAGAGATGGCAAGCGACTCTCGGACCGCCTGCAAAAGCTCGACAAAGAAGTATTCCAAAAATTTCTGGAGGCGACTATGCACAGCAAAACTTTCTTCTGGTCGGTAGGGGCGTGGGTCCTCGTACTCGCGCTAGGGGCACGTGTGGCGGCGCAGGATAGGCAAACCAGGCACTACCATGGCGTGATCAATGACTATCCATTATCAGCCAACCCGACAGCCGGTCCGTGGGAACTTCGCGGCCCGTGGTCCTTGCACCTGCAACCGCGGGGAGGGGCAGATTTTTCGGCATCTCTGACGATGGAGTTTTCCGATTTGGGATCCGGTTCTGGGTTCAGCACCGACGCCCGACACCAGCACACGCACCACATAACGATGAAAGGGGCGACCGTAGTTTGGAACCCGCCTCAAACCGATTGCCCAACCGGCATCACTCCCTTTCCTACCTACACTTGGGTTCTGGAGGTAAACGGAATGGCGGATGTAGCGGGAAATGGAGGATCTCCCTTTACGGGGCCAGTGCCGCTCCAGGTCTGCCTCGGCGGCGGCCCGAACCTCGAGATTTCGAACATTACGCTGGTGTTTACGAGTCTCTCGACTGGCCCATCACAGGCGACAAATCATTTCGGACTACAGCCGATCCACGGGGTCGTTCGGCTCCCCAAGGAACCTGAATAGGGTGACAAAGACCCGGACTGAAGTGGACGGCCGGGCCACTTAAATTCGCGTCATTGCTAGATAGATGAACGCAAGCAAAAAGAAGAGGAGAGCACCATTGTCCCGCCTCAGTTGGAAATGGAGAAAGCGTTCGTCCGTTAAGATAGCGGAGCGAACGTATGAGAAAAGAGCGCAAGCACTACACTGCTGAGGAGAAGGTGGCCATTCTACGGCGCCATCTTTTA
>JBAUAN010000226.1:0-21182 GCA_049675725.1 Candidatus Sulfotelmatobacter sp. | reverse complement strand
GACGACCTTGGTCTGGGAGTCAAAGACTTTCTACGAGAGCGAAATGGCGCTGCCTCCGGCGTCGGAGCCGAAGTGTCGCCACAAGACCCTTGACAGGGTGCAGCGTCGTTAGAGACAGGATGACAGGGCATCTTAGAGGACTAGAAAAGCGATTACGCTTTCGCGTTTTTGTGCAGGTCTACCGTGCTCCAGGTTTTGTCGGCCGCGTGGCAGAGAGTTTCGAGGGGGCAGTCGACGCATTTGGGTTTGCGGGCGATGCACAGGCTGCGACCGTGGTGGATGATCTGGTGGGAGAAGAGAATCCATTTTTCGTGCGGGATAATCTTCATTAAGTCCTGTTCGATTTTTTGCGGGTCGTCTTGCTTAGTCAGCTCCAGGCGGCGGGAAATGCGGTGCACGTGGGTGTCGACGACTACGCCCACGGCTTTGTGAAACCACGAGCCCAGGACGACGTTGGCGGTTTTGCGGGCGACGCCGGGGAGGGTGAGGAGTTTCTCCATGTCGCCGGGGACCTGGCCTCCGAAGTCGGCGACGATTTTCTTCGCGGCGCCGACTACCGATTTTGATTTGTTGCGGAAGAATCCGGTGGAGCGGACGTCGGGCTGGAGCTGTTCGGGGGTGAGAGCGGCAAAGGCTTCGACGGTGGGATATTTGCGGAAGAGTTCGGGGGTGACGCGGTTGACATTGGCGTCGGTCGACTGCGCAGAGAGGATCGTCGCGACCAGGAGTTCCCAGGCGCTGGCGTGGGTGAGGGCGCAGGTTACGGCGGGGTAGAGCTGGTCGAGGCGTTGCAGGATTTCGGAGACGCGGGCGGGGGCCAGGGGATTGTAGGCCGCGGATTTCTTCGGGGCGGTTTTCTTCGAGGGGTGCGGCGCTGCCGCCGGGGCTGCGCCCCGGGGACGCGCGAGGGCGCCCGTCCCCACACGGGAATTTTTTCTCACACTTGCATTCTTCTCCGCGCGAGCAGATTGCTCGGCACGAGCGCCTTCCTGGCGGCCGGTGCGGGCGGGTTGGCGGGGAGTGATGCCGCGGGGCATGGCAGCAACATTTTAGCAGGAGCGGGGATGGGAAGCCGGTCGAAGGTTGCAATGACCATCCGTAACCTGCGGCGTCATTGACGGGGGGTGGGGGCGCGGGTAGTCTGATGACAACCCTCGATTTCAGGTCGGAATTTCTGGTCAGAATTTCTGGTGACGAGTTCGGGCAACGAGTTCGGGCGGCAGGTTCGGGTACCAAGTCAGGAAACCTTGTGGCAGTTAATGCGATCCAACTCGGGCAAGTGTGGCGCAGCAACACGGACGGCCTGGATTACCTCGTCACCAAGGTTTACAACGAAGTGTTTTCGCAATTTGCCATGCTGCGGCCGGCGGGGATTACGGCTCCGGATGCGCCGACCGTGCGCATCAAAGTGACGAAGAGCCCGGAAGGTGCAATGCTTCCCGGGTATACGTTCACGCAGGATGGGTCGTTTTAGGAGGCTGACAGCTGTCGGCCGTCTGTAAGGTCACTCCCCAAAACCAACTACAAGATCAACTGCAAGACCGGGGCTGCGCCCCGGGGACGGGCGAGGGCGCCCGTCCCCACACGAGTGTCCCTACATGAGAGCTCGTCTCCACATGAATCTGCACTTTTTTCCGATACACTCTAGCTGGCGCTTATGACTGAAAAACTTCTGGCGGTTGTTTTTTTATTTATCAAGTCGGTGATCGCTGCTACTGGGTATGGCGGGATTGCGCTGCTCATGGCGATTGAGTCGGCGTGCATTCCGCTGCCTTCGGAACTGATTATGCCGTTTGGCGGGTATCTGGTGTTTGAGGGCACGTTCAAACTGCTGTGGGTGGCGACGGCGGGGGCGATCGGGTGCAACCTGGGGTCGCTGGTGGCGTATGAGATTGGATGTTACGGCGGGCGTCCGCTGGTGGAGCGCTATGGGCGCTGGATTCTGATGGGCAAGCGCGAGCTCGACTGGGCCGACCGGTTTTTCTTGCGCTGGGGATATCTGGCCGTGTTCTTCGGGCGGTTGCTGCCCGTGGTGCGCACGTTTATTGCGCTACCGGCGGGCGTGGCGCGCATGCCGCGGGGAAGGTTTCATGTCTATACGTTTCTGGGATCGTGGCCGTGGTGCTTGGCGCTGGCGTATTTCGGGATGAAGCTGGGTGAGAACTGGCGCTCGCTGGGAAAATATTTTCATAAGTTCGATGCGGTGATTGTGGTGGCGCTGGTGGCGGGAGCGGCGTGGTTTGTTTGGAGTCACTGGCAGAATCGAGTTGGCGGGCAGGGATCAGGGATCAGGGATCAGGGGCCAGGGATTAGCGGTCAGTAAATTCTCTTCCTCCCCAAACGCGTTGAACCCGCCGAGACCGAGAAACACTCAGGGACTCTCGGTCGGCTTCGCGAGTTGTGAGCCCACGATCTGCCACCGGCCGTCGCGTTTCATGACTATGTCTGTGTAGATGTAGCGGACCTGGAAGCGGCGTCCGGCTTGCTCGACTTCGTCTTGTTCGGAGCCGTGGACGAGGGCTACATCGTCTTTTAGCAGACGGATGCGACGGCCGGTGGAGAGCATTGAGATGTAGCGGATTGCGCCGGATTTCAGATTGTTGAGCACGTCTTCTTTCGTGGAAGCCTTGCCCGATTCGTCATATTGGATGTAGTCGTCGGCGAAGATGCGCGCGAGTACGGCGAGGTCGGCGGCGATGAGGGCGCGGTCGCCGTCGATGAAGAGTTTGTGGATTTGGAGTTCGTCGTTGCTATCGTGCATCGATACGCTCGTTCAATTCTAGAATTGTCATCCTGCGCGAAATTGCCGTTCGCGAAGCGAACGGCAACGCAGTCGAAGGACCCCGTGTCGGCCGGCCGTGACATTGACGCTTCCGGGGGTTCTCACCGCGGACTCGACAGCGTCGTGAGAACGCCTGTCCTGGCTCATCTCAGCTACGTGAGGGCGCGGGGTCCTTCGACTGCGTCGATGCTTCGCTTCACGAAGCATCCGCTCCGCTCAGGATGACAATAATTTCCAGGTCACACTTACTTCTAACGACGCCCCCTGCTCGCGATGTGTCCCATGAGGGGCGAAAAACATTGTGACCTATGAGCTGTTTAGTGTACAAGCAAGAGCACTCGCGATCCCTGAGGAGGGCTTTGTGATTCGACTGGTTCGTGTTTTTGCGTTGCTGTTGTTCTTTGCTTTCATCCTGCCTGTCGTCTATTACGCCCAGTCAGCGGCCGCTTCCGAGCAGCCGTTTGTAGTGGAGTATTACTACAAGACGAAGTGGGGGCATGCGGATGAATTTCTTAAGCTGTTTAAGAAGAATCATTACCCGCTGCTCAAGAAGGAAGTTGAGATGGGGCGGATGATCAAAGTCTGGATGGACCAGCCGCGCTATCACACCACGGAAGACGGGCGCTGGGATTTCCGTGTGACCATCGTGTTCAAGAATGCGACCGTGGCCAACGAGCCGTTCGAGGAAGACTCGCTGAAGAAGCAGTTGTGGCCCGATCAGGATGCTTACACGCGGGAAGAGCAGCGGCGGTTTGAGATTCTGGACGCGCATTGGGATTTGCCGGTGAAGAGCATGGATCTGGAGTCGAAGTAGAAAATCTTTTCACCGCCGAGATCGCCGAGTACGCCGAGAAGAACTGAAGACAAGGTGAGAGGCGGGCTTTGCGGCCAAGAGTTTAGAGCCTTTAACCGCGAAGTGCGCAAAGAAGGGCCGCGAAGATCGCGAAGGAAGCGACCTGTACTCCATTTCCGCTTACGTCGGCGAACTTGCGCGCTCGACGGTAAGAGCCTTCGTCATTCCGCGATGCAACCCCGCGGAAAAAGATGTTAGACGAAGGTCACAATTCGGAGGGAATTTCTTTATCAGGCTCATCAAAATTTGGAATTAGACATTGCTGGCGGCGCGCCCTACTTTAGGTCATGGAACCCATCATGTCGTTAGAGGAAGCACACGTTGATTTGTTGCATGAGATCGGAATCCGGCTGGGAACGGCGGACGGATTTCATGAAGTGTTAACCCGAGTGGTGGACTTTGCGGTGGGGCTGGTAAAGTGCGATTCCTGCCTGGCGTATGTGCTGGAGGGCGAGGAGTTGGTTTTGCGGGCGTCGAAAAATCCGCATCCCGAAGTGGTGGACCGGTTGAAACTGCGCGTGGGACAAGGGATTACGGGCTGGGTGGCGGAACACGGCGAACCGGTTTCGGTGTCGGACAAGGCGCAGGCAGATCCGCGGTTTCGTTTTTTTCATGAGCTTCCGGAAGACACTTATGAGGCGTTTCTCTCGGTGCCGCTGATGTGCCGAGGGCGGGTGATGGGAGTGATTAACCTGCAGCACCGGCTGCCGCACGTTTACAACCGCAGGCAAATCCGGCTGATTTCCACGATTGGATTTCTGGTGGGAGCGGAAATAGAGATGGCGCGGCTGGATACAGTGAACTCCGCTCTCTCGGAACAGTTGCAGGCGCGAAAAATCGTGGAGCGAGCGAAGGGGATTTTGCAGCGCGACCTGGGATTAAACGAGGAGCAGGCTTATTTGGCATTGCAACGTCAGAGCCGGCAGAAGCGCAAGCCCATGAAGGAAATTGCCGAGGCGATTGTGTTGAGCGATGAAGTGAAGGGCGAGTCGCGGTTGCCGGTGCCGTCGTAGTTCCGCGGGCTGCGCTGGAATACAGAGCGCTCCTCAGACGCTGAAGCGCGTTCAAAGGCGGCGCACTTAACGGCACGAGTAAACTCGTGCCCTTCCCAAAACGCTCTAAAACCAGAACTGCCTTTCCGCTACCGAAAGTAAAGAGAGCAGATTCCTTGCGGAATCTGCTCTTTGCTTTGGTGCGTATCGATTACCGGGATGCCGGGATAGGCGCCGGGTCGGCCGCCGCAACCTGACGGGTCTCGGAGGGCACTGCGAAATGCAGGGTCACGCCCGCCTCGGGTAGATCCATGGCGCTGACGAAACTTTTTCCCTCCCGTGCGACCAGAGTCAAATGGTCGGCGTGGGAGGGCTTGGCTTCGGTGGTGTCGGTCACCAGCATCATGAATCCGGGTCCCGAGTTGCTGAGCTTACGCACGAACAGCAAGTCGGCGGGACCGTCGGGCTGGAACGAGAACTCGTACTCTCCGGCTGGGACTACCGCGGTTTGCCAGTGCACTTCGTGGGTGAGAACGAAGCGGCCGCGCGCTTCCTGGGCGGAAGCCAGGCTGGGCGCGAAGCTAAAGACGCTGAGGGTTAAGGCCACGGCGTATGCGAATCTGCGAATGGAAGTCATGGAATCTCCTGTTCTTGGTGTGAAAACCAATCTGCGAGCGCACGCCTGGTCAGACCGAAGAACCCGGCCAAAGGGCACGCTCAGATTGCGGTGGAGAACAACGGGGTCAGGAGATTTGCGCTGCGAGCAGCAAAGCTCGCATGCAAACGTGGGCTTCACGGGACCGGCTGCAGAGCTGGTTGGTGAAGTGAGTCGATTGTGAAGGACGCGAGGGCGGGAGTCCAATTCAAAAAAATTATGGCGGGCATTTGCGACGAGGGCGTGACTGAAGTAAATGAGGGCTGAAAGACGATGGTGGAGTAGAGATGGAAGACGCCGCTCGGCTTCGCCCCCTTCGACTTCGCTCAGGACAGGCTGTCGCGGGACGGCCGAGGCGGCCGTCTCCACATGAGCCGTGGTGGTCTCCGTTTGGTGATGCATTTACGCAGCTAAGGTCATATTCTGCGCGTTTGGCCGCGCTTGTTTGCAATATGGCTGCCGGATACGAGAACATACAAGGTTTGTATATCCACACTGATACTTACTGAGGAAGCGGCCAACCTATGGCGACAAAGAAGAAGTCTGCAAAGGCGGCGGGGAAGACGGCGCGGGTTGAAATCAAGAGCGTAACTAAGAACGAAGCAAAATCAGAAGCAAAGGCGCAGAGCGGCTCCGGCTCCGGGAACGGCATCACGATCGAGCCCGCGAAAGGGAAGCTGGGCGTGATGATCCCCGGCATGGGCGCGGTGGCGACTACGTTTGTCGCCGGCGTGGAAGCGATCCGCAAAGGATTGGCGAAGCCGATCGGGTCGCTCACGCAGATGGGGACGGTGCGGCTGGGCAAGCGCACGGACGGGCGTTCGCCGAAGGTTAAGGATTTCGTGCCGCTGG
This sequence comes from Candidatus Sulfotelmatobacter sp., assembly GCA_049675725.1. Classification (GTDB taxonomy): domain Bacteria; phylum Acidobacteriota; class Terriglobia; order Terriglobales; family Acidobacteriaceae; genus Sulfotelmatobacter. Next base: position 15,048 of record JBAUAN010000226.1, on the reverse strand, counting down.
CCGGGCTTGACGATCTGGTATTCACGGGCTGGGACATTTTTGAAGACAACATGTATGACGCGGCGACGCACGCGGGCGTGCTCGACCAGAGACTGCTCGACCAGCTGAAACCATTTCTATCTTCGGTGACGCCGCGGGCGGCAGTGTTTGATCACAACTACGTGAAGAAGATTGACGGGCCCAACTTGAAGAAGGGCAAGAATAAAATGGACCTGGCCGAGGAGTTGCGCGCCGATATCCGCGACTTTCGCAAGACGAGCGGGGCGAGCCGGCTGGTGACGATGTGGTGCGGGTCGACGGAATCGTATATCGAGGCTACGGCGGCGCACCAGTCGGTGAAGGCGTTCGAGAAGGCGCTGCACGAGAGCGACGAGATGATTGCACCTTCGATGATTTATGCCTATGCGTCGCTGATGGAAGGCGTTCCGTTCGCCAACGGGGCGCCGAATTTGACGGTCGATCTGCCGGTGATGCTGGAACTTTCGCGAAAGAATGATGCCCCGATTTGCGGGAAAGATTTCAAGACCGGACAGACGCTGATGAAGACGGTTCTTGCTCCCGCGTTCAAGGCGCGGCTGCTGGGGCTGAGCGGATGGTACTCGACCAACATTCTGGGCAACCGGGATGGGGAAGTGCTGGACGATCCGGGATCGTTCAAGACCAAGGAAGAATCCAAGCTGGGGGCGTTGGAGCACATTCTGCAGCCTGCTTTGTACCCTGATTTGTACGGGAATATTTTCCACAAGGTTCGGATTAACTATTACCCGCCGCGTGGTGATAATAAAGAAGGTTGGGACAACATTGATATCTTCGGATGGCTGGGGTATCCGATGCAGATCAAGGTTGATTTTCTTTGCCGCGATTCGATTCTGGCGGCGCCGATTGTGCTGGACCTGGTTTTGTTTATGGACCTGGCGCAGCGCTGTTCGGAGCTGAAGGGAATTGGAATTCAGGAATGGTTAAGCTTTTACTTTAAGTCTCCGATGACGGCTCCGGGGCTTTATCCCGAGCATGATTTGTTTATTCAGTCGATGAAGCTGAAGAACACGCTGCGGCATTTGAAGGGCGAGGAAATGATTACGCATCTGGGGCTGGAGTATTACGACTAGGTTCAGAAGGAATCTTCGGCTGGAACTTGGCGAGCACGTCAGGGGCTAAAGCCCGTCCTGTTTTTCGAGACTTAACGCGGCGCTGAAGCGCCGCTCTTCCAAGGTGCTGCTCGCATTCGTGAGCTTGTCCGCAATCTCTGCAGCCGTAGCCTTTACCGGGCCGATTTATGAGAGGGGATTCCAGGTTCGCAGGGGCGCCGGCGCTATGGCGTATCTGCGAGTTGGCAGTTGTTCCCGAAGGTGAAGGAGTTCAGGCCCAGGCCGGGGCTTTCTGGCTGCAGGGAGATCAGGTGGGCGCTGAAGGCGGGACTGCGCACGAGGTAATACATGCGTGAGTCGGTGACCTCGACATACGCTCCCTTGGCGTCGAATCTCACGTCGGCTCCGGCGCCGTCTTTCGGCAGGGGGCTGCCGTCCTGGAAGAGGTTGACGCGGATGGGCTTGTCGTTTTTCGGGCTATCGCCTTTGAGGCTGAGGACGCTGTACAGCGAGCGGGCGTGATAACGGAGCTCGGCGGCTGCGCCGTGACCGTCGGAGAATACGCCGTCGCGTTCGACGCGCCAGCGGCCGACCAGCATCACTCCACCGTCGGGCGGGGAATGTGGAGGCTGGAAATCGGCTTCGTCGCCGGCGTGATGCCCGGCCATATCTTCCACGGCGCTGCGTCCGTAGATTTCGCCGACGAAAGTTTCCTGGGTCGTGGCTCCGCATTCCGGCTTGAAAGCGTTCTCGTCGGGATCGAGCGCGATCTTCGCGATTTCCTGCGCCATCTCAGGGTGCGCCGCCACGAGCAGTTCGCGGATCCTGGTTTCGAGCTCACGATTGCCGAACTCGCCGAAAACTTTCATGACGATGTTGCCCTGCGGGTCCACGAGATAGCGATTGGGCCATCCGTCGGACGCGAATGCCTTCCAGGTAGTGCCTTTCTGATCGGCGACTACCGGCCACGGCAGGCGGAATTGTTGCGCCGCCGCACGGACGTTCTCGACATTGAACCCGATCGCGAATTCGCCGTAATGGACTCCGACGACGTCAAAACCGTACTGGTGATATTTGCTGTACCAGCGCTTGACCACGCCGAAATCGCGGATGCAGTTGATGCAGGTATATTCCCAGAAATCGATCAGCAGAACGCGGCCTTTATAGCCCGAGATGTGGTGCGGCGTGGGTGCGCCCTGGTCGAGCCACACCACATCGGCTCCGAAATCAGGCGCGGGATGCACCTTCAGATCGATCGTCTTCGAATCAGTCTGAGCGAGCGTCGGGATCGCGAAGCCGAGCGACAGAAATAGGAGTAGGGAAGCCGCGAATGCGCTCCGCGACTTCCCCTGTGATCTGCGACTGGGCCCTGTACCCATTTCTTGCAATTTCGATTTTCGTACTCAATCAGAAAACGATCTTAGCCTGAAGCTGCCCCTCGCGTCCGGCGGGCAGACCCTGGAAGAACGAGCCATACGCCCCGGTCGGCGGTGCGGCCTGGGTTGAGATGTTTCCGCAACTGGATTGCTGGGACCCGGTAGCGATCGTGGAACAACCCGGCGTCCAGTTCCGGTTCGGGTTTTGGAAGTTGGGGTGATTGAAGATGTTGTAAATGTTCGCGCCGATCGTAAGCTTCACCCGCTCCGTCGCGCGAAAACCCTTCCCAAACGTGAAGTCGGAGCTGAAGAATCCCGGCCCGCGGAATTGGTTGCGTATTTGCGTCGGGTAGAGTCCCAGCCCGGTGGCTCCAGTAAAAGCTGAGGAGTTGAAGCACACGCTGTATCCGTTCTGGCAGTTTTGTTGTGCCTGCAGGCTGACCAGTTGTGCCGGCACGGCTACGCCTGTCCCACCATTGTTAATCGAAGCGGTACCGTCCGTAACGGTATAGGGCAGGCCACTTCGGGTGATGAAATTCTGCGAGAAGATCCAGCCCCCGAGTATGCTGTTTGCGAAACGGTTTTCGAACCGGTGCGGCTCGGTCCAGACATAGTTCGCGTTAAAGCTGTGCCGAATATCGTAATCCGCATTGCCGTAATTGTTCGCGCGCAGGCTCAGCGGATTCCATTGCCCCAGGAGGCCAGAGCCGCTCGTAGTCGCGTTCTCAAGCCCTCCGTTGGAAATTTCGTCGAGTGTATGCGCCCAAGTGTAGTTGGCATTGAGCACAAATCCAGCCGTCATGCGGCGCGTATAGGTCGCAGTCATTTCGTGGTTATTGGAAACCGCCCCTGAATTCCAGTCGGTCCAGGAACCGAACCGTGGATCGGGTGTGGTGCTTGCAAAATCGGCTATATTGGCCGTTGCGTTCAGAGTGCCATTCGGGTACGGCTCGTGGTAGCCATGGTTGCCCACGTAAGCGACAGTAATCTTGCTCTTGCTGTCAATTGCCTCTTGCACCTGGAAGTTCCATTCCTGGTAGTCCGGAGTGTGCAGCTGAGTCGGGAAACCGGTGATGCTCGGTGGCGCTCCTCCTGCCGCCAGCAGTTGCTTGTACGTCAAGCCGTTGGCAAGTGACGGAATTCCCAACGCGGAGTTTCCGTTGCGAATGGTATTCGCGGTGTTGTTAACCGTCGCCAGGGCGCCGTTCTTATCGCCCCATCCAATGTTCGTTGCCCCTCCCGCGTCTGGGCCGAATAAATCTACAGTGATCAGGTAGGGGACGTTGACGAACGAGTCGGTGATAAACGCCGGAAAGGCATCATAGAAGAGCCCGAAGCCGCCGCTCACCACGGTCTTATCGTCGGAACGCGGCGACCAGGTGAAACCAAAGCGCGGGGCGAGATTAATGGCGTCCACGGAACCAAACGCATCCTTGCGCCCGGTCAGCAGCGCCTGGTCGTAAGGGGCGTCTACGCCCTGCGTCTTGATTTGGGCGAACGGCGCATTGGGCAGCGTGAAGCAGTTGATGTTGCAGGTTGGATCAAAGTTGTGTTCTGCGCGTAGGGCAAGCGTCAGCTTCAACCTCGGCAACACCGACCACTCGTCCTGCGCATAGACTCCGAAACCACCCGTATTCATGGGCGCTGAGGGGTGCAGCGGGTTGGCCTGCTGATAGATCGAAGAACTACCATTGAAGAAATCGCCCAACCCGGCGTAGATCAGCGGGGTGGCGAAAATAGATGCGTCGTAGTTGGTGATATCGTAACGCCGGAAGTTGACGCCAAGTTTGAAGCTGTGCCGCCCGAGGGTCTTGGCAAAATCATCCACTAATTGCCACTGGGTTACGTTCCGGCCTTCCGGGAAAGCAAAGTTCTCTGCGTTCAAGCCGGTGGCAGCCGGCAGTCCAAACGGACTGGGCAACCCGACCGGGGTCCCCACGAACATGGAATACGGGAACGGCGAGTTAGCCCCGTTCGTATTCTCCACAAAAATCGCTCGGTAGTAGCTGATCGCCGCCACGAACTGGTTGGTGGCCGTGCCGCTGAAGGTGTGCGACCAGTTCAGGCTATTGTTATATTCCGGCTGGTAGCTGGCGGCGGAAAACTTGGAAGGATTGATCGGGTCCGCGTACGTCGCCTGCGTCCCGGTGTCGATATCGAAACGGAAGAATGTGCGGTCCTTAGTTCCGAAGTTCTGGTCGAACCTCCCGATCAGCAGCCACTCTTTCGCGGGCAGGGCAGGGCTTGCACTGTAGGACTGAAAGCACCCGGCGGTTGCGGTTGCAGTCGAGCCGTTGTCTATCTGTGTCCCGGTAAGGGGATCCACGCAGCTCACGCTGGCCGGGCTGACGGCGCCGTGGCTGAAGCCAGGCGCAGCCTCCCAAACCGCGGCGGCCTGCTGGTAGGTGTGGATTGTGTTGGGCGTTGCCCCTGCGGCAGGCAGGCCGATGTTGATCGTGTCATTCAGAAAAGCCGTTGTAGGCGTGTACACGGTCGTCGTTGAGGGCACGATGTAACGAATTCCCTCCGTGTCGATAAAAAAGAAGGTCTTGTCCTTCTTGATCGGTCCGCCGAAAGACGCTGCCCACTGGTTATTGTTGGCGAACGGACGAGGCTGCGCCGGCTGAAAAAATGTGTTGAACCAGTCGTTCGCATCCAGCACCCGCCCAGTCCACTGGTACTGCACGTTCCCGTGGAAATTGTTTGTTCCTCCCCTGCTCACCAGGTTTACCTGGGCTCCTGCCTGTTGCCCGTACTGCCCTGAATAGGCGTTGGTAACGACCGTAGCTTCGTCAATGCTGTTCTTGCCCAGCATCAAATTGGTGGGACCGGAGTTGTTCAGATTGAGGAACGGGTCCATCTGATTCTCGCCGTCCACCGTGAACACGTTCGAGGTGGCGGGCAAGCCGTTCACGTTAAAGTTGCCCATCCCGCCGCCCGTGTTCATGATGACTCCAGGCGCCGTGTAGGCCACGGCCGTCAAGTCATTGCCGCCGTTGGGCAGATTCTCGACCAGGTTGCGATCAAAGGAAGTGGACATGTCGGCGGCCTCTGTATCCAACAGAGGCGCCGCGGCGGAGACTTCAACCGTGGTTCCCGCCGCCCCTATTTCGAGCTTGGCATTGACCACGGTTACCTGACCCACGTTCACCGCGGCTTTGGCCCCAAACTGCTTGAAGCCGGTGGCGGAGATCACAACCTCATAGTTGCCCGGGTCGGCCAGGGGAAACTGGTAAATGCCTTGCGCGTTCGTGGTGGTTTGGCGCGAGTAGCCTTTGTCCAAGTTTTTCAACGTGACGGCGGTATTGGCGAGAACCGCGTTCGACGCGTCGGTAACTGTTCCGCTAATTGCGCCTTCGGTTGCACTCTGTGACAGCAGCACGCCCGGTAGCACAAGGGCCAACACCGCTATCAAAACGATTAGCCTGGTCGATGTGTTAAATCGCATTGTTAGTCTCCACTGACTGACAGTGTCTAGTGCAGTCGCAGGACCACCTTCAGCGAGTTCTGCGGCCTGAGTTACGGCAAGACAAAAGGAAGGTGCGGTCCTACAAATCTGAATATCCGGCGAACGGGATTGGGATTCGCGGTTGGAGGCAATCGGATGGAGAAGCCTGTAGAAATCGCGCTGCATCTACCAGAAAAGGAATTTAACGGATGGAAGTCTACGAAAACACGGAGCAGAACTGGCTGGCGGGAGAGATCTCCTTGTTATCCGCAGCCGCAACCGCTTGGGCCTCCGGGCCGTTTCCGGCGAGTTCGAACTTAGTTTGCCTTTGTGCGACGCCAAACCTCATCAGAGTATGCTCGTAACGTTTACTTGTAGTGTTGTACCTCTCTCGTCAGGGAACAGGACGAGGGGAATAAAATGCACTGGATGGAGATGAAGCTGAAAGAACTTCAGCCCGTGGTTCGCGCGTACGGCCTCTCGATTGCCGTGTGGTGCGGGCTTTCCCTGTTGACGGGCGTGCAGTACCGGGTCTTCGACAAGGCGATGAACATACAATCGTCGCTGTTCGAGATGCTGCTCCTGGCAGAATCACGGGGCTTTTCATTTGCTCTATTAACCCCGCCGATCTTCTATTTGGCTCGTCGTTACATGGGCGGCAGCCGAAATCGATTTCAGTATGTGCTTGCCTACTGTCTCGGAGTAGCGCCCTTCATGCTGCTTTATGCCTGTATTCGTTGGACCATTTTGCCGCCATGGGATGCGGCGCTGCAGCAATATGTCCCGAGAACGAAGCATGGGCCGCTGGAGCTGATTTACTCGGGATTTGCCGATCAAATCACGATGTACATCGCTATCGTAGCGGCCGCTCATGCTTACCAGTACTTCGAAAAGCTGCGTAAGCGGGAGATGGAAAACGTCGAATTTCAGAGAGCGCTGGCCGCCAGCGAACTCCAGGCCCTCAAGATGCAGCTTCATCCTCATTTTCTTTTTAATACGCTGCATGGCATTTCGACTTTGATCGACACCGACCAGAGCAGTGCGAAGGCGATGGTGGTGAAGCTCTCCAGCCTGTTGCGGTGCACGCTTGAGCACAACAGTTCTGATCTGATCCCTCTGAGCGAAGAACTGAAGTTTGTTCGGGAGTATCTCGATCTTGAAACCATGCGCGTGGGAACTCGTCTCAACGTGGAATGGTCGATTGATCCCGATACGAAATCGACGCTGGTTCCCCAGTTGATCCTGCAGCCGCTGGTGGAAAACGCAGTTCGACACGGAATCGCCTGCTCGCGCGACGGCGGCTGGGTTGAAATTACATCCAGGAAGCGTGCTGGGACACTTGAACTTCGCATTCGCAACAGCATGGGCGGCAAACGCACGCCAGGCATGGGGGTTGGCTTGAAAAACACAGACGCCCGCCTGCGATGTTTGTATTCCGACGAGGCGACTTTTAGTTTCGCCGAAACTGACGAGCGCACGGCGACTGCGACGTTGCGGTTGCCGGCTTTGGGCAGCGATCTGGTGGGGACGGAAACGGAAGAGGGAACCCATGCGCGTGCTGATCGTGGATGATGAGCCGCTGGCTCAAACCGCCTTGTCGAATATTCTGGCGGGAAGAGCGGACGTTGAGCATTTCGACTCGGCCAATGATGCGATCGAGGCGCTCGAAAAACTGGCGACGGAGTCCTACGACGTCCTGCTGCTCGACATCAACATGCCGGAGCTCTCTGGCACGGAGCTGGCAGATCAGCTCAGGGAAAGAAACCCGCCGCTGCCTTCCATTGTGTTTGTGACTGCGCACGATGAGCATGCCATCGCAGCGTTTGAGAAACACGCCGTGGACTACGTGCTGAAGCCTTTCTCGAACGAACGGATCGGCGAAGCCCTGGACCGGGCTGTCCGCAGGGCCGAGGGGGAGCGCGCCGCAAAATTGATTGAAGCTTTGCCCCAGTTACAGAAGCTGGTGCGTCCGCAGCATTCGAGGATTGCCATTAAAGCGAAGGGAAGGATTCTATTTATCAATCCTGGCGATGTGGTCGCGGTTCAAGCTGAGGGCAACTACGTGCTGCTGCAGCGGGAGTCGGGATCGTATCTGCTGCGCGAGTCGATCTCGGTGGTGGCAGAAAAACTCAAGCCCTACGGGTTTATTCGCATTCATCGCTCAGTGCTGGTGAATGCTGCGTTCGTCGAAGAGATCAAGCCCTATGTGACGGGAGAATACGGTCTGCGCGTGAAAGGCGGAAGGGAATACACGGTGACCCGCACGTACAAGAAAAATCTGAAGTCGCTGGCGGAATTCTGGATTGGTGGCGGCGCGTTCCTGGCAGAGTAACTTGTTTTTATTTCCTATTTTCATCCAGCGTGATAATCGAAAATAGCGGCGCCGGCAATTTTCGCGCCGATGCCCTCGAAGACGTGACGGTTGACGGCGAGAAGGCCGGGCAGGCCTGAAGAGGAATCATCGCGACGCCTTCACGCATTGCTCGGTCACAACCTCTGTATCCGCTTTCACTCCGAAGTCGGCGCATTCCGTTCCATTCGGCCAGACTACCCGCACCACGTCCGCTTCGGTTTGCTCTCCCAATCCGAAATGAAGTTGCGGGCCGGTGATGGCTTGTGTCTGCACCAGCAAGCCGGCGCGAATTTCGATTTCGCCGCCAACCCCGAATGGATTCAGGCGCCGGTCGCTCCCGGCTTGCGCGGCGTGCGGTCGGACTACCTGCCAGTGATAATTCTTAGACCCTTGATTGATTGCCTGCACCGGCTGTCCGTTGGCGGAAAAGCCCAGCAGATCAAGCTTGCCATTTCCGCTCAAATCGGCCGTGTCAAACACCAACCCCGGCTCCACAGGATGGTCCAGCAACACGAACTTGCCGTTGCTGTTGCCGAGCCAGATCAACGCGCCAGCTGCGCTCATGCCAGACGCTGGCGTTGTAGGAGCCAGTAGAAGATCGAGCGCCCCATTATTATCGAGATCAGCAACCTGCAACCGCACATCGCCCGCGAGATTTGCGGTTGCGTCCGGGACCTTCGCGATCTCCGCCGTCTCCCAGCTTTCTCCATCGTTTTTGTCAGAGATTCGAACAATGGCGCCGTCCGTCTGCACCGCCAGCAAATCCAGCAACCCGTCGTGGTTGGCATCGGCAACGGCAATCGCTTTCACAACGGGCAAACCAGAAGGCAGTGCACTCTCGCGGAATTGCCCTTGGCGCTCATTCATAAAGACGTGAAGCCGGCCCGCGCCGTCGATGATGGCGGCATCGGGATTGCCGTCGCCATCAAAATCAGCCCAGGCAAATCCGCGCATGCCCGAGATTCCGGTAAAAGGATGAAGCGGCAGGAATCTGTCCTCGCCGTCGTTTCGCAGGACGAGCGGTAAGCCGTCGTCCGCGCCCAGCACGATATCGAGACTACCGTCTGCATCAATGTCAACCGCCCAGGCGCTGGTGTAGCGGGCATTGATCACGGACTTCGGCAACTTGGTGTGCGCGGTCACGTCGGTGAACGCCGTCGGACTGTCCTGGCGAAACAGGCGCACGCCACCCGCGCCCGCCAGCACCAGGTCGGTTTTGAAATCGTAATTGAAGTCGACTTGCAAAATGCCCTCGGGCAACGGCGCAACGTGAGACGCTCCGCCGGGGAAGGGAAGCGTCGCGCCGGTGGACAAATGCACTTCGTGGCCGTCGGCTTCGGCAATCGCGGGCGCGCCTGCGCTGCCGAACTGGATCGCTCCAATCCAATTCCAGCGACGAGTGCCAGCGTCCGCGACCGGCTGAACAGCGAATTGGATGGCTGTGTCTGCCGGGGCTGACTCGAACACCGGCGATTCCAGTCGCAGGAAATGAGTGAAGGGTTGCGCTTCCTCGCCGACGGGCGCCTTGATGATTGAGAGACTCTTGCGGTACTCGGGAACGTGCATGAGGGCGTTGCGCAGAAAAGTGGTGCGCGTGGCGGCCGCGCGTAAATCGTTGGTGTCCGCCGCAGCCTGCAACGACGCAAGCTGATGCTTCGCTTCCGCCGGCCATGTGGAGGCTCGCGCGCTCATCCGCGCCACCGCTGACTTGAGTGTGGCAGTGTCGCGGCGCTTCGCGGCCACGCGCGCAAGCTCGAGCAGGGCGGCAAGATTATCGGGCTGCGCGGCCACTATCTTTTGCATCACTTTCTGAAATTCAGCTTCGCTATTGGCGCCTCCGTGCCGTTCGATTTCTTCCGCGAGTGCGTACGCGGCCCGCAGATTGTTCGGATTGAGACTCACCGCTTTTCGCAGGGTGGCGATCGCCTCCACGGAATGGCCACGATCGCGTTCAAGAATTCCCAGCAGGTCGTAGATCTGGTCGTTGCGTGGCGCCAGATCGCGTGCGCGCTCGAACCGGTACGCCGCCGCGCTATAGTTTCTGTTGCGCAATGCAAGCACTCCCCAGTTGGCCCATCCCGCGGGTTCAGTGGGTACGAGTTGAGTTACCTGCGAAAGTTTGCTCTCGGCGTGAATCTCATCGCCAACCTGCAGCGCTGCCAGGCCTGAATAGAATGCCGAAACAACGTCGGCGTAGGTTTGTGATCCCTGCTTTGGGAGCTTGGCGCCGGAATGGCAGCCGGACAGCACGATTGCAGAACTTCCGAGAAGCAGGCAAGCCACCACGCTGCGAAAACTGGCGGATCGCAGCCTACGCAAAGCGGCAGCCGGACTCGACGAAGGGAACGTGTTCACGCGCATTAAAGTAAGAAGATAGTCAAGGCCCTCTGCCCACGTCAGGACGGGTGCAAACAGCAACTATACAAGGCTCCACCTTCTTATTCTCAATCGCGGGGAGCGGCGGGCGATTGTGTCAACCGGGTGGGGTAGGGGGGAACTAGACACAAACAGAAACCCAATCCAAAGTTGTACTCGCCGGTAAGCTGTGCGGTTGACCGTGGGCCGGTGAGGCGCACATTAGCAGAACCCATGTCCGGTTGCCGAAACCAGACGCGTTCTAGAAGTGGAAGTTAGTCTCCAGGAAAATAAGCTGCCCGTTTGCGTCGTTCGGATAGATCGCTGAAATCACTGCCTTGCCCCAGGCATGACCGTAATAAAGAGTGGTGCTGAAGGATCGCGTAACCTGGTAGTCGGTGCTGAGATCCCAGACGTTGGCCAGGCCGCGGTTGCCGTTATTGGGACGGCCCGTGTAGCCGAAGGTGGTTGGCTGAAACGCGCCTCCGCCCGAATACCAGAGATCATGCGAGTTCGCTAGCCGGAGCGTGTGTACTTCGCTGCGAAAAGACACCTTCGAAACCGGGCGCAGATTCAGGCTACCGTATAAGTCCTCGTTATTCATCATGTTGTAAAAAGGGAAGCGCGCGTACTGGCGCGGCGTGGTCAGGACCTGAAAAAACGTGCCGTGACGCGAGTCATTGGGATTCCCCTCCCCGCTCCCATACGAGTAGCCCGCGCTGATCCAGGGTTTCAGGCCTTTCACAGGCGCTTGCCATCCCGCCTCGCCCACGAGTGCGCTCGCATGTTGCGCCAGGCTGCCCCAGGACCCGGTTTGCAGTACGCCCCAAAAAAGAAAATCAAACTTTCCTGCGTCCGTGGTGTTGAAAACATGAGCGTAATTAGCTCCCCAGGTCGCAATCTCGATTTTGCCCAGGTCGGCCGCGCGAACCGACGCGGGACGATTGTCAGTTTTGAGCACCGTGGTGCGGTGATCGATATAGCCCAAAGCGAACACCCGCAGTTCTCCCGCGCTTTGCCCGCTCGTGACCGACCGGGTGTAAGCACCATAGTAGGTGTCCACATTCAGTTCATCCATTCCCTTTACTTGAAAAACTCCCTGCGTCGGCCGCGCACCGAAGAGGGTAACGTTGTTCTGCCCGGAGTTTGCGGTGAGCTGAACGCCGTCATAAGTACGCTGCACCGCTGCGAATGCAAAATTCGAAATCAGGCGGCTCGAAATGCGCGTTTGAATCACCGTCGCCAGCAGCGGATCTTTCGGCGCGACCTCGAGACCATCAAAATATTCGAAGCGGCCCAGTTTTACGCCGGCCGGTCCCATATTCTTGAAGTTAACAAACGCCTGCTTCACAAATCCGTTGGCGACGTTCGTGTGATTGTTGTTTGCGGCATAGTAGGTTCCACCCAATCCCAATTGGCCCTGCGGAGCTGCCACCACGGCGTCGTCTGGCAGGCCCAGGATGGAAGGCTGTTCTCCTTCGAGGAACCAATCAAAGTGATCCCCGCTTTGCCCAATTCCCACCCGCAGCAAAGAATCCCAGAGGCCGTAGTCGCTGTTTCCCGTGGCGCCCTCGAACCAGTACCAGCCCTCCGCGCGAGTGCGCCAGTTAACCGAAATCTCGAGCGGGCCAAGCATGTGCTTGGGCGGGATCGCCAGTGCGGTTTGCGCAGGCGCGGCCATTGCCCGCTGCGGTGCGGGCGCCGACGACGAATCCGCCGGCGGCGCCGCTGTTTGTGCGTCTGAGCCCGCACTTCCGGTTGCAGGAACAACCTGTTGGGCAAAGGCGGAGCCGGCAAAAAAGAAGACCATCCCCAGGCTCAGGCAGCATGCAAAGCGCAATTTCATGTCATCCCCAGTTTGAAACGTTCGTGCACTTGCCAAACGCTGCAATTTCGCCACGCAAGATAAGTAAGCCGAAAGCTCCATACGTTGCGCACGACTGCAGAAATAATTCCGTAGCTCTCTAACTCCGATTCGCTACACGAATTGGTTCCGGATTGTCGCGGGACCTTGGATGCTGGGTCAATAACGGATTCGTATTAGGGATTTTTCTTGGTGAGGATATCGAGCCCGTGATGCAGTGACGAAGTAGCGAAATGCGTCGACAAAACTTGTGCTGGTGGCAGCGGAGACGAACTATCTGGGGTGTTGACAGCACATAAGTTATTGATTCCGGGAACTGCCGCAACGGCTATGAAGGTTGTACGTTTATTGTACAAAACCGGTTCCTAACTTCAGGGCCGGTTTGCAGTCAGCCATCGTGCCCGGTGTCCCACAAATGCAGACCAGACCATCGGATTCACTCGAACGGTTGGCCCCTCCTGGACGGGCTAGCCTATGCTTGCGCGATGGCGATGGATTTTATCCGTTTGCTATCGCGGATTTGCACCGTAGTGAATTCGCCGCCGCAAACGCTGCAACGCCAGCCAGGAGAAGCAACGTGTGCCGTTACTGGCGCCGATTGCTGTTCGGCGCGCCTGGCTCTCACCAGCTCACTACTGCAGTGTGGACACTCTCGTTGAATCATAAGCTCCTGCGGAAGAAACGTCCTCTTCGCGCTCTGAAAGACTAGTTGCTGGGGAACTGCCGGTGATGCTCGTACTTGCTATTGTGGCGCTGGCCGGAACTTGGGTAGGGCGGTTCCGGCCAGCCCCTCATCGGTCTTCCCTGGGTCTTCCCTGGGTCTCCCCTGGGTCTTGCTGACCGCGTCCTGATGCGAACTTACTGCTTGCCGTCTTCTCTTGCTTCCGCAACGTGCGCCTGGTGGCCCGCTTCAGAAACGGCCTTCAAGAACGCTGTCCCGCTTGCGGGGGTTGCCACTTTGCCCGAAAGAATGCTGCGGAACCGCATGTTGTGGCCGTAAATGGCGCGAGTCGAATCGTTGTCCTGCTCGACCACCGCTCCTTCGAGCGTCAGGCCGGCAAAAACGCCTTTCGAGCGCGCGTAGGTCAGGACTTCGGTGTTCAGCAATACGTCAGTTCCGGCGGACGTTTGACGTCCAACCGGGCCCGCTGCCACTGATCCTTCGCCAGTGAGTTCGAACTTGCTCGACAACAAATGCTGCAGACCGCGATCGTTCATGACGAGCATGACCAGGTCCACGCCTTCGACTCCAATCTGCAATCCCCAGCTGCCACCACCAACGGAGACGAATGCCGGAGCGCTCCAGCCTTCACCGGTGCGGCACGAAGCCACTCCGCGGCCGTGCTTGCCGCCGAAGATGAATCCACCCTTGAGCAGGTTGGGCACTACGACGATGCACTTCGCACCGTTCAACACGTCCTCGGGAATTCCCTTGTCCGGCGCCGACATGATCGATTGCAGAACTTCCACCGACTTCTGCATTCGGTCGACCGTATCTTCCCGGTCCGAGCTGGCGAACGCGTACGTTCCAACCATGCCTATAACGCTCATCAACAGCAGTGACATTGTTTTTTTCATGAAAAGTTTCCTTTGGGTGCTGCAGAAACATTAAGAGGAGAGAGCTTCAGATAGCTGACTTAGTTCAGAAGACCTGAAAGAGAGAGAAGAAGTGCTCGTCTCTGGAATCATGATCGCCTGGTCGGAACGCAATAGCTGATCTGAATTGCTCACTAATCGTACTGTGCGAAAGCACTCTAAGAACGCTAAAAGTGAAAAACCTTCTGGAATGTGAGCAATCCTGCACAGAATCCACGCCCGTGTCCTGTCATTGTTAACCAGAGTTAACCTGAATGATGGCTGCGATCCGCGGGAAAAATCGACCAAGGTGGAATCGATGAAACCGTTTCGTCCTTCTTTCCGCCGACAGCTGGCCTCGATCGCGGGGTCCTTCGGAAAGCTGGTGGCCCTGCTCAGACCGCAGGCTCAGCAAGTCCAAACTCAAAGGATGTGTCCGTTTTGCGGCCTGATCACGCCGCGAACCGGGAGGTTTTGTTTGGAATGCGGAAAGCCGCTGCGTGCGGTTCAACCCGAGCGGAAGGCTGCACATCAGGAATAAATCAGGGAATAAATTACGAGGAGATTGCCATGCTTTGGACGATTGTTGCTGTACTTCTGATTCTGTGGTTGCTGGGCTTCAGCCTGCACGTGGCCGGCGGCCTGATTCACCTGCTGCTCGTCGTCGCGCTCGTGATGATCGTCATCAACTTGTTGGGCGGACGCCGGGGAACGGTCTGAGGCGGTCTCAAGTGCGTCCTAATCGTGCAGAACCACATTCAGCAGAGAGCTGTGGACCTGCAGAGCGCCTTCTGTACCGCCAGCGTAGTGAATGAAGCCAAGCTTCCTGAACCGGTTCATAAAGAAGCTGACACGGGAACGCGTGGTTCCAACCATCTCGGCCAGCGTCTCCTGACTGATCTTCGGAACAACCGTCTCCGGAATGCCTTCCTTGCCAAAATGAGCGAGCAAAAGCAGGACGCGGGCCAGGCGTTTCTCGCTGGAGTTGA
>JBAUAN010000225.1:0-57872 GCA_049675725.1 Candidatus Sulfotelmatobacter sp. | reverse complement strand
TTTTGAACGACTTGCAGGCAAGCGCTTGGGGCGCTTTGCCGTAACTGTCACTGATGTGTCACTAGAGAGGTCCAGTCTGCGCATTGCATCTGTCACGTCATCCGTCGCGACAATGTTGTAGCGCCTGAAAACTTCAGCCGTAGCATGCCCGCTGATTTTCATGATGACCGTTTGGTCGTTGCCAGCCTTCCTCAAGTTTCGCACAGCGCTCCGGCGCAAGTCATGCACCAAGAGACCTTTGTAAGAATACCATACGAATCCGCCTTCTTCTTTTGGTTCCATCTTCGTTCTCGTGCCGAGTTTGCAAGCATCGCACGCCTTCTCCCACTCCACACGGAGATTCGTATCCGAGAAGACCTTTCCGGTTTTCGGCTTCACCTCACTGAGCATCATAATAAGGATAGACGGCAGGGGGATCACGCGCGGCGTATCTGCTTTTGTTTGCTCTTCCTCCAACCAGATGAGACCCGCTTTCAGATCAACCTGGGTCCAGTCGATCTGACGGGCTTCATTCACGCGCACGCCGCAGCGATACAAGAATGTGACGAGCGGTCGGAGGTGAGTTGGCAACAGCGCTAGAGCAATGCAGAAAAGCGTAATCGTTCAGCATCAAGAATCTGGAGACTGGGCATTGGTGCTGGTAGCAACGCGCTCAGACTATGGGCGGCGCTCTATAGTCCCAATGATCTTCACGAATAAAGACTGCGGCATCTTTGCTGTTGCTCCGCTGCTGAATCAGTGGATAAAAGCGGGTCTCGTGTTCCAGTATGCGCCGCCGGAAGATCGCCGTGAGGAAATCCTCAAAAATGCCGTGACGGAATTCATACGGCAAGTTGGGCTGCGCTCATTCATAGCCGACCGTAGCAGTGTTGGCATCGTCGGTCGCGCAAAAGCCCGAGGTCAACAATTTGACCGACCGCCAGAAGGCTTCGAATTGCACCGTGAGAACGAGCCAGCATTTTTCTGGCTGTTCGAGAAGACGGATGCTGCTGAGCAAGCAATGCGCGTGCTCAGATACCTGATCGCCAAGAATGGCATCGGTGAATTGACTCAGGGAGAGCGCGAATCCATCGGTACGAAACTCTTAACGAAAGGTGAGACGTTGAAGAACGTCTTTACACGGAGGTAATTTATGCCATTTCTCGACACTATGAAAACGCTTCTCAACTTAGCACCACCGCGCCCAAAGATGGGGATTATCAGCATCAACAGCTTCAGTCCCGAGGACTTGCCGAAAGGCTTTTTCCGCGTGCGCACTGTTTCTGGGAAAGAGACTCTCGGATACTCCGGCGGTTTTGTGACGTATGACTGCGGCGCAACAGTAGTAGACGGCGCTAAGCGCCTCACGCTCGACAAGCCTCTGGCTGACTTGCCGCTGGTTGAACTGAATTATCGGAATCCTAATTCCAATGTCATCAACGGAACTGCTGTTATCGAAACAGATTCGATGGAAAGTGATGGTGAGGTTTCTTGGTCAGGTGCTCCGCCGTCCCCCGGAGTCACTTGGCGCTGAAGAGCTGTCACAGGACGACCGTAATTATGAACTAGCAAGTTGTTCGTAAGTCCATTCTTGGAGGTAAGAAAACGTCATGAAGATCCGATTTACCAATCCACACAGCACAAAGTACGGACGTGAAGAACACGTCGAAAACACTATCGGGAAGACTCTGATCGCGCTCGGCGAAGCAGAATTCGTTCCATACAAAGATTTCCGTGAGCGCTTGTGCAGTGAGAACCCGACAGCATTTACGCCGCCAGCGGTTCAGGCAACTGTCCAGTGGTCCGTTGCTAAATCTGCAATCAGTGAGCGGTTCTTCATTTCTGGCAAGTGCTCGCAACAGCAGTGCTCTACCTTAGCTTACGATGCTCCGCCGACGGCAGCTCTTGAGGCGATCACATTCTTGCACTCTTGCGGCTGTACATCAGGCCCCGAGAAAGTTCCCGCTAGCGTGGTTGCTCAGTACCGAAAACTTTTCAAACCAGCCACGACACTCGGTAGGGATGAAGCGGCTTATTTCAAGGATGCGCAGCCGCAAAAGTCGCTCCCAGTTGACCCGAAAACGTATTTGTATCCGATAGTCGGATCGCCGCGTGAGGGAAACGAATCTGAGGCGCTGAAAAACTACTTGCCCTCAGTAGATGCTCCGTACAAAAAGTACTAGCGGTAGCGGGTCACAGAGTTCGGATATTTAGGGGGACGGCAGGGCAAGGAGAAATCACATGGCATTACTGAAATTTAGTCCAGAAGAGCAACGAGCATTAGAATCTCTCGACTGTTGCCTCGACATCCCGCGCAACACAAAGCCCGCAGTTGCACGCAGGTATCACGAGAATCTGAAAGCTCTTGCCGCCAAGATTCGCGGTCTCGCCCCAGTACTTGAGGCGCGTGGCTCACGAACGAAACGGATGACGAAAGCAGACATCCGCGCAGTGTTCGCTACTGTCCCCGGCGCGTCGCTCGAAGAGTTGGCAAGATGGCGGCGCAACTGCTATTCGCTCGACACGCAGAATGCACTTCGGATGGCAGAAATCACAAAACAGATTCGTTACGAGCAGGGACAGACCGCAGACCCTACTCAAAGTCTCAGGGATGACGACGACGCTTTTGATTGGGATGATGATGACCAATGGGACAAGGACGAGCACGAGCGCTGTGCCGAGTTTCATAGGGCGCTGGCGCGCAAATCGGACACATGGCAAAAGGGCGCAGCTCAGCATACTGCCGCAGATTTGCACGACAAAGCCTCGCGCGGCGGTGACAGTCGTGCAGCTCGCGCTGCAAGTCTAAAATTAGCGGACATTTCTTAATGATCGCCAGTCTTGAAATCGCGTTGGAGAAGCAGCGCCAGTACGCTACGGCAATGGCAGATCATTTCGCAAACAAGAATGACGACAAAGCAATGGAACTTCTCGATGAGCTGCTTGATTACCAAGTCATGTTTATTCGGCTGCTTAACGATGCGTGGATGAATGTGAAGAGGACAAAGTAATGGGGAATAGCAGAGACAACAAGTTCACTGTCCATCAGAGGCTTGCAGGGGCAGAGGCAGAAATTCAGTCATTGAAAGCTGAACTGGCTTCTGTTCGCACCACTCTGCGCTCTGAACTCTTGAATGCCGTCAGCGATACCGTCGGGCGAACTGGGGCACCTGGGCGTGACGGCGCTTCTGTGATTGGTCCCGTCGGACCTGCTGGCAAAGACTCAAATGTGCAGGGACCTCGCGGTGCAGAAGGCAGGCGCGGTGACACAGGGAGTCGTGGGGAACGTGGTGAAAAAGGGGAGCAGGGGATTCAGGGCTTGACGGGCGCTCCGGGGAAAGATGGTGTCAGCATCACTGGTCTGCAAGGTGAAAAAGGCGAGCGCGGTGATGTTCTTATCATTGGTTCGGACGAGCAAGCGCAAGCAGTGATCGCGCTCCGCACCGAATTGGTTCAGCAGCGCGCAAGGTTCCAAACTGCCATATTTCAAGCGCTGGCAGATGCAAACGGACCTCACGCAAAACTCTGGCGCGCACGGTTGGAGAATCTGAAGCGAGATGCCGGTATCTAAAAACTCTTTGGAGGAAGAAATGAAAGCGTCGTTTGATCTTGAAAATGGAATTGTAATCGGCACGAAGCCGGAGAATCTTGCCCTTGTTCCAAACGGCGACAAGGGATCAGCGCTCTGTGTGAAAACTGAACAGGCGCTCGTGCCTGTGGCATTTTTCACTGCCGTGCTTGCTACTCAGGATGAAGTTAAAGCCCGCGAGTTGCATGCTGCGGCAAAGCCGCCAAAGCAATGAGACTGAGCCGTAACGAAATTGAAGCAGCACTAGGAGATGAAATGTTTTCACCGCAACCACTTTCTAGCGAACAATTACGACTGCTCAGCGAAGCAGCTCAGAAAAAAGGCTCAGCTCTGTCTGATGAAGAGCGCTCTGCCGTTCTGGGATTGAAGCCAGTCACCACACGCAGAGGTGATGCAGCGGGTTTTCAGTACGAAGGGGATCCACGCTGTCGATAAAAGGAGAGAAACAAAATGTTCGAGACCGGAGACCAACAACGTGCTGAAACTCAGCGGCAAGAAAAAGCGGAAGCAGACCGCGCACACTCATGGGTGAATTTCATTCGGGGTGGTGCGCTCACCAATGAACAACTTGCGGCGCTGCGCGAAGCATCAGCCCGCGTCGGCAGACCATTGACGGATGATGAGCGCGCATTTGTGCTCCACGGAAAAGTGCTGCCAAAAGTACTCAGCGGCATCAAGATTATCTAAAAAGTTTTACCCCTCCCGGGTAAATCCTCCAACGTGCGGAGCTGGCGCTCTCGAAACAGGCGCTAGAGTGCACGGTCCGGTGTAATGCCAGCCGACGATCATTGAGATGGCATGGTGCGGGGACCGTCACCGAAATCCGGTCCAGAGATTAGCAACACGAGTTTGGTGATCCCCGTCGTCCTTAACGAAGCAGCGGACGGGATTCTACACGTACTGAAGCGTGTTGGAGGAACGCTGCCGATAACCCTACAAGCCCATCGGATCCGAGAGGATTACGCGAAGAGCGGCGATGGGCTGTAGACCTCAAGTTTGAAAAGTTTCTCGTTGGCGCTGTCGATGCGAACCTGCTCCAGCGCTGGCGGGAAGATTGGAGAACATCATGACCAAAGACGAACACGCTTATGAGACGTACTGCGCAATGTGTACACGCTGCGGAATCGCGCCCGCCTCTTACGACTTTTGGAGACTGCTGACGAAATAAAATATCGACCGAAATAAAACATCGTAGTCACAGACCTTCAGACACATTGATCGGTATCTATATCTATGGTAAGTGCTCTCACCGTCTCACCTCGTAGCCTCGACCTTCCTCTTGGGGCGCTTTTCAGCCCGACCGAGATGCAGATCGGTCCGTCCACTTCACAAGCTGAATATCAGAAGCTCGGCGCTGGTCTCCGGAAGCTCGACAACGCCTCAGAACTGTGGACGGCAGATTTCAGCCTCTTCGGGTTGCGCACCTGGGGCAAAGAGCAGGGATTGCAACTTGCGCATGATGCAACCGGACTCAGCAAATTCTTTCTGTACAAGACTTCGTTCGTAGCTGCGCGTTTTGCGCCGGAGCACCGTCTGCCGGGGTACAAGTATTCTGCGTACCGCGAACTGATGCCATTTCCACCTGAGTGGGCATACGAATTCTTAGCGAGACACGCTGGCGAAAAACTGTCGTCCAAATCTCTTCGCGCTCTGGCTGTAAAGGAGTTTGGGAGTGAGCCCTACAAAGCCAAGCAGCCCAAGAAGCGAAACATAAGCGTCCGGTGTGAACTTTACGCGCGGCTAGCGCAGCATAGTCCGAGTCAAAAAGTTGCGTCGTTTATCGAACAGATTCTTGGCGATTGGATCAGACATCGAGAAGGACCTCCGCTGACTGATGCAGAAAAGCAACAGCGCTACCGAGAACGGCACCCAGAGCGGAACGCTGAAATTCAGAAACGATGGCGAGAGCAGCAAGGGAAACCGGCAGCTACGACGCATCACGATGACAAGCAGCACCCATTTGCGCCAACGGCAACTGTAGGCGCTCGCCCTAGCTCTGGGAATGACAAGCAGAGCACTTCCGCTCAACCCAAAAAGACTGCTGCTCCAGAGTCTCCCAAGCCGAGTCGCTGGCGTTCATTTTCTGAAGCTCGTGAGTATGTCCGCGGCTTGCACTTGTCCGGCTCAAGTGAATGGCAGAGCTGGAGCGCATCAGAAGCTCGACCACGCGATATCCCATCAGCACCGCAGGTGATTTATGCAGGGCAGTGGATTGATTACGCGGACTGGCTCGGCAAATCGGCTGTGCTGACGGTAGAGAAATCGCGGAAGCATAAACCCTGCCAGTGCAAGATCAATTCTGCATATGTTACCTGTACTGGAAAACCGCTCTCCAGCAAACTCAAACCTACTTGGTTTGTCGATCGTGAAGCCGCAGAACAGGGCAATCGAGAATTCGAAGCATGTCACGGCTATCAAGAGCGCATCGTCTATTGTAGGTTTTGCCTCGCATGGCACTTGCAGCACATCTTCAGCGGAGAAGTGCAAGAAAAGCCCCTAGCTGTGTGAGCTAGGGCTTCAGTGTGCTTATTTTCCCTTGATGACGAAATCCTTCAGGTGCTTGGCGCAGGACTCGGCAGCAGCCTGCTGATATTTAGACTTGTGGACTTCGTAAGCCCACACAACCTGTTTTGTTTTCAGGTTCACCAGCATAATGCCAGCTTCGACAGTTCGGGTACTTTTTCCGGCGGCCGCACCTGTTGAACTTGCCGAACCACCGTTGGCCGTCCAAGAAGCACTTCCCTGACTTGCCGCACCAAACAGCCAACCGTCGCTGAGTTGCTCTGACGTAGCAAGCGCGAGGTCGGCATTTTCTTTGTCGAGCGTCAGGACCACGGGAACTTTTTCCTTCTGAATTGCAGCAGCAAGATATGTGTCAAAACCACCCATCGGGGCAATTGCAATCTTTGAGCCGACGGGCACAGGTGATTCTTGGGCAAACGTAAAAGCCGCCACGAACACAACGAGAACTGCCAAACAAAAGTGTTTCATGCTCCTCCTTGATTCTTGACTTACAAGTGTCTGGCACGCGCTTGAGAAGGGCAAGGTAACCGAAGTTGATCCCAGCACCACGGTAACTTGGCCTGCTCAGCATCTCTGTATATCGTGACCGCTGGAGGACTCCGATAATGGGCAGCACACAGTTCAGTGTCCACACCAAAGTGACGGTCTTGAGCGGCAGCAACAAGAGAGTTTTGCAATTGAAAGTCGATGGCAAACTTATCTCGGTTCCTCTTGACGAAAAGACCCACGCTCACTACAAAGACCAGTTGTGGAGAGAACATCCTTCGCAGAAACAGAGGGATGTGCATGCTACTGTGAAAAGCCTCATGCGCGCCGCGTACCTCAAAGGTTGTGCAGATGGAAAGCAGTGAACCATGTCGAAAATGAGAAAGCTGGGAATCGCTTTGCTCATCTTATCTACCGTGATGCCTCTCGTTCACTCTCACGGATCACCCTTTGAATTCTTGGCTCAGATGACTTCGCCGCTAGCTCTGGTGCTGTGGATATCTGGCGTGATTCTGTGTGTCCGGAAAGATAAAAAGCAGGAGGCTCGGTGATGGCAGAAGATAAGGAACCGAAAACAAGGCGCACTATACGGGCCGCCGATTTCACGAAAGAATCTTTTCAAAACCTGGCGAGCCATTCTTCTTCGTACGGAGTTGAAGGACTGCTCGATAAAGCCGCTCTGGCAGCCGCGTCGAAGGACCAAACCAAAGTCACGATTGTGGAAGACCGGAAGAAGCCAAAGCGCGGTGATGTAGTGATCTTTCCTGCGGGGCACAGCGTCAAGATTCACAGCGTTTACGATGGAATGATTTGGCCGATGAACTCAGACGGCTCTGACACCGAAGGTGACCGTCCTATTCCAATCAAGGATGTGCAGCCATCTGCTGAACAGGGCACTTGGTTGTACACAGGCGACACTCGCGCAGAGTAGTGAGCAACTGACTTCGACGCCGTTGCTCTAACGGCGAAAATTCCTCAAAAGCTATCACTCAACTGTCACTGGAAGCGTCTAAAACAGCGTCAAAGGGCAGCAAGTCACAGCAGCTAAGTCGTTGAAAAATAACAAAAGTGGCTGATGCTGAGGTGATTAAGAGTCAGTTGCTCTGCCAATTGAGCTACGCGCCCACGGTGGGAATGTTGTAGGAAGGACGAAACAAAAATTATAACATTCACTCGCCGTGGCAGCCAACGGATCGGCCCGAAGGTGTTGTAAGCAACGTGATTTTATCACCCTAACGGCGACATGAAAATGTCAGCCTGGCGAAGCCAGAGTGTTGCAGGCGGGGACACAGCGTAAAACCAGAATCGCCGAGCACGCGGAAAGCGGCCGCGAGAAAACGCGCGTGCGATCCGCGGCCGGCACTTTCGTTCTGCGGCAGGCGCTACGGTTGTTGCTGCACTTCCGCGGGAAGGCCGCGTGAGCCTTCGTTCACGACCGGACGCCGCGGCGGTAACGGCACGGTTCCCATCGTCGGACGCCGCTCCACGGTTCCGATCACTGGCGCCTCTTCCATACCGTCACCGGAATACGCCATCGACTCAAAGGGCTGCTCCGAACAGAGCAGGTCCACCATGCGCTGTTGACGCCCGCTCAACACCGCGTGCGGAAGAATTGGAAAATTGCGAAACATCCACAGCAGTTGCATCCGTTGAAAAAACGACGGCATCACATACCGGGGACCGATGGGAGTCTGCACTCGCACCACGCCGCCGGCCAATTTTTCGATCCACATACTTGGGCCCGCCTGTTACCTGAGATTGGCCAGAGCAATTCTAGGGCCGCCATTATTGCACCGAAGGCGATGCAATGGGAAGCTTTTTTTCACAGATATACCCCGCAGCGAGTGACGCCTGAACATTTCGGTCCGAGGCCGGTTCAACTTTGGGAACTTAGATGCAGAAATGAGGGGTTCGACTGCTCCAGAATCAGGCACCAACGGCAACCCTCAAATTGCGGCTTCGGGCAGTATGTCGATTCGTTTTATCTTCGCTGCTACTCCGAATTCGCTCCCGACCTGTTCGGCGCGCACAATCGTGGCCTGACAGCATACCCAGCATTTCTGGCCATCCGTAAGTTCGGGCGGAAGGATCAGCACCAGCTCCACCTCGGCGCCGGTTTCCATCTTCGACTTGCTGTAGAGGAAGACGCCGTTGCTGCTAACGTCGCGGGTTTGAGCCGAATGTTCCACCCCGTGCGCGGTTCGCACCCGCGCAGCCACGCTAGTGGGTATTCTTTTCCGGGAGCGGCGCTCAGCTTCAGGCATCATAGCGATTCGCAGGTGCCCACCAAATCTACACTAAACCCGCGAATTTGCTGAGAGTTTCTCGGCTTGGACGCTCGATGAGCCTGTTTGGAGGAAGCCGCTAAGTAATGGGGCGGCTCGATCGCATCGCCGGAACCACCAGGGCCTGCTCCATCGTAGGCAAATTTGTACCACGGAGCTTCCCTTCGATCTCATGCAGCTTGTCGGTCAGCCCAGTTTCGTAGTAGGCCTGCACCAGCAGTTCCATGGTGAAAGGGTTGTCCTGGTCGTCTTCCAGATGAGCGATGGCTTCTTCGTACTTTTTCTGATCCATCAGGAGCGTGCCGGACGCGCCGTTATAGGAGCACAGGATCACGCGGTTGCGGCTGCCGGTAGCCATGGCTTCCAACTGTTGCAGCCACTTCTCGGCCACCGCCTGATCGCCCGCCCGCGACGCGCGTACCACGCGATTACGCAGGATGTAGGAGAGTTCTTCGTTCTTGTCCGATATCGGCATGTCGCGGTGCCCGAGCGCGTCCTCAGCCAGCTTCAAGTACTTCAGGGCAACATGATCGTCCGCCTGGTACTCAGCCGTGTGCCGGTAGGCTTGGGCCTCCTGCAAATCTTGGCCCTTGGCGTGCGCCGTCGTCGCGATGTCCACGAAGGTCTTGTCGGCCTCGCTGAACTTGCCGTCGCGCACCCAGGTCATCGCGCTCTGCATGCTGTAAGTCAGACGGTCGGCCTCATTGTGCGCGTAGCGGATGGCGCGCTCGTATTCAATCCGCGCCTGCTCCTGGTTGCCCATCAGAGCGTAGGTGTCTCCCAGCCCCAGCTGCGAAGTCACGAAGTCCGGGTCCAGCTTCAGGGCCGCGCGATAATGCTCCAGAGACTGCTCGAAACGTCCCGCCATCCGGAGCAGCTCACCGTAAGAATCCTGCGGATTCGGTTCCTTTGGCAGCAGTGCGACGTACCGATCCATGTTCGCAAACGCCTTGTCAAACTGCCGATTTCGGGCATAGATGTAAGCCAGATCATTGAGTGCCGCGGGAAAGTTCTTATCGAGCGCCAGCGCCTTCTCCATGATCCTCTGCGCCTGCTCGTTGCCCTCCTCGGCCATCAGCCAGTTCCCGGCGAGATAGAGCAGGTGCTTGTCGTGCGGATACATCTCCAGCAAATCGTTCATCAATGAGATGCCTTCGATGTAGTCGCCTTCCTGCACCTTGCTGACCCAGCCCACCATCAACTGCTCTCCCGGACTCAGCTTAGGCACCAGTGCTTTGGCGTTGGCACGCGCCTCGTTCACTTCCTGCGGATTGCCGCTGTTCAGTGCGATCGACGCCCAGGCCACCGCGAGGTTCGGATCTTCCTTTACCGCGGCGCGCCAATCCTCGTTGCAGCGCTCCAAGTACAGGTTCTCGTAGTCCGCGACACCTTCTTCGTAGAGGGATCGCGCCCGCGCAGAAGACGTCGTAACCGGCAGCGTGGCGGTCTCACCCTTTTTCAAATGATGTGCCGAAAGCGGGCCGGCCAGAAACATAACAAGTGCCGAAACGGCGAACATGTTCTTGGGCCATACGGTCTTACGCTCGAGCGTCTGACGCTCGATCGTGTCGGGACAGATCGTGGCAGGGCAGGCAGCAAGCAGGTCGGGACGCATCTGGAATCTCCGGAACGGATGCTTTGTACTGATATTTCGAACTGACGTTCAGATGACTTACGGGGAGGGAATCAACAAGTGCAGGGTAACACCGCCGAAACGGCAGACGTAGTGACCAAAGACATAGGCCGGTTGTGGCCGGTTGCCGGACGGCCGGCCACCCGGCACCATCGAATTATGGCGTTGGGCACGTCAGACAGGGCAAGCGGCCGAGGAGTCTAGACGACGATTCGAGCGCTTTAAGGAGGGATCGTGCGGGTTCTCGCTAGAAATTGAAAGCGAGTCCGCCGCGAATCGAGCGCGCGGCCTGTACCAGGTAGACCGTCTGGCCGTCCTGGCCCATGACCGGCACGTAACCCTGCGCCAGGAGGTTGCGCACTTCAATCAGCGCCTCCATGTGGCCGGTTAGAAAGCCCATGCTTGGAATCGGCTGACGAAGGAACAGGCTCAGGTAAGGATCGCTTTGTCCCGGCGAAGCATTAAACATGTCGACAGGCGTAAGAGCCTGCCCATTCACCCAGCGGTAGGAAGCAATCCAGCGGGTGTGAAGCCGTGGCAGGGTGCCGTTGAACTTGGCGGCCAACGCGTGGCGCCGAACCGTGGTGATCCAGGGCTGCGCATCCTGCAACGAAACCGGCTGCGACACATCGGGCTGTGCCAGATTGAGAGTCCCGCCCCAGGCATAGTCCAGCGTACCGGTCAGGTCTCTCGAGAACTTATGCTGCAGCACCGCCCGCAGGCCAGGCGTGTTGAGAGTGCCGCCCTCGTAGCTGAAGGTGCCGGAATACACGTCGGGCAACACGAAGCCGCCCGCGGCGGTAACTTCTCCCGTGCCGGTCAGAGCAGTATCGGCGACGCGATCGGAAAACACGGCAAGCTGCACCTTGGTGTTGCCGATGCGGCGCGAAACGTTCAACTCCTGATGATGAGCCCGCTCGATCTTAGAAGCGAAGTTCTGCAGGCTGACTCGTGGATCCGATTCGCTCATATCCGCGGGAGCCGAATCAAAACCCTTTTCACTACGTGCATCGGGCAACGACGTGGCGTATGCATATTCCAGAACCGTATTGGGCGAGAGGTGCAAGTCGGCTGAACCGTAGGGACGAAACGCACTGACCCGGCCCAGAAACTGAATGGTCTGCAGCTCGCTGCCAAATTTCAGTTCGAGCACGTCGCCGACAGCAAAAGAGTCGCCCATGGCCAGAGCCATGGCTTGCAGCGCGGCGTTGTGCAGGTTGGGGTCGGAAGGCGCGAAGCGGCGCACAGTCAGGGCCACGGAAGGTTCCGATCCATCCGGCAAAACGCGAGAATACATCGTGCGGAACACTGCGTCGGGCGAACCGTCACCGTAGCCGACGTTCCCGCTCACACCCACGCGGCCCGTGGAGAAAATCGAGCGCTCCAGGGTAAAGCAGGTGTTCATGTCCGATCCGCTGCCGTAGCCATCGCTGGTTGAACCCGCCAGGAAGGAAAGCGAACCGCTCAGCTCGTGATTCTGTTTTTCCGCGATCTGCTGCGGATCGTCGAACACACGCAGGATGGGACGGTTGGCCACCGAACGAAGCGTCCATTTCCAATCGTCGTCGTCCGGAACCGCTCGAATCCGCCCGACATCCAGCGCGCCCAGAAGCGTGTTCAGGGTGACGTTTACCTTGAGGTGAGCGCCCGGAACCAGCCCGATCCGTTCCAGCACGGTCGGCAGGAACGATGGAGCCGAAACTTTTACGGAATAAACGCCGGGGAGCAATCCCGCAGCGGAGTAGAAACCCAGGCCGTCCGTGAAGGTAGTAAGCGAGCGGGAGGCCGATCCGATCTCCGAACCAATCTCGGAACCAAGGATCTCCACCACCGCCCCCATCTGCGGGGCACCCGAGGCATTGCGAACGTATCCTGAGATCGCGCCCGGCTGCTCACTGGCACACACGGGAAGCGCCAATCCGAGGACCACTACCCAAGTTCCGAGCTTGTATCGCAAGCCCTACCCACCCCCGGGGGAATCAAGCAGGCCGTTACTCTACCGCAAATAGCGCCGACGGATCAATGGTCTGCTTGGAGATGTTATCGTTCACTTTGATATCGATCTTGTATGTGCCAGGCTGCAGATTGGCCACGACAATCGATTTCTGCAGCGTTACCTGTTCGCCGACGTTGCCCATCGACTCCGTAGACTCCACCTTCTGGATCACCGGCTTGTTCGTTACCGTGTTGATAATGTCATATTCGAAGGTGGCCGAGGGCTTATGAGTTTTCTGGTCAATTCCCAGATTGTAGACCTGCATCCAGAAATTCAACTTGGGGTCGGAGCCTTTCTTGAACAAGGCCGGTTTGCCGTCGGCAGAGGCAACCCGCGGCCGTACCTTCGTCGTGCCGATCACAAAGAAACCCGTGCCGATATTCTTAGTGGGCACCGGCTCCATTTCGTCGGCCACGATCAGGCTCGAAGTCGCCAGCTTGTCGTCGTTTGAATAGTCGGGAACGATAATCCCCCGGCTCCATACCCCTCTGCGGTCGCCATTCACGTCCTTCACGGCGATCTCTAGCTTGTAGCGTCCGGGCCGCAAGGGAATCGCCTTCCAGTACACCGACGAGTTCTCGGCAGTGCGCGGAAGCAACTCTTCCGGCACGTCCACTTGCACCGGATCTTCAAACGTCTGCACAACCTTGCCCGTCAGCGTCGTGAAGCGGGCAAAAATATTCACTGTGCCGCGCTGGACGCCGTCTTTGTTGACGAACGTGATGTCGCGGTTTTTCAGCTGGATCATCACCGGCACCAGCACTGTATCGCTGGTCACCTTCACAAAATCAGTCCGCACGTCGAAAGGCATCGGGTTCAGGACGATTTTGCTGTTGACGATTTCTTCCAGATCTTTGTACTTGACCGGTGGGGGCGCCTGCAGCTTGGCAAATTGCTCGAGCCGGTCGAATTCTTTGGCATTCTGGCTGGCGCTATCCGGGCCCAGGCCCAGCCTTTCCAGACCGCCACCGGAGAATCGCTGTGTCTTGTTGGCCATGCCCATTTGCTCGTACATGGTCAGTCCTGCGTTGGGCGTGTACAGCAGGGCATCTTTCTCGGAGCGATCCATCGTCATGTGATATTCGCCGCACATACAAGTGTCGACGAACTCGATGATGACCTCCTGCCCGATCCCTTCCAGGTAACGGTAACGCCAGTCCTCAAATGGGAAAGTGGAGGTTTCGCCACCACCCTCGTCCATAGGCCGTTCATAACTTCCGCCGGAGGGATGCGAATCGACCTCGTCGGCTTTGCCGTACATGATGTAAATCCGGCCCCGGTCCGTTTTCCAGCCCGGGATGCCGGCGGCAAAGTGCTCGTTGGCGTAGGCAATTCGCTGGTAGTGCTCTTCCTTGTATTCGTTCTCTTCTGTGTCCGGAGTGGGGTCGCGACGCTGCCAGAAAGCTTCGATGAAGGAATCTCGCTCTTCATCGTTGCTCAACTGCTTAAAAGCCGCCTTCTCTTCGTCAGTGATGATCCAGACCACGTCCTCATCGAGCCACTTCTTGTAAGGCCCTTTGATTTCTTTCCTGTAGTCCTTTTCCTGCTGCTTCTTTTTCTTGGGGTCGATCGGCTTTTTCAGAGGATCGGCCTCTTGCGCGGTCTGGCCCGGAGCGGTTGCAGCCGCGTCTCCTGCTGTTTTGTCGGCAGGTTGGGGATTTGGATCCTGGGCCAGGGCACTGGGGACAGCTATGCCCATAAGTACCAGAAAAGAAGCGAGAAGATATAGGCGCACGCAAACCCGGAACATGAGAGGGACTCCTGCTAGACGACTGTTGCCGCTCTATTTTAGGCCGTTATCTGTGTCAAAGCAAGGCTAACTCGCGTCCTGAGAACGGATGGAATCGACCATCCCCCACTTCATTAGAAGCGCCCCGGCAAGCTCGGAGTTGCCCACCGCCGCCGAATCTTGAACTTTGGCCCGGCCGGGCGACAAGTTATAATTAACTTGACTTAGATCTGGGTAGGGCATACGGGCTTCCGATTCGCGTCGTGGGGTACGGCCACTCGTTCTTCCTGGTTGGGCTTCCTGATTGGACTTCCTGGTTGGACTTCCTGGTTGGGAACTTTCCCGCTACTGGGATCGTATTACAGGATGTGTGTCCGTTACTCTCACCGGCTGAGGCCGTAGCGCGTTCCTTGCCCGACGGCTTCGTGTGCATGAAACCCGGACATGGAACCTGGGCCTCAACCTGGAATCCTCCGGACTGTGACGGCAATATGAAACCTTGGAAAAAAATTGCAATTGGAGCAGGCGCAGCCCTTCTACTGGTAGCTATCGTGAGCTTCACGGTGCACCAGAGTGCCAAGAATGTTGTGACGGTGCAAACCGGCAAGGTGCAGCGTGAAGATCTGGCGACGGTGGTCAGCGCTTCGGGCGAAATCAAGCCCAAAACGTACGTCAATATCGGCGCGAACGCTTTTGGAAAAATTACCCACCTGTACGTGAAGGAAGGCGATCACGTGAAGAAGGGTCAATTGCTGGCGCAACTGGAGAACGTGCAGTCCACGGCGGACGTGAGCGCGAATGAAGCGTCGCTGCAGGCCGCGGAAACGGATGCGATTGCGGCGGATGCGGGCCTCAGGACTTCCCAGGCCGATTTGGTCCGTGCCCAGGCCGATTACGACCGCAACAAGCTGGATTGGCAGCGCGCGCAAAGCCTTTTCAAAGACGGCCTGATTGCGAAGTCCGATTTCGACAGCCGCAAGAATGCGTGGGCTACGGCCGATGCGGGATTGGTGCAGGCACAAGCAAAAGTTGCGCAAGCCAAGGCGCAGAACGATTCCGCCACGGAGCACGTGGCGCAGGCGCGAGCCACGCTGACGCACTACACCGACCTTCTGCAGAAAACCACTTACCTTGCGCCATTCGACGGCGTCATCAGCAATTTGCCGGTGCGCGAAGGCGAGACGGTGGTGGTGGGCATACAGAACGCGCAAGGCAGCACTTTGATGACGATCGCGGCCATGGGCATCATCACCGCGGAAGTGAATGTAGATGAAACCGACATTGTGAACGTGCAGATCGGCCAGCCCGCCGAGGTCACCATTGATGCAATCCCGAGGAAGACATTCCACGGGACGGTCTCCGAAATCGGGGACAATGCTATCGTCCGCTCCAGCGGCGTATCCACGTCACAGTCGACTAGTTCCAGTGAGGAAGCCAAAGATTTCAAAGTGGTTGTGACCTTGAGTGATCCGCCGCCCGATCTACGGCCGGGACTTTCGACGACCGCGAAGATCACCACCGCATCGCGCAGTTCGGCCCTGGCGATTCCCATTCAGGCACTGACGATGCGAACGAAAGAGCAGTTGGAGAAACAGAATTCCGGTCCAGGCTCGGTGCATGCCGCGGCGCCGTCCCCCGCGGAAACGGCATCCAAAGGTCTCAAGAAGGATGCTGAGATTCAGGGTGTGTTCGTAATCCGCAATCGCAAGGCTGAGTTTGTGCCGGTAACAACGGGAATTACAGGGACCACGGACATTGAAGTGCTCGACGGCTTGAAAGAAAGCGACGAAGTGATCACCGGCAGTTACAAAGTGTTGCGCACGCTGCGGCCGGGAAGCAGCGTGAAGATCGACAACTCAGCACCAAAGAAGGACGAGGACGAAACATCCTAGCGTTACAACGTTACGTTATAACGTTCGGCGGGCTGGCGCGTCCAAAGGGAAAGCCGATATTTAGGTTAGGCAGCCCGGACCGAGTGAGCCCGGCACATCAAGAAGCTGAAGCAATTGTAATTGGAAGCAGTTCAAACGGGATCCGAACTCGAAGTCATTTACGGCAGTCAATCAGGGCCAAGACTTAACGCCAAGACTTAAACACCAAACGATCGGAGAAGTCAGTGGCATCGGACGACGTTAAGGAACACCAGGAGAAACAAATGGCAACCGCCGAAGTAATCAATATGCCGACCTCCGCAGTTCTGGCGCCGCCGGAATCCTGCATGATCGCCGCCGAGGACCTTTGGAAGACCTATGACATGGGCTCAGAGCAACAAGTGCACGCGCTGCAGGGCGTGAATCTGCGCATCCAGCGCAACGAATACGTGGCCATCATGGGGCCCTCGGGGTCCGGCAAATCGACGCTGATGAACCTGATCGGCTGCCTGGACACGCCCAGCAAAGGCAAGTACTGGCTGAACAGCCAGTTGGTGAGCGAACTGGACGACGACGAACTGGCCCGCATCCGCAACAAAGAGATCGGATTCGTCTTTCAAACGTTCAATTTGCTAGCTCGCGCCACCGCCCTGCACAACGTGGAGCTGCCCCTGATCTATGCCGGCATTCCCACGGACGAGCGCATCGAACGCGCCAAGGCTTCTCTGGCCGCGGTGGGCATGGAAGCCCGCATGAGCCACAAGCCTAACGAGCTTTCCGGCGGGCAACGGCAGCGCGTGGCCATTGCGCGGGCGCTGGTGAACAAGCCCTCCATCATTTTGGCCGACGAACCCACGGGCAACCTGGATTCGCAGACCGGCATTGAAATCATGGCGTTGTTTGACCGGTTGCAGGCGGAAGGCAACACCATCATCCTGGTCACCCATGAAGGCGATATCGCTGAGTATGCCCACCGGGTCATCCACATCAAGGACGGCGTAATTGCCAGCGACGAGAGCAAGGGCCGGGGGCAACGCAGCTAAAGGCACCCGAAACTGTCCGGAGTTTTACGCGGGCGCCCAGCCTACAGGCTGGGCGTTGGTGTTTGTGGAGTGCGACAGGTGCTGCGACAAAGGCTAGGGCTTGACCGCTTCTCCGGAGACCGCCGCGGCGGCCATTTCTGCGGTGGCTAGCGCTTCCGCAACCACAACCTGGTCTCGGCCGGCGCGTTTGGCGCGGTAGAGTGCAGCATCCGCGGCTGCGAGCAATTCTGCCGCGGAAGTGCCGTTCGCCGGCAACTCTGCCACTCCGATGGAAACCGTGATTCTGCCCATGGAGAGTCCCTGGTGCAGAACCGTCAGTTCCCGCAACTTCGACCTTATGCGCTCCGCGCGCGAGCGTGAGGCTTCGGCATTGGCGGTGGGCAAGACAATCACGAACTCTTCCCCTCCGAAGCGGCAAACTGTGTCTTCCACGCGAATGCTCTTAGTGAGAAACGCGCCCGCTTCGCGCAGGACGGTGTCGCCCGCGTCATGGCCATAGGTGTCGTTGAATTTCTTGAAATGGTCCAGATCGAGCATCAGAATTCCCAGAGCCTGCTCGGCACGCGCCGCACGCCGGATCTCGCGCTCCAGCGTTTCTTCCAGGTAGCGCCGGTTGTAGAGACCGGTCAGAGGATCCTTGACGGATTGCGACCGCAGCGCCTCGCGCAGCCGGATGTTGGCAATGGAAAGGCCAACTTGCCCGGCGAACGTGGTCTTGAACGAAAGCTCTGAATCGGCGAGGGTAGGCGATTCGTCCGTCGCCTGGAAATGCACAATGCCCAGGGGTTCGCCTTGGGCCAGAATGGGGACGCACAAGTAGGTGTTCTTCACTCCTTCGGCGTGTCCGCAAGGCGCAGTGGAGTCGCCAGCTATGACCAGGTGCGGATGTCCGGTCCTGAGCGCCCAGCAGGAGATTGGCTCAAACGAAGGGTAAGGAAGCTGGCACTCCTTCCACCAGCCAATCACCTCCGCCAGGTCGCGCGCCGGATTCAAGAGCGCTAGCGCACCGCGGCTGACGGAAAAAATCTTGGGCGCGAAACCGAGCGCGGCGGCAAACACTTCCTCCTTGCTGACGCAGCTCTGCAGCAGTTCGCCCATCTTCGCCAGCATGGTGGCCCGTTGGGAACGTTCGGTGACCTCGCGCAGCATTCTCTCGTTTTGCTGGTCGAGCTCGCGGCGGGCCGCATCTCTCTGGCACATTTCTTCCTGCAGCCGGGTATTGGCGTCGGCCAGTTCCTCGGTCCGTTCTTTGATCTGCTCCTCGAGGATCTGCTGGTTGTGTTTTTGGTCTTCAATGTCGATGCAGGTGCCAAACCACTTGATGATTTCACCCTTGGCGTCGCGGATGGGATTGGCTCGTCCCAGGAACCAGCGGAAGACGCCGTCCGCGGCCCGGCGGAAACGGTATTCCACATCATAGGGTTCCCCGCTGCGCAGAGCGATCTTCCATTTCTCCAGGCAGGGACCGAGGTCGTCCGCGTGGATGGCTACCGTCCATCCGCTGCCCAGGCTTTGCTCCATGGTCAGACCTGTGTACTCCGACCATCTCCGGCTGAAGAAGTCGTCGCTGCCGTCGGGGTCAGCGGTCCAGATCATCTCGGGAAGCGCCTCCGCAACCGCGCGAAGATACAATTCATCTTTTCGCGAAGCCTCCGTTGCCGCGCGCTGCGCTGCCAGAAAGCGGTCCAGGAATGCCGCGGTAATCGCGCCTGCCAGAACCGCAAAGCTCATGGCGCTGATCGCCGCAATTCCGAGCGAAGAAATGCCCACCGCGTTTGTCAGATCTGGCGGGACGGCGGAAACGCGGAACGTCACCGCCCACATTCCGGTGAAGTGCATCAGCGGAATCGCGCTCCCCATGACCATTGCGCAGATTACTTTTCTCGCTCTCGTACGTTGGTCCGACAGGACGCGAAAAGTGAGGAACAGCGCCGCCAGCAAAATGCCGACGGAGAGACCTACGGAAAGTGCCACCACGCTCCAGCTGTATTCCATGGTGGCCGGCAGTCGCATGGCCGCCATACCGATGTAATGCATGGCCGCGATCCCCACGCCCATCACGACTGCGCCCGCGATTTCCTGCGCCACTCCCAGGCGCTCGCGGCTGACGGCAAACAGCGCCACCGCGGACGCCGCCATCGCCACCAGCAGTGACAGCCCGACCGTGGGATAGTGATAGAGAATGGGCACGGGCAGGGTGAAGGCCAGCATCCCGATGTAATGCATGGTCCAGATGCCCAAGCCCATCGCGATGGCGCCGCCACTCAACCAGAGCACCCGCGCCCACCCGGCTGAGGCCTTGACTCTGCCCGCAAGACCAAGCGCGGCATAGGCGGCGAGCACGGCGAAAGCGACAGAAAGTGTCACCAGCCGGTAGTCGTAACTGCCTGTCAGTATCTGTACAGGAACGCGCACGCGGCCCTCCTCAGTGTTTCTATCGGCAGCGATACGCGGGGGGTTCAGCATTAGAAATTCTTAAGAAACAGTGATCCTGCCTTTCTTTGCGATCTTCGCGGCTTTTCTTCGCGTCCTTAGCGGTTAAGAGCGTTTTCTACGCGCAGAAGAGCCTTTCGCCGCGGAGATCGCGAAGAAGGGCCGCGGAGGCCGCAAAGGACAGAAAAGGCCTCTCTTTCGAGAGGCCCCTTGCATATCGGAATTGCGTTGTCTGCTACGGGTTGCGCGCTACGGAGTGTTACTCACGGGACGAATCGTAGCCGTGTCGCCCGGCTGGCTTGGTCCGGCGATGAAGAAGTTGTGGTCATAAAGATTGCGGTACATGCGTCCGGCAATCTCTGCGGCCTTGGGGCCGAAAGTCGGACGGCCGCCTTGCAGGAAGATCACAACCACGATGCGTCCCACGCTGGTGTTGGCATAGGAAGCGAACCAGCCAAAACGCGTGCCGGCATGGGAGCAGGTTCCGGTCTTGCCCAGGATTTCCTCTTCGTTGAAGTTGAGGCGCAGGCTGCGGGCCGTGCCGTATTGCACCGCGCCGGCCATGCCATCGGAAATTTCGGGAATCAGCGGGGCAATATCGAGCGTGCGCTTGATCCGCGGCTGGAAGTTCGCCACCTCATCCGGAGAAGTTGGATGCTGCAGGTAGTAAAGCGTTCCGCCGTTGGCGATCGCCGAAACCATCGCACCCAACTGCAACGGCGTCATGGAAACGCCCTCGCCATAGGAACACATTTTGCCGACGCCGCCGAGTTTATCGGGAAGAACCTCGTCGGGATAGCTGCCCAGTTGCTCGCCGGGAATATCGTAGCCAGCTAACTCACCGAGCCCGTATTGATGCGCGTAATAAGCGACTTTCTCAAAGCCCAGCTTGCGTCCCAGAGTCTCGAAATAGGCGTTGTTCGAGTGCGCCAGAGCCTCGGTAAGGTTGAGGCGGCTGCGGCCCCCGAGTGCGACCTCGGTATCTTTCGAAATCAGCCCTTCGTTCAGCGCCGCAAGCGCGACTGAAAGTTTGATCGTGGAGCAAGGTTGCGCACCGCTCGAAAGCGCGAGCTTCTGGTTCACCATGGCCAGCACGCGGCCGCTGGTGGGTTCGATCGCCACTACCGTGCCGTTCATGTTGCCCAGCGCGTCGAGCGCAGCCTGCCGAACCACGCTATCTTCGCCGGCAACGACGTCGCCTTCGGTAATATCGTCGGCGAACGAACTCATGTGGAAACGTTCCTGGTAGCGGCGGCGGTGAGTCGCAGTCGCAGACAGATTCGCACTGGACAGATGCGAACTGGAGATATGCGAACTGGACAGACGCGCACTGGAAACACGCGCGCTCGCCGGGGTCGTCGCGCGGGCCCTCGCCAGGTGATGCAGGCGATGTCTGGTCCGCTGCGTTTCATTGATCTTCTGCGTCTTGGATTTCGCCGTGCTGGTTGCGGGCGTATTGACGTGCGCGGCCCAACTCGCAACGCTCAGCGGCAGCCAGATCAGAAAGGCAAAAATCCCACGAAAAAAGCGCATTCTCCGCTTTGACATCTGTCCCTTTTCCCCACTTCAGAAGTTCTGGATACTTCGATGCACGCACGGTGCCAGCCGGACGTAACTTCGCCAATTGGACTTAATATTTGCCCAATTTTCAGATAATACGAGACTTAGTCCATTTCAGGCAATAATAAAGTTTAGATCGGCGAAAACATTAGTTTCGACTTAAACCATTCTGTGACAATAACATGCACGCCGATTACTTGCGTTCCATCACCTTCAGTAACCGGTTACTGGTTACTGGCACGATACCCCCCCCGAAGGAAAATCTTTTCCCATCCGGAGGGCATTGGCTCGTTGGTCAGCGGCTACTGGTCAGCAAAGGCCCCCGCTAGCCTGCATCTGTTTGGCGCGACCGCGCCGAACGATCGTTGCTGCCTACATCACGTCGCTGCGCTTGCGCAGGAAGGCCGGAACGTCGAGATCGTCCTTTTCAAAGTTAGTGCGCTCGAAGTTCGAGTGCTCAAAGTTTGTGCGCTCAAAATTCGCCACACTTCCCTGCATCGGATCCACCGGAATGGGTTGGCTGGCGTGCGAACTATAGGCCAGCCCGCTGCTACCGGCGCCGGATGCGAACGATTCGTCGAAAGAACGGTCCTCCAACGAACCGTCAGAAGTCCCGGCGGAAACTTCGGAGCGCGCTTCATCCGCGCTCGACATAATGTGCCCGGGCGTGGGATTATCCGCGGGCGCGCGCGAAGGAAAATCCATGGCGTCGTCGTTCCTGGCTGCAAATGAAGTCCGCGCTTCCTGCTGACGGTGCCGCGTTGGCGCTGTGCGGAAGCCGGTGGCAATCACCGTGATCTTCACCGCGTCTTTCATCTTCTCGTCCATCACTGCGCCGAAAATAATGTTCGCGTCTTCATGTGCGGCGCTTTGGATGATGGTGCAGGCCTGCTGCACTTCCGCGAGCTTGAGCGAAGCCGAGCCGGTGATGTTGATCAGAATGCCGCGTGCGCCGTCGATGGCGCCCGCCTCGAGCAACGGTGAGGCGATGGCGCGCTGTGCGGCTTCCATGGTGCGATTCGGGCCGCTGGCCGTGGCCGTGCCCATCACGGCATAACCCATGCCGGCCATGATGGTCTTCACGTCGGCGAAGTCGCGGTTGATGATGCCGGGGATTGTGATGATGTCGGAAATTCCCTGCACGCCCTGGCGAAGAATATCGTCGGCGATGCGGAAAGACTCGAAGAATCCGGCATTCTCCGCGACTGCCAGCAGCTTTTCGTTGGGGATCACGATGGTCGTGTCCACCGATTCCATCAGCTCGGCGATGCCGCGTTCGGCCTGCGCCATGCGCCGTTTGCCCTCGAACGAAAACGGCTTGGTGACGACCGCGACCGTCAGCGCTCCCATTTCGACGGCCAGCGACGCAATAATCGGCGCCGCTCCAGTTCCCGTGCCGCCGCCAAGGCCGGTGGTGACGAAGACCATGTCCGCGCCTTCGAGCGCTTCGATGATCTTGTCGGAATCCTCGAGCGCGGCTTTGCGGCCGACTTCCGGATTCGCGCCCGCACCCAGCCCGTTGGTGAGCTTCACGCCCAGTTGCAGCTTTACCGGCGCATGCGACATGCGTAGCGCCTGCAGATCGGTGTTCGCGGTGATGAACTCGATGCCGTCGACGCCGGCGTCGATCATGCGGTTGACCGCGTTGCCGCCCCCGCCGCCCACTCCGATCACTTTGATCTTGGCGTCGTTGCGGGCTTCTTCGTTAAAGCTAATGCGAATGCTCGAATCGGTTTTCATTTTGTCCACCTGGATAAATTTCTGCTGCTTCTTGCCGCGATGCCCTGCTTGAGAAAGGGTTCAGAGGTTAGGGATTAGAAAAATCTCTCGCGCTTCTACTGACCCTGCCTCCTCGTCACTAAACCCTGCTCCCTAAGCTCTGGCCCCTGATCCCTGCTTCACGCCCCTTTGCCTACCAACAACGCTTTTAATCTCGTTCCCCAGCGGTCTTCCTGCAAACCGCGCGCGACTCTTGCGCGTTGTCCGTAATTCACCATACCCAACACCGTGGCAAACTCTGGCTCGGCCAGCGTGGCTGGCATTTTCGCCAGCGGCATGGGCCAGGAAAGGCGCACGGCCCGCCGCAACACGGACTCCGCCACATCGAAAATGCCGGGCAGTCGCGAGGCTCCGCCGCTCAGCACAATTCCGGCAATGCAGACGTCGAACATACCGCTGTGGCGCAGGCTCTCACGCATCATCTCGAACAATTCTCGAGCCCGCGGCTCTAGAATTTCGGCCACCAGCCGCTGCCGCAGCAAACGCGAAGGCCGGTCGCCCACCGACGGCACTTCCACTTCGTTGCCTTCGGGAATCAGCGTGACGATTGCGTTGCCGTACGCTTTCTTGATTTTTTCTGCTTCCGCCAGCGGCGTGCACAGGCCAACGGATAAATCACTGGTGAAGTGGTCACCGCCGATTGGAACCACACCCGCAAAAGCCACCGCGCCCTGGTGGAAAACAATCATCTCGGTCGATCCAGCGCCGATATCGGCCAGGCAAACTCCCAGTTCGCGTTCGTCGGCACGCAACACGGAATCGGCTGCCGCCAGCGGCTCATACACGGTGTCATCGACGTGCACGCCGGCTTTGTTGACCGCGGTGATTACGTTTTGCGTAGCGCTGGTCGCGGCCGTGACCATGTGAACGCGCACTTCGAGGCGCGCCGCCATCATGCCTAGCGGATCGTGCACGCCCGCCTGCTCATCCAAAATAAATTCCTGCGGCAGCAGATGCAGAATCTCGCGATCGGCGGGCAATGGAATCGCGCGCGCCCGGTCGACCGCCTGCTTGATTTCATCGCGCCCAATTTCCCGCGGACGCGTGCCCAGGCTGATGCCGCCGTGGCTGTTCACGCCGCGCACGTGGGCTCCGCCGATGCCGACGATCGCGTGCTCCACGGGCGCTCCAGCGGTATCCTCGGCCGCTTCCACCGCCTTCTGAATCGCCGCCACTGCTTTGTCGAGTTCGACGATCACGCCCTTGCGCGATCCCCGCGACTCGGCCACGCCGTGTCCGCGGTAGCGCAGTCCGGTCTCGGTGACCTCCGCCATCAGCGCGCACGTTTTGGCGCTGCCCACATCGATTGCGGTAAGAAAACTTCCCTGCTGGTTCGCCATGCTTTTATGAATTCCCGATCTTCATTAAGTTGAAATGCGTCTGATCCAACTGCGTTTAATTTGGAGCCTGACTCTCTTGCTGCTTCGCGATCGCCGGACTCGGCTTCCGCCCGCCACGGTTGGCTGCCAGCGGCGTCATACCCGCATGCAGCGATTTCGCGGCCCCCGCTTTCCTCGCAGCTGCCGTGGTTTCACCTTGACCGTGATTCGGAGTTTGATTCCTACTCACAGCCGGACTTGTTTTCCGCGCCGCAGGATTCGCGGGCTTGCCAGCCCCAGCGGCCTTCTTCGGAACTGCGGCAGCTTTGTTCTTCGCCGTCGGCTTCTTAGCAGTGGCATTGCCCTTGGCCTTTGCTGCCGGTTTCTTCACCCCCGGTTTCGCAACGGCCGTGTTGGAATTAATTTCCTTCTCCGTCATTTCAAACACCGGCTTAGGCACAGGCTTGTCATGCGGACCCACGCGCGCCGGCATCTTCGTCACCAGGGCAGCCGGCTTCACCGCGGGTGCAGGCCTCCTCACGACCGCGGAAGTCACTGCCGCCGCCCTCGCCGGTTTCGGAATATCCGGATTCACCACAATCTGGTTGTCGTAGCGCAGATCCACCGACTCCAGATCGCGGAACTGCTGCCTCCACTCCTGCACGTGGCTGGCATAAGTTTTGTAGCGCTGCAAGTAATCAGACGACCCCAGATGCACCAGCACGTCCCCGGCCGGATCATTCACCCGCACCTTCACATCTTCCAGGTCGATCAGATTCACTTCGCTCAGATCCTGCGAATAATGCGCGCCCCCGGAATCCAGGTCGCGAACTAAATCCATGTAAACCTTCATGCGCGGTGCTCGCGTCGAAAGCGGCTCTCCCGGATTCATCCCCAGAATCACGGGGAACGAATATTTGCGCTTCGGCGGCAGCTCCATCAGCGTTCCGCCGGCGTCGATCAGCGCGATGTGCGGCCCCACGCGCGCGAACGCTACGGGCGTGCGTTCGACAATTTCCACCTTGAGGCGGTTGGGCACAAACCGCATCACGCTGGCCGACTCGACCCAGGGAATTTGCTCCAACTGAGCCTTCTGCTGCGCCAGCGGAATGAAAAAAATGTTGCGCCCAATGTCGCCGCCCATCACTTCCATGATTTGCGCTTTCGTCACATTCTGCGTGCCGGTGACTTCGATGTTGTCGCTCGACTGCACGCGGAAGCGCCAGGAATGCTCCCCGTATTCGTAGAGCGCAGCCGCGGCTATCCCGGCGGCGCACAACGCGGCCGCGGCCAGAGACACCCACAGCAGCCAGTTCACGGTTTTTCTTGGGAGAGTACTCCGCCGGGCCGGGACCCGCTTTTGCCCGCGCAGGAATGGAGATTCCTCGTCCACATCCAGGTCCACGAGCCGCGCATCGTCCAGATCGTTGTCGTTATTGTTAATGTTGCGCGCAGATTCGATGCGTGGAGGCTCGACGCGTGAATGTTCGACGCCGTGTGGGTACGACTCTTCCTGCACGATGGTGGAACCGCTTTTTCGCGCCATCAGTTCAGGTCAGTTGTCGTGGAAATCGCTGAGCCTTCAAACTATAACTTCATTTTGCGATTTGAGATAGACAAAATGTTGGTTCGTTTGCACAGATGGGCACCAGAGGGGCCATCATCGACGAAATCTCTGAGTGAGAAGGGGACTGAGAATCACAACAGCATGTGGAGACAGCCGCCCTTCGACTTCGCTCAGGACAGGCTCTCGGCTGTCCGGCCGGGGCGAAGCCCGGCCGCAAACCATCCCCAGCTGCGTCCAGTCCCATTCAGCCTTGCGCAATAAAAATGGGCACGGCTGTTTTTCCGTGCCCTTTCCTAGGAGACAGGAGGACGTATTCCTGGAACGTATTCCCAGAGTGCATTCCAGAGAACGAACCAGACGCGAAGCTTAAATCGGATCCATATCCGAGTCGGTCGCAGAAATCACCGGAGCCGGAATTCTGATCACAGGCAGCCGCGGAATATTCACCACGGGAATTCTCACCACCGGAACATTCACCCGCACCCGCGGACAAGCCACTCGAATCTTCACCGGGTCAATCACAATCCGCTCGAACACAGCCGGCGCGAAGCGCAGGCGCGCAACCTGCGCGTCAGCTCTTGCCTCGGCTTGCGCCG
This sequence comes from Candidatus Sulfotelmatobacter sp., assembly GCA_049675725.1. GTDB lineage: Bacteria > Acidobacteriota > Terriglobia > Terriglobales > Acidobacteriaceae > Sulfotelmatobacter. Next base: position 31,484 of record JBAUAN010000225.1, on the reverse strand, counting down.
CGACCTGAGCCTGGCGGGCTTCCAACCGCGCCGCCTGAGCCTCTTCCCGGGCCGTCATCCGGTCAAGCTGAGCGATCTTGGTCTGGGTAAATCTGGTCTGAGCAAATCCGGTCTGGGTCCGGGCTATCCTCGTCTGGAACTCCGCGAGAGCCGTCGACAAGCGGCAGGACGCCGTTTCCTCGCGCCCCGCAGCCGTGCGAACCTCAGCCAGGAGTTGATCGGTTCCCTCCGAAATCCGCTGAACCACGAAATCCGACCGGTCCGAGACGCGTTCCGCAATCCGGTGCGCCCATGGCGCGCCGCCGTCATGGTAAAACCCGTTCAACCCCAGCGCCATCACTCCGGCCGTCAGCCATGCCCACGCCGGTGTTTTCATCGACTTGCTCTCCGTATGGAAGATAGACGAACTCCGACGGAATCCGTTAGCGAGGGAAGGTACGAACCGGAGGCGGGTTAGTTCCCCTGGCTTCTCGCGAAATGGTTAGAGCGGCTGCATCTCGTTTCTGACGAACTGGTGAGACAATCAATCCGTGACTACGCGGCGGTCCTGATTGTCGGCGGCATTGTTGGGTTGCTTGTGTCGACCGCGGTGCTGGCGCTGCTCTGGTTCGGCGTGGCGGGTGCTCTCGTCGTCGGCAGGACCGACCTAATGTATGTGTTCTGGCCAGCCTCCGTCATGCTGGTCGGCGGCTGGCGCGGCACGATTCCGGGCATGATGATTACAGCGACGGCGGTTGCCATTAACTGCTTGCTCTACATGGCGGTCGCATATTTCCTCCGAGTAGTGGTGCGGCTCGTCGCACATCATTGAGGAAGCCGGGCGGTTTCACTCATTTGCCGGTTCCGACCTACAAGGCGCCGGACCCACGACGTTCTCACTCCAACCGCCTGCGCGACAGCAGGGCCGCGGTTTCCCACTGTGCCTCCAGGCGCGTAATCCGGCGGTCGTGGTCGCGTATCTGCTCGGTGAGATCTTTCAGTGTGTCGCTGGCGCGGCGAACATCGTCGGCGAGTCTCATCGCATCCCTGATCGCTTCGACGGCTTGAGCGAGAAGGCTCACGCCTGCTCCGCCGACCTGCGGCGTTCCCGTTGCCGTTTCAATTCCTCAAGCATTGCGTTGGCTTCCGCCAGGCTGCTTCTCAACGACGAGTGCGCTTTTCGCACTTCTTTGCGAAGTTGCGCGGCCAGTTCGGCAACTACCTTTTCCTCTTCCCTGGACTCGCCATTCGCGGACACGCCGTCCGAAGATGCACGTTCGCAACGCGTGCGCACCAACTCCGCCACGCTGACGCCAGCTTTTTTCGCCTCTTTCCGAAGCCGGTCCCGAAACGAAGGGGTGGTCAGCACTTGCAGACGCGCCGTCTTCATTTGCCATCCTCCAAGCTACACATGAGCATACACATGCTCATATGCGATTCTAGCACTTCTCGTTGCTCCCGGTTAGAGATTCGGTGAAACGGGAAAGCGCAAGGCTGGAATCTGGTTCCTAATTCCGGACGTCCCTCTCTTTCAGCTTTTCCAGAATCATCGGGCCCAGCTGCGAGACGCTACCTGCGCCCAGGGTCAGGATCATGTCGCCTTCCTGCGCAGCAGCGGCGGCGGCACTTGCCGCATCCGCGAAGGAGCTCACGTATTGCACGCTCAGTCCACTGCTCTTAGATGTCGAGTCAACTGTCGAGTCGCCATGCGAGCCGATGGTCCGCGCCAGCGCCTCTGCGGTGATGCCCTCGATCGGCTTCTCGCTCGCCGCATAAATATCGAGCACGAACAGCGAATCCGCATCGCCGAACGCCGTGGTGAATTCCTCCATCAGGTCGCGAGTGCGCGTGTAGCGATGCGGTTGAAACACGACATGAATCTTGCGGAAGCCGCAGGTCTTCGCCGCTGCCAGCGTGGCTTTGATCTCCGTAGGATGGTGGCCGTAATCGTCGATCACGCTCACCCCCGCCGCGCGCCCGCGCAACTGGAAGCGCCGGTCCACTCCCCGGAACTGGTCAAGCGCCGCGCGGATCGCCTCGATGCCAACATCGAGCCCCACGCCCACGGCAATCGCCGCCGTCGCATTCAGAATGTTATGCACGCCCGGCACATTCAGCGTGAACTCGCCGAGATCCTGCTTGCGATAGCTCACGCGGAACCGGCTCAGCGGACGCGCCTCGGGCGCAGCTGCCTCTTTCGCGGCGTCTTGCGCACCGCCTGTCGTTTCGTCTTTCGCTGCGCTTTTCTTCTCGCCCGCGCTCAGCTTGATCCAGAAATCCGATCCGCGTTTCGTGCCGTACGTCACCGTCCGCCGCTGCACCTCGGGCAACAGCCGCCGCAGCATCGGATCGTCGTTGCAGGCCACGATCATTCCGTAAAACGGTACGCGGTCCATGAACTCGAGAAACGTTTTCTTCACGTCGCGCATGTTGCGATAGCAATCCATGTGCTCGCGGTCAATGTTGGTGACGACAGAGAGTATTGGGGACAACTTAAGAAAGCTGCGGTCACTCTCATCCGCCTCGGCCACTAGATACTGCGACTTACCCAGCCGCGCGTTCGATCCCATCGCGTCCACGCGGCCGCCCACCACCACGGTCGGGTCGAGCCCGCCCGCCGCGAGCACCGACGCAACCATCGAAGTAGTCGTGGTCTTGCCGTGCATGCCGGCGATGGCGATGCCATACTTCAGCCGCATCAGCTCGGCCAGCATTTCCGCCCGCTGAATCACCGGAACATGCAGCTTGTGCGCTTCAGCCACTTCGGGGTTCTCCGCCGAAATTGCCGAACTGGTCACTACCACTTCCGCACCTGAAACATTTTCCGCGCGATGTCCCTCGAACACCATCGCCCCCAGCCCCGCCAGCCGCTGCGTTACCGCCGAACTCTTCAGGTCTGACCCCGAAACCTTGTAGCCGAGATTCAGCAGCACCTCGGCAATCCCGCTCATGCCGATGCCACCGATGCCCACGAAATGAATCTGCTGAATTTTGGCAAACATTAAGTCAACAATTCTTTTCCACAGATTTTCACGGATTCACACGGACAAACCTAAACACGGATAAATTCTAAATATAGAAACAAACAAAAACGATTTATTCGTGGAAATCCGTGCGGATCCGGGGCTAACGCTCTTCGATCCCTGCCACGCGCGCCGCCAGCGCCGCTATATCCCGGGCCGCGTTGGGATGCGCCAAACTCCGCGCCGCCGCGCTCATCTTTTGCAACCGAGCCTGATCTCCCAGCAGCGCGGCAATCGTTTCCGCCAGCCAGACTCCCTCCAGCTTCGACTCTTCCACCACCACCGCGGCGCCGGCCCGCTCCAGCGCCTCGGCATTCACCCGCTGATGATCGTCGGCCGCCCGCGGGAACGGCACAAACACCGCGGGCTTCCCGGCCGCCGCAATCTCCGCCACGGTGCTCGCTCCCGACCGGCACACCACCAAGTCCGCGCGCGCGAACGCCGCCGGCATGTCTTCGATGAACTTGAAAACCTCGGCCGACCCGCCCAAACCTTTGTACGCAGCCAGCGCGTCATTATAGTCACGCTCGCCGGTCTGGTGGATGATATGAATCCCCGGCGCCTCTTGCTTCAATACAGGCAGGCAGCGGATCATCGCCTCATTAATCGCGTGCGCCCCCTGGCTTCCGCCAAACACCAGGAGCGTCGGAGTCCCGCCACGCTTGGCCGCAATATCAAAGAACGCCTGCCGCACCGGCACGCCTGTGACTTCCGCATGACGAAAATATTTTGCCGTCTCCTGAAAATGCACCGCGGCCGCGGAAACGAATCGCGCCACCATGCGATTAGCAAACCCCGGCACCACGTTCGGCTCAAACGCCAGCGTGGGAATATGCTTCACCAGTGCCGCCAGCATTGCCGGGCCGGAAGCATATCCGCCGACGCCAATCACCACGTCAGGCGCGAACTCGTTCAGCATGCGCCCCGCATCCCAGACCGCGCGCGGCAAGTCAAACGCCGTCTTCAGCCGCGTCACCAGGCTCACGTTTTTCAGCGCGCCCACCCGCACCAGTTGCAGCGGATATCCCGCCGCCGGCACCAGACGGTTCTCGATTCCGCGCGCCGTCCCCATGAACAGCACCTCCGCTCCATAACTTTTCTTGAGTTGGTTGGCGATGGCCAGCGCCGGGATCACGTGCCCACCCGTCCCGCCGCCCGCCAGGATTGCGCGCATGAGGTGACTATAAATGAGGGCTTGACCCGAGCTCACTGAACGTACTAACATTTGTTAGTATAAAATGAGGTCTCATGGTTTCGCTTAAGTTGATGCAAATCGGCAATTCGATCGGGTTTGTGCTGCCCAAGGAGGCCGCGGAGCGGCTGAAAGTCGAAAAGGGTGATGCTGTGTTCCTCACCGAATCTCCTGACGGCTACCGCCTGACTCCTTACGACCCAGCCTTCGAGAAGCAGATGCGGGCCGCCGAGCGCATTATGAAGAAGCGGCGCCACGTGCTGCGCGCCTTGGCTAAGTAGATTCATGGAATGGATTTGGATCGTGGACAGCGTTGTGCTGGCCATCCATGAGGCGCAACTGGCCGAACATGGCGGCATGGTCGGCATACGAGACGGAGGCCTGCTCGCTTCGGTCTTGGCGCGTCCCCGTAACGTGGAAGCTTATGGTGAGCATGCGGACGCGGCGTCGCTCGCCGCCGCTTACGGCTTTGGCCTTTCCCGCAACCATCCCTTTCTCGACGGGAACAAGCGCACGGCCTTTGTGGTGATGGAATTGTTTCTGAATCTCAATGGATGGACGCTCGATGCCGACGACGCCGTTTGCATCTCTATGATGCTGACACTCGCCGCCGGCAAACTTAGCGAAGAGATGCTCGCGAAGTGGCTGCGCGGTCATCTCGCAAAAGGATAGCGAGGCTTCAAATTCCAAGTCCTTTATTCCGCTTGCTTCGTAATATTCAGCAGCACGCCCACGCACGCCAGCGTCACAAACAGTGACGATCCTCCGTACGATACCAGCGGCAACGGAATTCCCTTGGTCGGCAGCATGCCCAGCACCACGCTGATGTTGATGAATGCCTGCAGCACCACCATGCTGGTGATTCCAATCGCCAAATATCGTCCGAAAACGTCTTCCGTGCGCCAGGAAGCGCGCATCCCGCGCCACAAGAAAATGGCAAACAACGTGACCACGAACATCGCGCCGACCAGTCCCAACTCCTCCGCGGTCACGGCAAAAATAAAATCGGTGTGCGGCTCCGGCAGATAAAAAAGTTTCTGCTTCCCTTCCATCAGCCCTGTACCCGTGATGCCGCCCGTGCTCACCGCGATCAGCGACTGAATCAGGTGGAAGCCGGCCTTCTGCCGCTCGGCATAAGGATTCAGGAACGCCAGAATGCGGTCACGCCGGAAAGCGACATGAAAAATCAGAAAATAAAGCGGCACCAGCGAAGCCCCAAAGGCGTACGCGAAATAGCGCAGCCGCATCCCCGCTACATACAGAATGCAAGCCGCAATCCCGCCACAGGCAATCGCTGTGCCAAGATCGGGCTGCAACACGATCAAGCCCAGAAGCACCAGCACGGGCGCGGCCGCCGGCAGCAGAGTGTTGCGCGCGTCGTCCATCTCCTTGGTGCGACCGGCGAGAAAATATGCCAGAAACAAAATCAGCACCGGCTTGGCCAGCTCTGAAGGCTGGAAGGAAAGCGCGCCCACCCGGAACCAGCGATGCGTATTGTGCGAGCGGTCGAGAAAGAAAACGGAAATCAGCAATAGTGTGGTCAGTCCCAGCAGGGAAAATACCAGCGCGGGATGCTGGTAGCGGCGGTAATCCACCTGCATCGCTACTACCATAGCCGCGAGGCCCGCCGCCGCCCACATCAACTGCTTCGACAGGAAGGCATACTCCGACCCGAACCGTTCCCGCGCCATCACCGCCGACGCCGAAAACACCATCACCAGCCCCACAAACACAAGCAGCATGGTCACGGTAAACAGCCAGCGGTCGACACTCACGCGCTTTGCCATGGGAAATTCATTTCACCACGCCAGCGCGGAGCAAGCAGCAGGAATTGCTGATTGCTCATCGCTGATTGTTGATTGTCTTGGTTCCGGGGGGATTCACCGAACGCCGACCGCATCTCGCAATGCTAACGATCTCGGGGTTGTCCTCCTGAGCGAAGCCAATACTTCGCGAAGCGAAGCATTGGCGAAGTCGAAGGACCCCCATCGTCTATTCACTCCTTGCGGCCCGAAGGGAGTTCCTGCCACGGACCACCCGGAACCAACCCGAGGAGTTGACTTCCGCCAGGCAGAGTCGACTCGCTTGGCACCTCAAACAGATCCTGCCTACAATGCCATGGAGACTTTCTATGAGCCCTCCGCCACAGAGTGATCCGAAAACCTCCATCGCGCCCATGCTCTCCGTTCGCAGAGGCGCCAGCGCAATCGAGTTCTATAAGACAGCGTTCGGAGTAGGCGAGTTATACCGCGTCGACGCCCCGGATGGAGCAGTCGTGGCCCGTTTGTCGGTCGGGGCAGCCGAATTCTGGGTCGCGGATGAGTCTCCGGAAAACCTCAACTTCAGCCCCGAGTCTCTCGGCGGCGGCACCGTGCGGATGGTGATGATCGTGGAAGATCCGGACGCCGCGTTCGCGCGGGCGGTTGCAGCGGGAGGGACGGTAGTTTGGCCCGTCAGCAACCAGTATGGCTGGCGCCTAGGCCGAATCGTCGACCCCTTCGGCCACCACTGGGAAATCGGTAAACCCTTGTCGGGCGAAACTTAATCAGGCTCAGATGTCATCCCGAACGCGCCGAAGGCGGTGAGGGACCTGGCGGCGGATTGGAGCATTGGTGTTACAAACGGGACCGCATCCGCTGCGAGCACTCGGACGCACCCGCCAACGGTAATGCCACTTCATTCGCATCGTACGGTCCCTCACCGGGCCTTCAGCCCCGTTTGGGATGACACCGGGGGTTGCGGCGGTCGCCAATGAGCCCGACTTGAGCGCGAGTTTTTACCCCGCCGGCACGAGCGGCGTGCGCTTCGCCATGGGGACGAATTCGCGCACCTCGTGCCCCACGTAGACCTGGCGGGGGCGCGCAATCTTCTGCTCGGGATCGGTGATCAGTTCTTGCCACTGCGCCAGCCATCCCACGGTGCGCGGGATCGCAAACAGTACGGTGAACATCTCCGGCTTGAAACCGACGGCCTGGTAAATGATCCCGGAATAAAAATCGACGTTGGGATACAGCTTGCGCTTGATGAAGTAGTCGTCTTCGAGCGCGATGCGCTCTAGTTCCAGCGCAATCTCCAGCTTGGGATTGCGCCCCGTAACCTCGAACACCTGTTGCGCCGTCCACTTGATGATCTTGGCCCGCGGATCGTAATTCTTGTAGACGCGATGGCCAAAGCCCATCAGCTTGCCGTGCCCTTCTTTCACGCGCTTTACATACGCCGGCACATTTTCTTTGGAGCCGATTTCGTCGAGCATGCGAATCACTTCTTCATTAGCGCCGCCGTGCAGCGGACCCGATAGCGCCGCTGCAGCCGAGGCGGTCGACAGGAAAGGATCCGCCTGGGAACTGCCCACCGAGCGCATGGCGTTGGTGCTGCAGTTCTGCTCGTGGTCGGCGTGCAAAATAAAAAGAATGTCGAGCGCTTTCGCCAGCGCCGGATTGGCGCTGTATTTGGGCTCAACTTTCTTCCACAACATATTCATGAAATTTTCGCTGTAGCTGAGATCGTTGTCCGGATAAACGTAGGGCAGGCCCGCGTTGTGGCGATAGGACATGGCCGCAATCGACGGCATCTTCCCGATCAGCCGGCTGATTTGCAGCATCCGGTTGCCGGCATCGTGAATCTCGCGCGCCTCCGGGTAGATGGTGGAAAGCGCGGCCACCGTGCTCACCAGCATCGCCATCGGGTGAGCGTCGTAGCGGAAGCCCTCCATGAATTTCTTGGTGTTCTCATGCAGCATGGTGTGGTGTGTAATCTCAAGCACCCAGCTCTTCAGTTCGTTCTCGGTGGGCAGTTCGCCAAAGAGCAATAGGAACGCGACCTCAAGAAACGAGCAGTGCTCGGCCAGCACTTCGATGGGGTAGCCACGGTACCGCAGAATTCCGCGATCGCCGTCGATGAAAGTAATGGTGCTGCGGCACGACGCCGTATTCATGAAGGCGGGGTCGTAGGTCATCAGCCCGAAATCTTCCGGGCCGGTTTTGATCTGCCGCAAGTCCATCGCGCGGATTGTCCCGTTCTCAATGGGGACGGTATAGCTGCGGCCAGTGCGGCTGTCTTTGATGCCGAGGTTATCTTGTTCTTTTGCCATTTCTTGTGCCATTGCTCGTCCCATGGCGGACTCTGCGCGAAGCTCTGCTGCCGGCGCATCTCCGATCAGAATGCCCTAAACGTCACGGGGATACTCCTGATTGTGCCATGATCCCTGGCAGACGTAGCGATTCTAATCACATTCCAGCGAAAACGCATTCCGGGTGCGGGCTGAGGCCCAAAGGCGTACGGGATGCGGAGATTCGTGTGTACCGAGTCGGTGTACCGAGTCGAATACACGCCGCCATTACGACGAGCCGACCTTGGCCTCGGCTGCCAGAGCCCGCACAATTTCTTTGAACACCTGCCCACGATGTTCGTAGTTCTTGAACTGGTCAAAGCTGGCGCAGGCCGGAGCGAGCAGCACCACGTCGCCAGGCTGCGCCGCGGCGTGTGCCTTGCGCAGCGCGTGGTCGAGCGTTCCGGCATGCACAATTTCAACACCTTTGATTTGCGACTCGATCTTCGCCGCGGCCGCGCCGATCGTGTACACGCGCTTCACGCGCTGGCGCAGCAGATCGTTGAGCACCGTGTAGTCGCTGCCCTTGTCCTTGCCGCCGAGGATCAGGTGAATGTTGGCGGGAAACGATTCCAGCGCCTTGATGGTCGCATCGACGTTCGTGGCCTTGGAATCGTTGTAGTAGTCCACGCCCCCGACGCTGGCGACAAACTCCAGCCGGTGTTCTACGGCCTTGAATTCCCGCACCCCCTGCCGGATTTTTTCCGGCGCACATCCCATCAGCACGCCCGCGCATACCGCGGCCAAAACGTTTTCCAGATTGTGCACGCCCTTGAGCGGAATCTCGGAGACCTGCATGATCTCGCGCTGCAATTTTGCAGGTTGCGATGAGCCCTGACCCGCACTCTCGCGAAACAAGATGTTCCCGTCGCGGACCCACGCGCCCTGCGTCACTTCCTTCTGCCGGCTGAACCAGAAGACCTGCGCCGCCGTTCGCGCAGCCATCGCGACGCACGTTGGATCGTCGGCGTTCAACACCACGAAGTCGTTGGCCTGCTGGTTCTCGAAAATGCGTGCCTTCGCAGCGGTGTAGGCCTCGAACGTGCGATGGCGGTCGAGATGATCGGGCGTGACGTTGAGCACAGTGGCAACCTTCGGCCGAAATGTCTGAATAGTTTCCAGCTGAAAACTCGAAACCTCGAGCACGATCACAGTCTCAGGCTGGGCGCGCTCGGCCAGCGAAATCGCCGGCGTGCCGATGTTGCCGCCCACCAGCACGGGGAAACCGGCAGCGGTAATAATCTCGCCCGCGAGCGTAGTGGTCGTGGTTTTGCCGTTCGAGCCGGTGATGGCCATGATCGGTCCCGGAAGAAAGCGCGCAGCCAGTTCGATCTCTCCAATCACGCTCACGCCCTGTGCCTTGGCATGCACCAGCGACGGCGCGTCCACGGGGACGCCTGGGCTCACCACGATCAAGTCCTGCCCGCGAAACGTGCGGTCACCGTGTCCGCCGGTTTCGACGGTGATGCCGTGATCGAGCAGCACTGGAATCTCATTACGCAGTTCGTCGCCACTCTTGGTGTCAGACGCAGTGACGCGGGCGCCGTGCGCCTTCAAGAACAGCGCCGACGCCACACCGGACTTGCCGAGGCCCATCACCAGCACGCGTTTGTCTTTGAGTTCCATCAAAGTCATTTCACCACGGAGACACAGAGACACAGAGAAAAACAATAACAATTATAAAAACCATCCAGGATGACGCAAAAGTGGCGCTGAACGACACAAAAGAAATTGAGCAGCAGTTGGTTTTCTCCGTGCCTCCGTGGTGAATTTTTTCTTATCGCAGCTTCAACGTCGTCAGCGCGAATAACGCGAACACCAGCGACGCGATCCAGAAGCGGACAATAATCTTCGACTCCGACCAGCCCATCAGTTCGAAGTGATGATGCAGCGGGGCCATCTTGAAGATGCGCTTCTTGCGCAGCTTGTACGAGCCCACTTGCAGGATGACCGAAACTGCCTCGATCACAAAAACGCCGCCGATGAACGGCAGCAGCAGTTCCTGTTTGATCATGACCGCGACCGTTCCGATGGCGCCGCCGAGCGCCAGTGAACCCACGTCGCCCATAAACACTTCCGCGGGATGCGCGTTGTACCACAGGAATCCGATGGACGAACCGACCATCGCTCCGCAAAAAATTGTCAGCTCCGCAACCTGGGGCATGCGCTGCAATTCGAGATAGGTCGCGAAAGTCGCGTGACCGCTCACGTAGGTGAGCACCGCCAAGGCGCCCGCGGCGATCACAGTGCAGCCGATGGCCAGCCCGTCCAGTCCGTCAGTGAGGTTAACCGCGTTGCTCGAAAACACAATCACCAGCGCGACGAAAATGATAAACGGAAAAAACGCCAGCGGCCACAAGTGCGGGTTTCGCACCAGTGTTCCAATCACCAGGTCGGGATGAAACTGCTTGAAGAACGGCACGAACAAACTGGTGGAATACATGCCGTGGGTCTGCATGGCGATCAGCGCCACGGCAATCAAAATGCCGGTGGCAAACTGCAGCCCAAGTTTCTGCCGCGCCGTCAGGCCCAGATTGCGGCGATGCGCAACTTTTGTGTAGTCATCGGCGAAACCGATCGCTGCGTACCCGCAGGTGGCGAAAACGGCAATCCAGACGAAGCGATTGCTCAGGTCGGCCCAAAGCAGCGTGGGCACAACGATCGCGATCACGATCAGCAAGCCGCCCATGGTGGGCGTGCCCGCTTTTTTCTGATGCGCCTTGGGGCCCTCTTCGCGGATGTATTGCCCGATCTGGAATTCGCGCAGCCGGTTGATGACCAGCGGACCCACGATCAGCGCGGTGAACAATGCTGTGAGACTGGCAAATGCGGTGCGAAACGTCACGTACCGAAAAATGCGGAACGGCGGAAAGTAATGCTGCAGTTTCGTGAACAACAGCCAGTAGAGCAATCAGCCTCCCGTCCTTCGCATAGATATCTAAAACTCCGACAGGATTTTCACCACGGGGACACCGAGTCACGGCGCAGTTTTTATAAAGTCTTCTCCGTGTCTCCGTGCCTCCGTGGTAAGGAATTACCCGCCGCCGCGTAGCGCCTTCCAAGTCTCCAACGCTTTTTCCAGCTTCACGCCGCGAGACGCTTTCAGCAGAACCACGTCTCCATCGCGCGTTTCGCGTGCCAGCCACGCGCCTGCTTCCTCGGGCGTCTCTACAAACTCTGCGCGTGTCCCGGCCTGCCGTGCGGCTTCCACGGCGGCCCGTGCTGGCCCGCGCACGCCCAGCAGGGCATCGATTTTTTTCTCGGCAATATGCTGGCCCGCCTCGCGGTGCAATTCCTCACTCGTCGGACCGAGTTCCAGCATGGCGCCCGCTACGACGATACGGCGCTGCGCGGCCATCGAGGCCAGTGCATCCACCATCGCGTTGAGCGCTTTTGGATTGCAATTGTAGCAATCGTTGACGACGGTGATGTTACCCAGTTGGACAACTTGTCCGCGCTTGTCGGGCGGCGCCAGCGTGGCCAGCGCGTCCACGGCGTCCGAGAGTTTGATGCCGCGCTCTACGCCCACGGCCACCGCGGCCAGTGCGTTGAGCACGTTGTGCGAGCCCACGAGCGGCAGGCGTGCGTGGACGTGGGTGTCTCCGATTACGATGTCGAACTCCGAACCATCCATTCCTCTGGGCTGGAGATTTTCCGCGCGCACGCTGGCGGCAGGCTGCGTTCCGTAGAGAACCACTTTGCCGCGGAAGTCGCGGCCAAACTGCGAAACATATTCATCGTCCGCGTTCAGAATCGCAGTTCCGTTCGCGGGCAAGGATTCGACCAGTTCGTATTTCGCGCGCGCGATGCCGGCGATGGAATCGAAATACTCCAGATGCACGGGGGCAACGTTAGTGACCACGCCGATCTCCGGCTGCGCAATTTTCGCCAGCGCGCGAATCTCGCCCGCGTGCGACATCCCCATTTCGATGACGGCCACGTCATGCTCCGGTTCGAGTTTCAGCAGCATCAGTGGCAAACCGAAATGATTGTTGAAATTGCCTTCCGACTTGAGCACGCGAAAGCGAGTCGCGAGCACATGCGCGATCGCTTCCTTCGTGGTCGTCTTACCCATGGAACCGGTCACTCCAACCAGCGGCTTGTCCCAGAGCTTGCGCACAGCACTGGCCAACGTTTGCAATGCGGTCAAAGTATCTTCCACGGCCATCAACCCGGCGTCTGACGCGTAACGATGCAGTTGGTCTTTTCGCACCACGGCAGCGATTGCGCCTTTCTCCAGCGCGGACGCCACGTAATCGTGTCCATCCAGCCGCTCGCCTTTCACGGCGAAAAAAAGCTGGCCGGGGCCGATGGTGCGCGAGTCGATCGAGTAGGCTTGTGCAACTTGTTCGCGCAAGCCGCGCGGAAAGTCGCCCGATGCGGCGATGAACTCGGCGATCTTGGAGAGTGGCAGAATCATTTTTCGTTTGCCAGCGTCTTGTTCCCCACGCCCTTCGCCGCTTCCGGTAACGGCTCACTGCATCGAAATCCAGCGGCTCGCAGCGCGTCGCGCGCAACTTCCACGTCATCGAAAGGACACGAGCCTTCGCGGGTGGTCTGAACTTTCTCGTGGCCTTTTCCAGCCAGCAGCACAATGTCTCCAGGGCGGGCCTCGGCAATGGCGAGCGCGATTGCCTTGCGGCGGTCGGGCTCGACGCTGTACTTGGCGCCCGTTCTCTGCAGTCCAACAAGCGCGTCGTTGATGATGGCCAGGGGATCTTCGCTGCGCGGATTGTCGGACGTGAGCACGACGAAATCGCTGCCGCGCCCTGCAGCTTCGCCCATCAGCGGACGTTTCGCGCGATCTCGATCTCCGCCGCAGCCGAAGAGGGTTAACACTCGGGCGTTCATTCCGCCGCGCGCCACGAATTCGCGGGCCAGCGCGGTGAGATTGCGCAACGCGTCGTCCGTGTGAGCATAGTCAACCACCACGGTAAAAGGTTGACCGCAGTCTACGCGCTGAAATCTTCCCGGAACGTGGGTGAGGTGCTCGACCCCGCGCGCGATCGATGAGGCGTCACAGCCGCGCGCGTAACATGCTGCGGCCGCTGCGAGAATGTTATACACATTCACGCGCCCGATGAGCGGCGAAAACAGGGGGACGGTTTCTCCCGGCATCAACAGATCGAAGCGCGTGCCCCGCGGAGTGATGTCGACCCGCGCCGCATGAAAGTCGCCGCGTTCCCAGCCGTAACGGAGCACTACAGAACTGCGCTTGCGGCTGAACTCGGCCAGCTTGGCGCCATATTCGTCGTCGAGATTGGTGACCGCTGCGCGGGGCGCGTCGGTGCCGCAGCCCTCGAACAACACGCGCTTGGCGGCGAAATATTGCTCCATCGTGGCGTGATAGTCGAGATGGTCGCGCGTGAGGTTGGTAAACACGGCCACATCAAAAGGCACGCCATACACACGCTCCTGCGCGAGAGCGTGCGAAGAAACTTCCATGACCGCATCGGTGGCGCCCTGCGCCAAGGCTTCGTGCAGAATGCGGTTCAACTCCAGAGCTTCGGGAGTGGTATGCGGCGCCGGCAAAACTTTCCCGGCCACGTGATATTCGATGGTTCCAATCAGAGCGCTCTTGCGCCCGGCCGCGGCCAGAATCGATTCCACCAGAAACGCCGTGGTGCTTTTACCGTTTGTTCCGGTGATGCCCGTGACCGCAATTCTCTCCGCCGGCTTCTTGTAAAAGTTCGCGCTTATCCGTGCCAAAGCCCGCCGCCCGTGCGGCACCAGCGCCCAGGCCATGTTTTCGCGAGGGTTTTCCGCAGGGGAATCGGTAACCACGGCAACTGCCCCCGCCCGAATGGCGCTATCGATGAAGCGGTTGCCGTCGGAGGTTTCGCCGCGCATGGCCACGAACAGACATCCCGGCCTCACTCGCCGCGAGTCGTATTCCACACTGCTCACGTCCGGGTTCCCGCTCTGCGCGAGAATTTCCGCTCCATCCAGCAGATGTCGGAAGGTCATTGCTCCGAATTATATGGCAGCGGGGATTCAGAGGCTGCGCTGGGGCGGGCAAAACCTTTTGACCGCGAAGATCGCGAAGGAAACCCGCGAAGGACGCGAAGAAGACACCCATGCATTTCGAATGGACGGGAACAGGCACTCGATGAGTTCGCAATCCGAGCGGAATCGCACGGAGCAGGGCTGGAGCGTCATTGGGGCAGATTACTAAGGTGACGTTCCCGCGCTTCTTTCCTAGCGCTACAGTTAAGTCATTGGAGCGAATCTATGTCCACCGGAACCAGTACTGGGAAATACCGTTGCGCGCAGTGCGAACGATCAGAGAATGATTGCGAGTGCGAGAAGTATTGCTGCCTATGCCAGACTGTACTCGACGACATCCGCCTCTGCCAGGACGGCCTCATGTACTGCGAGTCCTGCCGCAAAGCCTGCGACTATAAGGTGTCAAGCTAAATACCGCGCTAAGTTTCCGCCCTGCATTTCGTCCTAAATGCTGTCCTCAACGCCATTCTCGATATCGTTTTAGATAACGACGGCTTCCTTGTATTCGCCGAACACTTTTCGCATCGTGTCGGAAATTTCGCCGACTGTGGCGCAAGCCTCCACCGCAGTCAGGATACGCGGCATCACGTTCGCGCCGGAACGCGCGGCGTCTTCAACGCCTTGCAGCGCCGCCTTCCATGGTCCCGGGTCGCGGCGGGCGCGCAGCGCACGCGTCCGCTCCACTTGTTTCGGTTCCAGCGCGGGATCGATCCTCTGAATCGGAATCGGCTTCTCCTCCTCCACTTCGTAGCGGTTCACTCCGACCACGATCGCTTCTTCGTTATCCACGGCCTGCTGATATTCATAGGCCGCGTTCTGAATTTCCTGCTGCACAAAGCCGCGCTCAATCGCCTTCAGCATTCCGCCAAGAACTTCTATCTTGCCCAGATACTCGGCCGCGCATTTCTCGATTTCGTTGGTCAGCGCCTCGACGTAATATGAACCGGCCAGCGGATCGATGGTCTGCGCCACCCCCGATTCATAGGCAATCACCTGCTGCGTGCGCAGCGCAATGCGCGCCGCCTGCTCGGTCGGCAGCGCCAGCGCTTCGTCATAGCCGTTGGTGTGCAGCGACTGGGTTCCGCCGAGCACCGCGGCCAGCGCCTGAATCGCCGTGCGCACAATATTATTTTCCGGCTGCTGAGCCGTCAGCGTCGAACCCGCGGTCTGCGTGTGGAAGCGCAGCATCCACGACCGCGGGTTTTTCGCCTTGAAATGTTCGCGCATAATGCGCGCCCACATTCTGCGCGCCGCGCGGAACTTCGCCACTTCTTCCAGAAAATTGCTGTGCGCATTGAAGAAAAACGAAACCCGCGGCGCGAACTGGTCCACATTGAGCCCGGCCTTGATCGCTGCCTCCACATAGGCCATGCCGTTGCCCAGCGTGAACGCCACTTCCTGAACCGCCGTGGACCCAGCCTCCCGCATGTGATACCCCGAAATCGAAATCGCATTCCACTCCGGCACGTTCTCGTTGGCCCAGGCAAACATGTCCGTAACGATGTGCATCGCTTGATGGGGTGGATAGATATAAGTCCCGCGGGCGATGTATTCCTTGAGCACGTCGTTCTGCACCGTGCCCGAAAGCTTGCGGATATCCCCGCCCTGCCGCCGCGCCACGGCTACGTACAACGCCAGCAGAATCGACGCGGTTGCATTGATGGTCATCGATGTAGAAATCTTCGTCAGCTCGATGCCGTCGAAAAGCCGCTGCATATCCTCGATCGAGTCAATGGCCACGCCCACCTTGCCCACTTCACCCCCCGCCAGCACGTGATCAGAATCCATGCCAATCTGCGTGGGCAAGTCGAACGCCACCGAGAGCCCCGTGGTCCCGTTGGCCAGCAGATATTTGTAACGCTTGTTGGATTCTTCGGCATCGCCCATGCCCGCGTATTGCCGCATGGTCCACAAGCGGCCGCGGTACATCGTGGCCTGTACGCCGCGCGTGAAGGGATATTCGCCGGGATAGCCGATTTCGCTCTCGTAGTCGGAACCCTTGAGATCGGCCGGGGAATAGAGAGGCTTTACCGGAATGTGCGAGGACGTTTCAACCGGAAGTTCTCGTGCGCCGACCTTGTCAGCCTCGACCTTTATCTTGTTGGCCATTTTGTAGAACCGCCGTCATCCCGAACCGCCCTCAGCGAGGATCTGCTCCGAAGGAAATCGCGGGTACAGAAGACCTGCGTCAGGGAACGCTCAATCGCGCAGCCTGCTCTTCTTCCTCACCCTCCAGAACGAGCTCACGCCAAACCACGCAAATGCCAGCGTAAACCCCACCGTGATCAGCACGCGCCCGGCGGTCGCGCGTCCCGCTTCGTATTTCATATATTCGCGCGCCAGGGCGACGCCACCCATCGCGGCCATGGCCAGAAACACGGCGCCCGTCACTTCCAGCCACAACGTGTGGGCTACGTGCCCGAACGATCGCACCGTCGCGCGCGCTCCCTGCAGCGCCGCCTTCCAGACACGGCTGCGCGCGGCCTCTTCGGTGAACAGCTGCCCGGCCATGCGCGTGGCTGCTCCCAACTTCCGTGCCGCAGAAATGTGGCTCACGGCCTCGATTTTAACAGCCTCCGGCGCTACAATGGCGCAACTGAGCCGGGGCAGCGAACCGTTCCCCCGCCCGGAGCATCAAAGGAGTGTGGCCGTGGCCCGGCCAGGGGGACCTAAGTGGATCAGCAACTGAAGCAGCTCATGAAGGAACTCGGCGAAGCCATCAACGAATCGCTTTCCGACTCGGAAGAAATCGCCGAGGTCGTTTCCCGCATCAAGGAAGGCGGATACGACATTTTCCTGGTCCTCGAAGCCACTATTGGCGTGAGCAAGCAAGGCGAAAAACCTACCGACAAAACTTCCCTGGTCACCACGATCAACACCAATCCGGAATTAAAAGTCAACGATCAGGATCTGAAGTTTTTGAAGTCGCTCCGCATCAAGATCGAAGAAAAGTAAGTGAGTGCGTGGCGATAAAAAAAATCATCTACACAAACGACGCGAAGTATCACGAAGGTCTTTAGTTGGAAGGTTCTCCTTAGTGTGACTCTGTGTCCTTCGTGGTTAAAGGGTTCCGCCTTCAGTCCTTCAGCACCTGATCCAGCACCTGCTCCACCGCCCGATTCCCCTCGATAATCGAGGATTTGTGATCGGGCATTCCGGAGAGATCCACGTTCGCGAAGGCGATTCTTCCAAATGGAGCCGCCCGAAGAACGTCCCCCGGCGCGGGTTTGCCATCTTTACCGAAATAAAATCCGGGAGCCGGGCTGGCATAGGCGTGCCCCCAACGGTTCAAAATAATTCCGGCAATGTCGCGGGATGCATCGAAGCCCGAACGCGCGAACATCTCGGTAAGCTGCTGCCGGATCTGCCGCTCATACTCGCGGAACGGAGTGGAAATCATTTCCGCGCGACCCATGTGTCCCTGATCTTCAGCGGAGTGCCCCGGGTGCGCATACAAAACTTTAATCGTGAGCACCACCGGAGAATCGGGTCCGATGGTCGGCGCATCGCCGCCGCAAAGCGCCAGCTTGCGGATTTGCAGATAAGTTCCGATGCCCTCGAACCACTGGCAGCCGGAAATCCCCATCTTGTAGAGGAATCGCCAATTGCGGACGGCTACGTTGGCCAGCATGCAGGGAGAGCGATGGAATTGCGAATAAGCCTCTTTGCGATCGTCCGGAAGATCGCGAACAATGTGCTTCGTAGTCCAGCTGCCGCCAGCCATAATCACCGAACGCGCCTTGATGCGGAAGGGTTTTCCGCCACGCGTGTAGACGACAGTGACAGATTCCGATTTCTCCGCCTCGCCGTCGTGTTTCAGCCAGACGGCAGTCGAGTCCTGGCGAATTCGAGCAGCTGCCCCGGCTCGGTCGAGCGCGGCGAAATTCACGTTGTTCCGGCACACGTCTTCCAGCGTGCGCTCGCCGGCAATCGATTCCGGAATCATCGTCTTCACAATCAGCCGCGCAATGCCGCTGTTGCCGTCCGGAAACATCTGCGGCTCCTCGTCGGCCAATCCGCCGAGGGCATCGAAGGCATAGGCGGTGTAGCCGGAAAGCGCGTCGGCTCCGAGGCCGAAGGCCCCGCCCTCGTCGGTCGAGAGAAATGTTCGGACGGTTTCGCGGCTGATGCCGCGACTTTCCATGATGTGGTCTTCGAGAGTAATGGTATCGAGCCGGCGCGAGATGGCGTCGCCTCGGTACCGCGGCGCTTGCGCCGAGCCCGGCGATTGAGACTTCAACAACTCTTCCCGCGCCGTTGCGGAAATCGGAGCGCCTTCCAACTTCTTGCCCCAGGGATCCGTCAGCCACACTCCCTGCGGCTGGCCGAATTTCGCTCCGAAGTAAAGGCCGTAGGGAGCTGAAGCCAGATACGGCGTAGTCGTAAGCGCAATCTCGGGGTCGGGACCGGCCCACTTCTGATATTCGAGCCGCGGTTTTTCCAGCCCGATCGATTGGTAGAAGCGCTCGATAAAGCTGTGAGGATAGTTCACCTGAAACAACGCCGAGCCCTGATGCGCGAACAGCCGGTGACCATCCACCCGAAATTCGTTGCGCTTGGCCTCGCCGCCGAAGATGGGATGATTATCGAGCACCAGGCAGGTCTTGCCCTGGCCCGCCTGCCGTTGAAAAATCAGCGCCGCAGCCAACCCGCTGATGCCGCCGCCGACCACAACCAGATCGTAAGTTTCACCGGTCTCGACCACGCCCGAGGGCTGGCCTTCAAACAAACCGTCGCGAATCTGGTGGCCGGCTTCGAAAACGGCGCGGGTATTTCCGTTCGAGTTCGCGTAGTCGCCGACGCCCCCGTAGCCCGTCCAGCTGTCTTCCGATGTTTTTTCCTGCGTAGCTTTCTGCGCGGCTAACAATTCCGCCGGAGACACCGGATTCAACAGCAGCCCGCCTGAAGCCAGCAGCGTTGCGTTGAGAAAATCGCGCCGCGTTATGTCGCGATCCATCCCCAGACCGCCGTCCCCGTTCTCAGTTCTCGCGTTCCCGCCAGTCTCGCGCTTTTTCATCTTCCCAGCCATTCCTTTCCCTCCGCCGCGCCGCTGGCATTATACGAACCTTTACACGCCAGCCGCACAGCAACCCCTCACAGCTGTGCTACCATCTACTGTTTTTCAAGTGTGCTTCGATGAAAGACACTCTCGGAGTTCTTCTCGCGGGTGGCGCGGGTGAGCGCCTTTATCCGCTCACTCGCGACCGGGCCAAGCCTGCTGTCACTTTCGGCGGCATTTACCGCATCATCGACATCACGCTTTCGAATTGCCTGAACTCCGATCTCCGCCGCGTCTACATTCTCACGCAATACAAGGCTCTCTCGCTGAACCGCCATATCCGCGAAGGCTGGAACATTCTGGGCCGCGAAGTCGGAGAATTCGTCGAAGTCCTTCCCCCCATGAAGCGCGTGAGCGACCAATGGTATCAAGGCACCGCCGACGCGGTTTACCAGAATATTTATTCCATCGGCTCGGAGCAGCCGAAGCACGTGCTGATTCTTTCCGGCGACCACATCTACAAAATGGATTACGGCAAGATGATGCGCCAGCACAAAGATTCCGCCGCCGACATTACGCTGGCCACCATCCAGATCGCCCCCGAAGAAACTTCCCGTTTCGGTGTGGTCGACGTGGACAAAGACGGCCGGGTCAACGGCTTCGAGGAAAAGCCCAAGATCACGCAACTGCGTTCCGCGCTGAATCCGGCCAAGGTTTCCGCGTCGATGGGCGTCTATCTATTCAACGCCGACGTGCTCATCCCCGTCCTTCTCAAAGACGCCGAAGATGCCACCTCCAGCCACGATTTCGGCAAAGACATTCTGCCGAAGATGGTGGCCGACTATCGCGTCTTCGCCTACGACTTCGTCGACGAGAACAAAAAAGAAGCGCACTACTGGCGCGACGTAGGCACGCTCGAGGCTTATTACGAAGCCAACATGGATATCGTCTCGGTCTCGCCCATCTTCAATCTCTACGACGAAGAGTGGCCCATCCGCACCCACCAGCGCCAGTATCCACCGGCGAAATTCGTGTTCGCCGAAACCGGACGCACCGGCTCTGCAGTCGATTCCATCGTCTCCCATGGCTGCATCGTTTCCGGCGGGGCGGTGAAAAATTCCATTCTCTCTCCCGACGTGCGCGTGAATTCCTACTCCGAAGTCGACGACTGCATCCTGTTCTCGCACGTCAGCGTCGGCCGCCGCTGCCGCATCCGCCGCGCCATTCTCGACCGCGACGTACACGTTCCCGAAGGCACCACCATCGGCTACGACGCCGAAGCCGACCGCCAGCGCTACTTCGTCACCGAAAGCGGCATCACCGTGGTCACCCGCGATTATTCGCTCTTCGAAAATCCCGTAACCGTCGACTACTTCACCAGCGAATAGAGTCGAGCCAGGCAGACCAGATCCCGCGAGGTCTGACACAAAAAAGCGAGTTCAGTAGTAAGCTTCAGGCCGTGGATGTCGCGCTATGCCGTGCGTTTTTACAATCTACAAGGACAAGCGCTTAGTCGTGACCACGGCGTCGGGCGTGGTCACCCTTGCCGAAGGCATGGCCAATGAGGACAGCATCGGCCAGCACCCGGACTTCGAGCCAACCATTGTGCATCTGATCGATACCGCCGGCATTACCAAGGCCGACCTGACCGCTTCTGACCTGGCGGCACTCGCTCGCAGCACCACGTTCTCCCCCCATTCGCGCAAGGCCGTGCTGGTAAGTTCGCTCGTTTTGTACGGTCTTGGCCGAATGTTTGAGGCCTACTCGCAGCTCGCCGGGTCGGAGTCGGTACACGTTTTCAAAGACCGGCTCAAGGCTCTGGAGTGGCTGGGAATCACCGGCGAGTTGTAGGAGTTTGCCCCCGGCATCCGCTGGCTGTAAACGATCTGCATCTCAGGACGAGCAACGATTTGCCCTTCAACCATCTGGCCCGGAAGTAAACCCTGCCAATCAAACTCTTCGTGATACTTAGTGCCCTTCGTGGTGGATGATTTTTCTTCCCGTCGTCAAAAACTCCATCGAGACACGCTTCAGCGATTCCCTGCGCTGCTACAATTCCGTTGTTTTACATAAACTTGCGGGCGAGAACTTTGGCGTCCACATCAGCGTATTGTCTTGTGTGGCGGATTCTGAATCCGGCAGCCTAAAGGCTTAAGTCTCTCAGGCTCAAGGGTTTCAGGACTAAGGTTTTGCAGCTCGGCAACGTTCGGCACGAGTTTCGATGTCATTTTCAACGCTTTTTCGTTTTTTGACGCTCATACTTTTGACCGCGCGTTTGCGAAGTCTCAGGGTTTTTGTCGTCCAGTAATTCCGGGGAGTAACGGGTGGAAGACGTCCAGGTCGTTGCGATGCTGGTTCGCCGCTGTATTACCGGCGATGCCGTGGCCTGGGAGGAAATCGTGCGCACCTACAACCGCCGTATCTATAACATCTGCTATCGTTTCGCGGGATCCGGCGACGACGCCGAAGACCTGACGCAGGAAGTTTTCATCAAGATGTATCGCACACTTTCTACTTACGACCACACCAAAGGCGCGTTTGCCACGTGGGTGACAACGATTACGCGCAATTTGCTCGTCGATCACTTCCGCAAAGGCAAGCAACAGCGCCTAACCGATTCGATCGACGCTACTTCCGAGCACGAGGACGCTTTGCCGCTCAGTGAGCAAATCCAGGACCAATCCGCACCTCCCGACGCGCACGTGCGCAGCCGGGAGGTGGGGGAGACTGTGCATGCGGCTCTGGGAAAGCTCTCCCCGGAGCTGCGGGAAGCAGTGATTCTAAGGGACTTACAGGATATGGACTATCGTGAAATCGCCGCTGTTTTGAAAGTTCCGGAGGGTACCGTGAAATCCAGAATAAATCGAGGGCGAGCGGAACTTGCGCGCCTACTTCAACGTACCTATAGGCAGGTGATGTGATGCCAGAACAGACCAGTAACGGAATGATTTGCAACGAGTTCGACGCTTTGCTCGCGGACATGATGGATGGTGTCCTGAGCGGCGCGAAGCTCGAAGGCTTCCGGGCGCACGCCAAGGTTTGCGCCAACTGCGGAGCGCTGTTCGTGGAAGCCGAGGCAGGACGAAACTGGCTGAAGTCTCTCACGGAGGTGGAGCCTCCAGCCGGATTGGTCGAAAATGTTCTGGCGTCAACTACGGGGATCGCAAGCGACCGCCTGCGGACTCCTGCGGTCGCGACCCAGCCGCGGGTTTCGTGGCTGGAGCGGGTGCAGGCCTGGGCCTTAGGCGTGGGCGAGCCGGTATGGGGAACCATCCGGCAGCCCAGATTCGCCATGTCGTTTGGCATGGCGTTCTTCGCGCTGTCGGTGGGGTTGACGGTTCTTGGGGTCAAACCCGGCGACTTGAGCAAGATCAGCTTGCGGCCCACGGCTTTGCGTCACAGCTACAACATGACGCAGGCTCGCGTAGTGCGGTATTACGAAAACATCCGGGTGGTGTATGAGGTGGAGTCGCGGATGCGCGAATTCAGGCGCAACCTGACTCCCGCGGAGCCAGGTCCCGGAGAATCAGGTCCGGCCAAAACGAAAGAACATAAAAACGACACTAGCGAGGAACCCGAACAGAAACAGGAGCGCAATTACAGCGAGACAGAAGACCATCAGGTCCTCGCCAGCGCACCTCTCTCACCCTCTGTCCAATTTCTGCAAGGCATCGATCTGCCTGTAGTGCCGGTGACCACGCACAGGAGGTTCGTATGAACTGCGCCACACACAACGACGCTGCCGCAGTGGCGTTTTGCCGCACATGCGGCAAGCCACTGTGCAGTAGCTGCACCCGCGATGTGCGCGGAGTGATTTACTGCGAGCCTTGTCTCGCAGCACGCCTTGACGGCACAACTCCGGCAGCGGGATTCACGCCAGTACAAACCCCGCCGCCACAAACTGGATACCAGCAGTTCATGGACCAGGGCCTGGGATTAAAAGTTCCGCCAGGACCGACGTCGGGGCCAAATCCCACGGTGGCCGGAATCCTGGCTGGATTTTTTCCTTTCGGCGTGGGAGCGGTCTACTGCTCGCAATACGCCAAGGGATTGGCACACCTGGTTGTCGCAGTGATGCTACTCGTCGGCGTCAGCTCCAACCTGCCGTGGTACGTGATCATGGTGATCGCGGTCTCGATGGGATTTTTCTACTTCTACCAGATCATCGACGCGGTGCGAACGGCGAGAGCGCTTCAGTTGGGCCAACCGGTGCCAGATCCTTTTGGCCTGGCACAGACGTTCGGTACCGGCGAGAAGGTTGACGCCACCAAGGTTCCGATTGGCGCCGTGGTTCTGATTGGTCTTGGTGTGCTCTTCCTGCTGCATACGGTGGGGCTGTTTGAGTTTGGAATTGACCGGTTCTGGCCGCTGATCCTGATCGGCCTGGGCTGCTGGATTTTTGCCAAGAACTGGGGATTGATCGATTCCAACCGCCGCATGTGCATGTGCGAGCGTTGCCGCACGCGCAAACTGATGGGTCCGGCAATGCTGGTCACCGTAGGCGTGCTTTTCTTGCTCGACAGCGTCGGGCGTATTGGATTCGACCGTACCTGGCCGGCGATTTTGCTGGTGATCGGCATCGTGAAACTGATGCAGAGCAATGCTTCGGCGGAGGGGCACACGGGTCCGCTGCCCCCGGCGCCGCCAGGATTTCCGCCGACGCCTCCGCCTCCGCCGGCGGCTCCGTCAAATCCGGAGGAGACGTCCTCTTCTTCTGGCGAGGTGAATCATGTCTAACTTTGGAACGCCTAACCCAATCATGCCAAACCCGGGCCTTCCTCCGCGCCGCCGGCGTTCTTTCGCCGGTCCGGTCGTGCTGATCATCGTTGGGGTGGTGTTTCTTCTGGGCAACCTGCACCTGTTGTCGTGGTCGAGTCTGGGACTCTGGTTCGCGCACTACTGGCCGGTGCTACTGATTGTTTGGGGAGTAATCAAGCTGCTTGAACATATGCAGGCCCAAAGAACTGGGCAGCGCGCTCCGGGAATCGGAGCGGGCGGAGTCCTACTGGTGGTGCTGATCGTGATCTTCGGGCTTACGGCGACGCAGGCCGTGCGCTTCCACGAGCACTGGCCCAATATCCGGGACCAATTCAACATCGACGACGAAGACTTTAACAATATTTTCGGCGACAACTACAGCTTCGACGACCATCTGGAACAGGACTTCCCTGCGGGAGCGAGCCTGAAGGTGATCGACACCGACGGAGCGGTGAGCGTGCACGCCTCCGACGACAACAAGATCACGGTAATTGTCCGCAAGCGGGTGGGCGCGGACAGCCAGGGCGATGCCGACAAATACAATGCTGAAACCAAGCCTACGATTACCGTGATGGGCGGGCTGGTCACGCTGGACGCAAAGGTACAGGGAGCTGGCGACCACGCCATCAAGAGCGATCTCGATATTTCCCTGCCGCGCAAGGCGCCAGTATCGATTGTGTCGCGGCGAGGCGACGTGAACGTAATCAGCCGGGACGGGAACCTGGATCTGGGAGTGCAGCACGGCGACGTTGATGTGGAAGATGTTACGGGCACCGTGAAGGTGAGTCTGGAAAAAGGCTCGGCCAAGATCGAGCAGGTGGCCGGCGACGTGCGCGTGGATGGGCGGCTGAACGACACTTCAGTGTCGGACGTGAAGGGCACGCTGCAGCTTGAGGGCGAGTTCCAGGAAAGCGTGAAGCTGGCGCACATCAGCAAGAACGTGACTTTCAAGTCTTCGCGCACCGACATGGAATTCTCAAGAATCGACGGCGACCTGAACCTGGATTCCGACGATCTGCACGCCGAGGAGATTGCCGGGCCGTTGCACCTGGTGACGCGGTCGAAGAATATCCGGCTGGAAGACGTTTCCGGCGACGTGCGCGTGCAGGACGACAACGGCGGCGTGGATGTGGAAATGCATTCGATGGGCAACGTGCAGATCGATAATCGCGATGGCGACATTCAGTTGGGGATACCGGAAAAATCCGGCTTCCGCGTGGATGCCCGCACGCGCGATGGAGAGATTCAGTCCGCGTTCTCGGAATTGAAGGTGGACAACAGCGACGACAAGAGCAGCATAAGCGGTTCGGTGGGCGACGCGACAGCGCATGTGGTGCTCAACAATGAACACGGCGGGATTGAAATTCAGAGGGCTTCGGTGCGGGGTGGGCCGACGGAGGGCGTAACTGGCGGCGTTTCGGGCGGAGTGCCGGGGGCGAAACATCAGAAGCCGGCGAAGTCGCTGCCGGCGCCGAAGGACAAGGTTGAGCCGACGGAGAATTGAAAAGCAGGGGTCAGGGGTCAGGGACCAGATCCTAATGCGGTCGGCGGTTGGGATGGGTTCCGCGGGGCTTCGCCTCCGCGGGACGGACGGGGCGTCCGTCGCCACATGAGTTGGGGCATTATCCACACGGTCGGGGCCGCGTTCTTAGTGATTGAGTTTCTTCTCGGCCAGCTTTTCTATTCTTTCCAGCACATCGTCTTCGGTTAAGTTTGTGGAGTCGATTACTACGGCGTCGCTGGCTGCGACTAGCGGGGATGCGGCGCGGGTACGATCGCGGCGGTCGCGTTCGCGAAGGTCGGCGGCCGTGCTGGCGGCTACTTCCCCTCTGATTTTTTGCTGCTCCATGCGACGCTGCTCGCGGACGACGGGATCCGCGTCGAGAAAAATCTTCAGATCCGCGCCGGGGAACACTTTGGTTCCAATGTCGCGGCCTTCCATGACCACGCCGCCGCCAGCGCCCATCGCGCGCTGATGCGAGACCATCCAGGCTCGTACTTGCGGATGAACGGATACGCGCGACGCCGCCTCGGTGACATCGCGCTCGCGGATGCGCGAGGAAACATCGAGACCGTCGAGCAGAGTTCGGTTGCCGCCGAGTGTGGGCTCGAGCTGGATGCGGGATGACTCGGCCAGCTTGGTCAACGCTTTTTCATCGTCAAAAGAAATGTCGTGGTCGATGGCTTTGAGGGCGAGGGCGCGGTACATGGCTCCGCTCTCCAGATTTACGTAGCCGAGTTTGCGCGCCAGGCGCGAGGCGATGGTGCTCTTGCCAGCCCCCGCGGGGCCGTCGATGGCGATGATGAGTTTGCTCGGGATAGGGGCCGGGGAAGGTTGGTTGAAATCGTCTTTCATCGCGAAGTTAACGATTGTACACGGTGTATTCAGCGCGGGACGGGCTTGTCTGTGCGCGCTTGTTCGGGAGTCCATCCTGATTCGCGGAGATTGTACGTGCCCTTTTAGCCTGACTGCGAACGTCAGGGCTGGCGGCGTTTGGGGCCGGTGGGTTTGCGATCGCGTGAGCCTGCGCCGAATTTTTTGAAGGGGCGTCTCGCTCGCGGCGGGGACGGTCCCTTGAGCTTCGATCGAGTGAGGTTGCCTGCTGCCGCTGGAACGGCGGCGCTGCTTGCGAGTTTCTGCTGCCTGGCGGCGGCCTGCGTGACGGGATCGAATGCGACTTTCTCCGGCGTGAGCTGCAGCATGGTGCGGCCGCTGACCTGGGTGAAGCTCAGCTCGCGGGCGGCCAGCAGGGCGTTGACGGCGTCGCGGACTTTGGAGCGGGCGACGAAGTTGCCGAAGAAAGTTTCCAGTTCCGATTGCTCGACCGCAATTGCGGCTTCCAGATATTTTGAGAGCAGTCCTGAAAGCGCCTCGGCGACCGAGAGGCTGATGCCTTCGCGGACGGCGTCTGGGGCCCAGCGGTAGAGCACATCCCAGAAAGAGCCTTCGCTGCGGTTGTAGTCGACGCGCGTGATGCGCAGATTCGACCAGAGCTCGCCGAGAGCTTTATCGAGCGCGGGGAATGAGACGCTTCCGCCGAGAGCTTCCTGCATTTTCTGCTTCGAGACTGGGCCGGTGCGCTGGATCAAATCAAACGCGTCGCAGGCCAGCGGCGAATAGGGCGAGCGAGCGCCGGACTTTGGCGGCTGCTTGGGATTGCGTTCGCCGACCAGCGCGTAGAAATATGGGAACGCCGATTCGGCTACGAGGAAGGCATTGTTCTCGCCGAACAGATTGGCTTCGTAGGCGGCGCGCTCGCGCAGCAGGCGGACCATGAGCTCCGTCGCCTCGGCGGCGCGGGGGTCGGCGAAGGCGTGCTGCCAATCGGGCAGGCGATCGTCGGAGCCGACGAAAGCGCCGATGAAGGTGGGCAGCGGCACGGCCGGGCGCATGGGATACATGAGTGCGAAGCCTACGCTCTCGATGAAAGCGCGCGCGTGTTCGATGGTGCGGATCGGCTTGCCGTCGAGGCGCCAACGTTCGCGGCGCGCGGTTTTGAGGTCGTGGTCAGTCATGAATCGGCTGTCAGCTTTCAGCTATCGGCTATCAGCTAAACCAACAGGCTCCAGCAGCGGTCTTTGCACGGCGGGTTGAACCGCGCCGGTAGCTCAGAGCCGAGAGCTGACAGCTGAGCCCTAGATTCGCTTGAACGCCTTTTGAATGTCCTTTACAGAATACCGCAGGACTACCGGTCTGCCGTGGGGGCAGGCGTAGGGGTGGTCGGTTTTGGCGAGCGCGGTGAGGAGCCACTCCATTTTGTGGGGTTCCAGAGCCATGTTGACTTTGATGGCGGCGTGGCAGGCGATGGAAGCGGCGATGCGGGCGCGAATTTTTTCCATATTCAGCGAGCCCAGGTTCAGCGACTGCTCTTCGCGGGTGCACTGGTCGAGGAGTTCGTGCAGCAGATGCTCGACCGCCGACGCTTCCACTCCTGCGGGCGCGACTTTCACCGCGACGCTGCGCGCGCCGAAGGGCTCGGCCTCGAAGCCGTTGCGCTGGAGCTCGTCGGAAATCTCGGCGAAGACTGCCTGCTGCGCCGGCGAAAGCTCCAGCACGATCGGCATCAGCAGACGCTGGCTTTCTACTTTTTGCGCGGCGCGTTGTTTCAACACCCGTTCAAACAAGACGCGCTCATGGGCCACATGCTGGTCGACGATCCAGAGGCCGGTTTCGTTCACGGCCAGGATGAACGAGTTGCGAATCTGGCCCAGCGGCTTGAGCGTGGACAGCGAGGCCAGGGTTGATTCGTCTTCGCGGGCGTCGTCCCGAGAGTTCTCCCCAACATCGAGGGCGGGGGCGCATCCGTTGTCGGGAATTGGTCCCCAGGTTTTCGATTCCAATCCGCGAGCTACGGGGATCGCGGCATTGGCTTCGACTGCGATTCCGCCTTCGAACGGAAGGCGGCCAGAGATGGGCGGAATGGTCGGGGCGCGAAGAGCAAAGCCGCGTTCGCCCGCGGGATCATAAGTTGGCTGCGGAACAGCCGGTGCGCCGGGCACCAGCACCGGACCGAAAGCGTGTTCTGACGATTGCGCGGACTGTTGCCCGGCTAATCTCTCGGGCGCTATCTCGGACGACCGCTCCCAATCGAGTTGCGCTCCGGGCGTGAGGCTTGGGCTCGTCAGGCCCGGCCCGGCAGTTGCGTGAGCTCGAATCTCAGTGACGAACTGGGGCACTGGACGCGCCTTCATCAACGCGGCGCGCACCGAATCGCGAACGAAATCGTGCATCACGCTCTGCTGGCGGAAGCGGACTTCGGTCTTGGAGGGATGGACGTTCACGTCGACTTCGCCCGCCGGCATTTCGAGAAACAGCAGCACCACGGGATAAACCGTGGGCGGAATAATGTTGCGATAAGCCTCGGTGAGCGCGTGCTGCACAAGGCGGTCGCGGATGAGGCGTCCGTTGACAAAGACGAAAATTGAGTTGCGGTTGAGCTTCTGGATTTCTGGTTTGGAAACGAAGCCGTGCAGGCGCATGGCTCCCGGGCTTTTCGGGGTGGCGGTTTCGTCGTCTTCTTCAATTTCCTTAAGGCGCCAGGGCGGAGGCTGGGGCAGGCCGACGTGTTCGAGCGGTTGCAACGCGGCCACGGGAATGAGCTGATCTAACGTTTCTTTGCCAAAGACCTGATAGACGCGCTCGCTCGAACCTGCGACGGGAGGCGCGACCAGCATGGCATTCGTCGCGGAGTGTAACTCGAAATGTTTTTCGGGATGGGCCAGCGCGTAATGCGTGACCAGCGACGCGATGTGGGAAAGTTCGGTGGACTCCGCCTTCAGAAATTTCTTGCGGGCAGGAGTATTGAAGAACAGGTCACGCACGGTGATCGATGTGCCCGCAGGCAATCCGGCTTCTTCGACGCGCGCGATCTTGCCTCCGTTGATTTCGAGGACCGTTCCGGCTTCGTCTTCCGCCGCGCGCGTTTCCAGGCGCAGGCGCGAGACCGATGCGATCGAGGGCAAGGCCTCGCCGCGAAATCCCAGCGTGGCGATGGTCAGCAGGTCTTCAGCATCCTTGATTTTCGACGTCGCGTGGCGCTCGAAGGCCAGCATGGCGTCGTCGCGCACCATGCCGCATCCGTTGTCGGTGATCTGGATCAACTTTTTCCCGCCCCCTTCCACGGTGATCTTGATGCGGGTGGCGCCGGCGTCGAGGGAGTTTTCCAGGAGTTCTTTTACGACAGAGGCGGGGCGCTCGACCACTTCGCCGGCGGCGATTTTGTTGGCGACGTTTTCGGAGAGAACGTGGATGCGGCCCATGGAGAAGTCAGTGGCCTGGGATCAGGGATCAGGGGCCAGTCGTCAGTTTCGCAGATGGAATGGAAAAAACAAAGGCGCGTGTGGGGGGTCCGCGGATTGGAAATGACAAATCGGGAAAGGATTCAAGTCAAGAGCCAAATCAAGAACAAGGTCAAATGCGGCGGACAAGAGTGTCCGCCCTGCACAGGCAAAGTTCTTATTTTGCGTCTTGGACCTGCTCGCGGGATTCGTTGTAGACGCCGAATTTTTTCGCTACCGGTTTCAGCGTCGGATAGAACTGCACAAACGTATGTTCGACTGCCGCATGGTCCTCGTGGCACTGCCAGCAGGGGTTTCCCTTGGGCATGGCTTCGGAGGTTTTGTTGGTGTCGCCGTAAGTGAAGTAGGCCCATTTGTCGGGGAAGCGGGACGAATCTTTCACTTCGACAGCCATGCCCATCCAATCGGTTTGAAATTCGCCGTGTTTGTTGATGGAGCCTTTGCTCTCGGATCCGCGATCTTCGACCACCCACATGGTCTGCTCCGGCCATTTGCCGGAGTCCAGAAATTCCTGGTAGGCCCAGCGCGGCACGAAGACGTTGGTAAACATGTCGTGGCTGCCGGGCGTGGGGCTGTAGTTCATGCCGTAGCCGGAAGAGAGGAAGATCCATTCGCGGTAGTCGGCGGGGCGAACGAGGTTGCCCTTAGCGTCATATTGCGGCTTGGGAACTTTCGTGTCCGGAGACGCGGCGAGCAACAGGAAACAGAATGCAGCCAGCAGGCTGATGCCTAGAAACTTTTTCATGCGAGCCTCTTTCTTTCGACTTCGGGCTTTCGACTTCCGACTTCCGACTTCGGAGTGTAGTACGCGATTGTAGTGCACGTTTCAGCATACCCGGCCTTTCAGCTGTCTTGCACAAGTGAAGGCCTGAGTTTGGATACGATGGCCGGGGTGACTAAGTTCCGGCAGCGCAGAGGAAAGGCGCTCCGCCGTGACGGAGCGCCCTGGGTGCCGCTGTGTCGTGCCAGGTTCTTACTGAATCACTGGACTACGAGCGTGACTGTGGTTGTACCGGTAACCGGGTTCGCGCCTCCTGTGGTGGCATTGACCGTGACGACATACGATCCTGGGGGCGTGCCGGGATTACTGGTCGAACTACTGTTGCTGCTGCAGGAAGCGAGCCACAGCGTGGAGAAGCCCAGCACGACGATCAGGCTCAGGAAGCGTAGGCCGCGAGCGGCGCGCTTGCGCGAGCCGGCGGTGAAGACGATCCCGAGCAGGCCGGGCAGCAGGGCTGCGTAGAATATGCCCCGGCCCGTTCCCAGAGGCTGATGCATCTGCGCCGTGGGCGCGATCGTGCTGATGGTCAGGGAAGCCGAGCTTGCGCTCGTCGGGATGGAGGGCGTGATCGTGCACACCGACCCCGATGACGATAAGGCCGTGGTCTCAGTGCAGGTAAATGTAAGCGTTGGGTGCGTTCCGGTGACGGTGATGGTTGCAGTCCCCGTCTGCCCCGGTGTCACCTGGAGCGTCGCGGCGCCGACGCCGAGTGTGAAGGTGGGAGGCGGGGTGGTGCTTGCATTCCAGGCGGTGAAGAGAGCGTTGGCGTCGACCGAGCCGAGGCCGGTGACCAGGTTATAGCCGGTGGTGGCGTCGGCGTTGGAGGCCTCGAAGCCAAA
>JBAUAN010000224.1:0-5909 GCA_049675725.1 Candidatus Sulfotelmatobacter sp. | reverse complement strand
GAAAACCCGGATGAAAATCACAGCCTATAATCAGCATGACGTTGGCTCCTCTCACGAGCCTTGGTCTTCTTCATCGCATACCAATCTACTCGCGACGAGCCAACGTCGTTATGCAATCAAGCGCAGCCTGGCGATGAGCGAAGCGAATCGTCAGACGAAGTCGAAGGACCTGGTGTCCGCTGGTACAACCACCGCCGCTGCGAGGAGCTCACTCCACGCCTTTGGGCCTGGATGCACATGAGAAAGCAAAATGCCACGCGAGACTGAAATAGCTGTCCTTAAGCTAGTAGTCAAGACCCTTGGCGGAACGGAAGATTGCACTCCTGCGTGGTTGATGCGGCCAGGACCCGACGAGTGCGGTACTCGCTGGATGCTTATTCGCAAGATATACAACAGTTTGACCGAGAAGGATCTGCCGAACGAAATGCCTCTGCGCGAACGGCGCCGCGTGGATTGTGTCTTGAGGATGCCGAATTCCGCTCGCCGCATCATCGAGGTCGACGAAAGCCAGCACTTCAACCACTACAGAGCTAGGACTCTTGGGTTCTATCCTGCCGATGTCAGAATTGCCTTCGATCGAAACGTGTGGATTGGGCACTCGGAGGCTAAGAAGAAGCTTGAGGGCGGAGGATTTGCGAGGCCGAGACCTCCCTTGTTCCCCGGAGAAGGCGGTCGCCATCGCCAAAGAGCGTTTCGAGATGCCCTGGCCGACATCGTTCCACAGGAACATGGGTTCGAGCCTACGATTCGGATTGCCTACTTCGAGGTGGAGCAGTGGCTGAATACGAACGATGCTCCCAAAAGGATGAAGGAACTACTAGGGACTCGCGGATTGTTAAACTGAGACACACGCAATGACCACCCTCCGCATCGGCTCCCGCGGCTCGCAACTCGCCCTGTGGCAATCCAACCACATCTCCGCCCTCCTGCGCGCCCGCGGCCACGAAGTGGAAATCGAAATCATCCACACCACCGGCGACAAAATCACCGACGTAGCCCTGGCCATGGTCGGAACGAAAGGCATGTTCACGAAGGAAATCGAAGAAGCCCTGGCCGCCGGACGCGTCGATCTCGCCGTCCACTCATTAAAAGACCTGCCCACCGAACTCCCTCCCGGATTCGAAATCGCCGCCATCACGGAACGCGAAGACCCGCGCGACGCCTTCTGCTCGCGCCACTATTCAGAAATAAAAGACCTCCCGCAACGCGCCCGCGTCGGCACCAGCAGCCTGCGCCGCCAGGCGCAACTCAAAGCCATCCGCCCCGATCTCGAGATTCATCCTCTGCGCGGCAACGTCGACACCCGCCTGCGCAAACTCGAGCAAGGCGAATACGACGCCATCATCCTGGCCTCGGCCGGCCTCAAGCGCCTCGGCAAAACCGAACTGATCAAACAGATCATCCCCGCCGAAATCATGTGCCCCGCAGCCGGCCAGGGCGCGCTCGGAATCGAAATCCGCGCAGGCGATGCCGCCACGCGCCAGCATCTCGAATTCTTAAACGACCCCGCCGCCCGCGCCGCTACCACCTGCGAACGCGCCCTCCTGAACCGCCTCGGCGGAGGCTGCCAGGTCCCCATCGGCGCGTTTGCGGAGGTAGTAGGATCAGCCGCGGAGCGGCGGCAGAATGCAGCCCACGGCGCCAGCCGTGGGTTAGCCGCAATCGACGACCAAGCCCCGGAGGGGCGAAAGAGAAACAACGATGCCCCCGCCATTCGCCTCCACCTCGAATCCATCGTCGCCGATCCCGACGGCTCCAAAATCCTCCGCGACTCCCGCGACGGAGACGATCCCGATCAACTCGGCAACGCCGCCGGCTCCGCCCTCCTGGCCCGCGGCGGAGACCAAATCCTTGCCGCCGTCTACAGCCGCGGCCTCGCCGCACCACCCCAGCCCTAACCAGTACGGGCGTAATCTTGGAGAACGGCCATTTTCATGGTCAGCTTCTCCATATGAGCATCAAGCGCATGATCTTGATCTTTTCGTCGTCTTTGGTCTGCGCTTGCACGATCTTGGCCCACGCGCAGGCTGATGGCGTGAAATGGACTGGTGAAAAAGAGAACGCAGCACTGTGGGCAACCATTCGCACCGATTTTCACGATGAACTCCAGCCAGACGATCCGGTTAAGGTTGCCCCGGTCCTGGCTTACTCGTACAAGTACATTTATCGGGTCGCGCTCTACCAGCATTCAGCTCTGGTACTCATCGGCCACCGGGAGACCGAAGAAAGCAAATACCCCGGGTACTATTCGGTCCTCAATTACGATGTTGAATCGCACGCTCGAAAACCGATCAAGGGTGTGGAAGTCATATCAGTGTTCAAATTTGTTGATTTTGTCAGACTCGACTCAGTGTCTCCCCCAGATATTTTCTTCACCTGGCTGACTTGTACCGAGTGCGAAGCGTCTGAGGTGTTGAGCGCATTCCACTACGATGCAGGCAAGCGCGAATGGGGTCTCCGGAGCTGGGAAGCAAATAAAGGCATTTGGTGGACCAGCGAGTCCGGGCCAGTCATTTGGTCGGATGTGTCCGCGAGCGATACTATTTCGTTCGACTGCGTTCACGGATTTCTAAGACGCACTCCTGAAACAGCCTTCGGAATTCGATGCCGCGAGGTTGCCGAATCTGAAGCGGGCAAGCGCACTATTACTGACATCACCGGGCTGTACAGTTTTCGGGGGCCCGACTCCAGGTTGGAAATCGTAAGTGGGGAAAAGAAGACGAAGCTGCTATCCGAGCTATGTCGAGCGTCTCCGAAGAATAAGCTCTGTAGAAGCACCGCGGTTCGCGCTGCCAGGGAATGACACGCAACGTCGTACCCAAGCTTCTCGGCGGATCTGACCGTGAGGTTTGAACAAGCCCCGAGGGGCGAAAGAAAATTAACGCTTGTACATCCCCGAACATTTCGTTCTCCGCGACCATGCCGCCGCCATCGCGTTCATGCAGGCGAATCCGTTTGTGATTCTGGTCTCGGCCACCGACGACGGCCCCTTCGCCAGCCACGTCCCGGTGGTGATCCGCGAAGCCGGAGACCAACTCATCATTCGCGGCCACGTTGCCAAGGCCAACCCGCACTGGCGCTATCTCGAACAGAATCCGCAGTGCCTCACCATTTTCCACGGACCGCACTCCTACATTTCGCCCAGCAACTACACGACACGCGAAAACGTTCCCACCTGGAACTACGGCGCGGTGCACGTCTATGGAACGGCGCGCGTCTATTCTTCGCAGGACGCTTTGCAGGGCATGCTCCACGAACTGATTGCGACTTTCGAAGCCGCCTACGCCGAGCAATGGGACAGCTTCGATCAGGCCTACCGCGACCGCATGCTCAGCCACATCGTCGGGTTCGAAATCAGCGCCACGAAACTCGAGGCCAAATTCAAGCTAAGCCAGAATCGCACCAAAGAAGAACAGGCCAACGTGATCGCATCGTTGTGCAAGGCCAAAGACACAGAAGTCTCAGGCGTAGCTCGCCTGATGCAGGAGCGAGGCCTGGGCAAACTTCCAGAAAAATAACGAAGTGCCTGTTGTGGGGCGGGCACTCTTGCCCGCCAACTCTAACCATGAGCAAGAAAGTCCGACCGTCAACGAACCAGCCTCTGAGAAACGTCCGCATACTCGTCGGCCGCGCCCGCCATCAGGCCAGCGCTCTCTCCGCCGAACTGCGCAGCCTGGGCGCGCAAGTGCTCGAGATTCCGTTCATCGAAATCCGCCAGCCGCGCTCGTACCAGCCGTTGGATTCCGCTCTCAAGAATCTTACCGACTACGACTGGCTCATCCTGACCAGCGTGAATGGCGTCGAAGCCATGTGGGCTCGCATGGACAAGCTCAAACTCTTGGGGATGAAAGCAGGCGCCAGCTCTGGTCTCGACGCGGGAATGTTTCGGGAAGGGCACGAGTTTACTCGTGCCGATACGCACACAAAATCCGGTGCGGCTTTAGCCGCTGGGGTCCGCCGCTTGCGCGTCGCCGCCATCGGTCCGGCAACGAAGAAAGCTATCGAGCAGCGCGCCATGAAAGTTGACGTCGTCCCAAAAGAATACGTGGCAGAGTCCGTGGTGCGGAGCCTGCGACGCCGCGTAAACGGGAAGCGAGTGTTGCTGGTACGCGCCAAAGTGGCCCGCGACGTGATCCCGCGAGAGCTGCGTAAGGCTGGCGCTCGCGTCGACGTGGTGGAAGCGTACGAAACCGTGGCGCCGCAATCTTCCCGTGCGCGGCTGCGCGCGGTATTGAAGAACCCGCGGCAGCGTCCGCATGTGGTGACGTTCACGAGTTCCTCCACCGTACGCAACTTCGTGACGCTGCTCGGGGGCTCACGCGCCCACACGAGCCTTCGCGGAATCTCGAATGCCTCGATTGGTCCAGTGACGTCTTCAACGTTGCGTGAGCTACGACTAAGAGTAGACATCGAGGCCAAGAAGTTCACCATACCGGGACTGGTCGAGGCGATCATGCGTGCAATTTGTGCTCGTGCAGAATCAATGACTTAGCGCTAAGTTATTGAAAGCATTGGCGGATTTGTTGGCAGGCCAGGCATTCGATTGCGGTCACGCTCGTTCACCAGGATGCCATTTGCTGAGCCTCCAGCGGCCCTAGGATCGACGATCGGATCGCGGGTGGACCCAGAGGTCGTTCGGCGAGCTGCAGCTCTAGAATCGCCACTTACAATAACGTTTCGCTAAATAGAATCAATAGCTTAGCCGTAAGTTATTGAATCAGAACGGAGAACTTTTTGTGACGAGAGACGAGGCCTGGAATCTTGCCAGCCATTGGATCGAGGCGTGGAATGCGCACGATCTGGACTTGATTATGACTCACTACGAAGAGGGGATTGAGTTGACTTCGCCGGTCGCAGCCCGGCTGCTGGACACCAGCGATGGCAAAGTAAAGGGAAAGACAAACTTGAGAGCCTACTTTCAGCGAGGGCTGGAAGCCTATCCGGACTTGCACTTTCACCTGGAAGATGTTTTGTGGGGAGTAAACAGCGTGGTGCTCTGTTACAAGAATCAAAAAGGCACGCGCACGGCGGAGTTCATGGAGTTGTCAGCGGCCGGGAAAGTGGCGCGCGTAGTGGCGAACTACAACGCGTAGCGTGTACGATTCGCGCCCCGCGCCTTACTCTGTCAGCGAGCAACTGCAATCTGCGGGTTGCACATGCGCCAGGAGAAAGTCGGCGACGCGTTTGTAGGCGTCGATTTGATTTTCTACGCGCGCGAAGCCGTGGCCTTCGTTGTCGTAAATTTTATATTCGACGGTGCCGCCGCGCTTCCTGATGGCGTCGACCACCTGCTGCGTTTCTGATTTGGGGCAGCGCGGGTCGTGGCCTCCGGCCAGCAGCAAGAGCGGCGCTTTGATCTGATCGATGAAGTTGATGGGCGAGCGATCTTCGTACAAAGCTTTATTTTTCACGACATCACCCATGGTCGCGAGATCGGACTGCTGCAAGACCGGATCTTCATTCTCGATTTCCGTAAACCAGTTGACGAACGGTACGATCGGCACGCCCGCGGCCCAGACGTCAGGCGCCTTCGTCACCGACATCATGCTGAGATAGCCGCCGTAGCTGCCGCCCATGACCGCGATCTTCTTGGGATCGAGGTGACCGGTTTGCTTGATCCAGTCGACTCCGGCCAGCACATCCTGCAAATCGCCGCCGCCCATGTCGAACAAATTGGCTTGCTGGAATTCTTTGCCGTACCCGGTCGAGCCGCGGTAGTTGGGCGCGAGCACCATGTAGCCTTGATTCGCGGCGTATTGCACGAAGCGGTTGAACGAATTCATGCTCTGCGACGTGGGGCCGCCGTGGATGTAGACGATGGCGGCGTTCTGTCCGTTGCGCGCCATGTTGTAGGGGACGTAGAGAAACGCGGAGATCGTCCACTTGCCGTCGCGGCTGGGATAGTGCAC
>JBAUAN010000223.1:0-6679 GCA_049675725.1 Candidatus Sulfotelmatobacter sp. | reverse complement strand
CACTTCGGCGATCGACTCCTCTTTGCGCAGATGCACCGCCTGCTACCCCACCGCCCTTGACGACTCCCGACAACTTCTACAAACCGCTCCTACTCCATTCAATTTGCATAACTCCCGCGTCCGCCGCGCCAGCGGCTTCCTTCTGACGGCTTTTTCGAACGCGACGCGCACGCGTTCCTCCAGACTCAAGCACTCATACCGGCGTCGCGCCCGAAAAAGCACTAGCGTCATCCGGGCACAATCGCGAGTCACGGCTCATCGGCTGCGCGGCGTGGGCGCCACGAAGCTGGGCTGCACGCTATAACTGATTTCATCTTGACACACGTAAACTGCGGTGGAAGCGAAGGGGGCCGTTATCTTGGAAGAGCTGCGAGTTCAGCTCTCGCTTTGCGCGCAATTAATCGAAAGTTCTTAGAACTAGCTTCGGACTTGACCGCAGTCAATTCGGCGCGAGCGGCAGAGAACTGGCCCAACTTGAAAGCTATCTCTCCTTGGAGCAGACGGGCCTCCAACCCATAGCCCGGGGACCCGAACCTAACGGTCTGAGCTAGGATCGGGGTCAGTTCTTTGCGGGCTTCGGATAGTTTCCCAGCGGCTT
The DNA here is from genome assembly GCA_049675725.1 of Candidatus Sulfotelmatobacter sp. Taxonomy (GTDB): domain Bacteria; phylum Acidobacteriota; class Terriglobia; order Terriglobales; family Acidobacteriaceae; genus Sulfotelmatobacter. The sequence continues at coordinate 6,081 of JBAUAN010000223.1, read as the reverse complement.
CATCGGCTCGCGCGGCTGCCAGCGCAGACTCAAAACGCATCGAAACGTCCCCACTCGCCAGCGAGAACTTGAGTCCTCGGATTGCCGTGGCTTGTGCCTCCTGAGTATTCCCCTCAGCCAGAAGCACTCGAGCTAACACAGCGTAAGAAAGAGAAGCGTCGCCGGAAGCGCTCTGTTTCTCGAAAACGTCGGCGGCCGCACGCGCCAGCGGTTCGGCTTCGGCAGGTTTGCCTTGTTCCAAGAGGATCTGGGCCAACCGGATGCGGCTCTCCGCGAGTTGAACCTCTCCGTGGATCTCTTGGCGTATCTCGATCGAGCGTTCCGCAGCGGTTCGCGCATCGTCCAGCCGGTCTTGCGCGATCAGAACGCCGGCTATATCCATCAGGCAGTATCCGAGGCCGCTCTTATCACCAAGCTGTTGGGCCACCGCCATGGCCTCGTCATATTTTGTGCGGGCGTCGGTGAGCCGGCCTTGCGCAAAAAGAACCTCTCCCATATTCAATGTCGTGACCCGCTCGCCAAACCTGTTGCCGATGCGGCGAAATATTTCGAGAGCATGCTCCTTCACACGGAGTGCGCCCGCCGTGTCCCCCATGCTGAGCATGACGTTTCCAATATCGTCGAGGTCGCTGGCCACTCCCCGTTCTTTCTTCAGCTCGCGCTGAATGGATAACGCTTCTTCGAGGTGCTTTCTCGCCTGTGGTAAGTCGCCTTGCTGGGTCAGAAGCACTCCAAAATTATGGGAACAAGAAGCCAGATTCCCCATGTCTCCGATTTTGCGGAATTCCAGAAGGGCTTCGTCGAACGCCTTGCGAGCACCTACGAAATCGCCCTTGTTCCCCAGCAGATCGGCGATTCCGCCCAGAGCAGCAGTGGCGTTCCGTTGATTGCCACCAGCACTCCAGAGCTCACGAGCTTTCGAGTAAGCTGCGAACGCCCGGTCTGGATCCCCCAGACGTGCCGATGCCCATGCCTCTTTCGATTTAGCTGCGGCCAATAACAAATGGCTGCCTTGGGCATCGGCTCGCACAGTGGCGGCGACGGCGGCCCGTTGGCTGCGCCGGAAGTCACTCAAAGCCTCGGCCGCCGAAGCTTCAGCTATGTCGATGCGCGCATCTTCGTTGGCAGGTGCGGGAAGACTGCGCATAAGAGCTACGGTTTGCAGCGCATCCTTTCCCTGGCCGGAGCGCGATTGTGCGCTGGCCAATCGAAGGGCGTAGCCTAGATCGTCCGGAAAGAAGGTCCTCAGAGTGCGATAGATCTCGATTGTCGCTGGAAGGTCGTTGGACAATTCTCGATACCGACCTTCGATGGAGAGTTGCTCCTCGCGCGACAGGTTGTGCGAGAGGCCAAAGGCTTTCGCAGCTTCTTCCCGCGCTTTCGCGTCGTAACCCAGCCCGGCCCACGCTTCGGCGAGTGCAGAGTGCGAGAGTGCATGCTTGGGATCGGCAACAGTCGCCGCTTCTAACAGATCTCGGGCGGCGAGCGCATCGAAAGTTTCAAGCTTGGCCAGACCCTCGGCATACAGGCGCGCAGCCTTAGGGCTGGACGGCAAAGACGACCGCACTTGAGCTGCCTGCTCACTTGATATGTTGCCAATCGCCAGGCGTTCTCGCATCCGGGACCCCGCTTCAGAGATCAGATCAAACAGGTCAGCCTCATTTCCGGCGACCGCATCTTCTGCCAGGGTTTCTCCAGCACTCGCGTCTTGCAGGCGAAGATCCAGGCGGATCAACCTTTTGTTTCCCTGATCCAGAATAGTGTACGAACCCACGGCGACGTAATCGGTTCCCAAGTTCGATCGCAGGCGCATCAGAGAGTCTTTGGCAAGGGTGTCAGCTTCGCCCCAGGGAACGTCACGGCTGGCACGAGCGATCTGCTCCCCCGGGATAATCCGCAGGTGTTCTCCCGCTGCCAGTTCGGTATTCAACATCTCCGTCAGAGCCACGGAAAGCCACTTTGTATCCTGGCGTCCACTAAGATTTCTAAAACCAAGGACCGCGACAGAGGGCCGCATCTTCACAGCGGGAAGGCCGACCACAGGTCCAGTTCGTTGCTGGGATTGCCCAAGCCGAGATCGATAGACCACAGCGGCGACCGCCATGAGCGCTACTACTGCAACCACTATTCCAGTTCGTAGTCCAATCGGGGCCTGTCGTGGAACAACGCGTTCAAGCACGACCCGCTCCAGAGAGCGGCTCTCCAACCGAAGAGTCTCTTCCACTTCCTGCGTTTTCCCGAGTTGCGCTTCCTCGACCTCGCGAACGGTCTCGGTAAACTGATAGCCCCGCCCAGGTACATTGACGATGTAGCGCCTTTCTTGAGATGAATCACCCAACGCTTTCCTGAGCACGAAGACGTTTTGACTCAGATTGGACTCTTCTACGAAGCTGTCGGGCCACAACATCTTCATCAAGTCATCTTTGGAAACTACTCGATCGCGATTCTCAACGAGGACTACCAGCGTTTCGATCACCTTTGGAGTCAGAGGGACGGGGTCCGCGCCGCGCGATAAGAGCCTTCTTTGGGGATCCAGACGGAAAGGTCCGAAATCGTATAAGTGATTGATATGACTAGACTTAGTTGCCATCAAGAAACCTTTGAGAACTTTTGAGCGGCATTTTGAAGACTCCTCTGCACGCCCTGATGCATTCTGCACCGCGTTCGACGGGGGGATGAAGCGGCGTAATACCCCAAGGGAAAGCAATCTACCACTGATTTCCCCGCCGGGCAACGAGGAAGAACGTTGAGCCGACGCAAGGTGGTCATGGAAATCACGATCGAGACCAGACACGTTCTGGTGATCAAGCGAAGGCAAGTCACTCGATCCTGGTGCAATGAATGCGGGGTTGAGGCGGAGTTCGTACGGCCGGAGAGGGTCAATACCGTGCCAGATGAGACGGGGAATCAGCGGGGCGTCGAGGCATCCTCCCGTAGCCCTCACTTTGCCAAGGCTGCGGATGGCTCCCAGTTGATTTGTGTCCGATCTTTGCTGGGCGCGACGACGCTTGCAAAACGATTTATCAGCTGCCTCAGACGTGGAAGCAAACGGAAAAGCGAGGCCCGAGAGTGAAAGACCACAAATCCGAAGCGGTGGACAAGGCGTGAGTTTGGTGGGGGCCCCTTGGCGAATCACAAATCGATGAAGGAGAATTACATATGTCTGACAAGTTTTGTACCGTGTCTTGCTTGTGGAAAGTGTGTCAGCACGTTCGTACTTCTGTTTGCGGCTGGCCGCCCCGCCGAATCATGGTCTGCATCGTTGGGGTGGTTCTCCTCGCCACAGGCTCCGCGATCGCTGACGTTTACCTTCGCAACCTCTTTCCGTTTCTCGACTTCACCGGTTTTTCCGGCACCTACAGCAATACTGGCAGCGTCGATCTGAGTGGGCCGTTCTTCAAGAGTCTCGGCTCCAACGGGAGAACCTGCGGAACATGCCATCAACCCAATAACGCCTTCGGATTGAGCGCCGTCGATGCTCAATTGCGATACTTGATTACAGCGGGCAAGGACCCACTGTTTGCGCAGATCGATGGTTCGACGTGTCCCACCGGTCCCATCGACAACAGTCTGGTCCTGAACAACGGACTGATTCGCATCGGACTTACCGTTCCACCCAACACCACTGATTCATCACCCGCGCAATTCACGATCACGGCCGTACAGGACCCGTATGGTTGCGCTCTCACTACCGATTCGCAGGGGGTGCAGACCGTTTCCCTGTATCGGCGGCCTTTGCCAACCACAAACCTGGGTTTCTTAAGTGCGGTCATGTTCGATGGCCGGGAATCGCTCCTGTACCCTTTGAATAAGGAACAGAGCTTTGCCGCCAATCTGAATACCGATCTGACACAGCAGGCGACAGACGCGACATTGACCCACGCACAGGCCACGCAGCCTCCTACTGCCACGCAACTGAGCCAGATTGTAGGCTTCGAGCTGGCGCTTAACTCTGCTCAGCTGTCGGACTTTTTTGCCGGAAGTTTGTCGAAAGGAGCAAACGGCGGAGCGCAGTATCTATCAACACAGAACTATTACCCAGGGATCAACGATTCTCTAGGTGGAGATCCTCAGGGGAACCCGTTCAACCCCAATGTATTCACAATCTACTCATCGTTCCAGAATTCGCGGAATCCGAAGCAAGCTTCGATTGCCCGCGGCGAGCAGATCTTCAATACCCAACCGCTCACGATCAGCGATGTCCCCGGGTTAACGACCGGCACACAGCAGATTACGGGAACCTGTACCACCTGCCACGATACCTTCAATGTCGGGAATCACTCCTTTCCCTTGCCGCTCGACATCGGGACCGGTCACTCGCTCACTTACGAGACAGACCCAAACATCATTGCGGCGCTTCAGCAACTGCAGGCCCCGACTCTGCCTGTGTTTGAGCTTGTCTGCACCCAAGGGTCGCTCGCCGGCACTACCTATTACACTTCTGACCCAGGTAAAGCGTTGATTACCGGTCAATGCAGCGATATCGGCAGAGGCAAGGGTCTTATCCTGCGAGGTTTGGCAGCACGTGCCCCCTATTTCCATAACGGCGTCGCGGCCAACCTTCAACAAGTCGTCAATTTTTATAACCAGCGCTTCCAGATCGGATTAACCTCGCAACAGATGCAGGATCTCGTTAACTTCTTGCAAACGCTTTAGCTCCTGTTATTCGCTTCAACTGGCGAGAAACGCGGTGACTGGCGCGAGTTCCCAATTGGCCATAGGACCAAAATTGCTTAGCTTCAGGTTAATCGAGTAGCCGGACGGGATTGCTCCCGTCCAGCCCTCTAAGAACTGTGCATGAAAGTTTCCCCTCACACAGCTCAAGTCCTTCGAACGCCTCTTTCCGGGAGACGCGGTTTCGAGACAGGAATGCGTTGGCGACGAACCCGGTCGTGGCACTCTGGATGAAGTAGAACGCGGTTCTCGGCGCTTTGCGAACCACCCATCACACGGGGAACGCAGTGGTGCAGGCGCCAACCCGTGAGCCGAGTGATTTTGGTATTGCACACAGAGCAGATCCCGCGTTGTTCATGCCAGAGAAAGCGAAGCGTGCGAGTACCCCGAAACGTTTCCTGCATATGGATTCCTTCGCGTTGTTCGAAGTAGATTTCATAGGCGGGGTCGTAGGGGTTCGCGTCACCTTTGACTTTAACGTGTCGCTGGATGGAGGTGCAACGGGCGTGGTGCAGCCAAACTGAACCGGGCTGCCCCTCGTCATCGCACGTTTCACCGAAGAAGGACCAGTCACGACCACGATGCGACGCAAAGTACTTCTGCTTGCGCCAGCGTGTGGTTTTGTTCGGGTGTCTTCGTCGTGTCCATCGCCACAGACTAGAGAAGATGTGGTGATCCACGCAGGCAAACGTGCGGGTACTCACCACGTGCCGATGATAGTTGGCCCAACCCCTGATTTTGGGGTTGAGGTTACGGATCAGATCGGCGGCCGACATGCCCAGCGCAGCTTTGATTGTCTTCCGGATGCCGCCCAGGAAAGTCTTAACGTTCTTCTTGGAAGGCTTGATGAGCAGTTTCCCGTTGGGATACTTGCGCACGTTTTGTCCGAGGAAATCAAAGCCTTTCTCCACATGGGTGATGACCGTCTTCGCGGGAGAAAGTGCCAGCCCTCGTTCTTGCAGAAACTGCTCGACGAGGGGCTTGATTTCTCCTTCCAGTAGTTCTTTGTTTCTTTGGTTCTACCGGTGATGATGAAGTCATCCGCATAACGGATGAGATTGACACAGGGAAGTTTAGCTCCGAGGGAGGAGAGAGGCTTTTTTGTCGGGAACTTTTCCTTCAAGAGCCGCTCCAATCCATCCAACGCGCAACTGGAAAGCGCGGGTGAGATAATTCCACCTTGTGGGGTTCCATCCGTTGTTTCGTGGAGGACGTGTTTCTCCATATACCCGGATTTCAGCCACTTTTGGAGAATGGCTCGATCCATAGAGACGTGAGCCTGCCCGACAGGTTGATATAGGAAACATCGACATGCCAGTGCTGGTGCGGCTGCAGCGGCTGTTCGAAGCCAGTGCCCTTGCGCGACGGCTTGCCTTTCCAGCGCGACAGTAGTCCCGCTTGTTTCAG
>JBAUAN010000222.1:0-9705 GCA_049675725.1 Candidatus Sulfotelmatobacter sp. | reverse complement strand
GCCGACGTAGCTCAGTTGGTAGAGCAGCCGATTCGTAATCGGCAGGTCAGCGGTTCAAGTCCGCTCGTCGGCTCCAGATTCCATGCGGGTTCCAAACACATTGACCACTTGGAACCCGCTTTCTTATCCCGTCGGGGCTGAAGCGGAGTTGCCCCGGATGCCGAGATTCGTACTCGAACATTCGCCGGACCTGGCCGGAACAATTCACCGAAAGTTCTTTACCAGCATGAGGTCGGATTCTGAGAATTCGTTCTGGGTATAGACAATGGATTTTCCGTCGTATGACGGGCTCAGGCCCCAGCCGGGTGCTTTCTCCACAGTCCAAATGGGAATTATTTTGCCGGTAGCAAATTCAAAGAAATCGATGCTCACATGAGGGAACTTTTCGAATTTAAGAAAGTAGATTCCATCTGCACTCACTCCCCAGTTGGGCCAGTCGGCACCTTCGACATCGGGTAAGATTTCAGTTTCCGGGCCGCCCTGCAACGGCATTCGCCATATCCCACCCTGCTCATACTTGCTGTAATAAAGGAAATGACCGTCTGACGACTCGACGGGCGAAATTCCACCATACTTTGTAATTCTGGTTGGCGCACCACCCTGTACAGGCATTTTCCAGACTTGGAACGGTTCCGTGCCGCGCTTCGAGGCAAAATAAAGCCACTTGCCGTCGCGGGACCAGCTTGGGGAGAGATTGTCAGCTCCTTCAATGCTGGGCACAAGGTGAGGGAGTCCACCTGGAACTTCAGCAACGTAAATTTCGCTACGCTCCTTGGGATGAAACTCGAATGCGATATAGCGGCCATTCGGTGACCATCGCGCACGTCCCGCCGTTCCGTGCAAGGAGGTGATCTGGTCACAACTGCTGCCCTCGACATCGCAGGTCCATATATCCCAAAAACCCAGACGGTTGGATTCGAAGGCGATTTTCTTCCCGTTCGGAGACAACTCCGGCCGCATTTTATCGCCTTTTTCCGAGACCAAAGCCGATGGCGGTCCGGCATGTTTTTGATCCTTAAGGTCGAGTCGCCAGATATTGAATTTGGATTGTCCCTGCTCGTAAACCAGCGTGTCGCCCTTCGTTGGAATGGACGGCCAGGTGGCCTCGCCCACCGGTCCTGCCACCGGGCGAGGTATGCAGCCTGTTGCTGAGACTCTCCACAAACTGGTCTCGCCGCCTCGGTCGGAAGAGAAAATTATTTCACGGCTGTCGGAAGTCCAGGTAGGAGGGCCCATGATCGGGCGGTTGTCAAATGTCAGGCGTTTGGCTTTCCCGCCGGCGGCAGGCATGACGAAAACATCGTTACTGACGCCCGCTATCGTAGCGCGGATAAAAGCCACCCGAGTTCCGTCGGGAGAAAATGCCGGCTCGTGATCGTGCCAACCTGCTGGTGGAGAGCTAAGCGCGCGTGTGGTGGAGTCGGTGAGACTCAGCAGGGACAAGACGGAGCGAGTCGGGTCTGCCGGATTGGCTTCAGGAAAGACGAGCGCGCCGCGATTCGGTGACCAGGACAGCCCCACTCCCATCGAAGCCGGTCCCCGGTACACGCGATGTTCGGTTCCGCCCAGAGCAGGGATTGTGTAAATCGAAACATTCTTATCGGAGTAGCGAACAAATGCGATCTCGCGGCCATCGGGAGACCAAGTAGGGCAGCAGTCTCCTGGATCCGCGGTAAGCTGCAGTGACTTCTGCCCTCCCGCAACGGCGGCGAAGATTCCAGTGCTGTGCGCGCCATCACTTTGACGGAATGCGACTAAAGTGCCGTCCGGCGAGAACGCCGGTGTGGCTTGAAATCCGCGCATACCAACCAGAGGCACGACTTCGATGCGTTCCAATTGCGAGTCGGGACTTGGTCGATACAGCGCCCATACCGCAATGGCGAGGAACAGGGCAAAACAAGAAGTGGCGACCATCCAAATTCTGGCCTGAATGTGACTTCCGAGCCCTGTGTTGTTGTGCGCGAACGGTTTGATGCTGGACACTTCCGCTACCGGGGTGGAGGTTTGGACCGGAGCGATGAAACGATAACCACGCTTGGCGACCGTCTCGATGAATCGCGGCTTTTCCGCAGAATCGCGCAGAGCTTCACGAAGCCGGGCAACCGCGCTGTTCAGGCCATGATCGAAGTCGACAAATGTATCAGCTGGCCAAAGATTCTCACGCAGTTCTTCCCGCGTAACCACTTCCCCGGCTCGCTCCATCAACAGAAACAGAACACGAAATGGCTGTTCTTGTAATTTGACTCGCCGACCTTCCCTGCGCAGTTCCCTCGCCCGGAGATCAAGCTGGAATACGTCGAAGCAAACCATTGCCTCGGCGAATCGAGTCCCTGACATTTTGCCCCCGCTTATTGGACGTGAGTTTGCAGCCAACGTTAGTGACTCCATTCTCGCTCGCTCTCTTTCGCGGCGTGATATGCCCAGAAACTCATTCAAATCATACGGATCCTTCGTTACCCACGCGTGTTGAAGCGGTGTGCTGCGTTGCATTGCCACACAAAGAAATTGCGGTGAAAGTTGGGTCCAGAAGCCACGCAGCAAGCAACTGGGCCGGCGTTTACGCAAAGCTTTGGCTCTGCGATGCGAGGGAGATTGGTATGAACACACGCGTACTCTTTCTGGTTACGTCGCTAGCCGTGTTTTGGTTCTGCGCTTTCGCAATTGGAGCCATACCTGTGCAGACTGAAGAGCGGATTGCTGGCGAAAAGAAAGTCCAAGCGGACTTGTCCTCTCTTCAGCAGCAGGCGGGCCATGGAGACGCGAGGGCAGAATATTTGTTGGGCCGGGCCTATATGACCGGAACTGGCGTTTCCCAGAACTATGTGGAAGCAGCTAGGTACTATCGCCAAGCCGCCGCACAGGCCCTGCCCGACGCCGAATTTGCGCTTGGTTACCTCTACGAACAAGGCAAAGGGGTTCTGCGTGACTATCACCAGGCTCTTATTTACTACAGAGCCGCGGCCGAGCAGGGACACCTGACGGCGGAAAACAATCTGGGTTCGATGTACGAGAACAGCCGTGGTGTCCGCAAGAATCTTCACCAAGCCGAACGTTGGTATCGAACGGCAGCTGAACAGGGAGACGTTACAGCGCAGTGCAACTTGGCATCGCTGTATTTTCGCGGAAGGGGCATCGCGCGAAACTACACACAAGCGGCGGAATGGTTTCAAGAGGCAGCGGAACGTGGTTATGCGCCCGCTCAGGAAGATCTCGCCTGGATGTACTTTACTGGAACCGGTGAACCACTCGACTACTCCAGAGCAGCGCACTGGGTACAGATGGCTGCCGATAGAGGGTATGCCCGCGCGCAATTGGACTTGGGCTACCTCTACGAGCACGGAAAAGGAGTCTCGCTCAACTACGTCAATGCGTATATGTGGTACAAGGCGGCTGCGTCAGGAGGAGAGCAGAGGGCTGTCGGCAGATTGAAAGGGTTGTCAGCAGTGATGACCAAGGAGCAGATCAGTCAAGCCAGTGTGGCAGCGGAGCAACTGTCGAGATCTATGCCAACCGTGGATAGGGCGGCGGACGGGAAATCGATCGGAGCTTTATTCTTAGGCCCGCGCCAGTGAGAGGCTTATGTGGGATAGACCCGGAGCCCCATAAATGCCTGCTGATCGGCACCACGGAATCAATCTGATCGGCATTGGAGTCAGATCGATAAGGGTAAGTTGGTTTCTGGAAAGGGATAACAGTTTTTCCGCATGGCGGCTGACCGCAGACGATGCCGGACCAGAAGTTGGCTTGGGAGAAGTGTGCCGCTGTAAATCCCGATCGCGCCCCGATCTCCTCGAAGCCCGTTTCGGTCGAATCTCCGAGGAGCCGACGATCCGATCGAGATAATCGATCCTGACCTGCCCGGAATATTCCGGTCGGCATTTCCGCAGGAGATCTGACGGGCGAATCGCAAAGCGAAGGCCCATTCCATTAAATAAAGGTTGCAAACAACTTGCCGAGGACGCCGTCTATTGGGAGGGGCTGTCCAGCGTCATGGGCCGCGTCCTGCCAACGAGCGGAAAGGGTCGTAAGCCAGTAAATGCACTGGCTGCGAATGGATTCGCTGCAACGGCGCTTGCAGAATCTGCGCTCTTCGTTCCGCGAGCTCCTGGCACGGGATATTCTGGCGCAGGACTCGCGCTACGCATTGCGTACTTTCCGGCGGAACCCCGGCTTCGCCTTGGTTGCCGTACTGATTCTTGCCCTGGGCATCGGTGCCAACGTCGCCGTCTTTAGTGTGGTGAATACCATCCTGCTGCGTCCGCTGCCCTTTCACGATCCGCAACAACTGGCGTGGTTCGCGGGAAACAACGGCTCCGGCGGCCTATCCGACACAACCTATCAAATTCCCGCGTTCGAGGCCTACCAGCGCAGCAACCGCTCCTTTCAGGAGTTGACCGCTTTCGTACCGTATTACTCCCTCTCCGAAACCAAACTGATGGGTGTGGGCGAACCTAAACCAGTTTCGTTCGTGTGGGTGGCGGGCAATTTTTTTCAGACTCTGGGCATCCAGCCCGCACTGGGGCGGCTGTTTACTCCCGACGAATCCGTTAAAGGGGGAAGGCCGGCCGTCCTCTTGAGCTATCCCTTCTGGCAACGCCAGTTTGGCGCGAACCCGGCGATTGTCGGTCAATCCATTCGCCTCGACCAGGACCTTGTGACCGTAGTCGGCGTGCTTCCCGCCACATTCGATTTCGGCGCTGTTTTCACTCCCGGCTCGAAGATGGACTTTTTCCGGCCCTTCTCCATGGACGACTTTCGCACCTGGGGGCACATGGTATCTGTGGTGGGCCGCCTCAAGCCGGGAGTGACCGTGGCGCAGGCGCAGGCCGAGTGCAAGGTCCTGTTTCCGCAGCTCAAAGGCGATGGCCATCCTTACTGGGACACGGATGTGCTCACGACACTTTCAACTCTGAAGGATTACGTCAACGGCAAACTGCGCCGGTCCCTAATCGTGCTGTGGTGTGCCGTCGGTCTCATTCTTCTCATCGTCTGCGTGAATCTTTCGAACCTGTTGCTGGCGCGCGCTGCCACGCGCGGCAAAGAATTTGCCATGCGGACCGCGCTCGGCGCCGGACGAGGGCGACTGATCCGCCAACTCCTCACCGAAAGCCTGATGCTTTCAAGCATCGGTGCCGTCTTTGGCCTGGGATTCGCCTATGCTACGACCTCTTATCTGGCTCACCAGGGATCGATAGCCCTGCCGTTGCTGAGCAGCGTGAGAGTCGATGCTGCCGCTCTAGGTTGGACGGTGCTCATCACAGGCCTCGCCACTGCTCTATTTGGCATCGCTCCGGGACTGAAAGTTTCGGGAAGCAATCTGCAGGAATCTCTCAAAGATGCCGGCCCGGCAATGAGTGAGGGCAGAAAGCACGAGCGCGTGCGCGCGACGCTCGTCATCTCCGAGGTCGCATTGGCATGCGTGCTGCTCATCGGCGCCGGCCTGCTGCTGCGAAGCTTTCTCCGCGTTCTCGACGTGGATCTAGGATTTCAACCGGACCATGCCGCCGCCATCAAAATCGACTACGACGACGGAGGCGATCCAGCCCGGCGCGGGGTCATTCTTCAGGAGATCTTGCGGCGGGTAACCGCCCTTCCCGGCATCGAAGCCGCTGGGGTCGCCGATATGCTTCCGCTGGATCGCAATCGCAGCTGGGGCTTGGCGGCCAAGGGAATCGTCGAGTCTAAGGAAAAGAACTACGATGCTTTCGTCTATATCGTGACGCCCGGCTACCTCAATGCCATGGGCATGCGCTTGCGCGAGGGACGCGACTTCAACTGGCAAGACACCAACAAGAGCGAACCCGTCATCATCATCAACCAGGCTGCCGCGCGCCGCGAGTGGCCGGGCGAGGATCCGGTAGGACAGTTGGCACAGGGCATCGGCCAGGGCTACACCCGCGTCGTGGGCGTGATTGCTGATGTCCGCGAAAGCAGCGTGGAGGACAGCTCCAGCCCCGAAGTCTATGTTCCCACGACCCAGGCCCAACCGGAGGGAGCGGAGTTAGTCGTGCGCACCAAACTTCCGCCGGATGCCCTGGCTTCCAGCGTGATGAGCACGCTGCGTTCACTCAATCCCGGCCAGCCCGCTACCGAATTCCGCCCCATCCAGCAGCTTGTTGATCGTGCCGTCTCGCCGCGCCGCTTCTTCGTTTTGCTGGTCGCTGCCTTCGCCGTGCTGGGAGTGATTCTGGCGTCTCTGGGCATCTATGGAGTCATCTCGTACTCAGTGACCCGCCAGACTCAGGAGATCGGCATCCGCATGGCCCTGGGAGCGACTGCGGGACGCGTGCAGGCCGGTATCATCGCCAAAACTTTGCGGCTTGCGCTCCTCGGGATTGCGATTGGAACCTTCGCGTCATTTGCAGTAGCCCGGGGGATTGCCTCACTGCTATTCGGAACCGAGCCTACCGATCCAGCGACCTTCGCAGGAATGATCCTGCTTCTCAGCGCCGTCGCTTTTCTTGCCGGATACATTCCGGCGCGCCGAGCCTCCCGCATCAACCCCATGACCGCCCTTCGAGGCAACTGAGGAGCGGTTTTCGAAACCCGACCGGCAATTCTGGTGCACCACGCCGCATTATTCTGAAGTTCGGAACTGGGAACTCAACTCAGGTCGGCCGACGGGGTTTGCCAGCTCCGTGCCTGGCAGCCTCAAAAACTTTTTCTCTGGCGTGTCGTCTTTTGCCCGCCGTTTCCGATTTCTTAATTAGAGGGAATCTTCGCCAGCCCAGGCTCCTTAGAGAACGCTCGAAAATCGAACATGGAGGAGATGGAAGAAACCAGTGAAGAGATCCAGCTTTGCAACGAGTTGGTGCGGCATTGGGGAGTGACCGGGTACACCATTCCGTCCAAGGGTTGGACATTTTACGTGAGGTTCAAACACCGACACTGTGATCCAGGCCGCCATGGATATGCTCCTGGTGAACCGTTTCCGCTCTCGGTGGACACCCAAGAAAGAGGTAGGACTGCTATGCGTAATATCTCAGGACAAAAAATCGTGGTTGCCGTCTCAGCTGTCTTCGCAGTTCTATTGTTCGCAGCTCCGGCGCTTCACGCCCAGTGGGTGACGGGCACAATTGCCGCGGGAAACGGACCTGACGCCGTGGCCGTCAACCCGGCGACCAACATGATTTACGTGGTCAACTCGAACAGCAACAACGTGAGCGTGATCAACGGGGCCACCAACGCGACCTCGACGGTGAGCGTCGGCAGCGTTCCGACTGCCATCGCCGTCAACCCGACGACCAACATGATCTATGTGGCCAACGGGGTCAGCGACAACGTTACCGTAATCAGCGGCGCCACCAACGCGACCTCGACCGTGAGCGCCGGCAGCGTTCCGATTGCCGCGGCCGTCAACCCGGTCACCAACATGATCTACGTGGCCAACTGCGGATCGGTCTGTGGCGGCACCGGCTCCGGCACCGTTACCGTGATCGACGGCGCGAACAACGCGACCACCACGGTCACCGCTGGGACCAGTCCCCACGGCGTCGCTGTCAACCCGGCCACGAATACGATCTACGTGGCCAACGAGGGCAACGGCACGGTAACCGTGATCAACGGAGCGACCAACGCAACCACCACGGTCAGCGTCGGAAGCGGCCCTGAAGCCATGGCTGTCAACCCGGTCACCAATATGATCTACGTTCTCAACCAGGACAGCGGCACCGTGACCGTCATTAGCGGCGCCTCCAATGCCACCGCCACGGTCACCGTCGGCAGCCAACCCTACGCCGCGGCCGTCAACCCGCTCACCAACATGATTTATGTGGCGAATCTGGGCGGCACCGTCACCGCGATCAACGGGGCGACGAATGCGACCTCTACCATCACCACCGGAACCGCTCCCATCTCCGTGGCCGTCAACCCGGCAACCAACATGATTTATGTGGCGAATTTGAGCAGCAACAACGTCACGGCGATCAATGGAGTGACCAACGCGGCCACCACTCTTGCTGCCGGGGCGTACCCCTACGCTGTCGCCGTCAACCCGGTGACGAACACGGCCTACGTGGTCAACAGCGGCAATAACAACGTCACCGTCATTGACGGCGCGACCTACACCGTCCAGACCGCTCCAACTGGATCGGACATCTACGGCGCTGCGGTCGCTGTCAATCCCGCCACCAATCTGATTTATGTCGCCAATTCAGAGTCCAATTCGGTCTCGGTGATTAACGGCGCTACCGGATGGACCGAAAATGAGATCGCAGTGGCAACCGAGCCCTATGCTATGGCGGTCAACCCGGTGACGAACATGATCTACGTGACCAACACGGGTTATCCCAATAGCGTTACTGTCATCAATGGAGAAACCAACACCGCCAGTAGCGTATACGTCGGCAGCGACCCCTTTGCCATTGCGGTCAATCCCGTGACGAACCTGATCTATGTGGCCAACTACAACAGCAACAATGTCACCGTGATCAATGGCGCAAACAACCGCACTCTCACGATCTCCACCGGGACCAATCCTGTGGCCATAGCTTTGAACCCGGTGACCAATATGATCTATGTGGCCAACCAGGGCAGCAACAACGTCACCGTGATCAATGGGACCAGCAATACGGTGGAAGCCACCATCAGCCTGGTTGGCGCTCCGTATGACATTGCCGTCAACCCCGTGACCAACATGATCTATGTGGCCCAGGCAAACGCGAACACCGTGACTGTGATCAATGGTGCGACCAACGCGACCACGAACCTCACTGGAATCAGCGGAGCACTTCTCCTGGCCGTCAACCCCCTCACGAACATGATCTACGCGGCCGCCTTCAGCTACAACACGGTCACAGTAATCAACGGTAGTACCAACGCAACCACCGCGGTATACGCTTACCTACCCGCCGCCATTGCCGTCAACCCGGTCACCAATACCATCTATACGATTAGTTGCGGCTACCACTGCCAGGGCATGACTGGCGGCGTTACCGTCATCAACGGTGTTACCAACGCAACCACAACGCTGAACATCCCCACTTCTGTCTACGGCCCGGGTTTTGGTAATCCTCCTATCGCTGCCGTCAACCCCGTCACGAACACACTCTACGTGGATAACAGCAACACCGGCACACTCGCAGAAATTACCGAACAGCAGGTGCAGGAAAACCCGCTGCTCACCACGATTGACGCCCTGCCCGGCAACGTGACGCAGAGCACCACGCCGGCATTTAATCTGGAAGCGATCAGCGCCTACCCGACCGCACCCACGCCGCAGGCGGTCTGGTTTCAGCTGGACACGTGGCAGGGCTCGTGGTTGCCCGCCGGTGGCACAGCACCCTACTTCACGCTGACCACACCCACGTTGTCACTAGGCACGCACATCCTCTACGCCTTCGCCACCGATGGCGAGGATGCGAACTCGACGGGCGTGGCGCAGCAATTCATCGGCGGCATGGCGGCGTATGTATTTACCGTCACTCAGTCAGGCACGACGACTGGTCTGACGTCGGCTCCGAATCCGTCGAATCTAGGACAATCGGTCACGTTCACGGCGACGGTGACCCCGCCGGGTAGCGGAACTCCCACGGGCACCGTGACCTTTTTCGCCGGAAACAGCACGCTGGGCGCAGTGCCGCTGCCCGCAAGTGGTGAGGCTGTCTATGCTACCTCGGCTCTGACCGCTGGGTCGTATAACATCACGGCCAGTTACAGCGGGGACGCCAACTTCGTGGGTAGCACTTCATCTGTGTTGACGCAACA
>JBAUAN010000221.1:0-3116 GCA_049675725.1 Candidatus Sulfotelmatobacter sp. | reverse complement strand
AGGCACTGGAGATCGAACAAGCTTGCATCCAGTACGTGGCCAGTCAGTTCACCCCGCAAGGGTGCATGGCAAACGTTCTACGCTACCGTACCGCCAGCGATCGTGCGTTGCGGAAGAATCTGGAGTTGTTGGACGAGCTGCCATCGCCAAGCTCGGAGTCGGAGCAGGAGCAGGACGAAGCCGAAGACAACGTTCCTGCCTCGCAACGCGAGACCCCGCGTCAGCAACCGCAGTCCGCGAGCGGGTCAACCGTGGTGGCCAAAGAGTCTGCCCCCGAGCAGGGTTTGGAATCTGAAAGCGACGCGGCGAGCAGCGAAGACTCGAGTGCTGCCGACGACGCGGCCTAGTCGGGAGCGGTGACGGGGGAACTCCTTCCCCCGTCGCCAAGGCGCGAAGCTCCCGAAGGTGCCCGACCGGGCAAAACGTCAGCTGTTGGACCGAGGCGTAGCGGCTGATTTTGCGTCAAGTCTGTGTTTCGCGCCGCCGCAAACGCTAATGGTCCAGTTCAAACGACCCTATCGAAACTCCGAGCATACTAACTTGCGCATCCCCGCATTTCTGCCTCGGGGCAGCCCCGATAGGGATCTATCGTTTAGGGTCACGCATGAAACCCATCGAAGTCGTTTCCTGCATTCCGGGTGCATTAACCTTCTGGATTCCCCCACGCCCGTGGGCAACAAAACGAAACCCACCAGGTTTACGGTCGTGGCGTTAATCGCCAATACCTGCTTGGCATCCGGCGAGAGGATTGGCTCGCCGTACTGTCCGAGTTTTATCGCGGGCGACCCGTCGGTTTTTCGAAGGAAAGCCAGGCCCGACGCGCCGGCTGCCGAGCCCCAGTCATCGAACGAGATCAAACTGCCGTCCGTCGAAATGTCCCGCAAGGTTGCATAGTCGAGCCAGCTCAGATCGCGTTCTTTCTTATCGGCCGGTGTGCGGAATTGCAATCCGCTTCTCCACGATTCCTTCGAAAGCAGCACTCGCCCATCGCGCGACACATCGTGAAGCCGGAGAATGCCGGGCAGTCGAAGAACCACGCGCTGCTTCCCATTGAGCCCGAGACCGACCACTTCATTCGCCCATCCCTCCGTCTGTGTGGCCCCCACCCAGATCTCTTCACCCGACGGAGACCACGCCAAACCCTCCGTGCTGACAAACGTGGCCGAGCGGAGCAGTTGCTTTCCATTGCGGTCCACGGCGATCACCCAACCCGCATCGCCATCGACCGAACTGAATTCGACAAACGCCACGCCGTTGCCGCGCGGTGCGATTCGCACGTATCCGAGCGGGTGGATGCTCTCATAGAGCGTCTTGCCACGAGGAAACTCCACGCGGTACTTTCCCTCGACCTGCAGGATGAGCGCCATCTCGCTGCCATCGGCGCTCCAATCGGCGGCGAGCACACCATCGGCAACTTCCCGGGGCGTGCCCCCGGCCAGGGGTACCAGGCCCAAGGTTCCCTGGCAAAGCCCGATATAGCGGTCCTTGCAGCCCGCCGAAATCGCCAACTGAGAGGCGGATACAGCGAACAACGTGGAGTTGCCGAGATTCAATGGGCGCGACTCAGGAGCATCGGGCAGGGTGGAGTAGAGTTGGACCGGCTGGCCATCCCAGCTGGCGCTGTAATAGATGGAGCGGCCGTCCGGAGCAAAGTGCGCGGCATAGACCAGTCCGCGATCAAACGTCAGCTGGTGATAAGTCGGCAGCGAAGGCGAACGGCTGCGTGCTCCCAGCATCCAGATACCTGCAGCCACCAGTGCCAGCAAAAGCGCACGGGCTGCCAGCGTCGCTATCCGCTTGCCCAACGTTTTTCTTTCGGTCGCTGCAACCGCGGCGCCAGCACTGACGCTGGTTGCGCTGGTGGAAGAAACTCCCGTCAGGCCTTCCAGACTGAAGGCCAAATCCCGAGCCGATTGAAAGCGTTGCAGAGGCTTTTTCTCGAGGCACCGCCGGACAATGCGCTCCAAGGCGGGCGAAATGGTTTTCCCGGTAAGGCTCAACTCGGGCGGATCTTCCTTCAGAATCGCGGTCATCGTCTCGGCCGAAGTATCGCGCCGGAAGGCACGCTGCCCGAACAGCATTTCGTACAAAATCGTCCCCAATGCAAAAATGTCGGAACGGCCATCAACGGGGTCGCCCCTCACCTGCTCGGGAGACATGTACGCTGCCGTGCCGAGCACGACGCCGGCCGAGGTGGGCCCAGCATCCAGGGTCGCGCCCTCGTCCGAAGACGCCTCCGGCAGCATCAGCTTCGCCACTCCAAAATCGAGAATCTTTACGCGCCCATCGCGGGTGACGAAAACATTTTCGGGTTTCAGATCGCGATGAATGATCCCTTTGTCGTGCGCCGCCGCCAGGCCCTGTGCGATTTGAGTGCCGTAGTCGACGACTCGCCGCACCGGCAACGCCCAACCGCTCAACTCTATCCGCAGGGTTTGACCCTCCAGGCACTCGGAGACCAGATAGGGCGCGCCCTCATGGGTGCCGATGTCGTGAATAGAAAGAATGTTGGGGTGGTTCAGAGCCGCAATTACCCGTGCCTCGGTTTCAAATCGCTGCAGCCGTTCGGCGTCTCTCGCCAACTTTTCCGGCAGGACTTTGATGGCAACATCCCGACCCAGCCGGGTATCTTTGGCACGGTAGACTTCGCCCATGCCACCCGCGCCAAGGAGGGATTGAATTTCATAGGGGCCGAGTTTTGTGCCGGGAGTAAGAGCCATCCGTGCGCGCAATTATAGACTGGGGAGCACGTTGCAGCGGATGCGACGATTCTCGGTGGAAGCTAGGCTAACCAGGACGCCATCCAGATGGCTCCGAGGAAACCGGACGGATTAGTAACGACAAGTCTTAGTGCAAGTCGGCTTTGGGGGAAGCGATTCGAGCTTACTCCTGGTTGACGCTAGTGCTTTTTCGGACGCGACGCCGGTATGAGTGCTTGAGGCTGGAGGAACGCGTGGCGCGTCGCGTTCGAAAAAGCCGTCAGAAGGAAGCGGCGGACGCGGGAGTTATGCAAATTGAATGGAGTAGGAGCGGTTTGTAGAAGTTGTCGGGAGTCGTCAAGGGCGGTGGGGTAGCAGGCGGTGCATCTGCGCAAAGAGGAGTCGATCGCCGAAGTG
>JBAUAN010000220.1:0-5278 GCA_049675725.1 Candidatus Sulfotelmatobacter sp. | reverse complement strand
TGGACCTGCCTAATATGCAGAACCGCAAACCTGAAGCCATCAGACATTACCTTGAGTTCCGCCTACAGCAATTCAAAATGCTGCTTGATGCGGTTGAGGATTACGTTGAAGAGAAGTTTCCTGCAACAGGAGGACATTCCTGAAATGTGCGGTCGATACAGATTGTCGCGACGGAAACAGATCGTCGAGGAGCATTTTTCGGAACGAAGTTCTAGTCGGCAAGCGAGTAGCTTGTGCTCCGCCCACCTTGCGGGTTTCGCACCAGGATACCGCGGTCAACAAGAGCAGCAATGTCGCGCAATGCCGTGTCGTGCGAACATTTCGCAAGCTGGCCGTATCTCATGCTAGTGAGCTTTCCCTCGAAGCCATCGAGCAATCGATTAACGACAAGCCGCTGTCGTTCATTCAGCAGAGCGTCCCCAAAGGTCTCCCAAAAATGCGCTTTAGAGAGCACGGTTCCGAGGATAGATTGTGCTCCTTCGATGGCCCGCCCCAGGCATCCCAAGAACCCATCCATCCACGGCTTGACGTCCATCGTTGCTTCCTGCGTTCGCTCCAGAATGTCGTAGTAGTCCGCGCGCTCTTGCCGGATCTGGGCCGACATGCTGTAGAACCGTTGCGAACTTTGTTCGGAGCGTGCGAGCGCCAGATCGGCGATAGCTCGCGCGATACGGCCGTTCCCGTCCTCGAAGGGATGGATAGTGACGAACCATAGATGCGCGAGCCCTGCCTTCACCACCCAATCGCCTTCAGTGTTTCCATTGAACCAATCGAGGAAACTCCCCATCTCGGGGCCCAGTCGTTTCGCGACTGGTGCCTCGAAGTGAACACGTTCTTTGCCCATCGGCCCAGAGACCACTTGCATTGGATCTCCGTTGTCATCTCGCCAGGCTCCGACCCTAACCCGCCTCGCATGCCCAGATCCAGCCAGGGGCGGCCGATTTCCCTCGGTGCGATCTCTAGGACGTCCAGATCTCCGGTTGCACTTGAGAACCCGTAGACCATGGTGATGACGAATCCTCCCATGCAATCCAGACGAACTTCCTTGTTGCACCGCCGAATCCAGTTCGCGCAGGAAAGAGAGCCACGGATCCGGCAAGCTTTTATGGGCGGTGGGCGTAGGCAAGGTCCTCTCCCTTCATGTCTGTGAGGAGATTCCAGTGTGCGGCCGTGGGCGAGCGGCGCCTGCGTAGCCAAACTCTTTCGGCGCGGGTCATGGAGTCGTGGCAGAATGTATCTTCTCGTGCAAGTCGGGAATTCTCCAAGATTTCGGCGTATTGCCGGAGCGCATTTTCTCGTTGACCGTCGTTTTCGCCTACTGCCACTTCGGTAGCTAGGGAGAGCGCAAATCCCAATCGGTTTTGCCGGTCGCGGAGTTTTGCGTTGCAAACCAGCCAGTCCCAGTCCATGTCAACGTAAGTCAATGCCAGCCAAGGCAAGCCCTCGGCAACTCGAGCATCAAGGTCTGCCTGGTCCAGCGCTTCAAGGAGGACTTCCGCAGGGTTTCGTTGCCTTCTCGCTCGAAGATAGGAGAACCCTGGATACCCGAGAGCGCCCAACTCCACGCTGAAATCACGCATCCGGAAGGGTCCCGACATCAGTATTCGCTCTGATCGCAGCGGCAGCGCTGTAGGCGGCACATGGAGCACTTTCAGTACCCTGAAGACGAATCGTGCCGACAGAGGACGCCGCCCTTTCTCCAGCATCGACAAGTAGGGTTGAGTGACATCAAGCGCAAGAGCAGTTCGCTCTTGTGTCCAGTTCTTCCTCCGGCGCGCTTCTTTCAGTGCATTCCCGTTCATGCTGAGCCTTAAAGTTTCTCTCCCATGTAATATAACATAAACTGTTATATTCAGGGGGATGCAGCCAATGATATCGGGCAAGATGGAACCAGGCCCTTCAAAAAGAGGCATTGCGCGAGTGGACTCCAGAAGAACGTTGGCTCTGTCCGGCAAGAGATGTGCGGATCAGCTGTGAAGCGATTCTAGACAGGGTCCGGCATTGGCGAGATCTTCTTCAGCCGCGACAGCCATTGCAAAGCTTGTTGCTCGGCTTCTTCAATCTGCTTGGGGGTCATCTGTTTGGCGATGAGCTCTCCAGCTTCAGCGGTGCGCTGCTTGGCCACCAGATGCCACATGTACGCTCGCACGAGATCCTCTGGCTGAGCCCGCCGCGCCCAGTACGCCTGGCTGAGGGATAACTGAGCGTTGGGCGCTCCTGACTCGGCGGCTTTGCGCATGGCAGCGAGGTTGGCGTCTGAGGAAACTCCATCAGGCAAGGCCGCAGCGGAATCGACCGCCGATGGTTCCTCTGGATTGGCACCCTGGCTCAAGGTCATGAACAAAAGCTCAGTCCGGTTGGAGACGCCGAGCTTGTCGAAAACACGAAACAGGTAGTTCTTTACGGTGTGCGGGCTAAGTCCCATGCGTTCGGCAATCTCGCGATTGGTGAGTCCCTGCACCAGACACTGAACGACTTCGGCTTCACGTTTGGAAAGAAGATTCAGTCCATCCGCGGCGGGCAGACGCATGCGGGGCGCGGAAGCCAGCGCCTCGATGACAAGAGCGACGTCGGCGCTGTCGGCCCAGATCTGCCCCTGATGCACGCTGCGAATGCACTTGCAGAACATCTCGATCGAACTGTCGCGGTTGAAGACTCCGCGGGCTCCGGCACGAAAGGCCTCGAGGATAGCTTCGGGATTGCGGGAATCGAGCAGCACCACCGCACGAATGCTGGGGCGGGCCGCACGCAATTCACGCAGGGTTTCCAGACCACGAGCCGGATGTCCGTCAAGCGCCGAACTGACAGCCAGAACATTTACGTCACCGGCAAGCGCAGCCGCCAGGAGGCCTTGCGGGTCGGCATTCCAGCTGACCACGTCTAACTCGGGATCGCGCTGCAGCGCTTCCGAGAGAAGCTGCGTGTGAAGGCGCGAGCTGTCCGCGACCAGGACGCGAACTGCTCTAGCCGGCTGGGCGGGCTTGGTTTGCACGTTGATCACCGCATGCTTATTTTAGTAAGAAGAATTCGAAGTTCCAACCGGGCCGCATCAGATGCAACGCTCAACCATCGGCGCTCACTATCAGCCAGTGAGCATTCAGTTGCTGAGCGCTTGACGGTTGCCGTTCTGGCCTGCAATTGGGAGATCGTCCTGGCGGAGGGAAATTCTGGACCGTCTTCCGACGTTAAGACAATTCTGTTTGGGGGCCAGAAACAAAATCCGCGACGCAGCGACGACTCTTTAACTAGCGTGCGAGTCTACCGCAATGTTTACTGCCCGTACAAGTGCCTAGTCTGCGGGCTTAGGATTCATCGCAAGTGATTGCAACTTAGTGCAATAAATTGCAAACAGCGAAATCGCTGCTTAGGAGAGTCCGGCGGGAGTGATGACCGGTCAAAATTGAGCTTGGGATGGAAACTGTTGAAAAACTCTACATGCCTTGTTGGATCAGGAGTTTGCCGGACTCACCACCTCCTTCTCCCAACGCCCACGAAAAACGGGACCCGCGGCCAGAATAGAGGCGAAAGTCTCCTGTATGGAGCCTTGTATCTCAGGTGTATATATCACCATACGTTGGTCCTTTGGCCCCTGACCATCTGGAGAATAACCGCATCCGGGTGGTGTACCTCTTGCAACGATCTGCACTCTGCGCTAGCCTCTTGCAACTGGGCAAGCGCCCGCTTTCTGTTTGAGTTGCGCTCCCCCGCCCGGTGAATGGGGTAAGAAGGAATCAATCGTTGGCGAAGGTGACCCGTTCGATCCAAGGAAGTCAGGCAGCGAATCTTGTCTAAGCTGTTGATACCGTTGGCTGAATCGGTCATCTGGAGGACTGGGATTGGGTTGCACAAGACGTTTAAAAGCGACTGTGCAAAAAGCTGCTACCGAGTGCAGGGCTAGGCTTTCGGGCTATTGACAAGCGGCAGCGGCGGGATATAATGAGCCTCAAGTTCGGTATGGATTAGGTTCATCACCCCCTAGTTTTACTGGTGTATCCCCCCCCAGGATCGAATCGAGAGCCGAGCAGCAATTGCCCTTAACCACCAAGATTGATATACCATAACCTCTACGGAAATAGTAGAGATTTATTGTTCCTCCCCCCTTAGTTGTTGTCGGTAGTTCCCCCAGATCTCGACGTCCGAGATCTCCCAGAATCTGTCTGCGTTTCACCACAGTCCACCTACGGGATGGGACTGAGAGGGCGAAGCTATGGCCACAAATCACCTTACCGGACAGCTTTCACCGCCGATTTTAATGGCGGACGCGGGCGCAGAAACGCGCGCCGAAAGCTGGTATGCCCTGCACACCCGGTCCCGGCACGAAAAGATTGTGGCCCAGCGGCTCGCGGAATGGGGTGTAACCACGTTCCTGCCTATGGTCACGGAGGTTCGGCGCTGGAGTGACCGCAAGAAGTCAGTACAGTTGCCGCTGTTTGGCTGCTACATGTTTGCCCGATTCGCTCCCAGCCGAACCGATCGCCTGCGCGTTCTGGGGATTGACGGCGTGCTTCGACTGGTAGGCGCCCGCGGCGAAGGTTCGCCGATTCCCGACGAGCAGGTGGATGCGGTTCGCCGGTTGGTGGAAAGCGAACTGCCCTGGGCTTCGCATCCGTTCCTCAAGATTGGACAGCGCGTGCGCATCCGCAGCGGAGCGCTCGATGGCCTGGAAGGCATCCTGGTTTCGCGCAACGGAGACAGCACGCTGGTGATTTCCGTGGACGCGATCCAGCGGTCGTTGGCAGTTCGCGTCGAAGGCTACGCTGTCGAAGCCGCGTAGCAGATTTCGAATCCAGAAACCAGCTTTTCTCACCGCCTGATTCCGCTTTTCACTCTTAACATTCTTTTGTCAGTGATTTGTCCATCTCACCCTGTCGCTGATGCAAGGAGTCACTGAGCCTGTGACCGAACCCATGATCGCAACCATACGATTGCTGGTCGTAAGCCGTGAGCCGCAGATTTTGCGCTCACTGTGGACGATTGGCGAAACCAACTCGTGGCAAATCGAAACCGCGCCGAGCGGGTGGGATGCCATGGAACGCGTGCAGTCCGGCGTAGCGCCCGACCTGCTCCTGCTCGACCTGCCGCGCGGCGACGGGGACAGCTTGCACATCCTGCGATGGCTGCGTCGGCTGCGTCCCGAGCTGCGGGTGCTGGTGTTGTGCCATCCGGAAGATGGCGGCCGGAAGAAAGAAGCGACCCGACTGGGCGCCGAAGACGTTCTCGTCCGTCCCTTCACAGACGAACAACTGGAACGGCTGATCCGTAAGCATCTTTTCGAGCC
>JBAUAN010000219.1:0-3400 GCA_049675725.1 Candidatus Sulfotelmatobacter sp. | reverse complement strand
GATGGCTTCAGGTTTGCGGTTCTGCATATTAGGCAGGTCCAGCTTCGCGGTCTCAGTATCGAAGTCTGCAAATGCGTTATCCAACGAGTCAAGTAGCCTAGTGAAATAACGCCTGTCCTCCGGTATGGCTGCAATTCGCCTTTCAGCTTCCTTCGTGCGCAGTCCTGAACAGGCAGCGGCGAAGTATTCCAGATACGAGGGGTCGAGAGATGCCGTGAACGCCGCCGCCAGTCCGGGTGTCAATTCGACATCTTTAACATCCTTCACTCGCACGCTCGCAACTTCGAGTTGCGACGTTCCACAAGAGTTTTTGTTCTTCTTCCCCGAGCCACACCCGCATGGATCATTACGCTCTGTCTCGCCGCTCATCCTTCCCTCCGGATCGGAATTGTACTTCCTATCACAATCTTGACTCCCAATTTCCCCTCAGCGCGAAAGTCGGCCGGCCTGGACAATTGGGTGGTCATATATGGTCATCGCGGGCGCTTCTCCAGCTCTGTTGGCGCGCTCTGGCAGCAGGCAGCGCAACCCCACGACAGTTTGTCGTGAGGTGTCGAAAGCCACTGCTGCGGGGGAGTCGGCGGTGAGGCTACTTGTTCCGCCCGATCAAGAAACCGGGGTCAGCCGAATTGATGGACACCAAGTTTCCGTGCGCGTCGCGGGTAGTGTCGTACCGTTCGCTGGTACGACCCGTGAGTTTGTTGTCCTCGTCGCGGACTACGGCAGACGTATCGCTGAAGTCAGAGGTGACGGACCCGATGATCTGACGCTTTCCGTCCCGAATGAATTCCTTCTGTAGTGACATGTGCTCTCCCACTCCTCTTCTACCAATTTCGTTCGACAAATCGCTAGGAATCCAAAAATAAAGTTGGTGGGATAGCACGACAGTGACTTTTTCGTGTGGTTACTCGAATTTTTTCCCACATTCCTATCGATTTTTTGCTTCAACTGGGTATAACGGAAATGCAGGTGGAAGCGTGCCCGACGACTACGGCGAAGAGGAGATCAGTGTGGATGTTCTCATCGAAGAACAGCGGAGCCTCGCGCACTCTAAGAATCCCTTCGAGCGGGTGGTCGGCTCGCTCTGCTTAGCTGCGCTGCTCAAGGAGACGCTCGCTGCATTGACCGACGCGGCAGTTGGGCAGTGGATGTCCCGCTACGTGTTGGACGACCTGAACGTGTTCGGCCCTGAAACGACCATCTGCGAGGTCGCCACTGAGCGGCTCATCGAATCAGCTATTGCGATTGTTCCGAAGGCAGCTAAAGCCGAGAAGCACGAGACATTGTTGATTTGCCCGAGATGCGGTGCCGAATTGCGGGGGGCGGATGAAAAAAGCTGAACAAGCGGATGTACACCAAGTACATGTGAGGGTAAACGGGATCACGTTCGAATCGGTTCGATTGCGACGGAGATGTGGCTTGGCTGACTTCGATGTCCTGATCGACGATCCCAACCTCGGGCGCTTTGCCTTGACGCCTGCCTTCCCCGATCTGGAACTGCGAGACGAGGACTCCGACTGGCGGCAGGTGACACTGGACGAATTGAAGAAGATTCTCTCGGATGACGGCGTACTCGCAGAGTCTGGCGAAGAACCGCAGGCGTTTGTTGAGCGCGAGTCCTTCAACCGCCTCGTTGCGGAGGGCGAACACATAATGAAAGCGGAGATTGCCCTATTCAGGGCGGGCATCCCATTTCTGCAGCTCCCGTTTCAGCAAAACAAGTTCGCCAGCAACCTTTTTATGGTGATGACTGTGCCGAAGGCCAGAGCCTGCTTGCAACGAGCCGGATTCCAAGCAAAGTTCGATTCAGAGACGGTTCTATTCGACGGCTGCAACGGGCAAGCGGTCCAACTGATTCAGGGCAAGTACAGGCTGCCCAGAACAAAGAGTTAGCAAATAGAGAAGGAGCAGAAGGAAAAAAAACCGCCGCAGTCCACGTCCGACCCTCAACTCCAGACCAACACGTCGAAAGTCAGCTGTACGATCTCCGAGAGTTAGCGGCACAGCGAGGCTTCGAGGTTGTGCACGAATACGAAGATCACGGTGTTTGCGGAAAGAAGGCACCCCGTCCGGGGCTCGAAGGACTCATGGTTGATGCACGGCGCAAGAAGTTCTCGATCGCACTTGTGGCGGCATTCGACCGCATTGCGAGGAGCACTCGGAACTCGCTACAAGTGATCGACGAGTTGGACAGTATGGGAATCGAGTTCATCTCACGGCGAGAAAACGTCGACACAAGCGGGCCGATGGGGCGTCTTTTCGTGACGATCATTTCCGCGATTGCAGAACTGGAAAGGCCACTCGTGGCGGATCGTGTCAAAAGTGGGATGCGAAGGGCAAAACTTGAGGGCCGTCGGATCGGAAAATCACGCTTGGATGT
Organism: Candidatus Sulfotelmatobacter sp.; assembly: GCA_049675725.1. GTDB lineage: Bacteria > Acidobacteriota > Terriglobia > Terriglobales > Acidobacteriaceae > Sulfotelmatobacter. Next base: position 1,020 of record JBAUAN010000219.1, on the reverse strand, counting down.
GAACCGAGCGCAGATTGTCATTGACCGCCGCTCGGGGATGTCGCTGACGCAGGTTGCCAAGCGCCACAAAATTTCGAGGGCATCAGTGTGCCACCTGATGAAAGGTGCGAACGACAATTGCAATCTCGCCATAGCAATTCCCAGTGGGGAAGCTGGGCTAGAGGCTCGGCTCTAAAGGCAACATGAAAACTGGAGGAAATGATGCAGATCGGTAAGCTGTTGCGAACCATCATCGTGGAGCCGCTGGAACTTCCAGTGGAACCGCCGACCCGCGAACCTGAGCCCGAGCCGATTCAGTCGCCAGAACCTGCCAGTCACGCCGTGAGCATCCCAGATTCCATCTCGCCGATTGTCGGCTACCGTGGGTGGACGTGGGACACCATGGGGTTGAAGTCACTTTGCGGGGAGCGATGGCACCCTAACCAGTCGCTGGCGGCGAGATGCAGGGCTTCTGCTGTCGTCGGAACCATCGCTGGTCGCGTCGAAGGCCATGATTCCCATGAAGCCCCACAAGCGAAGTGCACCTGTGGCGTCTACGCCGCCAAGAGCCTTGAGCATCTACGAAAGAAAGGATACGACAGATGTGGTATCTACGGAGAAGTATGCTTGTGGGGCACTGTCGTAGAGCACGAGCGGGGATGGCGTGCCCAGCTTGCGTACCCCGAGAATCTGTTCCTGTCGCCGGACGCCCTGCCGTTCACGCTGGCGGAAATTTCGCCTCGGCTCCAAGCTTTGACCCTCTACGGTAGCGACATCTTCGTCCTCGACAACGACCAGGCTCGTTCTCTATGGGGCAAGCGTTCTGGCTTTGACCCAGCCGGACTCGATTGCCTGATCGAGAGGCTTCCGTCGCGACAATCTGTATCGACCGCACATTTCAGGAATGTCCTCCGGTTGCAGGAAACTTCTCTTCAACGTAATCCTCAACCGCATCAAGCAGCATTTTGAATTGCTGTAGGCGGAACTCAAGGTAATGTCTGATGGCTTCAGGTTTGCGGTTCTGCATATTAGGCAGGTCCA
>JBAUAN010000218.1:0-96128 GCA_049675725.1 Candidatus Sulfotelmatobacter sp. | reverse complement strand
AATGACCCAGGGGCACGACAGCACACGAGCGTCTTCTATGGTCAGAGGGGCTGGAAGTCGCGAACCAACCCGCGCCTCCGGCGGAGGGAGAAAAATGTTCTTGACATCCCCTTTTATAGACCAGGCCGTTTCGCTCAAAACCCACACGACGAGGGCTCGACCCATTGTGCCCGGTTTTGTGCGTGCAACCAAAACCCGACGAGTTGCGACCTGCGCGGGTGCTTTTGGCTTCGACGGCCGCGCCCCGCACAGAATCCAACCGAATCGCGTTTGGGTAATCATTACTGTCCTAATGGCCGCCCGCTGACCGATTGATAACCGCGAACTGATCGTCCCTTTGCGCCTGCCCGATGAGCCTTCCGTCATCTGTCGGCGCTACGTGCTCCGGGCGTAGTCTTTTCGAACAGCCATGACCTCCCTCAACTCCCCCCAGCAGCCACGACGCGACATTCGCTACCCGTTGCATATGCCTGTCATTCTCAAGCTGGCTCACAGGGAAATGCAGGCTCGCTCGGAGAACATCAGTCTCCGGGGCATTCTGCTCTCGAGCGCGTCGCTGATTCCTACGGGTTCCGCAGTCGAGGTGGCAGTGGGAGTTGCAAGCCTCCCCGATCACGGCGTACAACTCAGTGCCCGGGGCAAGGTTCTTCGCGTGCAGCCGGAGACCTCAGGGAATTTTGCCGTAGCCATTGAGTTTGAGCGCCCTTTCGAGCTTGGTCTCCAAACTTCACACTCAGGCTCGCAGGAAAAGCGGCGCCAATTCCCTCCGCGAAAAAACAGAATTGACGCCAGCCGGGGGCTATGCCTCGCTTCAGCCTGGCACATGGAAACGTAGTCGGCAGGTGCAAACGTTTTACGAAGTTACGGACGTAACGAGCATTCCAGCCTCTCGACGTGGCACTCTTACAGCAATGATCACGCAGCATCGCAACGAATACCTTGGGCGCGTGCCCGCCCCTAAGCCTGCCAGCCCGCCGAGCAGACCCAGATATATTCTACGCATTCGCACCGAAGAACTCCTCGGAAGCCTCCTTGCCGCAGCCGGCACCATATGGGCGACCTACGTTGCGACCAGCGATTACACCAGCCTGTTGCACATGCAGATCATGCCCCCTGGTCCGGTGGAGGTTTGTGCATTAGGAATTCTGGTATGGCTCCATGCCAAATGGCGGCGCTCCCTGAAAATTGGCTAATTTAAAGTCTGGCAACAAATGGCGAGACAAGAAAAACGGCTCCGATAAAATCGGAACCGTTTTTGTTTGCTCAAGAAATCTGTTCAGCAAGCCTTCAGTTCAACATGATGGCCGGCGATGACGCCAGGATTCCCGCAGCTAACTCCAGATCGTGCAGGTCTTCGCGGCTGAAGTCCTGAGCAAAGCGAGCATCCAATCCTTTGCGCGAGATCTGAATCACGCCCACCACCGTCGAGTCCTGATCCATGATGGGAACCGACATCAGCTTTTGAATAGGATTCGGCGCCGCCGCTTCGTCCGAGTCCGTTCCGTTGGGCTTAATGGTTTCGAAGATGCTGGCGTGCTTTACGCGGGCAAAATTGTTGAAAATCTCGGCTTTCTTGCTCAAAGCGGTGTGCGCCGCAACCGCTTTGCTGGACAGCGGAATCGCCCCCGTGGTGCGCAGATGCTCGGGGAAAACAAACCGCAGCAGGCCGCTTTCTAATCGCAGCAGGGCCACTTCGGTATATTGCACGCGAAATATCTTGGCCAGGACCATGGAAACGTCCATCGGCGTAACTCCATGTCCCAGAATGGTTTCCAGGGGAAGCAAGTTCTCAGGCAGCGAAATCTCTTCAGTCAGCCCGGCATTGGGTTGTTCGGTCATAGGACCTCACTGGAACGTCCAAATCGAATACATGGACTGTATCGCACGTTCAAAGCCACACGGCTTCCCGGAACGGAACCGGCGAATGCTACTTAAGTCGTGTGTTTTCAATAAAAACTTTAGATCATGGGCCTTTTTCGCGGGGCTGCGAGGCCTGGTAATCAGCCATAAACGAGCAAAGATTGACAGTTTTTGTCACGATTTCCTGACCGGGCTCGTGGCTGTGAGTAAACGTGGAAGGTAGATTTCCAGAGCCCGGCCTTCCCTTTCGACCGCGAAACTCATTACACTGCGTTGCTATGAGCATTCCAACGCAACCTAGTGTGAAGCTGGTGGGCAACCCGGACTACCGGGAAGGCTACGCGAACAGTGTGCAAATGCGGGTCAACATTTGGGACTTCTTCCTGGTTTTCGGCACATTGCAGCAGCAGACGGAAACCCAGGTGGAGATTCGCAATTTTCAGGGGATCTATCTGAGTCCGCAGCAAGCCAAGGCATTGCTGGGGCTGTTGCAGCAAAACGTTGCCGGCTACGAGAGCGCATTCGGAGAGATCAAGCTCGATCCGCGCATGGGGCCGAGCGGGCCGGTGCATTAGGGTGGGGGTTCGGCGCGCGGCTTCCGCATGGATGCGCAACGCAGGTTTCTTCGAGCACGAAGCCGGCGCGCGGAATGAAACGGTCCCCTACCGGCCGCACCCGGGCCTGGTGTTTGCCATCATCTTCGTAGTTATTTTTCTGCTGCATGCGCCCCTGCTGCGGTTGCCTTATTTCTGGGACGAAGCGGGTTATTACGTTCCGGCGGCGCGGGACATTCTCCTTAGCGGCAGCCTGATTCCGCACACGACGGTTTCCAATGCGCATCCGCCACTGGTGCTGTGCTGGCTGGCGTTGTGGTGGAAACTGGCGGGATACGATCCGCTGGTGACGCGATCGGCCATGCTGGTGATAGCGGCGTTTTCGCTGCTGGGAGTGTTTCGGCTGGCCCAGCGCGTGGCCAACCTGCCGGTCGCGGTTGCGTCTACATTATGCACTGCGCTCTATCCCGTGTTCTTTGCGCAGAGTTCCCTGGCGCACGTGGATCTGGCGGCCGCTGGATTCACAATTTGGGGATTGTGCGCTTACCTGGAGGGTCGCGTTTGTTTGTATGCCGTCTGCTTCTCGTTGGCGGTTCTGTCTAAGGAAACGGCAATCCTGGCGCCGATGGCGCTGTTCGCGTGGGAAATTCTTCGATGCACATTGCTGCGTCGATTCGAGATTGCGAACTCAGCTGTTGACCCAGAACCAGCTGTGCATGGGTTGGGACCGCGGAGTGGATTGCCCTCAGCGCGGCTGATCGGGCTCCTGATTCCGCTGCTGCCGCTGATCGCGTGGTACTCGTATCACTACAGCCGGACGGGATATGTATTCGGCAATCCTGAATTCTTTCGTTACAACGTCGCGGCCACACTTAATCCGGTGCGCTTCCTGCTCGCGCTGGGGCTGCGCCTGTGGCAGACGTTCGGCTATTTGCATCTGTGGGTGCTGACACTGGCGATGCTGCTGGCCATGTTTTTCCCGGCGCTGGTCGATAACGGAGTCGAGCGGCGGCGCATTGCGATTCCGGTGCAGATGGCTTTTCTCGCGGTGGTAGCTGCATACGTTGTCGCGATGGCCCTGATTGGCGGAGCCGTGCTGGCGCGTTACCTGCTTCCGGCAATTCCGCTGGTGATTATTCTTGCGGTTTCGACGCTCAGGCGCCGGTTGCGCATGTGGCCGGCGGCGCTTGGCGTCATTCTGCTGGCATTTGTGGCGGCATGGTTCTGGAATCCTCCATACGGATTTTCGCCGGAGGACAATCTGGCGTATCGCGACTACATCCATTTGCACGAAGACGGGGAAACATTTCTTGAGGCGCGCTATCCCATGGCCCGAGTGCTGACGGCTTGGCCGGCGTCGGACGAATTGACCCGTCCGTGGCTGGGCTATGTGACGCGGCCCATGCGCGTGGTGCGCATTGAAGACTTCTCGGTGGACGAAGTGCTTTCGGCGGCTGACTTCCGCGCGAATTTCGAGGTGGCGCTCGTGTTTTCGACAAAGTACGAACCGCCGCGGGAGTTGCTGGGCCATTCGAAGCGATGGGAAGAACTGAAGACTCGCTTCTTCGGCTTCCATCGTGATTTGCCGCCCCGCGCCGTGGCTCGCATTCTGGGCGGGCAAGTGGTGTTTACTGAGTCGCGCAAGGGACAGTGGGTTGCCGTGGTGGAGATAGAGCGGTCGGAAGTGCAGGACGCCGCGGTCACAGGGTTACATTGAAAACCAGTGGCTAGTGGCCAGTGATTAGTGGCCAAAAATTTGCGCCGTCACTTATGCATCAGGTGGCAAGAATAGGTTTTGATTACCAGCCAGACCTCACGGCCGGGTTCGAGGCGCAAGGATTCGCGTGCGGCGAGTGTGAGGTGGACCTCCAATTCCACTCCGCAGTTCACGCGAGCGGAAATCATTACGTCCCGGCGTTCGAGTGAAAGCACCGAGCCGGGAATCACGTTTCTGGCGCTGAGGCCAACCGGCGGAATAATCGCCAGCAGAATGTCCCCGGCGCGGATGCCCACTCGCAGCGAAGATCCAAGTTCGGCGCGCACCAGCGGCGTCTCGAGTGCTACTCGCTCTCGTTGAATCAACTTTCGTCCCTCCGCGTTTCTGGCCTCGCCCTGCTGCAAGAGGCAGGTCATGGTGCCGCGATCGGCGTTAAGCGATTCCACGGTTGCATCCAGAATATTTTCGAATCCCGCCAGATGAGCAACTGTTTCCTGTCGTGGCGCGCTCAGAACCTCGTGCGGCGTGCCCTCAGCCAGAATGCGTCCGTGGTCGAGCACCAGCACGCTTTCACCAAGGGCAAATACTTCTTCGCGGCTGTGCGTAACGTAAAGAATGGGGATTCGGTGCGCTTCGTTCCAGGCGCGCAGATCGTCGATGATTCTGGATTTGGTAGCGGCATCGAGCCCGACCAGCGGCTCATCGAGCAGGAGAACGACAGGATCGGTGACCAGCGCCCGCGCCAACGCTATGCGCTGTCGCTCTCCGCCGGAAATCTCGCTGGGATGGCTGCGCGCCAGGTGCGCAACGCGGAATGTGGCAAGAATTGCGGCGCTGCGGCGGCTGCGCTCGGCGCTTGGCAGGCGCAACAGGCCGTACTCCACGTTTTCTTCAACCGTTAAATGTGGGAATAATGCGAGGTCCTGAAAAACGTAGCCGATGTTGCGTTTCTCAACCGGAAGATCGATGTGGGCCGCCGCGTCGAACAGAGCATCCTCGCCGATGGAAATGCGTCCGGAATCAGGCTCGATGAGTCCGGCAATGCAATCGAGCAGCGTAGTTTTTCCCGCTCCCGATGCGCCGAACAGGATCGTAAAACCGGGAGCGGCATGGAAATCCACATCGAGCACGAAGCCGGACGCGGCGGTAATTCGCTTGCGCACTTGCGCGTGGAGCGCAGGGTTCACCGTCTTATCTTTGTCCATGGAGGGGAGCAAGCAGCCAACTCCTGCGGTTCAAGCCGTAAACAATGCCCAGCATGGCAAAGCAGATCACGAGCAGGAGCAAGGCGGTTGCGTTCGCCGTGGCATAGTTCGACGCCTGCACCTGATCGAAGATTTCAATCGAAACGGTGCGGGTGACCCCGGGAATATTCCCGCCGACCATGAGGACTACTCCGAATTCTCCCATCGTGTGGGCGAACGTGAGAGCCGCGCCGGTGATCAGCCCGGGCTTCGAGAGCGGGACGATCACGCGCAGAAACGTTTTCAACGGCGGAGCGCCGAGTGTGGCCGAGGCCGAAATCAGTTTGCGGTCAATGCTCGAAAAAGAAGCCGCGAAGGGCTGCACCGCAAACGGCAGACTATAAAGAATGGAGCCAATCACCAGGCCGCTGAACGTGAAGGCCAGGGTATGGCCGGTAAGCGAAATCCACCAGCGCCCCAGTGGGCTGTGCGGGCCGAGCGCGACCAGAACGTAGAAACCGAGCACAGTCGGAGGAAGCACGATGGGCAGGACGGCGATTGCTTCGATCAGAAACTTCCAGCGCCAGCGCGAAAAAACAATCCAATAGGCGATGGGCAGGCCGATGACGAACAACAGCGCGGAGACGATCAGCGCCAGCTGCAACGTGAGCCAAAATGCTTGCCAATCGATGGCCATGGATTTCGTTTATTGCTTCTCGGAAACGCTGAACCCGTAGTGTCGCAGGACGTCGGCGGCATCTTTAGTTTTGATGTAGTCCACGAATGCCGCCGCCTCGGGCTTGTGCTGCGAGTGCGAAATGATCACCAGACCCTGCTCGAGCGCGGGATACGCCTCCGCGGGAACCTTCCAGAACTTGCCCTCGCCTCGCATTGCCAGAGGAACGGCATGGGCCAGGGCGATGAATCCTACCTGCGCGTTGCCCGACTCGACGAACTGCGCCGCCTGCGAAACGTTCTCGCCCATCACCAGACGGTCCTGCAGCTGTTCATAGATTCCGAAATGTTTCAGAGCCACCACGGCGGCGCGGCCGTAGGGTGCGTGCTGCGGATTCGCGATGGCAATCTTCTTCACCGAGGGATCGGACAAGACTTTTATTCCCTGATGCTCCACGTCGAGCGGCGAGTTGGTCGGCGCCCACAGCACCAGAGTACCGACGGCGTAGCGGTAGAGGGTTGAGGCGTCGGCGTCGCCCGAGGTGATGAGCTGGCGGGGATAATCCATGTCGGCGGAGAAAAATACGTCGAACGGCGCGCCGTTCTGAATCTGCTGGGTGAGCGCGCCGGAGGCGGCAAACGACAGCTTCACCTGTGCTCCAGTTTTCTTCTGGTAATTGGCGGCGACTTCTTTGAGCGCGACACTTAGATCGGCGGCGGCCGCAACCGTGATTTCTGTTGTTCCCTTATCGTCTGCACGAACTGCCGCAGGTGCCGCCGCAAAGGCCGCCGCAAAGATACTCAAACTTGCAGCGAGAACACCAAGCGAAATCAGCAACCGGTAGACGTGGTGCTTCATATTCTGGCTGTCCTCTACAGTTCTCTACAGGCACGCTCAGAGAAAAGCGCGAAAATGATTGTACAGGGTGGAGGGCGGCGATTCCCAAAGTGGTCCGTTCCCGAAATATAGTGCCGCTTTCGATTGCTTCCCGTGGCGATGCTCTCAATACTTGGAGCGAGTCATCCACCCTATGTCGCGTCGTACCCTGCTGCACTGCGTTTTTTTTCGAGTCTCAATTTTTGCCCTCGGCTGTTTCGTCTATTGCGTCGCGATCTCGATGGCACACGCCCAGCATGCGACGCCGAATCGTGAGAGTTCAATCCCTAGAACCGATGTAAGCCATGAACGTGAGCGCAATGCTTGGTTTCTCCGCGGGCGCGTGATTCCCGGAAAGAATTCGGCGGAGTTGCGGCGGCGCGCCTATCAGGCCAAGATGCAGAAGCGCGGTGCGCGCATCGCAACTGCAAGATCGCTGCCTGGTAAAACCGCGGGGCCGGGATCGCTATCGTTATCGCCAGCGCCGGCCGCTGTGGCTTCCGACGCATGGCAACCGCTGGGGCCGGTGCCGCTAGCATCGGACGCCTCGGGCAACGGAACCCAAGACTACCACCAGGTTTCCGGACGAGCGACCGCGGTTGCCATCGATCCCGCCGACCCCAGCGGGAACACCATCTTTATCGGCGGCGCGCAAGGCGGCGTGTGGCAATCCCCGAACGCCGCCAATGGCACCGCGTCGGGCGTAACGTGGACTCCAGTCACTGACGACCAAGCCACTCTTTCGGTGGGCTCCATCGCTATCCAGCCGGGAAATGCGAATCCGGCTACAAGCTTGATTCTAGTGGGCACGGGAGAAGCGGACAACTCGGCGGATTCTTATTTCGGCTTAGGGATTCTTCGTTCGGCAGACGGCGGAAATACCTGGGCACTAATTCCAACCGCGAACGGCGGAGCACTTTCTTTCAGCGGCCTGAGCGGAACGCGCATGGCCTTCAGCACTGCGGGCACGGCCAGCACCGTGGTTTCGGCGATGGCCACTTCTTCCGAAGGGGTGGTAGCCGGAGCAGTTACGACCAGCACTACGCCGGGGCTTTATACGTCTCTCGACGCGGGACAGTCGTGGACCTACAACGCACTGCTCGATCCCGGGAGCGAAGCTACCGACGCTACTTCCGCGACATCGGTGGCGTATAACGCGGCGGCGGGCCTTTTCTTTGCGGCAGTGCGGTATCACGGGTTTTACTCGTCCCCTGACGGCGTCATCTGGACGCGTCTGGCCAGCCAGCCCGGTGGTTCCGTCCTGAGCACAACTGCCTGCCCGCCGGTCTCCACCTCAAACGGCCAGTCCTGCCCGATGTACCGCGGCGAAATCACGACCATCTCCGGACGCAACGAAATGTACGCCTGGTATATCTATCTGAATTCCTCGGGCCTTCCCATCGATGGCGGGATCTGGCAGAGCCTGAATGGCGGCACGTCGTGGACTGCGATCAACGATACGGGCATTGCGAATTGCGGCGACAACAGCGGCTGCGGCGTGGAACAGGGTTACTACGGTCTGGAGCTTCTGGCCGTGCCGAACGGATCCGCGGCCACGGATCTCTACGCCGGCGCCGTCAATCTCTACAAGTGTTCCATCAATTCCGCCAACCCCTCATGCAACACGGCTGGCTTCATCAACTTGACGCATGCCTATGGATGCTTGCCGATCGCGGCGCCGGCCCATGTGCATCCCGCGCAGCATGCGCTGGCGTACATCATTCCGGGTGCGGGCGCCGACTCCGGCAACGACCTGATGTATTTCGCCAACGATGGCGGCATCTACCGCGCTCTCGACGGCTATTCGGGACTTACCACTGGCTCGTGTTCCGGAACCAACTCGTTCGACGACTTGAACCAGAATCTGGGGTCGATGACCCAGTTGGTGAGCTTCTCGCAGCACCCCAGCGATCCAAATACATTGCTGGGAGGGTCGCAGGGCAATGGCTCGCCGGCGACTGCCTCGGCAACCACCAGCTTGAGTTGGATCAACGTGAACGGCGGCGACGGCGGCTACAACGCGATTGATCCCAACACGCCGCTAGACTGGTTTGTTTCCAATTCAGATGTTCCTCCCGGCGGCTTGAATATTCAGGAGTGCCCCCTCGGGGTGAGTTGCGTCGAAGGAGACTTCGGCGTGGTCGTGGGCAGCGCCGATGTTGGCGGCGACGACGGCGCATTCTACGTTCCTTACGTGCTCGACGCGCAATCCACTACGGCTCTTTTGGTGGGCACGTGCCGCGTGTGGCGCGGACCGCGGCTGGGCGGAAGCTACACCCTGCTCAGTCCGAACTTCGATACGTTTGGTTCGGGCACGTGCTCCGGAAGCGAGATCAATCTGGTCACGTCGCTGGCGGCCGGCGGCCCCACCGACAGCAACGGATCCATGGTGATCTATGCCACCACAAGCGGACTGGGTCCGCTGGACGGGCCGCTGACTTCACCTTCCGGGGGAAACGTCTGGGTCACCACCAACGCTACGGCGGGCGCGTCTGCCTTCACCGAAGTTACGCAAAGCATCAATCCAAACCAGTTCCCCATTTCGAGCGTTGCCATTGACTCGTCGGACCCAACAGGTAACACGGCTTACGTCACCGTGATGGGCTTCACCGGCGGCGCGGGCCTCGTGTGGCAGACTACCAACGCCGGCGCCACCTGGACTGACTTCACGGGAACGGGCGCGGCCGCGTTGCCGGATGCTCCTGTCAACGAGGTTGTGGTTGACCCGGTCGGCGCCCTTTACGTGGGCACCGATGTGGGGATATTCGAAAGCAGCACTGCAAGCCCATCCTGGACGGAAGTGGGCCCGGCGCCAAACCCTCTAGGCGGGTCCGTTGGTTTCCTGCCGAACGTTGCCGTTACGGCGCTCGGAATTTTCAATCCCGCCGGGGAGAAAATGCTGCGCGCCTCCACCTACGGACGCGGCGTGTGGCAATTCGACGTGAGCACGCCCGGTTTCGAGGTTTTGATTTCCAATAGCCTGCAGACTGTCTTTGTCGGGCAAACCGCCACGTACAACGGAACGCTTGACTCCATTGATGGATACTCGAACCCGGTCACGCTGACCTGCACCCCGGGCGCGACCAATCCTCCAGCAACCTGTACACCTCCTTCGAGTCCTGTGACTCCAACATCCAGCGGCGTGGCTTTCACCGTGACGGCTGGCGGCGCTGCCGGTGACTACAGCTTCAACGTGCTGGGGCAAGGCGCCGACTCGAACCTCTCGAGCGCCGTCAGCCTGGTGCTGCACATGATTAGCTTCGGGCTTACGCCGCCTTCGCCGAGCTCGCTGACCGTTCCCGATGGAACAACCTCGGCTCCGGTCAGCTTCCAGGCTACGGCTGCAGGTTCATTCAATCAGAGCGTAAGTGTTTCCTGCAGCACGAACGTTCCGGGCGCAACGTGTAATCTCACGCCTGGAACCACAGTCAATCCCACATCGTCGAATCCCGTCAACATGACGGCAGTCGTTGTAATCCCGCCGGGAACTGATGTCAACCTCAACTACACGGTCACTCTCGAGGCCAGCACAAGCGGCGCCGCGCCGGTCTCGACTTCGTTCGCGTTGCACGTCACGCTCAACCCTAATTTCGTCCTCAGCGAGCCGGTAGTGTTTCCCGCGGTGAATGCCGGCAGCACCACGACGAGCGGGACAATCAGCGTTATTTCGCAGGACGGATTCAGTAGCACGGTTGCCCTCACGTGCTCCATCACTGGCGGAAGCGGAAGTTGCAGCATATCTCCAGCATCCGTGAGCTCATACCCCGCCAGTCCCGTCGTTACGATAAACGCCACGGCTATGAGCGCCGGCAGTTATCAGGCGGTGGTTCAAGGTGTATCCGGCTCGATTACGAACACTCTGGCGGTCCCATTCAACGTGGGGGATTACCAGATCTCCGGTCAGCAAACTTTGAGCGTTGCACCCGGAGGTCAGGGAACGGCCGGCCTCACGCTCACCGCTTCTGCGTACTATGCGGGCGTGATCAGCACGAGCTGCGACGCCAGCGCGCTCACCGGCGCCACGTGCAACCTGAGTCCGGCGATTCTGCTGAATGTGAGCCCTGGCTCGCAAGTGCCGCTCAGCGCAACCATCATCGTGCCAGCGAACGCTACGCCGGGGATTTACAACATCAAAATCAATACCCAGGACACGACCGGCAATCCCAGCCACAGCTTCACGATTGCGCTGACCGTGGTCACGCCCAATTTCTTGTTGAGCGAGGTAGGAACTTTTCCCACGGTGAACGCCGGTAGCATCGCTACTAGCACAACTACCAGCGGCGCGATCAGCATTGCATCTCAGTACGGATTCAGCGCCACGGTAACACTGACCTGTTCCCTGAAATCCGGGAACGGCAGTTGCAGCGTTGCCCCGGCGTCGGTGAACTCATTCCCTGCCACTGCTAGCGTTACGGTGAACGCTACATCCCTGAGCGCGGGCAGTTATCAGGCCACAGTTCAAGGTGTCTCGGGATCGATTACGAACACTCTGGCCATCCCCTTCAATGTCGGGGATTACCAGCTGTCCGGTACGCAGACTTTGAGCCTTCCTCCCGGCGGGCAGGCAATAGCCAACCTCACAATTGCTGCATCGACCTACTATGCCGGCCTGGTAAACGCGACCTGCGATGCCAGCGTGCTCGCCGGCACTATTTGCGCCCTGACCCCGGCGAATCCGGTGACCGTGAGCCCCGGGGCGCAAGTGCCGCTCACCGCAACCATCGATGTAACCAACGACGCTGTGCCGGGCACCTACAACATCAAGATCAATACCGCGGATACCACCGGCGCTCCCAGCCACAGTCTCACGATTGCGCTCACCGTGGTTCCGGACTTCGGCATCAGTTCCACAACCACTCCGCAAACCGTGACCGCCGGGCAAACCGCCGGTCCCTATAACGTGATCGTGCAGCCGGTAGGAACATCGTTCAACAACCCGGTTGCGCTTTCCTGCACCGGCGGGCTTCCTGCCGGCTCGCAGTGCAGCTTCACCCCGAGCCCAGTCACCCCCGGAAGCAACGCGGCTGACGTGGTGCTGAGCATTTCGACTGCGGCTCCGCCGCCGGGTGCGCACAAACCCGCTCAACAAACTGCTGCCTTCTTCTTCTACGCATTGGGGCTGATGATGCCGGGAATCGTAGTGTTATGGGGAACCACTCGCCCCACGAGCCGAAGCTGGCGTCGGGCTTTGACTTTGTTGGCAGGGATGCTCCTGGCACTACTGCTGCTCTCTTGCGCCGGAGGCACAGGCATCAACACCGGAGGCAGTTGCGGGGCCGCGCCCACCGTCCCCACGGGCTTGGCCGCATCCTCGACAACCAGCACCAGCACAACTCTGAATTGGGCGCCGTCGAGCGTGGCTTCAGGCTGCAGCGTCAGTACGTACACCGTCTACGAAAATGGTACGTCGATCGGAGGCCCGACCAGCACCAGTTTTGCGGTCGCCGGACTGTTGCCCTCTACACCGCAAGCACCTGAAATCTACAACTTCCAGATCGCGGCCAGCGATGCGGCGGGAATCTCATCGCCGAGCGGAGCCGTTTCTGTGCAAACTCTTCAGGCGCCAACTTACACCGTGACCGTCACCGGCGTCTCCGGCTCGCTCACTCACAGCACCACCGTCACTCTCATCGTTCTGCCGTGACGAGAGCCTCCGTTCCCGGTATCATCCCATCTATAATCTGCCGCTGATCTGTATTCGTAATCGGCGATTTGCGATTTCTTAGCTCAAGCCCGCGGCTGCGGCGTCGTTCCGCGCGAGTCGTGTCTAAAACCTGAATGTCCGAAACCCGCTACAACACAATTGTTATCGGAGGAGGCATCGTCGGTCTGGCGGTCGCGCTGGAGATTATGCGCCGCTTTCCGCGCCTTACGCTCCTGGTCCTGGAGAAGGAAGACCGGGTCGCCCGCCACCAGAGTGGGCACAACAGCGGCGTCATCCACTCCGGGGTTTACTACAAACCCGGATCGCAGAAGGCTCGACTGTGCGTGGCTGGAGCTGCGGCTATGGTGGAATTTTGCCGTGAGCACGGCCTTCCGCACGAAGTTTGCGGTAAGGTTATCGTCGCAACTCGCGAAGCGGAATTGCCGCGTCTCGAAGAATTGCGGCTGCGCGGCGAAGCGAACGGGCTCAGCGGGCTTCGCCTCATCGGCCCGGAAGAATTGCGCGAAATCGAGCCGCATGCCAGCGGCTTGCGGGCTCTGGTGGTTCCGTCGACGGGCATTGCGGATTACGCCAAGGTCTGCGAAAAATACGCGGAATTAATTTCCGCGCAGGGCGGCACCATTCTGACTTCGACGGCGGTCACGGGCCTCAAGCGCAACTCGGACGAAATTGTGGTGGAAACCACGCGCGGCGCCTACACGGCCGGATTTGTCATCGCCTGCGCCGGGCTGTTCAGTGACCGCGTTTGCCGCATGGTGGGCGACGAGCCCGGCGTGATGATCGTTCCCTTTCGCGGCGAGTATTACGATCTTGTGCCCGGACGCGCGTCTCTGGTGCGCTCGCTGATCTATCCAGTGCCTGATCCGCGTTTTCCTTTTCTCGGCGTGCACTTCACTCGGCGCGTCGGGGGAACCGTGGACGCCGGCCCCAACGCCGTGCTCGCCCTGCAACGCGAAGGTTACCGCCACTCCGACATCAGCCTGCGCGATATGGCTTCGTCGCTGGCTTTTCCCGGGTTCTGGCGCATGGCCGCGAAGAACTGGCGCAGCGGGTTTCACGAATTTTATCGTTCGTTCTCGAAATCAACTTTCGTGAAAGCGTTGCAGCAACTGGTTCCCGAGGTGCGTGCGGAAGACTTAGTTCCGGGTGGTTCCGGAGTCCGCGCGCAGGCGCTAAAGCCGGATGGCACGCTGGTCGACGACTTTCAATTCTTTCCCTCGCGGAGAGTGCTGCATGTGCTCAACGTTCCGTCACCTGCCGCGACCGCATCTCTCGTGATCGGAAAAGCGATCGTCGGCACGGCCGTGCGTGATCTGGGACTCGGCTAGGACGTCCTTGTTAGTTCGGTGGAAAGCACCTCAATGCCGCTGGTAGTGCTAGGGGTTCTTCGCTTCGCTCAGAATGACAAAGGCTGGGGCGGGGCCACTCAGCTGTAAGCCAGTTCCTTCGCCCGCTGCGCAGCTTTCACCACCGCCTTGATCAGCGTCACGCGCAGCTTGCCTTCTTCAAGTTCAAGAATGGCGTCGATCGTGCATCCCGCCGGAGTGGTCACCGCGTCCTTCAGCAGCGCCGGATGATCGCCGGTTTCGAGCACTACTTTGGCCGCTCCCAGCGTCGTCTGCGCGGCCAGCAACGTTGCAACGTCGCGCGGCAGCCCAACTTTCACGCCAGCTTCGGCCAACGATTCCAGAATGATGTAAATGTAGGCCGGACCGCTCGCCGAAAGGCCGGTCACCGCGTCCATGTGTTTTTCGTCTACAACAACGGTGCGTCCCACGACATCGAAAAGCTGGCAGGTCAGGGCAACGTGCTCGGCGGAAGCGTGCGCGCCCTTACAGACGGCGGTCATGCCAGCGCCTTGCGAACACGGAGTGTTCGGCATCGCGCGCACCACTGGAACTTTATCCGCAAGGTTTTTTTCAATCAGTGAAGTCGGCACCGAAGCTGCTACAGAAATAATCAACTGCTTGGGCGTGATGTACCGGCTGATCTCCTTCACCACGTCCTGCACTACTTGCGGCTTCACCGCGATCAGGATGATGTCGACGGCTTTTACCGCATCAACATTGCTGGTGCCGACCGCGACATTCCACTTGGAAGCCAGCGCCTTGGCCCGCTCTTCGTGCGCCACCGTCGCGCAGGTCAGGTTCGGCGACAACATCCCGTGCTTGAGCAGCGCCTGCAGCAGGATGCCGCCCATTTTGCCAGCCCCAAGAAACGCAACGCGTTTCCCTGACAAGTCAGTGCCTGAAGATTTTTGTTTTTTTGTCATTCGCGATTTTCGCTCTCAATTGCCGCAGACGCTACCGCACTTTTTCTGTTTGACTCTGCATCCAATTCCACGCCGTCGCAATAATATCGCGCAGCGAACGCGAAGCTTTCCACTGCAGCAATTCCTGCGCCTTGCGGGGATCGGCCACCAGCGCCGGCGGATCGCCCGGACGCCGCGCCACCACCCGCCGCGGAACTTCGTTTCCCGTCACTTCTTCGATCATGGCCAAAACTTCCTGCACCGAATCTCCGTGCCCCGTTCCCACATTCGCCGCAAAAGAAGGTTTGCCCGCAGCCAGATGATCGAGCGCCTTCATGTGTGCATCGGCCAGGTCGCTGACGTGAATATAGTCCCGAATGCAAGTTCCGTCAGGCGTGGGATAATCCGACCCAAACACCTGCAACTCCGGCCCCTGCCCAGAAGCCGCGCGCAACGCCAGCGGAATCAAATGCGTCTCTGGTTCGTGCAGTTCGCCGATTTCTCCGCTCTCATCGGCGCCGGCGGCATTGAAATAGCGCAGGCTGGCATAACGAAAATCGTAGGCGCGGTCATAAGCTTCCAGCGCCAGTTCGAAGAAAAGTTTTGACACGCCATAGGGATTCACGGGTTGCCGCGGAGTGTCCTCCGCGATCGGAACTTTCGCGGGCACACCATACACCGCGCAGGTCGAAGAAAAAATAATCTTCTTCACTCCCGCGGCAAGCGCCGCGTTCAACAGAGACAACCCTCCCTCCACGTTGTTATGAAAATATTTTTGCGGGTTTGTCACCGATTCCCCAACATAAGCAAACGCCGCAAAATACATAATGGCGTCCGCGCGCGGCAGCACTTTCGCGAGCGCGGAGCGATCAAGCACGTCGCCTTTCACCAACTCGAAGCCGCGAGCCAGGGACTCGTATCCCGCCGAAAGATTGTCGAAGATGATGACCTGATGCCCCGCCCGCCGCAAAGCGCGGGCCGCGTGACTGCCAATGTAGCCGGCTCCGCCGATCACCAAAACGTTCACTTGTTTATTTTCCTTTGCGAACCGCGGCGAATCCCGGTTAGTCTCCGTCGCCCGTATCGACCGAAATCAATTCCAAAGAGTTGAGCAGCGGGCTCGATTCTGCGACGAATTCCACGTGCCCGCACTTCGCGCAGGTCAGAATGGCGAGGCCGTGACTGCCGCTGCCCGGAATCAGATGCACCTTCATCAACTGATAACGTTCGAGCTGCTGTTCGCACCGCAGGCAGCGAACCGTCTTCTGATAAGGATCGCTGGAGACACGTGTGTCTACTTCGATGGCTGGTTTCATGAACTCCTCGTGAAGCGGACCGGCCGAGGGAGCAGGTCCAGCTTGCGCCAAACCTCACCAAGCTTGGCGATTGGCGCAAGTTTATCACGCCGCGAAGAGCCAGCAAGGCACGGTAACCACGCGGACAACCCCCGCTCTTCGCGGGCGTCCCCGCACTTTCTGCTCACCTGTTTTCACGACACGGACGTTGCAAGTCAGCGGCGATCCACTTGGCTCGCCGGTTGATTGAGCACAGCTCCCAGAATCCGCACCCCGGCAGACTTCAACTCCTGTACGCGGCTGCGCGTCCGCTCCTTGCGCGTAGAATGAGTCTTCAGAACAAGCACGATCCCGTCGGTCATCTTTCCCAGATCGATCGAATCGTCGCCAGCGTCCAGCGACGCGCCATCGACGAGAACGTAGTCGAAATCCGCACGCAGTTCCTGAAGACGAAGGCTCATGCGTTCGGCAGCAGCCAGACATCGATGCTCGCGATCCGCAGAAAAATCGGAGCCGGCGCTCACCAAGGCCAGATTCCTACGAGACAACTGGCTCACGTAGCCGCCAATCGAGCCCTCCTCCCGCAGAGCATCCGAGAGTCCGTGATGATTGGGAACTCCGAAGTGCTCATGCAGCGTGGCGCGTCCGAAGTTGGCATCCACCAGGCAAACCTGCCCGCCGACCTGGCTGGCCAGCAACTCTCCGGCGCGGGCGCAAATCCAACTGCATCCATTGCCGGACTCGCTGCTGGCCAGGACCACGATGCGATTTGATATCGCGCGGTTGGATTCGCTTCCGGGCGCCAGAAATACGCCGTGCACCAGCTTGGTCAATTCTGCGAGTTGCCACTCCTCCATCTCAAAACGCAGGGGCTGTTGATCTCGCGACTTGAGATCTCGCGACTCGTGATCTCGAGACTCGCGTCCAGCGAAATCATGTCCGGCGGAATCAGGAAATGTCTTCGGCTCTAGCGGACGCTCGGGAACTACAACCAACTCTGGCGCGGGTGTCACGTCCACCGGTTGAAAATATTCTTGTTCTTTTCCAACAATCTGCAGAAGTGCGAAATTTCGGCTCATAAAATCTTGTGCTAAGAAACTTTCCTGCTCGTAGAATATCGACTCGTTCACTGCCGCGCACCTCGTTCGACTCAAGCCGCGAGCCAAGGCGCGACTCAGGCCGCGGTTCTCAGTCCAGCATGCCGAGTTTGCTTCTTGCCCCGACACCATCGGTGGCCAAAGTCGAACCGCGCTTCCAGTCTTTCAACTGCAGAGACAGTCGCTGCATGTAGGCGATCGCCTCAGCGGGGGTTAGCGCGCCCGGACGTTCCCGGTTCCCTGGCGGAATCGACGCCATCGCAACGGCGTCGCGGCCAATCGTCGAAGCGGCCGCCACTCCGACCTTCAATTCGGCATCCCCCTTCGCATCGGAAGATCGAGCATCCCGCTCCGCCGCGGCCGCGGCATTTTTCGAAACGTGCTCCGAAATATCAAGATCGCGGATGACTTCCTCCACTACACTCAAGTCCACCACTTTCTGACCGAGCGCGAAACCGAGCGACAGCGCGTTGAAACAGCAGTTATTGATATTACGCGGAATCCCCGCGGCGAATTCCGCGATCGCCTTCATTGCTTCCGGATTAAACAGCGGCTCTCCCGAATATCCGGCCACGCGTAGCCGGTGCTGCATGTAGCGGCCGCTTTCCTCCACCGAGAGCGGAGCCAGCCGGTTGAGCAACGAAACTCTTTGCCGAAGCTGCGCCAGCTGCGGACTCGCCAGTTTGTCCCCCAGTTCGGGCTGGCCCGACAGGATAATTTGCAACAACTTGGCCTGCGGAGTTTCAAAATCAGAAAGCAGGCGGACGGTTTCCAGAACCGCGGCGTCCAGATTTTGCGCTTCGTCGATTACCACGATGAAGCGGCGTCCGGCGCGCGATTCCGCCAGCAGCATCTTGTTGAATTGCTCGTGCAGGTGCACAAAATCCTGGTCTGGCCCTTCCACTCCGAGTTCTGCCAGCAGAAAGCGCATGAACTCGCGGGAATTGCACTGAGTTTGGAACAGGAACACGGTGCGCGCGTTGCGCCGGAGTCTTTCCAGCAGATGAAACAACAGAGTCGTCTTGCCCAGGCCCGGCTTGGCAATCAAGGCGAGGAATCCGCGCTCCGCTTCCACTCCGTAATACAGCGAAGCCAGCGCTTCGCGGTGCGCCGGGCTCAGGTAGAGAAAGCGGGGATCGGGCGTAACCCCGAAAGGCTGTTCCCGCAAGCCATAGAAGTCGAGAAACATATTCCTGATTCCAGCGATTACGATTCCAGGGATTGTGATTCCAGCGATTATGATTCCAACGAATATGATTGCAACGCCTGCAGCGGACGCGCGACCATGATACTCCCGGTAGCTTCCGCAGCGGAGGGGGAACGTCCGATCATCCGCCATTCGGGAGGGAGAATCTTCCCGTTTCGGATCTTCAGTTGTCGATTCTAGTTCGACAATCTGAAGTTGAGCGTGACCGTGGTCTGCATTTCGACCGGCGCACCATCGACCAAACGTGGCTGAAAGCGCCACTGCCTTACGGCCGCCATAGCGGCGTCCGCCAGCAGCGGCTCCCCGCTGACCAGTTTAGCGTCCTGGACAGTACCATCCTGACCGATGTGAATGTCCAGCACCACCGCCCCCTGCAGTTGGCGATTGCGCGCCTCTTCCGGGTAGTCCGGCTCGACACGATGAATCAGACTGTTCTCGGCAGCCGCCGGCGACAGAGCCACAACCCTCTCCGGTGTCACGGAGGACGCTGGCTCAACCGAACCCTGCGCCGTGGCAGGCCGCTCAGCCTGGCCTTGCGAAGGCGGCATGCGAAATACTTCTTTCCCGTTCTCGAATACCAGCAAGCTGCCCGCGGGTGCTGCGGATGGCGCATGGCTACGCACCGCGGACGGCACAGATGCTGACGGCGACGATGCGGCCACAATCGCTGGCGTGGCCGTCCCTCCGCGAGGGGATGCCGCCTTCGCGCTGGATACCACCGCAGCGGTTGTCGTTTCGCCAGATGCTGCCGTCGTTGGCCGCACGGCGCGCGGACGGACCGTTGCCCTCGTTGCGGCGGCATGTTGCGGTCCCATACGTTCCACAACGAGCACCACCATCAGCACTGTGCAAGCCAGGACCACCGCTCCCAACGCCCATCCCACAACGTCGAATCGGCGCCTTGAGCCGGGGCTGACAAGCTCAGGTGGTTCCGGTTCATCTGGGATCGGGACAGGAACGGAGACAGGGACAGACGCGGTTTCCCAACTTAATTTCGGATCCGTGAGCAGTTCTGCCGCGGGCACCGTGTCGACTGGACCCCACACCGGATCCGCGATCCGACTCTCGATCCCAGCCCCCACCGAACTCCCGCCAGCATTCCCGACCGGACTCTGCAACGGCTCGGCGGCGCGCTCCAGATTCTTCATCACGCGTACTGCCAGAGCTTCCAGCGTGCGCTCGTCACGGTCTCCGAAGGCCCAGGCGCGCGGGGAAAAAACTTCAAAAAGCCCGGCTACCCGGTTGCCGTCAATCAGCGGCAACACCAGCGCCGAGCGCACTCCGAGGCGCTGCGAAGCGGTTGCATCGGCCCGAGGATCGGTCTGCGCATCGTCGCAGCGCTGGGTCTGGCCGGTTCGAATACACTCCCCGGAAAGCCCCGAGGCAACATCAAGCCGTGCTCCCAACTCTGGAGCTGTAGCCCCACTGCTGGCCCGGCACACCATTTCTCCGTCCCGTTCCAGCACCACCGCCGATCCGGTCGCGCCCGTGGCCAGGCAAGCCTGCTCCACAATTTCGTTGAGCACGATTTCCAGGGCCAGTTCCGCCGATAAATCCGCCGGAAAACTCTCTCCCCCATGAGCGGCAAACTTCCTGGCGAGTTCCGCCAGATCGGACTCGAATCCGGCAGCGATCGGCCGCGAACCCGCACTCTCCGGGGCCGACAGCGGGCCGTCCGGCGACGCGGGAGGCCAGCCAGGATCGGACATGGGATGAGGAGCCATGAAAAGGGAGCTCAGACCGAAAACAGCGCCTGTAGCGGAGTTTCGCCCTAAAACAAGGGGTTGTCAATACACCGTTCGAGCCAAACTGGACCCACTGGGCCCGCCTGCGTAGTGGCAGTTTGGGGGATGCTCATGTTGAGATGCTTATGTGGGGACAGCCGCCCTCGGCTGTCCGGTCGAGCGAAGCTCGACGGCTCCTTCGTCACCGCCAACAAACTTGTCTAGCTAGGGTTGTGTGGAGCGGGCACTCCTGCCCGCTTGCCTGCAGCTCCCCAAACCAGTGGGCAAGAGTGCCCGCTCCACACAAGCAATCAACCCCTGCAGTCCCAAAACGGTCGCAGCCCGAAATACAGCAGCGTTCGGCAATTCTTTTTTCCTCTGCAATGATAATCTGAAGCGCGTAGGAATCGCACAATCTTCGCAACGAATGCAAGATGCGGCCGTGTGGTCTTACTTGCTTGAGCGGCACACTGGTCAGCAGCACGCTGGACCGGTTCAGGAGCCGAGGCATCAGGAGTCGAAACATGCGGATTGCAGTAGTTGGTTCAGGATACGTCGGCTTGGTTGCGGGCGCCTGTTTCGCCGACCTTGGACATCAAGTCGTCGTCGTAGATAACGACGAAGCCAAGCTGGAAGCCCTGAAAAATGGCCAGGTACCAATCCACGAAAACTTTCTGCCGGAATTGTTGAGCCGCCATCGCGGCAGCCGTCTGGAGTTCTCCGGCAAGCTTCAGGAAGCGGTGCGCGACAGTGAAGTGATCTTCGTCACCGTGGGCACGCCGCAAACCGAAACCGGAGAGGCCGACCTATCCTTTGTCGAATCGGTCGCGCGCGAAATTTCCGGCGCCCTCGGCGGCTACAAAGTCATCGTCGAGAAAAGCACCGTCCCGGTCTATACCAGCGAGTGGGTCCGGAAAGTGATTCTGCGCAACGGAACCGATCCCGCATGCTTCGACGTCGCCTCCAACCCCGAATTCCTGCGCGAGGGCACGGCCGTCGCCGATTTTCTTTTTCCCGACCGCATCGTGCTCGGCTGCGACAGCGAGCGCTCCGCCAACGTTCTGCGCCAGGTCTACGCTCCCATGACCGACGGCAGCTATTACCGGCGCGCCAATGCAATTCCGCAACCGGATCGTGCGTCCATCCCCCCTCCAATCCTTGTGACCAGCAGCAAGAGTGCCGAACTCATCAAGCACGCGTCCAATTCGTTCCTCGCGATGAAGATTTCCTTCATCAATGCCGTGGCGTCGATCTGCGAGTCCGTCGGCGCGGACGTGAATCAGGTCTGCCAGGGCGTCGGCGCCGATTCGCGCATCGGACGCCGCTTCTTGAATCCCGGCATCGGCTACGGGGGTTCCTGCTTTCCCAAAGACGTCCTCGCCTTTCGCGCCGTGGCCCGGGAATGCGGCTACGACTTTCGTCTGCTCGATGAAGTCATGCACATCAACGAAGAACAGCGCACGCGCTTTCTGCGCAAGGTGCGCAGCGCCTTGTGGACGCTCCGCGGCAAGAACCTGGGCGTGCTCGGCCTGGCCTTCAAAGGCGGCACCGATGACATCCGCGAATCCCCCGCGATGTTCCTGGTGCAGGCGCTGCTGCAGGAGGGTTGCCGCATCACGGCCTACGATCCTGCCGCAATGGAGCGCGCGCAGGAAGCGATTCAGCCAAGCGTTAATTCGAACGTCCATTCGAACATCAGTCCGAACATCAGTTCGAACATCGCCGCGAACATCAAGTTCGCCAGTTCCGCCTACGAAGCCGCGGGCGGCGCCGACGCGCTTCTCATTCTCACCGAGTGGGAAGAATTCGCCCACCTCGACCTGAACCGCCTCCACCAGATCCTGAAGTATCCCATCGTGATCGACGGTCGCAACCTGTATGATTCTGAAGTCATGGCGGCTCACGGTTTCACCTACTACAGCGTGGGTCGCGCGGTTTGCCATCCTGACGGCGCATCTTCAGCTGTCCTGGGGGACGGCACAAGAAACGACGCAATAAGAAACGGCGCAAAGAGAGCATGAGTTCAAAACGCGCGGCGGTCACCGGCGGCGCCGGTTTTCTGGGATCTCATTTGTGCGACGCCCTCCTCGGCGATGGCTGGCACGTGGTCGCGGTCGATAACCTGCTCACCGGCCGCCGCAGCAACCTCGAACATCTCCGCAACGAGCCGCGCTTCGATTTGGTCGAGCGCGATATTTGCGAGCCATTCGATGTGGGCAAGGTCGATTTTGTTTTTCACTTCGCCAGCCCCGCCAGTCCGGTCGACTACACTATCCACGGCATTGCCACGCTCAAGGTCGGCTCGCTCGGCACCTTCCATGCTCTCGATCTGGCTCACAAATACGGCGCGCGCTATCTGGTCTCTTCCACTTCCGAGTGCTACGGCGACCCGCTCGAGCATCCCCAGACCGAGACTTACTGGGGCCACGTCAATCCCATCGGACCGCGCTCCGTCTACGATGAAGCCAAGCGTTTCACCGAAGCCGTCACCATGGCTTATCACCGCTACCATCAGGTCGATACGCGCATCGCCCGCATCTTCAACACCTACGGCCCCAGGATGCAGTTAAACGATGGCCGCGTCGTCCCCAACTTTATGAAGCAGGCCTTACGCGGCGAAGACCTCACCGTCTACGGAGACGGCGCCCAGACCCGCAGTTTCTGCTACGTCAGCGACGAGATCGAAGGCTTCATACGCCTGGCGAAATCGAGCGAGCACACGCCCGTGAATATCGGAAATCCGAATGAGTTCACCATCCTCGAATGTGCGCAGCAGGTGTTGAAGATCACCGGCTCAAAGAGCAAAATCCGCCACGAACCGCTGCCCCCGGACGATCCCAAGCAACGGCGCCCAGACATCAGCAAAGCCAGGCGACTCCTGGGATGGGACCCCAGGATCAATCTCGAAACCGGCTTGCGAATGTCTCTGGATTACTTCCGGAAGGCTGTCGCCGAAGAAGACAAACAGAAAAATTAATAAGCAAAGAAGAAAAAGAAAACAGCTCCTAACTACTCGGAGTTCTCCGCACTCGCGGCCACGAAGTCCGTTAGCTTCTTTACCTGGTCGCGTTCTTCCTTGGCTTTCAATTCAAACGCAATTCCCATCCCAAAGCCGGGATGCGACGCCTGCACGGTCCCGCGCAAACTGAGCTTGATTTCATGGGTGTGCACGACGATCTCCACGGATGTGCCCTTCGAAAATGGTAGCGACACTTCCAGGTAACAGCCGCCGGCGCTCAGGTCGGTAAGGCAACAATGGTTCGGCACCGGGATTCCCGTGCGGTAGACCTGCGCTCCCAGACGGCAAGAATATCGTGCTTTGTCCCGCCGGTTCCCAGCTTCGAAGCGCAAACGCGCGGTCCCGGCTCCGGCGCCGGCCGGTTCGGTGGTGGCCTCAACTCGGGGTTCTGCACGGCGGTCTGCGCCGGGTTCTACGCCGCGTTTTACGCGTTCTACACCTACTCCCACGGCCTGCAGCGGATCTTCCATCTCCACCGTCACGCCCGCAACCGATTCCTGCACCTGCGCAGCCGGCAAAACCGGCCTTAAGAAGTCAGTGATCAACCGGCGGGAAGCCTTGGGAACATCCACAAACTGGATTCCAGTTCGCCCGTTCCAGTCCTGCCAAATCACCTGGCCCGAGAGCCGGACCACGCCCGATTGGTCCGGAAGTTGAAACTGGAAATAGACCTTGCTGGTAGGAGGAAATTTCTTGCCGAATCTTACCGACATGCCGTCTTCGGCCAAATCCACCAGCGTCGCCTTTTCTTGCGCAACGTCGGCATAGTCAATGGTGGCATGGGCGTGCACCGTAGCACGCGGCTTGCGCCGCTTCTCTTTGCGCATCACCGCCCGGGCCGCCCGCAAGCTGCTCAGCGCGCGATCATACGAAACCGGTTTATAGAGCACAAAGTTCACACCCAGCGAGAACATTTCGCGGATGTTGTCCTGCCCCGGCACCACTGCCACCGCGAGCGTGGCATCGTTCAGCCGGGAGAGCCGCGTTTCCTTCAGCAGCGTGGTGACTTCGCGCTGCGACCCGCAGTCGAAAACCACCACGTCAAAACGCTCCTGCGCCAGCCGAATGCCAGCCCTCGCCAGGTCCGAGCAGGATTCCACCCGTATGCTCAGTTCTCCAAGGACTTGGCCTAATACCTGAGCCGCCTCCTCGTCTACGCACACCAAGAGCGCCGATAGAGTCATAGCTAGGCGACATCGTAGAGTCACCCCGGTTCCCCGGACAAGTTACCCCGGTCACGTTCACTGCCTCACCCACGGCTTAAGTGGTGTGTCCTCATCAACAATGACATGAGTAACCTCACGGATTACAAAAGGCCAATCCTTCGTCGTTGCACCGTAGTGCTTTGACGCCACCTCCAGCCCTTCCTAGGATGAACACTGCGCTACACGCCAGGACCTGTGCGGCCTGGGCGAGGGCATGCATTGCGGAAAGTTCTGCGTTCTGGAATCCGGGCAACCAGGGGATGGCGCTCCGGACGTCAGGCGTTTCCCCCGGGCCGAATTGAAGAAGTAAGAATTTAAGAATTGAAGAGCTTATGAGACCTAAGTCAAACCGTGGGTTTTCGCTGCTGGAGCTGATGATCACCTTGAGCATTATTTTGATCATGGGGGGCGTCACGTTCATCGCGCTGCAACCCGCCCTCCAGAGGAATCATGTCAACACCGCCTATGAGACTACGCTCGGAGTGATCCGCACTTACCGCAATATGGCGATCACCAAGAGCAATCGTTACATGATCACCTTCGCGCCGGGAGCCGCAGGGCCTCCGGCCACTCCCGCCACTATGACAGTTCAATTTTTGGGAACGGGAGTGCCCGTGGCGCCCGCTCCCGTAACTGTCGCCACTTACCAGCTTCCTCTGGACATAAATTTTGGCGTTCTGCCGGGCCTTCCCACCAGCGCAGCCACCGTGCCCGACGGCTTCGGCGCGGGCGCTGTGGCGCTGGACTTCGATCAGAACATGGGTCTGGGCAGCTTGAATTACATCATGTTCATGCCCGATGGTTCTTCACAGGACACGCTCGGCAACTGGAATAGCGGAGTCCTTTACCTGACGCGCGCCAGCGATCTCTACAGCTCGCGGTCGGTCACGGTATTCGGCCCCACCGGCAGAGTACGCGGCTGGCGCCTGAACAACGTGGCCGGAGTCACAACGTGGGTGCAGCAATGAAAAAAGGAATGTTTTCTTCCAACTCGGTTCGCTCTGCCTCGGCTCAGTCGTCAGCGGCTCATTCTTCGCAGCGCGGCTTCTCTCTGGTCGAGGTCATGATTTCCGCCGTCGTTCTGACGATCGGCATCGTGGCCGTCATCGGTGGGTTAGGCGCCGCCGTCACCGCGACTCAGTACGCGCAATACGATCTCATCGCCCGCCAGAAGGCTCTGCAGGCCATGGAGAGCGTTTACACCGCGCGCAACACTCAGCAGATCACCTTCGCGCAGGTTGCCAACATTGGCAGCGGAGGAATCTTCACCGTTGGCCCCACCCAGTTATTGGCTGCCGGCCCGGACGGTTTGGTGAACACAGCAGATGACGTCGCCTACCCCGCGTCCGGACCCTGCCCGGCAGGGCCAGAGTGCATGGTTCTTCCCGGGCCCGACGGCATCCTCGGCACCGCCGACGACAGCGCTCTGAGTTTGGTTTCCTTCACTCGCCAGATCCAGATCAACAAGGTGTTTGAAGCGGACGGCGTTACCGTGGACCCCAACCTCAAACAGATCGTCGTGACTGTGACTTACGCCAAGAACGGAGGCTCGAGCACCAAGACCTTCACCGTACAGGCCTTGATCTCGGCGTTCTCGTAGAACGTGAAAAGAACGAACGTGAAAACCATGAACATGCGAAAACAAAATACGCAGCCCGGGTTCTCGCTGCTGGAACTCATGATCGCCATGTCGGTGGGCCTGATCGTTCTGGGAGCGGCCACCAGCTTGTTTAAAACCGGCATGAACGCCACGTTCGTAGTGTCGCAGCGCGCCGAAACCCAGCAGAACATGCGGGCTGCGATCGACATGATGACCAAAGACATCAGCTTGGCGGGCGCCGGCATCACCGGCGGAATCCAGCTTCCTCTCGGCGGCGGCGGCGGCACCTCCAAATACGGCTGCGATCAAACTGGCACCTGCTACGTAACCACTCACAGCTATCCCAACAGCAATTACCTTTACGGAATTGTTCCCGGCTTTTCCAACGGTGTGCAGGGCGGTGCCACGGTTCCTTCGGCTCCGGCTCCAGCCGTTAACGACAGCATTACGGTCATCTACTGCGACTACAATTTTCCGCTGTTCACATACACCGTCACCGCCATCAACGCTGCGGGCACGCAAGTGACGGTCACGCAACCCGTCACCGTCCCTGCAACTCCTGCGATCAACGCGCCCGGGGGGCTTCAGCCAGGAGACTTGATTTATCTCAACAACAGTCTGGGAACGGCCGTGGGTGAAGTGAGCACTGTGTCACAGGCAGGGGCCACGGGCACCATCGTCTTCAACAATCTTGATCCTCTCAACATTAACCAGAGCGGAGCCACGAGCAACAACATTGCGAAAATCTCCGGAGGCGCCAACAGCAGCATCTACCGCCTCTTCGCGGTCACCTACTACCTTACCGTGCCCGTGAACGGCCAAATGCCCCGCCTTATGCGGCAGGTCAATGGTTTAAGTCCGGTCCCAGTGGCCGACAACATCATCAACTTGCAATTTTCCTTTGACGTCTACAACGCTGCCACCGACGCCCTCGATTCCAACCAGGCGAATCCCTTCGGCGCCGGCGAATCGCCCAACCTCATTCAAAAAGTGAACATCGTCGTGATGGGCCAAAGCATGACCGCCGGAGGAAAACAGAACCAAAGTATGTACCTGGCCACTTCGGTCAGCGCTCGAGACATGGCGTTCCGCAATCGATATCAGTAACCGTCCGTTGAGGTGGAGGAATATGGCACACAGTAAACACAGCTCGCGAGGTTTCACCCTTATCGCTGCACTCTTAGTCATGGTGCTGCTATCGGGCGTAGCCGTCGGGCTTCTGTTCATGGTGAGCAGTGAAACGCGCATGAGTGGCAACGGCCTGGAAAACGATCAGGCCTTCTACGGCGCCGAGTCAGGCATGGAAAAGCTGACTTCCGACCTCTCCTCGCTCTACACCGCTTTCATGGTGCCCACCAGCACCCAAATTCAGGCTCTGACCACCAATCCCCCCAGTGCGTCCATGGTAGGCTCCGTCACTTACAACGAGACCATCAACTACGCGACAAATCCTGTCACCGGCGCCCCGGCTTCCACTTGGAATACGGTCAGTTCCGGCGCAGACGCGGGCCTCTACGCCGAAATCGTGCCCATGACGCTGAACGTCAGCGCTCTGCGTCCCGAGGGTGCTTATGTAAACATGACCCGGCAGGTGGAAATTGCTCTGATTCCTGTGTTTCAGTTCGGCGTGTTCTGCGGTTATGACTGCAGCTACTTTGCCGGACCGAATTTCGGTTTCGCCGGCCGCGTCCATACCAACGGCAACCTGTTCCTCGCCTCCGGCGCCGACCTCGTCTTCACCGACAAAATCGCAGCCTTCTCGCAGATCATCACCGACCGCTTGGAGAACGGCTGGTCCACAGGCACTGGCTACGGCGGCACCATCTATGTTCCCAAAGCCAGTGGTGGCTGCCCTCTGGCGACGCCACCGGTTTTCCCGCCTGTGGGAGCCAATTGCCTCACCCTGCCCGGCGTCGCAACCGTACCCGGAGACGCCAGTTGGAGCGGCGGTTATCCCACCATCGCGGGTGCCACCAATCCAAATTTCCCCAGCATCTCCACCGGCACCTTTAACGGATACCTGGCCAACTCATTAACCGGCGTAACCAACTTGCAATTGCCCTTCGTTCAGAACAGTTGCGTGAGCAATCCTCCGCCCTGCACGGATCCGATTCAGATCATTCGTAAACCCCAGCCCGGAGAATCGCCGACCAGCGCCCTCGGAAGTTCGCGTATGTACAACACTGGTAAAGCGTCGATTCGCATCCTGCTGGCCGATACCCAGGCCGACCTTCATCCCGAGCGTGGGCCCATCGGCGACGGGCAAGACGTGCAGTTCCTCCCCAACGCAACCGTGCCTTTGAATGCAGCAGCCAAGTTGTACAACACCTGCACCCCCGAACCATGCACCGGCACCGCCAACGCCGGACCCATGCCCTATGCCATGGCACAGGTGGGCATCAACAGCTGGATCGCGCCCTTTGGAACCGCCGGCTGGGCCAGTTACCCCATTCTCGGCGAGGTCACCACGGCGGCCCTTCCGGCCAACGGACAAGGCGCATGGATCCGGGTCGAGTACCTGAACAACGCCGCGGTCCCCGTGTGGGTCGGCATCACCACTGACTGGTTGAGCTACGGCTTCTCTCGGCAATACAACCAGTCTCCCACCGGCCCTGCGGGTACGGCCGCTACCGCAACCAAACCAGGCGCGGACCCTTATGAGCCGGATGCAATCTTGATCCTGCAACAAATGACTCCGGGCGCGACTTCTCCAACCGCCGTCAACGGGGCCTACCCCATTAATTTTTACGACACGCGCGAAGGCGAAATGCGCGACGCTGCCAACGGCTGTGCCGTCAATGGAATCATGAACGCAGTCGAGCTTAACGTCGGCAACCTCGGCCTCTGGCTGGCTGGGAAAGCGCCTTACGCCGCCGACGTGGGTACCTCGGTGAACTACGCCTCCAACAACGGCTATATCCTGTACTTTTCCGACCATCGCGGCATGCTTCCCGACCCGAACCCCACCAACGCGGGGAGTATTCCCGGAGGTATCATCACCGGCGAATCCGGTCTGGAAGACGTCGTCAACTCGACGCAACCCTTGACCTCCACCACCCCCGACGGGGTCCTGCAAGCGGCGAGCTACTACGGCTACTCGCCTGAAGACGTGGATCAGAACGGCTTCCTGGACAACTGGGGCGGAAAAAACATCGGCTATGGCTTCGGCGTGAACACCAACACGGCTCCGCCGAATCCCTACCTCACCATTGCCGGCTGCAACACCACTGGCTTGGCGAACATGGTGACCGGAGCGCGTCACGTTCTCAAACTGGTGGCGGGCGGCATGAGCCCCGCCGGAGTTAGCTACCTGCCCATCTTGCCTCCCGCGGCAGCATGCGTATTCACCGCGACCACCGACTGCGGCGGCTTCACCGTGGCATCGGAAAATCCGGTTTACATCCAAGGCGACTACAATAGCGGCGCCGCGGACACGTTCTGGACCGGTGGCAGCAACAACGCTACCCACTCCGCTGCATCCATCATCGCCGACTCGGTTACCCTGCTGTCAAACATTAATGTGTGGCCCAATCCAACCAGCGGCTGGCAAGACGCCAACAGCCTCGCTAACTTCACGAATTTGGGCGGCCGAGTCCCTAACGACACCTATTACCGCACCGCCATCTCCGGAGGCAAGAACATTCCCTTCCCGCAACCTGCCTGGGGTGGAGTAGCCAATGACTTCGGGACTGACGGTGGGATGCACAATTTCATGCGCCTCCTGGAAAACTGGGGCGGGACCATCTACTACAACGGATCGCTCGTGAGTATGTACTACTCCGAGTACAACACGGGCACATTCAAATGCTGCACCACGGTGTACAGCGCCCCAACTCGTCATTTCTATTTTGACACGCTGTTCCTGAACCCCAACAACCTGCCTCCAGGCACCCCCATGTTCCAGGACATCGTGAACCTCAGCTATCACCAGAACTTCACACCACAATAACCAAACCGTAGCTTCGACTCACCACCCCGGCTCCGCTTTCGCGGAGCCGGTACTTTTTTGATAGCAGCAAAACCTTGTCATTCCGAACGACGCGTTTTTCATCGCGGCGGAGGAATCTCAGTCTCAACCGCCGTGGAGCGCCAGCCACATCACCCACCCTCCGGCCCACGGGTTAAGAATGACCTCCCACGCTCCGAGCCGCGAAGCGGCGCAAGAATGCAGCCCACGGCGCAAGCCGTGGGTTCGCAAGTTGGGAAAGCACCAGCCCCGTAGGGGCGGAAGAGAATTGCTGCCACAGTCGCCGGACGAACCCCCACCCCCACACAATCCGTTAGAATTCCACAGAACAACCGTCGACCGCGGAGGAAACCGTGCCCCCAATTCGCGCCATTTTCTGGGACGTCGGAGGAGTCCTGCTCACCAACGCCTGGGACCACGTGCAACGCATGGCCACCCTCGACCATTTTCATCTGGACGAAGCCGAATTCCACGACCGCCACGAAATGGTCGTCTCCTCCTTCGAGCGCGGAAAAATCACGCTCGACGAATATCTCGACCGCACGGTCTTCTACCGCACCCGTGAATTCCCGAGGGATGCCTTCAAAGCCTACATGTTTTCCCTGTCGCAGCCTTTTCCGGAGGTTCTCAGCCTGGCCCGCAATCTGGCGCAATCGGGCAACTACTTCATGGGCACCATCAACAACGAGTCGCGCGAGCTCAACCTCTACCGCATCGAAAAAAATGGCCTGCGCAATATCTTCCGCGTGTTCGTCAGCTCCTGCTTCGTCGGCCTGCGCAAACCCGAAGTCGACATCTACCGCATGGCCCTCGAAATCACCCAGATGCCCGCTCTAGAATGCTGCTTCATCGACGATCGTGCCCTGAACCTGGAATGCGCCACCAAGCTAGGCATGCAAACCATCGAAATGCAAACGCTCGATCACTTGCAGAAAAGCCTGGCAGCCATGGGCGTAATCCCGTAGCGCCCGGCAAAGATTGTCGCAGGAAGGAACCATCACCGAAGAGTGCCCCATTTCTCGCCTCTTTTACGAGAAGTGGGGCTTTTGGGAGCCATATCGAATCCCGCGCAAAACATCAGGAGTCAGGGTTTACTGACCCCTGACCCCTGACCACTGTTCTTCACTTCCGCGGCACGCTCGACTTCACCCCCGCACTCGGAGGCACATTCGACTCCGCCGCCGCAAACGTCAAATCGCTCGACCAGCAATCAGAAGCAATCTTCCACTCGCCATTACTCTGCCGCGCCAATACCCACAAATATTTCCCCCGCTCCTCGCGCCGTTTCCCGGCCGCGCCCGGCACCAGAGCCTTGCAGCGTCCCGCTTCATAAGCCATGTCTCCAGTCACCTCCACGCGGATCGGCTCCACTTCCACTTCTCCCAATCCCGCATCGAGCGCGCCAAAAAAGAATTCGCGCACAGCAGCGGCCCCGCGCACCGCAGGATAGTTCGAGCGCATCACCATGGCATCGGCAACATAAAGATCGAGCAGGTCATCCAGATGCTTGGTATTGCAGGCCAGCACCCACTCCTGCGTGACACGCCGCACCGCGGCCTCGGCGCGGCTCATCGATTCGCCGCGCAGCACGGACATCTGCCGCTTCTCCGGTTCACGAAATTCCTGTGCCGCCGGCCGCGCAGCGCCGCCCTCCTGCCCCGCAGGAAAATAGTGATGATGGTAATGGTGATGGTAATGATGAGTCTCAGGAGAACCAGTCCCAGGTCTCAACTGGGGTTCCCGTTCCCGATGAGGCAGCGCTGAAGAAGGACTTTGAGAAAAAGCAGCCGCCGGCGAAGCCGTCATATTCCCGCCCTGCGTAAATTCGTGCGGGAGTTGCTCGTCCAGTCCTCCATCGAAACCATCCGCCGGCAGGCCGCACATCGCGCAGAATTTGTTCCCTTCGCGGTTGTGGTATCCGCATACGCGGCACGCTCCCAGCGATGAAGACCCCGGCGGCGCAGCTGTACTAAGCCCCTGCGCCGCATCTTCCGCATCGGCCTCCGCAGCCAGCCGTTGCACCGCTTCCAGAGCCGCCGCCATCGCGTCCGGCCCCGGCCGCGGACGCCGCATCTCAGGCTGCAGCTGCTTGTAGAATTCATCTACATCAGAATTCGCTGCCAGCTCGCCGTCCGAAGAGTCGCCGCCGGCAACGCCCAGCTCCGGAGTACGAAGCGGCTCGTCTGCACCGCGAGCAGACCCTGCTGGTTTTATTTTCTTATCCTTTTCCAAGATGTGAACCACCCCTGGGTAGGCTCATTCTAGCCCAGCCCCAGTTCGAGCGACTCGAAAATCGGTTGGCGGGGCGCCTTGACGACGCAAGACGCAGAGACATGCACCACAAAGGACACGACGTATAACGAAGCGCCTTGCTCGATGGGTTTTTCTTCGTGTGACGAAGCCCGCCCTGAGCGAAGCCGAAGCGTGTCCTTAGTGGTAAAGGCCGCTAACCTGACCCGCTATCGAAAATCGACGCTAGAAAATCATCGCCTGGAAAACTAACGACTGGAAAACTCAATCTTTCCTTCCGCTTCGGTGGGAACTCCGTTGCAGGTGGCCGGACGATATTTCCAGGTGCGAACCGTGCGCAGAACGTTGCGGTCGCCAGTGGCTCCGGCGCTCTCGAGGATGAGCGGGCTGTGCACGTGGCCGTCGGTACCGATGATAAAGCTGACCTTCACCTTCGAGTTGGTTACAGTCCGGCTCATCAGCGGCGCAGGTGTGGTAAGAGCCTGGGGTAGTTGAACATCGCCGCAGCTCGAAGGAGACGAGCTGACGTGTGGCACATCGCTGAACTGGGAAGCCATGAACTGCGGAGCATGGTTCAGCGGCCTCCAGGCCACCAACTCACCCTGCGGCAGCGTGGCGGGACGAACGGTCGGCACAGGGTCGTCGGCCTTCGCAAAAGCCAGCGCAGATACCGCGAGAATCAGAACAGGCCAGAGGCAACGCATCGGTTTGCAATCCTGCTTCAAAATGCTGATCTTCAAGACGCCGATCTTCAAAACGCTGATCCCAAAAAAATGCCGATCTTCAAAATGCTGGTTCGAAATCCTGGCTCAAACCGGCAAGCTCCGGTGGGGATGTAGGCGCAAACCGAGGGCCAAGCGCAAGAATTGATTAACTACATTATTTGCTGTGGGTTAGGAGTAAATGAGCAGACGAAAAAGCGCGTTTGTGTGAAAGTGATTGCATAATTTCGCTGCAATCGTGCTGAAACGCGCATCCTTGGGGACCGACGCATGCGTCAATCGTCCTGTTTTGAGTGGCATAGGACCAAACATGCATGTCATACATGCATGCCGAAAGTCCGCACTGCCGGCGAGCCTCAGAAACTGAATGTTGCCTGCAAATCGATGCGCCGGCTCGCCACTCCCTGGGAGAACGGGCCGCCCTGGAGGCTGTTGTATTGATCAAAATAGGGCGATCCAAGTACGCCGCCGGGATTGCCTAAGTTCACTTTATTGAACACGTTGCGCACCGATCCCCCCAGCGTCAGGTTATACCGCCGATCGGAACCAGGCCCCATCGAGAAACCGCCGCCGCCACCGAAGAGGGGACCGCCGCGGTGACCGTGCCCACCATCTCCGCCCACGTTGCCTGTACCTTTTAGCTTCGGACCAAACCCGAAAGTCTTGGCTAGCCTGAAGTTAAGGCTCACGTGCGATGGACCGGTGGCGTAGTTGATGGGAACAAGCTTCTCACCTGCGGTGGGCATAGCATCGAAGGTCCCCAGGGGTGTGCAATAAACGGTGGATCCTGCGCCCGGAGGCACAACCGTGGAACAGGTGGACGTGGAGAGGAGCCCCGGCCGGTCGTTGAAAATCGAGTCGCCGTTCAGATCGGTGCTGGTGGTGATGTTGAAGGGACTCCCGGAACTTGCTACAAAGAATGGGCTTAGACGGAAACCATACTTCATTGCGATCGACCCGCCCAAGAAGAGACGCTGCCGCGTATCGAAGGATGCCCGGCCGTAGTCCTGGCTGATGTTGTAAGAGTTCGAGGCGAAGCTGGAGACTCCGGACGTATCGCTATTGGCGTAGTTCAGGGTGTAGTAAGTAAAGAGCTGCAGCTTGGTGCCCACGCGAATATTCGAGTTTGCGATGAACTGGTTTTGCCGGAAGACGCCTTCGGAGACGTATTGGTAGAGGTTCTGGCTGGGTTCCACACAGTTGGGAGCGCAGGGTGTGCCCGGGGAGGGGGCGTTTGCATTGATGGTGAGGAGCTGATCGAAGCCGCGTGAACCCAGATAGGTGAGCGACAAAGTGGCGGACTTGGTGACTTGCCGCTCCACGCTGATTGCGGCCTGCACAGTGTACGGCGCCATGAGCGACGGGCTGATCTTGTAGATGGCGGAAGCACTGGAACTGACGGTGCCGCAGCCGCTGATCGGGGTGGTGAGCGGCAGGTCCAAGCCCGGGAAGCACGTGGGATTATTGATGACGAACTGCTGTTGCGTGATGCCGTTCAGCCGCTCCGCCTGCAGGATTTGCCCTTCCTGGAAGCGATCGTAAAACACACCAGCTCCGCCGCGAATCACTACGATTGGAGGACCGCTTCTGCCGTGGACGCCCCAGGCAAAACCCAGGCGCGGCGCCAGATCCGCGTGGTCGTGAATGTCGTTCTGCGTCTCAAACCGCATGCCATAGCTGAGGGTGATATTGGGCCGCACCCGCCAATCGTCCTGATAGTAAAGTCCAGCGTCGTGGGTGGTGACGCTGGCATTGGGAGAGCCCTGAGTAATGGAAAGTTGCAGGGGCGTAGCGCTCGGCAGACCTTGGCATGCCGGCGGGGGCGAAGCCAGCGTGGCGCATTGCGCGGCCTGAAATTCCGATAGCGACGAGAATGTGAATGAACCGTTGAAACCCGCGTTGGAAGTGTTGGCGTCGTGCAACGCGCGCACACGGGCGCCGAATTTCACCGTGTGATTGCCGTGTATCACTGAGGTGTAGTTCTGCAGTTCGTAGTGATTCTGGTAATCGTTGCTGATGGTGCCGTTGCCGCCGCCGGTAAATGCGCCCAAGACCGATGTTTGCGGATTTTTGTCGAGCGAGATCTCGCTGCTGTCGTCTCGCAAGTACTGAAAGCGGGTTTCGTTGACTACCTTTGCGCCGTAGATCTGAGTGTCGCCGATCTGGAGTGTTTGTTCCGTCGAACTCGAGTTGTAGGCCTGGGAAGGTAATGTATTTTGTCCGATACCGTTGTCCGTCTCCGTGTCGCGGTAGTACTGGTAGCGCGTGGTGAGGGTGTTGTTCTTGCCCAGGGCATAGTCAAAACGTGGCGTGATGTTGGTGCGCTGCCGCGGAGTGGAGACCGACTCCAACTCCTGAAACGGAGTGAGGTCCGGATCGAGCGTCTCCGCGTCGATGGCGGAAAGGTCGTTGATATTTCTCCGCTCGACGCTGACAAAAAACGATCCGCTTTTGTTGATCGCGCCACCGGCGTTGCCGCTGTATTGCACAGTGTCATAGCCTGGCTCCGCACCGGCAAACGGGTCCGACGAGTTGAATGCCGAATCGTTGCCGTTGACCTGGAACTGGCCATGCCAGTTGTCAGTGCCGGGCTTGGTGAAGATTTCGATGCGGCCGTAACCCAGCTTGTCATACTCGGACGAGAACGGATTCTGATTGATGCGAATCTCGCGAATCGAGGACTTGGGCGGAAGCTGGCCCGCGGTGAATCCGTCAATATACATCTGGCCGCCGTTCGGTCCCGCAGAGGGTCCGGCAAGGGCTTGCAAGTCGGTCAGCAATTCGTCGGGATCGTCGGGCAGAGCATCGAGTTCCTTGCTGGAGATGGTGATGGCGCCGGCGTTGCTCGCGGGATTGACGTCGACGGTGGGCGCGGTGTCGGAAACCTGAACCTTTTGCGTCTGCACCTCGATGGCGAGTGAAACGTTCAACAGCAGGGCCTGGCTCGCGATTTCGACCTTGGTGTTTTCATAGAGCGTGAATCCCGTAGCCACGACATCGAGCGTGTACTCGCCCGGAGCCAGGCCCTTGAACTCGTACATTCCATGAGCGTCGGTTTGGGTGGAGAGCGGCGTGCCCGATGCGGGAGTCAAGGCGACATCCGCCTTAATGACGACGGCGCCGGACGGGTCTGTGACCTGCCCGTGGAGACTTCCCGATGCAGCTTGTGCGAAAACCGGACTCGACGACAGCACTGCCGAAGCCAGCATGACAGCAACAAACATGATTGCGACAGATATGATTTTCCTGATCTTCATTGAATCCTTCTTAACGGCTATTGTTGATTGCTGATTGAAAAGCGCGGTTGGTTGATGGCTAGAAGCTATCTCATAAATTCTCGATGGCCGGACACGAGCGAAACCTCAGAGGCTAAAGCCCCGGTTGCTAGCCGCTGGGTGGCACGGCTGGAAGCCGTACCCTTCCCAAAACCACTTAGCCGTGCCCTTCCCAAAACCATTTATGAGATGACTTCCAGCCTCCAGCAATCAAAAATCAACAATCTATCCACTATCATCAGATTTACGGGTTCCCTTCACCGGCGGGCGCGCCTCCGAGACTCCAGGGGGCCAGCGCCATGGCATCGCTCGCGCTCGGAGCGGCTCGCAGGATGGGTTCGACGCCACCCACGAGCGTGATCACAGTGCTGGCGGTGGTGGGGGTTCCCTCGGTGGCCAGGATCACCACTGCATCACCTTTGTGCAGGTCGGCGACGGCAACCGGCGGCGTGCGGCTCAACATCTGTTGAAAATCCGAGCCTCCAGCCGGGCGCGCGCCTCCAGGCATTCCACTTCCACCGGCTCCGCTTCCACCGCGCCACGCAGCCGAGCCTCCGGCTGTCGCGCTTCCGGTGGCACCTGCGGGCGGATTTGCGCCGGAGCCTGCTTCTCTTGAACTTGCTGAACTCGACCCACTCGAACCTGCTCCACCCGAAGGCGGCAATCCTGCGATGCCGGACGCGCGCTTCAACCGCATGGCAAAGCCTTGCGCCATTTCCGGCGACAATTTGTGAAGCTCCGACGTGGCGGCGACTTTCAACATCACGACTTTCTTGCTCAACACATCCTCAACGCTGACCGCGCCAGAGCTTGGGTCGACCGAATTGATGGTGCCCACGATGTTGCGGAAAACGCCGGTCACAATTTCATCTGCCGTAAGTTCTGTGCCATCCGCGCTGCGGTCGCCGCGGGCCCGCAGCTGGTCGCCGGGCTGGATCTGTGGCAGCGAGCTGGTTTTGGCATCCTCGAATTTCACGGAATCGGGAGCGTAGCGGCGAATGACCGTGTCTTTCGAAGTGTGAATCACAACGGACTTCTTTCCCATCAAAGTGCTGACGGAGATGGTCACCGTGCCGGCGGCCGGATCGACGGCGTTCACCAATCCTCCCATGCCGCGCTTTTGCCAATCCTGCAGTTCCTGCTGGTGAGCCGCTTCAAGGTCGGTGCGAGCCATCACGACGATGGTGGCGGCGGCGAGGGACTTGGCGTCGTCGGAAATCTGGCCTCCGACCAGAATACGGTCGCCGACCTGGAGATCCTGAAGCTGCAGCGGAGTTGCGTTCTTGAGATTTTTCTCTCCGGGCGCAATCCGCAGCAGGCGGGTGGTGGGCTGCACGGTCACATTCACTTCCGGACCGGAATCCGGAGCCAGCGTGATGGAAGTGCCGCTGATCGCTTTGATCGCACCGATACGCCGAGCTGCGGGCGCCGCCTGGGCCTGTGGAGCAGGCAGCGCGGGTGATGCAGCAAGCGAAGAATTCACAGCGCCGGCCGCGAAAAACAAAATGGACAAAATCGCGGCCCGAGAGATCAGGTTCAGGATCGATGTTCTAGTCTCGCTCATACGCCCCTCTACTAATTTACATGCGCTAGTGGCGCCTGAGTTGTTGATTTACAAAGTTTTACCTGAATAAGAATTCACAAATATTATTCCGATTTCTCGCTTCCAAACCGAACCGTTGCACGTCGTGCGCAACCGGGAGCGGCGAATCCAGTCTGCTAATAGACGACTCATACACCCGCAGCTACGATTTCTACTGGGTAGGTTTGTTTGTGGGAATGAGTGTCCCTATGTTGCGGCGGGTTTTAACCTGGATGTTCGTAGTATTGCTGCCCGCGTCACTGCAGGCTGCCGACGCCAAGTCGGCGGTGTTGCATAGCCAGGGCGGCGTTTGGGTGAACGGGATGGAGGCGGCAGACGCGTCGGCAGTGTTTCCCGGCGACTTGCTGGAAACCAAGCCGGGATTCACGGCCAGCCTCAGCGAGGATGGTTCCACGATTTCGATCCAGCCGGAGTCGGTGGTGAAGTTTGAAGACAATCTTCTGGTTTTGGATCACGGAAATGTCCTGGTTGGGACGACGACGGGTATGCGCGTGCGGGTGCACTGCATCACGGTGATCCCGGTATCCGATACGGAATGGACGCAATACGAAGTCACCGACGTGAATGGAAACATTCAAGTGGCGGCTCACAAGAAAGACGTGCGCATCGAGATAGAAGGGAATCACGCGAAGGCGCCCAGCGCAACGGAGGCCACAGGCGGGACAACGGTGCATGAAGGGGAACAGAGCAGCCGGCGCGAATCGGAAGCGTGCGGCGCGCCGCCGAACCCCGCGAGCACGTTGAAGGCGATCAATCCTAAATTGATCGTAGCCGGCGCGGTTGGTACGGGCGTTCTGATCTGCTGGCTGGCGCACTGCTTTGGAGGCGGATCAGGGCCGGTGAGTCCGTCGCAACCCTAGGCGTCGACGGGCGCGATGACGTTTCGCTCGTTCGGGATTTCGCTCCAGCTGACTTCTTACGAGAATCCGATTAAGAGACTTCGCGTTTACGAAAATCCGTTTCGTGAGAGTGGCAGTTCGCGAACCCGCTTGCCGGTTGCCACAAAAATCGCATTGCAGAGCGCTGGAATAAACGGAGGCACTCCGGGCTCGCCGACTCCGGCGGGCGGGGCTGTGCTTTGCACGATGTGAATGTCGGTCTGGTAAGGAGCTTCGTTCATGCGGGCGACGGGATAATCGGAAAAATTCGATTGATCGATCGCGCCGTTGGTGGCGGTGATTTCTCCGGTGCGCGCGATGCTGGTGCCGAAAACGGCCGCGCCTTCAAACTGCTGGCGCACCATTTCAGGATTGGCCACGATTCCGGCATCGACCACAGTGTGCACGTGGGGAATGGTGACCGCGCCCTGGCTGTCGACTTCTGCTTCGACTACCGTAGCGACGTAGGTGAGAAAGCTGCGGTGCACGGCGATGCCCATGCCACTTCCCTTCCCGAATTTGCGTTTGCCCCATTGCGATTTTTCGGCGGCGAGTTCGGCTACGTGGCGGAGGCGGGCAAGGTCGAAAGGATATTTCTCGGCTGTGCCGTTGGAATTTTTGGCGCCGGAATCGAGGATGCGGGGCGGGCCCATGAGCGCGAGTAAGTAGTCGAAGGGATCGCGATTCGCAGCATAGGCCAGTTCATTGGCGAACGACTGCACGGCAAATGCGTGATAGATGTTGGCAACGGAGCGGAGCCATCCGATGCGGACGTGCGCGGTGGCTTTTCCGTTTTCGGCGCGGACGTTCGGAACATCGAAGGGAAACGGGGTCCAGCCTAAGCTCATTTCGCCGTCACTGCCGTAGACGGCGTTCACGTCGAAGGTGGAACTGATGGGAGGGAAGACTGATCGTTGCAGCCAGGCTTTCGGCTTTCCATTGTCGTCGAGCGCGGCTTTCATGTACATGGCGGCGACGGAATGGAAGTAGTCGAACTTGATGTCGTCTTCGCGGCTCCAGACTACTTTCATCGGACGTCCGGTTTTTTTCGAGAGAATGGCTGCTTCCACTGCGTAGTCGGGTAGCGATTTGCGGCCGAA
Organism: Candidatus Sulfotelmatobacter sp.; assembly: GCA_049675725.1. Lineage (GTDB taxonomy): Bacteria > Acidobacteriota > Terriglobia > Terriglobales > Acidobacteriaceae > Sulfotelmatobacter. Next base: position 56,403 of record JBAUAN010000218.1, on the reverse strand, counting down.
GCCGCCGCCGAGGAACGTGACGTGACAGACCACGTCTTCTTTTTTTATGCGCAGGGCTTTCGCTACTTGCTCCTGAACGCCCTGCGGATCCTGGGTTGGCGACCAGACGGTGACTTTATCGCCCCGCACATCTCCCCGCACATCCGCTACGGCGACGGGCGGCTCCATGCTGGCGTGCGCGAGGTGAGGCGCGTAATATTCCGCTTCCACGATCTTGCCGCCCTTGGAAAATTCGGCATCCACGTCGCCGACTTGTTGCACCACTTTGCCTGGCTGGCGCGCGGTTTCCTGCAAGTCTTTCTTATAGGTGGCGGAGTTGTAGACGCCGTGACTGCCATTCTCCCAGGCGATTTGCAGTTTGTTGCGTCCCTTGAAGGCCGCCCAGGTATTGTCGGCGATCACCGCGACGCCGCCCAGCGGTTGCGCGGCGTGGGGCGGAGTGAAAGGATCGATGGCGATGGTTTTCTTTACGCCGATCACTTGCAGAGCTGCTTTGTCGTCGAGTGATTTGACTTTGCCGCCGAGGACCGGAGGCCGAGCGACGGCCGCGTAGAGCATGCCATCGATGCGAACGTCCATGCCGAATATTGCTTTGCCGGCGCACACATCCGGGGCATCCAGGCCCTTGGCCGGTTTTCCGATGTAGCGCCAGGCGTCGGGAGATTTCAGCTTGACTTCTTCTTTCTTGGGCACGGGGAGCTTCGCGGCGAGCGATGCGAGCTCGCCGTAACCGAGCTTGCGGCTGGAATTCAGGTCGGAGACGATATGCACTGGATCGGCCACGCATTGCGATTCCGGCACTCCCCACTGCTGCGCAGCGGCGCGGACGAGCATGAGACGCGCGGTCGCGCCAGCTTCGCGCAACACGTCAAAGAATTCACGCACGGAGTGAGAACCATCCGTATCCTGCGAGCCATAGGCCTCATTGCCGTCGCCCTGGACTACATGGACACGCGCCCAGTCGGCATCCAGTTCATCGGCCAGGATTCGCGGCAGGCTGGTGCGCACGCCGTTTCCCATCTCCGAGCGGTGCGCGACAATGTAGACCAGGCCGTCGGTCTGAATCCCGACCCACAAGCTGGGATGAAAGGCCGCCGCGTCGATCTCACTTACAACTTTCACGTCCGCCCAGAGCGGTTCTGGAACGAGGCGGGCGCACAGGACGAAGGCGCCGGCCGAGAACATTCCCTGCAGGAAACCGCGGCGGCTGACGTTTTCAATCGTCAGGCTTCCGAGCAGCGTCGTTTTAGCGGCCGAGATCTCAATGGTCTTCTCATCGGTAGTCTTCTGATCGGTAATCTTCTGACCGGTAGTCTTCTGATCGGTAATCATGCCATCTCCTTCGCGGCTTGTTTGATGGCCGCGCGGATGCGCTGGTAGGTGCCACAGCGGCAAATGTTTCCGGACATCACCGTGTCGATGTCATCGTCGGTGACCGTGGGCTTGGTTTTCAGCAACGAGACGGCCTGCATGATCTGGCCGGGCTGGCAATAGCCACATTGCGGCACGTTGACGTCAACCCACGCCGCTTGCACCGCGTGCGGACCGTGGGCGGAGATTTCCTCGATGGTTGTGATTTCGGCGCCCGCCAGCGTGCTCATCTGCTTGCTGCAGGACCGAACCGCTTTCCCGTTCATCAGGACTGTGCAAGCACCGCAGAGCGCCATGCCGCAGCCGAACTTCGTCCCTGTGAGTCCGAGGATGTCGCGCACGTACCACAGAAGCGGCATCTCGGGGTCGCCTTCGAACGCGCGTTCCACTCCGTTTACTTTGAGATGAACCATGAGTCACCCCTGCGATTTGAGGTTGTAATTTACGGGCTGATTTACGGGCTATTGTACTGCTGGAGATTGTGATGCGGATAATCGCATAAATTCGGTGGCATATGTCTTGCAAATCCGCCGCGGGGCTACAGAATTCTTTCGTGCGCGTAACCAGCGGCGACCAGCGCGGCGATCAGCTCGGCGATGTGGTCGGGGCCGCGCGTTTCCATGGTGATGTCGATGGCCGTGTCTCCGAGGTTGACGTTGTGGTAGGCACGGTCGTAGGAAGTCTCGACGATGTTGGCGCGGTGCTCGGCGAGAATTCCGGTCAGGCGATGCAGCGCGCCGGGATAGTCGGGAAGGTGGACGCGGAGGCGCACCAGGCGGCCATCTTTTACCAGGCCGCGCTCGATGATGCGCGAGAGCAGCGTGACGTCGATATTGCCGCCGCATACCAGGACCGCTACGCGCTTGTTGGCGAGCGAGAGTTTGCGATTCAGCATCGCGGCGATGGCGGCTGCTCCGGCGCCTTCGGCTAAAGTTTTTTCGCGCTCCAACAGCAAGAGGATTGCGTTTGCTATCTCTTCTTCTTCGACGGTGACAATGTCGTCGACATATTTCTGCACCATGGGCAGCGTTCGCTCCCCCGCGCGCCGCACCGCGATGCCATCGGCGATGGTTGCCGCCGCAGCCAAGGTCACGGGTTTGCCCTCGCGCACCGCAGCTTTCATGGAAGCGATTTTCGCCGGCTGAACTCCATAGACGGTGACGGCGGGATTTGTTTCCTTGACCGCGCACGCAATCCCCCCGATCAGGCCGCCGCCGCCAATGGGAACCACGACAGTCTCAACATCCGGATGCTGCTCGAGGATTTCCAGGCCCAATGTTCCCTGCCCTGCGATTACGGTGTCGTCGTCAAATGCGTGAACCAGCGTGAGTCCTTCTGCGCGGCTTTGCTCGACTGCTTTTTCGTACGCTTCATCGTAGTTCGCGCCATGCAACACGACATCAGCACCGTACGCGCGCGTAGAAGAAACCTTGGTGAGGGGCGTGGGCAGCGGCATTACGATGCGCGCGTGGATTCCGTGGCGGCCCGCGTGGTAGGCCACTCCCTGCGCGTGGTTTCCGGCGGAAGCCGCGATCACTCCCCGTGCTCGTTCCTCGGCAGTGAGAGTGAGAAGTTTGTTCAACGCGCCGCGCTCCTTGAACGCGCCGGTGCGCTGCTGATTATCGAGCTTCAGAAAAATGGAATTATTGGTGAGGTCGGAAAAGGCTTCCGAATAGGTGCATGGAGAAACGCGAATGGCGTTGCGGATACGTTCGCGGGCAGTCTGAATGTCTGGAAGCCCAATCATGAGGGTTGAGCAGTCATCTTACCTTGGCGACGCGAGTTTGCATCGGCCAACTTTGAAGTAGTCACGACAGTTGCAACTCATTATGCGATCTGTTGCGCCGCAGCCACCAATGTAGGAGCGAGTCGCACGGCCGTGGTAGCGCGGAGATATTTGTCGACACCCGCCGCGGCTTTGCGGCCCTCGGAAATTGCCCAGACTACCAGCGATTGCCCACGACGCATATCTCCAGCCGCAAACAGGCCGGGCACTGACGACATGTAGTTGGCATCGGTCGCCACGTTGCCGCGCGGGTCCAGGTCGACGCCGAGTTGTTCGATCATTCCGTTGCGCACCGGGCCGAGAAAGCCCATGGCGATCAGCACCAGGTCCGCGTCCATTGCGAACTCAGTGCCGGCGATCGGCTCGAACTTGGGCCCGGGACCAACGCGCACTCCGTGCAACTGCTGCACACTGCCATCGGCCGAGCCTGTAAATTTTGTGGTGGCGATGCTCCAGTCGCGCACGCCGCCTTCTTCATGCGCGCCTTCAATGCGCAGGTGCATTGGCCACAGCGGCCAGGGCGTCAATGGCGAACGCTCGTCTGGCGGCTTGGGCATGATTTCAAATTGATGCACGGAAATCGGTTTTTGCCGGTGGACCGTTCCGAGGCAATCGGCTCCCGTGTCGCCGCCGCCAATAATGACGACGCGTTTGCCGGTGGCAAGAATTTCTAAGTCTGGGTCGATGGTGTCGCCATGGCAGCGACGGTTCTGCTGCGGCAGGAATTCCATCGCGTAGTGGATTCCGTTGAACTCGCGCCCGGGAACTCTCAAATCGCGTGGCTGTTCCGCGCCGCCGGCCAGCACGATCGCGTCAAAGCTATTTCGCAGTTCGTCGACCGAAATAGTCTTGCCTACTTCCGTGTTGGTTACAAACTTCACGCCCTCGGCCGACATTTGCTGCAGGCGGCGATCGATGACGTGCTTTTCCAGCTTGAACTCCGGAATGCCGTAGCGCAGCAATCCGCCGATGCGATCCGCTTTTTCGTAGACCACAACTGCGTGGCCTGCGCGGCAAAGCTGTTGCGCCGCGGCCAGTCCGGCCGGCCCCGATCCCACGATCGCAACTCTTTTCCCTGTCCGTACTTTCGGCGGCTCGGGATGAATCCATCCTTCTTCGAACCCACGCTCCACAATATGTTTTTCGTTCTGCTTGATGGTCACCGGCGGCTGATTGATGCCGAGCACGCACGAAGCCTCGCACGGCGCGGGGCAGATGCGGCCTGTGAATTCGGGAAAATTATTCGTGGCGTGGAGCTGGCGAACCGCTTCTTTCCAGCGCCCGCGAAAGACCAGATCATTCCAGTCGGGAATGAGATTGCTCACCGGGCAGCCGGTCTGGCAAAACGGGACGCCGCAATCCATGCAGCGCGCGCCCTGGCTCTGCAACTTTTCTTCGGGAAGATCGAGGTAAATTTCAAACCAGTCGTTGACGCGCTGGGTCACGGGCCGGCGCGGCGCGAGTTCGCGCGAATATTCCATGAAGCCGGTGGTCTTACCCATGCTGCACCTGCTGATGCTCCACCTGCCCATGTTGCCCTTGCCCGGCGCCCGCGAGGACGGCGATGGGCTCAACCGGGATATACGGCGCGCGGTTGCGGCTGACGCCGAGCACGCGTTTGAATTCGTGCGGGAATACTTTGATGAACCGAGGCAGAACTTCGTACCAATTTTCCAGAATCCATTTGGCGCGTGGGCTGTTCGTGAGGTCGGAGTGACGAGTGACAAGATCTCTCACAATTTGTGCGTCCTGCGCTTCGATGACCGGTTCCAGATCGACCGAGCCGAGATTGCAGCGCTTCTCGGTGAAGTCGCGGCGTTCGTCTAAAACGTAAGCCATGCCGCCGCTCATGCCTGCGGCGAAGTTGCGGCCGCATGCGCCTAGCACAAGTACCAGGCCTTTCGTCATGTATTCGCAACCGTGATCGCCCACGCCTTCCACCACTGCCGTGGCGCCGGAGTTACGCACGGCGAAGCGCTCGCCGGCCATGCCGTTGAAAAATGCTTCGCCGCTGGTGGCGCCATAGAGGGCCACGTTGCCAATCAGAATATTTTCTTCCGGAGCGAAGCGCGACTTTCGCGGGGGGTACACCACGACGCGCCCGCCCGACAGGCCCTTGCCGATGTAGTCGTTCGCCTCGCCTTCGAGCGTGAGCGTGACGCCCTTCGATAGGAAAGCGCCCAGACTCTGCCCGGCTGAACCGGTGAGCTGGATCTTGATCGTGTCGTCGGGCAAGCCGACAGATCCATGACGCCGCGCGATCTCGCCGCTCAACATCGTGCCCACCGAGCGATGCACGTTGCGCACCGGCAGATCGATCGCTACGGGAGTGAGACTCTCGATGGCGTCGCGCGCTTCTTCGAGGATTTTGTAATCCAGAGCCTGCTGCAACCCGTGATCCTGCGCCTGCACGCAGCGCCGCGCCACGCGACCGGGAACCGGCGGGTTGTAGAGAATGGCCGAAAAATCCAGGCCTCGCGCTTTCCAGTGATCGACCGCGGGCTCAACTTCCAGCATGTCGACGCGGCCGACCATTTCGTCCACGGTGCGGAAGCCCAGCTGCGCCATGTATTGGCGAACCTGCTCGGCGATGAAGAAAAAAAAGTTGATCACATGCTCGGGCTGTCCTTTGAACAGCTTGCGCAGTTCTGGATCCTGCGTCGCGATTCCCACAGAGCAGGTATTCAGATGACACTTCCGCATCATGACGCAGCCCATGGCGATCAGCGGCGTCGTAGCAAACCCAAATTCTTCCGCGCCCAGCAGCGCTGCAACAACCACGTCGCGCCCGGTCTGCAGTTTGCCATCCGTTTGCACGCGGATGCGGCTGCGCAGATCGTTGAGCAGCAGCACCTGTTGCGTTTCGGCCAGGCCGAGTTCCCACGGAATGCCGGCATGTTTGATCGAACTCAGAGGCGACGCCCCGGTGCCGCCGCTGTCTCCGCTGATCAAGACTACGTCGGCGTGGGCTTTTGCCACTCCCGCCGCGACGGTGCCCACTCCAACTTCGGCGACCAACTTCACGGCGATGCGGGCTTGCGGGTTCACATTTTTCAAGTCGTAAATCAGCTGGGCGAGATCTTCGATCGAGTAAATATCGTGATGCGGCGGCGGCGAAATCAGGCCCACGCCCGGAATCGAGTGCCGGATGCGCGCGATCACATCGTCTACTTTGTGCCCCGGAAGCTGGCCGCCCTCGCCGGGTTTCGCGCCCTGCGCCATCTTGATCTGCAGTTCGTCGGCATTCACAAGGTAGTTCGCAGTCACGCCGAAACGCGCGGAAGCGACTTGCTTCACCGCACTACGCCGCAGGTCTCCGCTGGCATCGCGCTTGAAGCGTTCCTCGTCTTCCCCGCCCTCGCCGGTGTTGGATTTTCCGCCGATCCGGTTCATGGCGATGGCCAGCGTCTCGTGCGCTTCCTTGCTGATCGAGCCGAACGACATGGCGCCGGTGGTGAAACGCTTCACGATTTCCTTCGCCGGCTCGACGTCGTCAAGCGGCACCGGCTTGTCGCTCTCCTTCAACTTCATCAAGCTGCGCAGAGTAGCCAGGTTCGCGCTCTGCTTGTCGATGAGCTCGGTATATTCCTGGAATGTCTTAAAGCTATTTTCCCGCACTGCCTGCTGGAGTTTGCTGATGGTGAGGGGGTTCACCAGGTGATACTCGCCGCCCACGCGTTGGTGATAGCTGCCTCCAACGGCAAGCTCGGTCTCGGATTCCGTAAGCGGACGGTAAGCATGCTCATGCTTCATCTGCGCTTCCTTCGCCAGCACGCTCAGGCCGATGCCTTCCAGCCGCGAGGTCGTACCTGCGAAGTAGGCGTCCACCAAGTCTTTGTTTAATCCAATCGCTTCGAAAACCTGCGCGCCCTGGTAGCTCTGCAGAGTGGAGATCCCCATCTTGGAGAATGTCTTGAGCAAGCCCTTCTTGACGGCCTTGAAGAAATGATTAACGGCTATCTCGGAGGTAACGTCGCCCGGTAATTCTCCGCGCCACGCCAGGTTCTCAACGCTCTCGAGCGCGAGATAAGGATTGATGGCGCTCGCGCCGTATCCGCTGAGCAGTGCGAAGTGCATGACTTCGCGCGGTTCGCCCGACTCCGTGATCAGAGCCGCCTGCGTGCGCGTCTCCTCACGCACCAGCAGATTGTGCACCGCCGCCAGCGCCAGCAAACTCGGAATGGGCGCATAGTCTTTGTCAACGCCGCGATCGGAAAGAATCAGCAGCGTGTATCCAGCCTTCACAGCTAAAGATGCTCGCTGGCAAAGCTCATCGAGCGCGCGCTTCAGTCCGATTTCTCCTTCAGCCGCGCGGAACAGCGCCGGCAGCGTGATCGCCAGCAGATCGCGGGTCGAAACGCGGCGCAGCTTTTCCAACTCACGATTCGTGAGCAGCGGATGCGCCAGCTTCAGCATGTGGCAGTTTTCCGGCTGCTCGTCAAGAACGTTGCGCTCGCTGCCGATGTAGCTGAACAGCGACATCACCGTCTCTTCGCGAATGGGATCGATGGGCGGATTGGTGACCTGGGCGAAAAGCTGCTTGAAATAGCTGAACAACGACTGCGGCTTATCCGAGAGACACGCGAGCGGCGTATCCGTCCCCATCGAGCCCACCGGCTCTTCTCCGCTCGAAGCCATTGGCCCCAGAATCATCTTGAGGTCTTCATCGCTGTAGCCGAAAGCGCGCTGCCGCCGCAACAGGGTTTCGGGATCGGAATAATGCATGCGCGAAGGCTCGGGCAACTGGTCGATGGTTACCTGGTTGTCCTTAAGCCACTGCGCATAGGGTTGCCGCGAAGCCAGTTCACGCTTGATCTCTTTATCGGAAACGATGCGGCCTTCAACCGTGTCGACCAGAAACATCTTTCCCGGCTGCAGCCGTCCCTTGCGCTGCACATCTTCCGGAGCCACGTCGAGCACGCCCGCCTCCGACGCCATCACCACCAGCCCATCGTTGGTCACTACGTAGCGACCGGGCCGAAGGCCGTTACGATCGAGCGTGGCGCCGATCACGCGCCCGTCGGTAAACGCGATGGCCGCAGGACCGTCCCAGGGTTCCATCAACGAGGCGTGATACTCGTAGAACGCGCGCTTCTCCGGCTTCATGTGCGGATTGCCCGCCCAGGCCTCCGGAATCAGCATGGCCATCACATGCGGCAAACTGCGCCCAGCCTGCAGAAGAAGCTCGACCGCGTTGTCGAAATTCGCGGAATCGCTGCCGTCCGGCGAAATCACCGGAAACACTTTCTTGAGGTCGTCGCCGAACAAAGGCGACTTCAGAAGCGACTGCCGCGCCCACATCCAGTTCACGTTCCCGCGGAGAGTATTGATCTCGCCGTTGTGCGCGATGTAGCGATAGGGATGCGCGCGCTGCCAGCTGGGAAATGTATTCGTCGAGAAGCGCTGGTGCACCAGGCACAACGCGCTCATCACGTCGGGATCGGAAAGTTCGCGATAAAAATTCGTGATCTGCGGCGCCAGCAGCAATCCTTTATAGACAATCGTGCGCGCGGAAAGAGATGGGATGTAGAAAACCTCCGCGTCGGCAATCTCCGACTGCGCCACTTCCGTCTCAGCCCGTTTCCGCACCACATATAGCTTCCGCTCGAAAGCATCTTCGCTCATGTCCATGCCTTCGCCGCGGCCCACAAAAACCTGCTGGATATAAGGCTGGGAAGCCCTGGCCACGCGACCAATCGCCGACGCGTAGGTAGGCGTGTCGCGCCATCCCAATACGGTGAGGCCTTCCTCCCGCACAATGCGTTCGAGAATCCCTTCGCACTGCAGCCGTTCGTGCTTCTCGACCGGGAGAAAAGTCATCCCCACGCCATAGGAGCCCGGCTCGGGCAATTGAAATCCCAGCTTCCCGCATTCCCGGGCAAAGAACTTGTGAGGAATCTGAATCAGGACGCCGGCGCCATCCCCTGTTTCCGGGTCGCAACCGCACGCTCCGCGATGGGTCAGGTTGACAAGTACTTCGATTCCCTTGCGGATAATTTCGTGGCTTTTCTCGCCGCGAATGCTGGCTACAAATCCAATGCCGCACGCGTCATGCTCGTGCGCCGGGTCGTAGAGACCTTGCGCGGCCGGGAGTCCGGTCTTTTTCGAGTTGAGACGCGTCATCGTCGACATCCTCATTCGGCGGATCCGAACGCTTCACAATCATTTGTGCTTGGGCTCTGAATTGACCACAACTGGAGCGTTGCACACTCCGGCCAAGAAAGAAGCTGGCCCATTTGTTAATACCGCCTGGCGGAAGGGAAGTACAATTCAGAATTTCGATGCAGAGGATGCAAATTTCCGGCCCCGCGGCAACCGCCGGGAAATGTCGGCGCACCGCGCAGAGTCCGCTATAATCTCGCCCAAGTCTAAACCCCAAGTCTAAAGTAAAGACAAAACATGGACTTCGATCAGCTCGTTACTTTTCTAGAGGTTGCCCGGCAGGGCAGTTTCTCGCGCGCGGGCGAAAAAGTATTCCGCTCGCAGTCGGCGGTCAGCGCCCAGATTCGTCAACTGGAACAGGAATACGGCGACCGCCTGCTCGATCGCTCCGGCAAGACGGTCAAACTCACGCCCGCCGGCCAGATTTTCTATGAGTACGCCGAGCGTCTGAGGAGTCTCCGCGACGAATCGCTGACCGCTGTCGCCGACCACAGCCGCACTCCTCGCGGCACGCTTCGCGTCGGCGCCAACGAAGCGACCTGCCTCTACGTTTTGCCAGAGGTATTCGCCGAATATTGCCGCCGCTATCCGCCCGTGCAAATCAGCATTTATCGAAACTTCAGCTACAAAATCATGGAAAAACTGGAAAACGGCCAGGTTGAGGTGGGAGTGCTGACTTTGCCGATTCAATCGCCAAGCTTGAAGATTCAGCCCATTTTCCGCGACAAACTGATGCTGATGGTGAGTCCCAAGAATCCGCTGGCGAAATACAAAGTGGTGCCGGTCAGCGAGATCATCAAGCAGCCGCTGCTGATTCCAAAAACAGGCCACACCCGCAGGTTGCTGGACAAGCTCTTCCGCCCCTACAGCGCGGAACTGCGCGTGCGAATGGAATTGCCCAGCATCGGCATGATCAAGAGTTTTGTTGCCGCCGATCTCGGGGTCTCGCTGATCAGCGCGTCGTTCGCCCGCGACGAAGTCGAGGCTGGAAGAGTCAAGCTGATTGACCTGGAGGATGCGCAACTCTACCGAGAACTTGGCCTTGCCTATCGCAAGGATCGTACCCTTTCCGTCGCCAGCACCGCTTTCATCGCGTTGCTGCGGCAGTTGGCCACGCACATGAAAAAAGGGGATTTCCCCGCCCAAGCTTGAAGACGAAGCCACGTCGCGCCGCCAAAACCGACTAATCATGACTCAAAGCTCCGACCAAGCAGGTCCCGTCATCGGTGTGGACATCGGGGGAACCAAAGTTGCGGCCGGCATTGTCGATGCCAGCGGAAAAATGGTCGTCCAACTGCGCCTGCCGATGCCGGCGAATGAAGGGCCGGAGGCAGGCCTCAAAGCAGTGACTTCCGCGATCGACTCGCTGTTGGCGGGTGAAACCGCGAGCCCGCAAATTCGAGTCAGGGCCATTGGCATCTGCGCGCCAGGGCCGCTCGATCCCAAAGCTGGTGTGGTGCTCAATCCTCCGAATCTTCCCTGCTGGCGGAATTTTCCTCTGGCCTCGCGCGTTGCCGGAACTTACCGCGTGCCCGTGAAAGTCGACAACGACGCGAATGCCGCGGCGCTGGCTGAAACGATCTGGGGAGCGGCGCGCGGCTGTCGCTATGTTTTTTATGCCACCGTTGGCACCGGAATCGGAACGGGCATCGTGCTCGATGGCCGCATCTACCACGGGAACACGGGCGCCGCAGGCGAAGGCGGGCACGTAAGCATTGACTATCGCGGGCCAGTTTGTGCTTGCGGCAAACGCGGATGCATCGAGGTTCTGGCGGCCGGGCCAGCGATCGCAGCGCGGGCGCGGACACTGGTTGCTGGCGATCCCGTGCGGGGCTCCGCTCTTCTCGGTCTCGCGCACGGAAAGACTGAATCGGTGACCAGTGAGATGGTAGGCACGGCCTATGCTGCCGGGGATCCGCTGGCCTGGGAAATTCTGCAGGAAACGGCCGAACTTCTTACGGTGTGGCTCGGGAATATCGTGGACTTGCTCGACCCGGACGTATTGGTCGTTGGCGGCGGAGTGGCAGCGATGCTGAGTCCGTTTTTCGGCGAGATCAAGCGCCTGCTGCCGAGTTGGTGCGTGAACCCGCGCGCCTCGGAGATTCCGCTAGTTTTGGCGCATTACGGGGCCGATGCGGGCATCGCCGGCGGCGCGGCGTTGTTCTCAAAGCCCGCCGGAGAATAGAAAAACGATCACGCCGCCCCGAGAAGAATGTCTACCGTGAGTTGATCCAGAAGTTCGTAAGGCAATCGCTTCTGGGCCATCGCGTCTTTATCGAAAACGTGGGCCAGCAGGGCGGTCGATCCTGTCTTGGAGTGTCGCGCGATTTTCGGAGTGCCGCGTGGGGCTGCTGAAATCTCCTGAAGGATCGCTTTGATCGTCGGGTTCGCATTCCAGCAAGCCGCCTTCTCCTTGAGAATCAGATAGGTGCGCATGCAGCCGCGGGCGAAGTCTTTTACGCCGTCGTAGTTTTCCGTACGGTAGGCATGCGCGTCAAAATGGCGCGAACCTTGATAGCCCACGTCTTCTAGAAATTTCACCAGCCAGAATGCGGACTTGAGATTCGCCGAGCCGAAGCGCAGGTCCTGATCGTAGCGGCCAGGCATTTGATCGTTCAGGTCGATGTGGAAAAGTTTGCCTGCTTCCCACGCCTGCGCCACTCCATGCATAAAGTTCAAACCGGCCATGTGCTCATGCGCGACTTCCGGGTTGACACCGACCATCTCCGGGTGATCGAGCGTAGGAATAAATCCCAGGTAGTGGCCCGTGGTGGCCATATAGATATCGGCGCGCGGCTCGTTGGGCTTGGCTTCGAGGGCGAAGCGGTAGCCGTATCCCTTTGCGATGTTGTACTCGCAAAGATAGTTCACGCCTTCGCGCAAGTGGTTGATCGCTTCATCCGCGCGGCGGCAGGCATCGGTCTCCACACCTTCGCGCCCGCCCCACAATACGAAAATCTTGGCTCCGAGTTCTGCGCCCAGGTCCATCGCGCGTAAAGTTTTCTGCAAGGCGTAGGCGCGCACCTCAGGATCGTTTGCCGTAAACGCTCCATCGCGGAACACTGGATGAAAGAACAGATTCACCGTGGCCATGGGGACGACGATGCCGTTTTCCTTGCAGGCCTTTTGAAACTCGCGAACAATGCGGTCGCGCTCCGCCGGAGTTGCGTCGATCGGTACCAAGTCGTTGTCGTGCAGGTTCACGCCCCAGGCGCCGATCTCGCCGAGCACCTTGACGATCTCGTTGGGCGGCAGGGTAGGACGGACGGCTTCGCCGAAGGGATCACGGCCGCGGTTGCCCAATGTCCACAATCCGAAGGAAAACTTGTGCTCAGGTTTCGGCTGGTACGATCCGTTACTGTTTGACATGACTCTCCTCTAAAGAAATGAATTCGTAAGAATAGCTGTAAGTAAACCTCGCGACGGCTGCCACGCGCTTCCCGCTAGGGCGAGCGTCCTCCGGCTTCGTTCAGTGACGGCGGAGAGGTCGCCATCTTGCCGACCAGGCCCTCGTCGGCCCTGCCATGCAGTTCGCGAACTTTCTCCAATTCCTTCTGCGCGGCCGCCGTATTTCCGAGAGTCTGATACAAACGCCCGAGCCGGTAGTGCGCATCGGCCTGCGCCGGATCCAGTTCTACCGCGTGACGCAGCGCTGCCACAGCTTGTTCATACTGTTTCCGCTCGGTATAGACCGCGCCCAGATCGACGTAGGCAAGGCGTATATCTTTTCTGCTCTGCACGGCCCGGTTGAGCAACTCGAGCGCCTTCTCCGGATGATTACTCTTCCACTCGATGTCACCCATGTAGGCCAGCGCCTGCGCCTGGTGGGGATCGTTGGCTAACTCCACTTCGAATTCTTTTTCGGCGTCGTCATACTGATGCAGCTTCCAATAGAGAAAGCCGATTCCGAAATGCACGCCGGGCTCGCTCGGAGAGATTTTTGCCGCCGCTCGAAATTCTTCGATCGCCTCGGAAGTCTTGCCCAAACCATCCAGAGCTTCCCCGCTGAGAATATGCGCGCTCGCGGAATCCGGGGCGGTCTGCAGAATCTGGCGGAACTCCTCCTGGGCGCAGGCATAATCCTTTGCCCACAGGCAACTCTGGGCCAGCACCTGGCGCAGTTCAGTATTGGCCGTATCCGAGGCTGCCGCCACTTTCAGGTACTTCGCTGCGTCCGCAAACTGCTTGTCGCCGTAACAGCTCAAGCCGAGCAGGGTTTGCGCCTGCAAGTTCGTCGGGTCAGAGGCCAGGACGGCTCGGAACGGACCAATCGCGCCACGAAAGTTGCCCTGCTTAAACTCCGCCAAGCCCAGATTCAGCTGCACCCCTGGCAGCTTTGGATTCAGCTTGATTGCTTTGCGATACGCCGCTGCCGCTTCCTGATACTTCTGCTGCCTGGAGAGAACTACCCCCAAACTGGCAAAGGCCGCCGCGTCATTAGGATGCTGCTGAGTAATCGCCCGCCACACCTCTGCCGCTTCGGGCAGCTTGCCCTGACTTTCCAGAGCCTCCGCCTGGTCCGGTGTGGCAGTTTGAGCACTTGCAAGGCCCGCTGAAAGGCTCGCCGAAAGAATGATCCCGAGTGCGGCCCGCAATCTCCAGTTCTTCATGCCGGCCACCAGCGTACCCAAGATATCCATCGGCGAACAGGGACAGTTTTTCCCTACAGCAGCGAACGTGGAAGAGTCCACAGGATAAATGCCCCACTCGCAGGCTATGCGAGTGGGGCATGTTGGGGACCCTGGGGAGGGCCTAGTAAATCAGCTTCAGAGCGAGTTGGAACTGCCGGCCGTCGTAAGCACTCTTGATTTGGCCAAAGTCACTGGCGCCCTGATTGTTGCTGAGGCCGCCCGTGTTGGAGTTGCCTTCAAACTCGGTGTGGTTGAAGGCGTTGAACGCTTCAGCCCGGAACTCCATGTGGAACTTTTCGGTAAAGGCAAAGTTCTTGAGGAGTGCCAGGTCGAAGTTGTTGTGGCCGGGACCGCGGATGGCATCGAATCCCAGGTTGCCGTAGCAATCTGTTCCCGGACCGCCAGCGAGGCAGGTCGGCGGAGCGAACGCTGACGTGCTGAACCATTGTACAGTCGTACCATTCTTAGACTTGGGATAGGAAATAGACCCAGTCAAATTGGGCCGGCTTCCTGAATTGCTGATAATGCTGCCGGCGTTTTCTCCATTCAGTCCGAGGTTGACGGGCGCCCCCGATTCCTCGGTGACGATTCCCGAGAACTGCCATCCACCCAACGTCGCCTTCAACAGTCGGCTCCCGCTGTCCCGGAATACTGGGAGGTCGTATACGAAGTTGGCGAAGAAGACACTCTTGCGGTCGAACACCGACGGTCCGAAATCGTACCTCCATCCCTGATAAGGATTGGTGGCGTTTTCGAGATCGCCGCCGCTGCCGGTCGACGTAGTCGCATCCTCCGCCTTGGCAAGCGTATAGGCGACTTGCAGATGCAGGTCACGCTTAAAGGTCCCCGTCAGCGACGTTTGCAGCGAGTTATAGCTGGCGTTGGCGCCGTTATAAGACAGCCGCATTTGGCCGAAACCGGAATAGGGTTGGGCGACTTCGGCAAAGCTGGGTCCGCCCGTTTTTCCGTTCGCAGTGTGTGCTGCGCTGTTGACAAAATACCCCAAATCAGCCAACGGCGGCAGGTTGATTGCCTGGTAGTAGTTCTCGTGCCGACCCTGGCTGCCAACATACGAGATGTTCAACACCGCGTGCGTTCCTACGGCCTGCTGGACACCAGCGCTGTACTGGTAGCTGACCGGAGGCTTGTAGTTGTCGGCGATACCGGTCACTCCGAGAGGAAGGATCGGCAAGTTCGCCGCGGAGATAGTGACGCCGGAGGCGAGGCTAGTGCCGGGATTTGAAAGCGACACGCCGTTGAGCGTGGGGTTCGGGTCGCCCGGCGGATTCACGGCACCGTTATACATGTCGTTGCCCTGAATGCGCTCGTAGGACACGCCGAAGCCGCCGCGGACGACGGTTTTAGCATGACCGGTAAGGTCGTAAGCGAAGCCCAGCCGCGGTCCCCAATTATTCCAGGAATTGTTGACCAAGCCCTTCGGAATGCCATTCACACCGCCGGTACCGATACCGTTGGTGTAGAACTGAACGCCGCCCAACGTCGGGTTGGTACTCGTAATGACGCCGGGGCTGTTCCCGCCGGCACACAGCGGGACAGAGTTGGGGCCACAAATGTTCCCCTGGGCGTCAAACGTGGCCGCCATCGCGGGGTTGTACAGATTGGGATAGAAGTTCGACGAGAGATGGTCGGCTTCGTAGGTATGCGGAATGCCATCCCAGCGCAGTCCAAGGTTTAATGTCAATCGGCTGTTTACGCGCCAGTTGTCCTGAACATACGCCGCCGGAGAGATGTTATTCCAGTGGCCGGTGATCTTGACGCCGTCTTCCGTGTATTGCTGGGCATAGCCCAGAAGGAAATCGGCAAAGTCATACCCGCAAGAGAGGGTGCTCGTTCCCGTACATCCAGCGGCGCTGGTGAACGACCCGTTGAAGTTGAAGTTGCCTTCGGTGTTGGCGAAAGCATCCTGAACTTTCTTGTACAACGCCCAACTGAAGCCCATCTTGAGCTGGTGCGCTCCCTTGGTCCAGGAAACGTCATCGCGCAACTGGTAATCGTTGGCCGCATTGTTCCAGGGCATCCAGTTCACGGTGTAGTCGGCGCCGGTTATGCCATTCAGATTGATCGACGGGATGCGGTTGTTGACGTTCGGTCCGCTAAAGAGCCGGTTAAAGGTAAATGAGCTGGGGGCACTGAACAGGTTGATGTTCGACATGGCAATGCGGTTGCCGTTGTAGTTGAAGGAAGCTTCGTTGAGCAGCGTCGGGCTTATCACGTAGGTGGTATGGATCACGGCGCTGTAGGAAGGATTCCCGAAGGTGTTGGCGGCGGCAGGAGAGGTGTCGCCGCTCCACTGGGTGGTCCCGTAAGTCTGGGCGACCTGCTCGGAAATCCAGTGCCCGAACACGGAGAACTTGCTGCTGAAAGTGTGATCGACGCGGGCAATCTCCTCGCGCAAGTCTGTAGGAGAATTGTTGCCGCCCACGAAATCCGTACCGCTAGTCGGCTGCGGGAAGATCCCGCCGTACTTGCCACCGGCGGTCAGCAGAGCTACTGCGTTAGCGTTGATCATACAACTGGGAATTGTGTTGGAGGGGAAGGGCGAACCAGGAGTAACGCCGGTCGGGGCAACGCCGCCGGTGCAGTTGGCGAACTCCTTAGGGTAGGGCCCGAGAACGGGAGTCGTCCCGGGTGTTACGACGACGTAGGGCACAACCGCCTGAATCGCAATCGGGGTGCCATTGTTAGTGCCATACGAAGCTGGGATCACCGCGTTGCCCGTCGTCGCGTCGGGATAGGCGCTGGCTGGGGGCATGGGCTTGTTCAGCAGGCCGCCATCAATCTCCTTGCGCCATTCCTGGTTGTAGAAGAAGAAGGTTGGATGGTTGTTCATCCCTGGAACCTTCCCGCCTACGTTGAAGCCGTAAATGTTGTACCGCAATTCGGGAACTGCGGCAGGAGCGGGGGTGAAATAGTTGCGGGCATCGAGAGCGTCGTTGCGGAAGAACTCCCAAGCCGAAGCGTGAAACTGCTTGGTTCCCGACTTGATTACGGTGGCGATCTGTGCCGCGGAAGCCAAGCCGTATTCCGCGCTGTAGTTCGAGGTCATGTTCCGGAACTCAGCGAGGGAGTCGATGGAAGGCATAACGCTGCCGCTGCTGCCGCCGCGGTCGAGGTTTTCGCCGCCGTCAATGAGCTGCAGGTTGTGGCCCGCGCGCTCGCCGTTGATGCTGACTGTGCTGTCACCGCTGACGGGAGTAAAAGCGATACGAGACCCTTGGAGGCTCGATGCTCCCGGGGCCAGGGCGAACAGGGAGTACAGGCTGCGGCCGTTGGTGGCCAACTGAGTTATCTGTTGCCCGTTAATCACGTTGCTGACCTCGCCGGTGTCGGTCTGTACGGCTACGGCGTTGGCCTCAACAGTCACTTCCTCCTGCGCGCTGCCTACTTGCAGCTTAAAATCCACGCGGGTGCGGTCGCCTACGTCGAGCTTAATCGCTTTCTGCTCGGCGGCCTTGAAGCCAGCCGCGGTCACGTGCACGGTGTAGTGCCCGATCACCAAGTCAGGCGCCACATATTGACCGTCGCCATTGCTGGGCAAGTTGCGGGTCACGCCGGTATCGGTGTTGGTGATGGTGACGGCGGCGTTGGGAACCGCTGCGCCGGTGGGGTCGGTCACGGTGCCGACGATGGTGGCTTCCTGGGCCAGCGATTGGCCGGCGAAGACTACAAACATGGCTGCTAGGAGAACCGCAAGGCAAACGCCAGTGCGTCCGATAGCCAGGCCAAAACTCCCGGCAAACTTGGGCGAGAGGAATCTCATTTCAATGCCTCCAAAATCATTCGTCAGTTAAGGTGGCCGCGACCAACCGGTCGCGGAGCTACTACAATTCAACTACAAAATCGTAAGCGTTTACGGTGTTACATCCATGCCATGACCGTTGTCAAGAAGAAAATCGATATCCTAGCGGGATTCTCGACGTTTTTGCATGCCTGAGGGGCCTTTTTCTCGACACCGGGGTTATACTCGTGCCGTACGAAGCATAGCCCTGCGGCAATCGGGCAAGTTTCTTGGCAAATTTCGGTTCAAATAGCAACGGGGGGTATTTCGATGTCGACCCGTCGTATGGCAGTATCAATCTTGGTACTGTGCGTTTTCTCTTGCGCCACAACCCTCAGCCAGCAGAAACCGGCCGCATCCGCGCCTTCCGGTACGCTTGAGTTTCCGGTGGTGATGCAGCAAAACGTGGCCGCCGGCAAAACGCCGGTCGGAGCCAAGATTCGAGCCAAACTTGAAGTCGCAACCTTGATCGATGGTAAGGTGGTGCCGAGGAATGCCGTTTTCTCAGGGGAAGTGATCGAGTCGGTCGCGAAGACTCCCACCGACCCATCCCGCCTCGCGATCCGCATCAATTCTGTGCTGTGGAAGAAGGAGTCCGAGTCCGTCACCGCCTACCTGACGGCGTGGTATTACCCCACGATCGACAGTACAGGGCAAGATCTGCAGTACGGGCCGGAACAACCTGCGAAGAGGACCTGGAACGGTCTGGGGCAGTATCCTGATACGACTACAAAGGTGTACAGGCCGTTCCCAGGAAGTGACACGGGCAACGGTGGGTCCGTTCCCGACACGCCTGCTTCCGCAACTTCGAATCGCCGTGTTCTGATGAAGGATGTCGAGTCCGCGAAGAATAACGACGGGGTGATTGCGATTGTGTCCAAGAGCACCAACATCAAGCTGGACAAATTGACTACCTACGTACTGGCCACCGGCGACCTGCTGCCGGCCAAATAAAATGATGGCGAACTAAAATAATAAAGACGTAAATCGGACTCGCCCGTCTCCAATCAATCCTCATCTTCGAGGTCGTGTGCGGCTCGCCTCCTTGACCGTAGGAATTGCGCTGTGCTACAAGCGACCGACGACCGTAATCGTTAACGCAAGACATCTAGAAACATTACGCTCTCGCCAGCCGATTGACCGTGCGGGTTCCCGAGGAGACCCATCATGCCCGAAATGCGTATTCGAACCACCCTGCAAGTGGCTATTATTGTGGTTCTAGGTTTTGCAAGTTCTGCGGCCCAGGCGCCGAGTAGCAGCGTCTACCTCGATCCCGCTCAACCGATCAACGTGCGCGTTGACGACTTGATCTCACAGATGACGCTGGAAGAGAAGGCGTCCCAGTTGGTCAACCAGGCAAGGGCGATTCCCCGGCTCCAGATTCCCAACTACGACTGGTGGAGTGAGGCGCTGCACGGCGTTGCCAATGCAGGCACGGCGACGGTGTTTCCCGAGCCCATCGGGCTGGCGGCCACTTTTGATTCTCCGTTGATTCACGAGATGGCGGTGGTGATCGGCACGGAGGCACGAGCGAAGCACAACCAGGCGGTGCGCGCCGGCCGGCGCGACATTATGGAAGGGCTGGATTTCTGGTCGCCGAACATCAACATCTTCCGCGATCCGCGCTGGGGACGTGGCCAGGAAACGTATGGCGAAGATCCGTTTCTCACCGGGCGCATGGGAGTGGCGTTCGTGACCGGGCTGCAGGGAGACGATCCCAAGTATTTTCGCGTGATCTCGACCCCAAAACATTTTGCGGTGCATAGCGGCCCCGAGCCGTCGCGGCACAGCATTGACGTGCAGGTCTCCAAGCACGACATGGAAGACACCTACCTGCCCGCGTTTCGCGCGGCCGTGACCGAAGGCAAAGCCGAATCGGTGATGTGCGCCTATAACCGCGTGAACGGCCAGCCCGCCTGCGCGAACACCTTTCTATTGAAAGACCAATTGCGGGATGCATGGAAGTTTAACGGCTATGTCGTTTCCGATTGCGACGCCATCGTCGACATCTTTGAAGGCCACCACTTCGTCAAGAGCCAGGCGGAAGCTGCCGCAGTGGCGATCAAGACCGGGATGGACAACGAATGCGCCGACTTCTTCACTATTACTAAAGACGACCACGACTACAAACCGTTCATCGATGCGGTGAAGCAGGGTCTGCTCACCGAAGCCGATCTCGACACTTCTCTAAGGCGGCTTTTCACCGCGCGCATGCGGCTCGGAATGTTCGATCCTCCCGCGACGGTTCCCTACGCGCTCACGCCGGATTCCGAAATCGATAGCGCACCGCACCGCGAGCTCGCTCTGAAGACCGCGCGCGAATCGATGGTACTGCTGAAGAACGACGGCGTGCTCCCGCTCGCGCCCAGCGTGAAGAAAATTCTGGTCGTCGGTCCGCTGGCGGAGTCTACCCAGGTTTTGCACGGCAATTACAGCGGTACGGCCTCGCACGCCGTCACGGCGCTGGAAGGCATTCGCAAGCAGTTTTCCGGAGCTCAGGTTTCGTTTCAGCCGGGCACTGACTTCCTGCGCGAGCATCCCGTGATCCCAACTTCGATGTTATCCACAGATGACGGAAAGCCCGGACTCAAGGGCGAGTACTTCACCGGAGATCTATCAGGAACCCCGCATCTCACTCGAGTCGATCCCTACGTCGATCTTCAACTTTCTCATCCAGATTCCCATGCGCTTCCTGTGCCCGCCGGCATGAAGGATTTTTCTGTGCGCTGGACAGGATTCCTCACGCCCGCCGAATCGGGCACCTATCAGATCGGCCTGATGGGCTCCATGCAGCGCTTGTGGCTCGACGGCAAACTTGTCGTCGATGACGCCGTAGGACACGATCCCAATCCGCAAGTAGCCAAGCTTCAGCTGACAAAAGGGCATCGCTACGCGGTGAAAGTCGAGTACATGGCGGGCGGACGCATCAGCAAGCTGATCTGGCTGCCAGTCAGCGGCGACCCGCTGGTGGAGGCCGTTTCCGCGGCACGGCAGGCCGACGTCGTGGTTGCAGTGGTGGGCATCACCTCGAAGCTCGAAGGCGAAGAAATGAAGGTTGACTTGCCCGGATTCCGCGGCGGCGACCGCACCAGCCTCAACCTGCCCGCGGAAGAAGAGGCGCTGCTCGGAGCTTTGAAGGGCAGCGGCAAGCCGCTTGTTGTCGTGCTGATGAACGGCAGCGCTCTCGCGGTGAATTGGGCGAACGATCACGCCAACGCGATTCTCGACGCGTGGTATTCCGGTGAAGAAGGCGGAACGGCGATTGCTCAGACTTTGGCTGGAGTGAACAATCCCGCCGGACGTTTGCCCGTGACTTTCTACAAAGGGACGGAGCAGTTGCCGGAGTTTGAAGACTACGCGATGAAGAACCGCACTTATCGCTACTTCACGGGAGAGCCCTTGTATGGCTTTGGGCACGGCCTGAGTTACACAACCTTCGAATACAGCGGTATGAAGCTGTCGAACCCTTCCCTGAATGCAGGCGACCCGCTGGATGTTGAAGTGGATATCAAGAACACGGGCAAGCGGGATGGCGACGAGGTCGCGGAACTGTATATCAGCTTCCCCAAGCTGCCGGGCACACCCTTGCGCGCGTTGCGCGGATTCACCCGCGTCCACCTGAAGGCCGGCGAGCAGAAACACGTAAAGCTCACCCTGAGTCCGCGCGACCTCAGCTACGTGAATGATGCAGGAGATCGTTTCGTCTCCACCGGCGACTACCTGATCACCGTCGGCGGAGGACAGCCGGGAACAGGCGCGCCCCACGCCGAGTCTCACTTGATGATCCAGGGAGAGCAGAAACTGCCGGAGTAAGCAGTCACGGCAAGCTCATTCATGGTTCATGCGGTGACGCGGCCCGAGGGTGCCCTCTGTGTCGTTGAACGGGCCGCCACATGTCAAGAACACAGTCTAACTCTGGGTCGGGGTTTTGAACGCTCCGGCTGTTCTCGACACTTACGTGCCAGTGCCTCACGTTTTGGGGGATAATGTGAATTGCAGGCAGAGCTGGAGAGTGAAATGCAAATCTTAGACAAGATGCGCAACTTCGTCTACCGCGCTGCAATTTTGCTGGGTGCAGCCGCTCTGGCTCTCGCCGCTCCGCTCTTCTCGCGCGGCACGAGCGATGAGAACAAATCGCGGGTACTCAGTCGAGGACCACAATCCGAGTGCACGTTCTCCGATGGAAGCACGATCACCTTTGGGCGGAAGGCTACGGGCGCATCCAACGTATCCGGTGGCGATGTGTGGCGCGCGAGGCCTTATGAGGCAGCTGCTTTTCGCGTCAGCGAACGGATGGTCATTCCCCCTCTCGACAGTCCCACGGAGATACCTACTGGCAGCTACACCCTATTCGTCGTGGACCAGGGCAAACCTCCATGGACCCTAATTATCAGCAAAAAGACTGGCGAGTGGGGAATGCCTTATCCGGGTGAGCAGTACGACTTGGGTCGCACTGAATTGGGATCAGACGTGGTGCGGCCACCGGCGGAGAACTTCGAAATTGGTTGTGTTGATAATAAGAAAACGGGCGGGCCGATCTTTGTGTGGATGCAATCGGGCACTCAAGTCGCCTATGCCAAGATCATGGCAGAGAACACTTCACAAGGAGAGACCAGACTCCTATTCCACTAGGCATAGGCTCAAACTCTTCGCGGTCACTTGGCTTAGATAACGTGTCCATCAACCGGATGGAGCCGGCTCCTCTCCGTCGGCGGAAAATCGCGATTTCACTCATGTTCCCGCTTACGCGCCTTGAGCGAAGCTCTTCTGTCGTTTGTCGCGATCTCCCGGGGTAAGATGGGAGCAGACCACATGTGCCTCGGGAGATGAACATCCGCAGCTTTGCCGGCTCGCTGACACTACTGCTTCTGCTCGCGATCTTAATGCCGCAACCGGCGCTGCATCCGCAGTCGGCGCCGAAAGCGCCCACATCCTCGGCTGAGCCTGCCAGCACCGATAGCCCGATCCGCTTCTCCTACCAGCCGATCGATTTCAAACTGGAGACCGACGAAACGCCCGAACGTCATGCCCCTGAAACCATGGCCGGAGGCGTGGCCGTGTTCGATTACAACAACGATGGCAAGCTGGATATTTTTTTCACCAATGGCGCCGACATCCACACTCTCCGGAAGAGTTCGCCGAAATATCGCAACCGTCTTTTTGAAAACGACGGCAAGGGACACTTCACCGACGTCACAGAAAAAGCTGGCTTGGCGGGCACCGGCTACGACATGGGCGTTTCCGTCGGCGACTACGACAACGACGGCTACGAAGATATTTTTGTTGCCGGCGTCTACCGCAACACTCTGTATCACAACAACGGAGACGGCACCTTTACCGACGTCACGGCGAAAGCCGGACTCAACAAGCCCGACAAGGAGTATGGCCCGCTGTGGTCGGTGGCAGCCGCATGGGTTGACGTCAACAACGATGGCCTGCTCGACCTCATCGTTATTAATTACTTGAAGTGGGATGTCGACCACGAGCCGGTCTGCGAAGCCTATGGGCATCGCGACTATTGCCATCCCAAGATGTACAAGCCCACGCCGAACCAATTGTTCATCAATAACGGCGATGGGACCTTCCGCGATGCCTCGGTTGAGTCCGGCTTTCGCGCGCATCCCGGCAAAGGGATGAGCGTAGCCGCAGCCGATTCCACCTTCGATGGCAAGATGGATTTGATCGTCACCAACGATAAGCTGTTCAACTGGTTTTTCCGAAACAAAGGTGGAGGCAAGTTCGACGAAGCGGGATTCGACGTGAACGTCGCATTGCGCGAAGACGGCACGTTCATCTCCGGCATGGGCGTCGATTTCCGTGATCTCGATAACGACGGCTATCCCGACATCTGCCTGGTCGCGCTCGATAACGAAACCTTCCCGATCTACAAGAACACAGGAAAAGGCAGCTTTGTGGAAGTCACCGAACAGAGCGGTATGGCCGCGCTCAGTCTGCCCATGGCGGGCTATTCTCCGAACATCGCAGATTTCGACAACGACGGCTGGAAAGATATTTTCGTTTCGCGGGGACATGTGCAGTCGCTCCTATCCGCGCCCCGCATTGTGGTGGAGCAGCCGAACACCGTCTTCCGCAATCTCGGTGGCATGAAGTTTTCAGCATTGACCGCCGACGCCGGATTCACCTCGTTCCCGCCGTCGCGGCATCGGGGATCGGCGATCGGCGACCTGAACGGCGATGGGCGTCTCGACGTTGTGGTCAGCGCCATCCACGCGCCCGCGGAAATCTGGATGAACCAGAGTCCCGGCAAGAATCATTGGCTGGAGTTCAAGCTACAAGGAACGAAGAGCAACCGCGACGGAATCGGAGCTCGCATCAAGGTCGTGACCAAAAGCGGCGCGCAATATAACCACATGACTACCAGCGCCGGCTATGCGTCGTCGAGCGCCGGTCCCGTGCACTTTGGACTGGGGCAAAATGCGTCAGCGGATCTGGTCGAAATCCATTGGCCGTCCGGGATCGTACAGCAAATGCGCGACGTGGCCGGCGATCGCGTCGTGGTGGTGAAGGAACCGGCGCAGTAGAAGATATTGTATAACTACAAGCTATGTGGTGAAGAACCGCGGCGTAACTGGATCGGGAGGGCTCGGCTCACCCTCACCTCTATCTCACCGCATGCTCAACACCGCGGAAGCTCTCCGGCGGGCCAAGATAACTGGGCTTCACGCCTCCCAGGTTGAGCACCAATTTCTCGAGCACAACTCCTGGATCTACCATGCAGAACTTCAGCGTGTGGTATCCCGTGCCCGTAACCGTGTGCTCAGATGTCACCTTGCGAACGCTGTCCTTGACCGAAGTCGCCCAGTCGTCAATCGAATTGTGAGCCAGCGCGTCCACGACCTGCAGCGGCTGATCATCGAACGAAATCGCATAACGCAGACCGCGGCCGGGAACAAAATTCAAGGTCGGACCGAGGATAGCCTCCACTTCAACTTTTTCCGGGTCGAACAAATAGGCTTGATATTCCAGGCACGGAACAGACGCGGGCGGCAAGATGCTCGGCGCCGTAACTGGAAGCACAGTCATGCCCGACAACGTCCGGCCATAGTCGTCAATCTTTTCCCAGTACGCCGAATCGAGGTTGGCTCGTCGCGTAAAGTGTTCCGCCTCGATGGAGACATAGCCGTCTGCTTCCACAAAACCGTGCAGCGAGTCTCGCGCCGGTCCGGCAGGATTGAAGGCTTCCACTTTTATTTTCACCGCACCAGCGCCCGCGTCGGTTGCGGCGATGGAGATGTAGCCACTACTCGAGCCCTTAGGAGCCTTTTCCCAATCCATTGTCACCCAGAGGCGCTGTTCTTTCTGAATTGTCCCGTGATCCGCGCTTAACAAGATCCACGGCGAACTCGATGATGCGGTGAAACCAAAAACAGCCTTCCCTCGGTTGAAAACATCCACGTATCGCCGCTGTTGATTGTACACGTCGAATTCCGGAAGCACCGGTTCTCCCGCAGCGCCCGGCCAGGCGGAAGCCGATCCTTCCACCGCAACTCCCATCGCGGCCGCATCGGGAACAGAAATCTCCGTCACCGCAGGCATCACGTTCACCGGCGGATCTCTCCAACTGGTGTAGCCAATGTGCGTTTGATCCATCATGTGGTCCCATTTGCCGTGCGCCAGCGTGTGGTTGTATTCGTTCGAAAGATCGGCGTCGGCCTGGAACAAAGCGCGGGCTTGCGCCGCCAGATCGTTGGTGCTGGCGCGCCCCTGGGTCGCAGACAAGTGATTCCTGCCGACAGTCGTGTAAAGCTCCGTCACCAACTCCGGAGCTTTCGCGGGATGAAGCACTAACTCGAAGAACGCATCGCGCTGGTTCTCGTTCAGTTGGCTGGCAATCTTTTCCGCCTCCGCCGTGATCGCCTTGAATTCGTCGAGAACACGATCTGCCTCTTGATAATCAACCAGACTGAAGGTTTCCGGATCAAGCAGTTCCGGCTTTCGCCGCCCATTGAACTTTGCATATTTCGAGACGATGCCGGCGATTGCGGAAGCGTGCTCGGGTCCAAACTCGCGTTCCGCCCAGAGTCTGGTGAACTCGCCAACGTTCTCATTCGTCCAGGCCGAAGGATTCCAAGCCATATTCAGAAAGAACTCGATGGGAACTTCCAGCGGCTTCAGGTCGCCCACGTTCACCACCCAGATGCGGTTTGCGCCATAGTGGTAGGCGAGGTTCATCTGTTCCCATACCTTTGGCAGAGGATTCGTGTTGATCCATTTATAAGAGCGGGGATCTCCCACATAATCGAAGTGATAGTAGATACCGGCCCCGCCGTTGCGTTTCCGTTCTTCCTCCGTCGGCAAGCGGCGGATGTTGCCCCAGTTGTCGTCGCACCAGAGCAGCGTCACATCGTCGGGAACACGCATCCCGTGCTCGTAATATTGCTGCACTTCTTTGTACAGCGCCCAGTCCTGCGGAACTGTTGAAGGGTCGGTGTGCAGCACGTCGCCGATAATCTTGCGCTGGTCCGCAACGATTTTTTCCAGCAGCGCGCGATCATCCGTCTCCGCCATGGGCAGATCGCCGTTCCCCCGCATGCCCAGGGTGATCACGCTTTCATAGCCATCGTTGCGTTCGATTCCCTGCTTCCAATACTCACGCAACTCGGCGGCATTCGTGGAGTAATCCCAGGGACCCTTGCCGCTTCGTTCCCATTCCTTCCACGCCCGCATCATGGGCTCGTGATGCGACGTTCCCATCACGATGCCGTATTGATCGGCCAGCTTCGGATTCAACGGATCATCCGCGTTGAACGCGCTGTTCCACATCGCCGGCCACAAATAGTTCCCTTTGAGCCGCAGCAGCAGTTCGAAAACTTTTTCGTAAAATTGATGGTTGAAGCCTCCGAATTTTTCCTTTGTCCATCTGCTCAGCGCCGGCGCTTCGTCATTCAAGAAAATGCCGCGATACTTCACCACCGGCCCTTGCACATATCGTCCAGGCTTTATGAAAATTTCGCCGCGATGCGCCGCCGGAACGTCGGCCCACCAGTACCACGGCGAGACTCCAATCTGTTCCGAGAGGTCGTAGATGCCGTAGATCGTGCCCCGCTTATCGCTGCCCGCGATCACCAGCGCGGAACGCACTCCCGGCATCAGGTTCGGCACCACTTGGATCAGAAAAAATTCCCACTTGCCTCGGATCGCCGTTACATCAAGTTTTCCGGAGGAAACAAGCTGATCAATCAGCGTGCTCTTTCCGACCGTGCCGATGATGATTGCGTTTTTCGTAATCCCGTTTTTCTGGTTCCCGAGGTCAGGAGTACGCCCGGTCACGCGCGAAATGTCCTGTTGCAAGTCATGCGCCGCCCGTACCACGCCCCAGTAATCGTTTTCCTCCACGTAGATCGTCGCGAGATTGCTGTTGTCGGCGAGAACGAAACTACCGGGACGGCGCGAACTTTCGACGTAGCGCTGCTGGCCAATCGCCATTCCGTCCTGAATTCCGCCGGCAAACAAAAAGAAGAAGAGTGAGAAGAGCGAAATGATCGAAAGCGGAATCATCTCCTGGAAACTTGCGCGAGCCAGCGGGGGCGATGAGGGGGATTGCCGCATCAGGCTTTCTCTCCAGAAATTGGACCGCAAGCGGGCAGCATGCGAGCCGGGAAACTCCGTGAACGTTTACGGCGTTGGCCGTGGCAATTCCCTTGCGAATGCACGGTGCAACGCCGGATAAATTGCCCTAAAGGTGCCATATCCGTCCTGCATCGTGAGCACGCCCTGAGCGCTGGGAGCAACGCGAGAAGCCACGCGAATCACAGCATCGCAAGCCTCGTCCACCGAGGTCCATGCGCCGGCGCCGGCCCCCGCCAAAATTGCCGCCCCGTAAGCGGCGCCTTCTTCCGCTTCGACGATTTCCACTTCGTGTCCGTAAACGTCGGCCTGGATTTGTCGCCAGAGCGCAGAACGCGCGCCGCCGCCGCCAAGCCGGATTCGCGTCACCGGAATCTTCATCTCTTCGAAAATCGTGAACGTGTCTTTCAGGCTGTAGGCAACGCCTTCCAGAATTGCCCGCACCACATGCGCGCGCGTGTGCGACGCCGAGAGTCCCACCAACGCCGCACGTGCGTTCGGATCTAAGTGCGGCGTGCGCTCGCCCATCAGGTAAGGCAGCCAGAAAACACCCGCGGAACCCTCCGGCGCGGAACCAGCTTCTTCCGATAATACGTTATACGGATCGCGCCCATTCTGCGCAGGCACTCCGAACCGATCCCGGAACCAGCGCAGGGACAACCCCGCCGCCTGGGTGACTCCCATCACGTGCCAGCGCCCCGGAACCGCATGACAAAACGTGTGGATCCGTCCGCGCGGATCGAGAGCCGGCCGGTCCGTGGCGGCAAAGACCACGCCCGATGTCCCAATCGTGGCGCTCACCGCGCCCGCGCGCACAATGCCCATTCCAACCGCGCCCGCCGCTTGATCTCCCGCGCCCGCCACCACCGGAGTCGCGGCGCGCAATCCGGTCGTCTGGGCGCCCGCCGCTGACACGCGTCCGCAAACCTGCGGCGACTCATAAAGTTGCGGAAGCAATTGTTGGCTGATTCCGGTCTTGCTCAGCACCTCCGCCGACCAGCGCCGGTTCGCCACATCGAGCAACAGCGTTCCGGAAGCGTCCGCCATATCGGTGGCCCGGTCTCCGGTAAGGCGGAATCGCACGTAGTCCTTGGGCAGCATCACATGCGCCACGCGAGCCCAGTTCGCGGGCTCGGTTTCGCGCACCCATAGCAGTTTGGTCAGAGTGAAGTTGGTCAGTGGAGGGTTGCAGGTAAGTTGAATCAGCCGGCCCGGACCGAACATTTCGTCCAGCTCTTTGCCCTGCGCCTCCGAGCGCTGGTCGCACCAGATGATGGCGTTGCGCACGACGTCATCGTTCGCATCGAGCAACACCGCTCCGTGCATCTGCCCGGAAAAACCCACGCCGGCGATTTCGTCCGCAGCTACGCCCGCCGAACCCAGCGCCTTCCGCACGGCCACGCCGCTGGCCCGCCACCAATCGCGCGGATCCTGCTCCGCCCAGCCCGGGCTGGGGCTGGCGAATGCGGCGTGCTCTTCCGACCCGGAAGCGATCACCTTGCCGAGTTCGTCGATCACGAGCGCACGCGTGCCGCTGGTCCCTACATCAATGCCGAGAAACCTGATATTGCCCTCCTCGGTTTTCGTCGCACTTACTTCGTCCCACCTACGCGGAGTCTTTTTTATGCAAAATCTTCCGCGGGTTCCTGGGCCGGCCGCTGCACCTGAACATCGTGCGGCACGCCCGCTCGCTCCGATTGTGCCCGCAGGAAGAAATCAAGATTCCCCCGCGTCACCAGATGCGGCGCCAGCGTGACCTGGTGTGAACTCGATCCCTCCGCCAGGAATGCATGCAATTTCCGGAAAGCCATTCGCCCCTGCGTGCGCGGACGCTGGTAGATGGTCGCCACCACCGCTCCGGACCGAATCTCCGGCACCAGGTCGGGATAAAGATCCGTGGTAATAATGGTCAGCCGATGCAGTACCTTCGCATCCCGCGCCGCGTTCAAGATAGGGATCGACGCCTCCGTGGTCACATAGATCCCGGCCAGATCGGGGCAATCTTCAAACAGCTTGCGGCACTTTTCGTATGCCTCCGACTCCTCATCGTGATCCTCGATCCGCTTCATCAGTTGCATCTCCGGGTAGAACCTCTGCAACGTGGATTCAAACGCCGCATATTTCTCCGCGTGTTCCGTAATCGCCATATCAAACACGGTGACCGCGATTTTCCCCCGTCCTTGCAGAAACCGGCCCATAAGATCGGCGGCGATGGAACCGCTGGCCAATGTGTCGATCGCCACGATGCCGAGCCTTCCGCTGTTGGGAGCGTCGGTGGCCACGCACATCACCGGAATACGGGCGCGCGCGGCTCGCCGAATCCACGGCCGCAACTTTTGCGGACGGCTGGGGAATGTGATGATTCCGTCTACTTTCGCGGCCATGGCCTCCCCGAATGCCTCCTCTTCGCCGATTCCAAGTCTCGGGTAGGTCCGGAATTCAAGGTCGACATTTTCCATCAGGATCGCGCTGGCCTCTTCCCGAATACCCACCCTCACCTCGTCCCAGAATGAAGTGGTACCTTGCAAAGTGTTGACCGAGATTCGCAGAATTCTCTTGGAAGACAGGAACCGCGCCGCCAGATTCGGCCGGTAACCCAGTGCTCTCGCCGTCTGCAACACTTTGGCCTTGGTCATCGGACTCACACCAGGGTTGTCGTGCAATGCGCGATGGACGGTTCCGGTGGAGATGCCGAGCGCCTTACCGATATCGAAGAGAGTCGTGGGACGTTTACCCATTTTTGCTCAGCCCGCGTCTGCCGGCCAATTTGCGCCGGAAAAATACGCTACCACCGGTCCATCCGGTTGGGTCGGAACAGCCAATGGCGGCGATTGTAAACGTTTACGCAATTTTCCGCCAACCGATATAGAAACTACCCCAGGACGCACCGATTCTGTAGCTATTCTTATGGAGAGCGAAGAAACGACGAATACAGTTGCGCCTTGACTCGGATCTGCAGGAACCAACTCGCATCGACACGGACCAACGTTACGGATATACCGCCAGGATGACAAACCTGCGGCAAACGGTGCGGCCGATCGAGGGAGGAACAAAGAGTAGTGAAGTGATCCGCGTTTATACCGTGTCGATCTGCATGAATTAGGGGCCAGACGTGCGTCGTTACTCGGCTGGAGGGCTGGCCAGTGCGACTTTTTCCGCGCCGCTATTCGTCACCCGGCTCAGGTAGGGGAAGAAAGGCGTGATCTCAAACGGTCTCTTCTCGCTGGCCAACGCCAGGGTCACGGGCTTGGACCGCGCCAGCTCAATGCGATCGCTCCACGGGTCCAGCCGGATTCTGCCGCCCAGAGGAAGCGCGGCAATCTGGTCGAGCCGCTGGTGGTCCAGCTGCGGCACGGTTGAGAGCAGAGCCGACATACGAACGCTTGCGCCCGCCGCCAAACCGTTCCCCAGATGCGGGCGAATCAGGTTGGGCAGCGCCGGAGCGCGCTGCTGCAGGGCTTCCAGAAACAATCCGGCGCTTCCCAGCTTGTCTTTGTAAGGAGAATTCTTCAACAACTCCAGAGCTTTCGCGTCGGCCGCGTTTTCGTCGGCGGGGCTGCGTTTGAAATCAAAACGCTGGAACGATTGTTCGTCGGGAAAAAACATCCGGTCGTTGAAGGCCAGCTTGGCGTCAAAGCGATGCCCCAGCACAATGTGGCTGAGTTCATGAGCCAGAATCATGGCCGGGGATGCCTCGTCGGGCAACACATCGAGCAGGCCGCGGCTGACCACAATGGTGTGGCCGATCGTGAATGATTCGAGCGGTGCCGTCATCAGCACGCGGCAGTGCACATCCGATTGCAAATCGATGTTATTGGTCGGCAGCAGATTGTCGACCACCGTCTGCAAAACCTTATCCACTTCGCCGCTCGGAGCCAGCAAACCAACGTTCTCCAGACGCTCCAGGGCATTGTCTTCCGCCTGGCGTTCCCACATTCGCTCCGCCACGATCGGGGTGGCATCGGCCGGAGCGCCGCTGCGGTCTTTGACCGTGTCGGGAGAATTCACCACAATCTGCGTGAACTCTTCGTTCTTCTTCACGCTCTTCAGCTCGTACCCCCACAGCCGGGTTTGCGCCTTCAACTGCATGGGTCCCGAGCCGGTATCCAGATTCGATTCCTCGCTGTAAACGTAGGCCGGAAGCCACAGTCCGGGCTTCATGTTCAGCCGCCAGCTGTCGAAGTGCAGGTAGAGGCTGGTGCGCGTGGGCTTCGAATACGTGCCGTTGAAACGAACCACGTTGTAGTCCCGGTCTTCCACCCAGATGCGCCCCTGAAAGCGTCCCGGAGGCGCCTCCGGTTTCGGCTGCATGTCGATGACCAGGCAGCGCACTTCGCCTAGAAACTCGCGGCGTACAAAGACAAAGTCGTAATCTTTTTTCGAGAGGTCGGTGTCGAGCACCAGCATCTGGACAAAACCCAGGGGCTGGAAATGCAGCGCATAAATCTCCGTCAATTTCTTCAAGCTGCGCCGCCCGATCCCGGGCTGCCCCACGAACGAAGTGTCCTCCGGGCCGTCGCTCATATCCAGGCGGCCAAGAAAATACTGGTCCCGGACCGGAATGGTGTTTTCGCGGCCATCCGCTTTCAGATTCTGGATATAGGTCTCGACCACGGGCCGCAAATTGCGCAACTGCGAGAGCATGAGATGCTCCCTTTGGATCACCCGATCGATGACCTCGTCAAATGATTCCGGCGTGGACCGGTTGTCTTCCGCGGCCGCCGCGCGGGCAGTAGAGCTTCCCTTTGTGCTGACGGGTTGAGAGAGGGCAGCCGGGAACTCCTGCGATGCGACCATAAGCGGGAAAGCAAAAAGCAGCCCCGTCAACACCGAGCTCAAACGAAAAATGCGCATACGACCCCCCGGCGAGCGATTAGCCGCCAGCAAACTAGCGGTCAATAATCAGCAATCAGCGTTCACCGCATTGGCGGGAGGCCAATTGCGGGCGCCAATTGCCAAGTGCACACAACGGGCCAGTTGGGAGTTAGAAGTATCTTAGAGGCGCCGAGCAAGAGGCTGCGGGCAACCGACGACAGGAGAGGAAACAACCACACGGTTAGAAACAAAAATGGTGGGCGCTGTAGGATTTGAACCTACGACTTCCACCGTGTGAGGATGGCACTCTACCGCTGAGTTAAGCGCCCAGAAAGCTTAGGAAGAGTTCCTTTTATTTTTACCAGATACAGACATGTGGGGCAAACTTCGGTCAAAAATTCTGCCCATTTCGGCCGCTTGAACGATTCCGCCTACCCCCCGCAGCGAGCGACAGAATGTGCGAAGACAGGCTATTTGTCAAAGGTGTCGTGATCGCTTCTGAACGGTCACTCGCCCGGCGATAGGCGAACAAACAGAGAACATTATCGAGCCACGAGTGTGGCCGAGTTTCCTTCGAGACAACCGGGGCAGCGAACTCAACGTGGTTGAGGGAAAACCGGCTCTGTCGGCAGGCTAAGCCTGGTGGTAGCCTGGACCTACAGGGGCGCCGCGGCGAAGCTTGCGGGCGCAATCCTCGCCTGTGGGCGTCCGTTTTACATGCCGGGTGATTCCAGGCTCTTCCGACCTCCCCTAACCTCCTCAGCGGCAGGGACTTCCAGTGGTTCGTCCGGGGACGAAAAGATGCAACTTTCGGGCCGCGGCGGGGTTGAAATTAATGTGAGCACTGCCACCATGGATCGGGGTATCCTGATGGCCGCAATGGGGCCGCAGGCAGCAGCCAGTTTGCCCGCAGCAATGACGGGCGGGGAGTCTTCCAGCGACGCGGAGGTGATGCTGCGCGTAAAGGCTGGGGATCAGTCTGCATTCGATTATCTGGTGCAGAAATATCGCCGGCCGCTGGTGAGTTTCATGTATCGTATGGCGCGGAATTCGGCTGCGGCCGAAGATCTGGCGCAGGAAGTTTTTCTGCGCGTCTATCGCTCGCGGGAGAGCTATGAGGCCAGCGCCAAGTTCACTACCTGGCTGTATCGCATCGCCACCAACCTGGCGGTGAACCACGCCCGCGACACCCGGCACGAACGTCCGGAAGTGAGCGTGAGCCTCGACGAAACCAGCGACGACAGCAGCACGACCACGCTGCAGTTGCCCGATGGGTCGCTCACCGCCGAGCAAGCCATGGTGCAGCGGGAACGGTTGCTGGCGATCCGCAGTAAAGTGGAAGCGCTGCCGGAGCAGCAGAGATTGGCAGTGATCATGCACAAGTACCAGCAGATGGATTACAAAGAAATTGCCGAAGTCCTGAAGAAGAGCGAGTCGGCAACGAAGTCGCTGCTCTTCCGGGCTTATGAAACATTGCGCGACCAGTTAAAAGAATTCTTATGAAGTATGAAGAATCTGTGTTCTGTTGAATGAGAAGTGGCGATGAGAAGTGGCGAAGATGGCAAGGCGTGGTTAGAGAGGCGAAGAGAGTTGAGGGGATGAGGTTATGACTTGCGATGAAATGCGGGAAAAAATTCCGGATGTAGCAGCCGGATTGACCGAGATGAGCTCCGTTGAGAGCCAGCACGTGGCTACGTGCGCGGCGTGCACCGGGAAACTGGCCGAGTTCCGCCAGACCATGGCACTGCTCGACGAATGGCGGGCACCGGAAGCGTCGCCCTATTTTGATATGCGGCTGCAGGCGCGGTTGCGCGAAGAAATGGCGAAGCCGCAGGCAGGCTGGCTGCATTGGTTCCGGCGTCCCGTGCTGGCGGCCGCACTCACTCTGCTGATGGGATTGGGCGTAGGCATGTTCTTCGTCCGGGGCTGGGAAGGCTCAGCGGACCGTAACCCGCTTTCCGACAATTTCGGAATGGCTGAGCCCGGCACGGCGGTGGGCGACTTGCAAGCATTGGACAGCAACCACGAGCAATATTCCGACCTTGAGTTGCTCGATGATCTCCAGGTGCAGCCGGATACGGTGAATCAGTAAGCTGGGCGAAACTGGAAAGTGGAGTCGCCGGGACGGATGAATACCAGTCGGCGAAGGGCTGAAGAAGAACCGGGTCTTGACATACGGGTCGCGACTTAGGGATCGCGAAAAATTGGGGAGCGGGGCAATTTGAAGCGCGCGACACACATCACGCGGTGGTTAGCTATGAGTGTGGCCGTTCTAGTCCTTTCCCTGCCCTGTTTAGCACAGAGATACGGTAACCACCCCTATGCAGCCCGAGCGCAGGCTCCGTCACACCCCGGCCAGAATGGCGCGGCTCGCAACCAGGGAACCCCTCGCCAACCTCAGCACCGCGCCGGGGATTGGCTGCGGCAACACAAGGATATGCCTCCCAGCGAGCAAGAACGGGCGCTGCAAAACGATCCTCATTTTCGCTCCCTTCCACCGGCGCAGCAGCGGCGGTTGCGTCAACAATTGAGATATTTTTCGAGCCTTCCGCCGCAGGAACAGCAACACGTGCTGCAGTTGATCGATCGGTTGGGGCCCCGCGCGCAGGTATGGCGCGGCTTGACTCCGGAACAGCGGCAACAGGTGGTGCAGATCCATAATCAGATTCTGCAATTGCCGCCCGAGCGGCAGCGCATGGTGAGAACCGCGATCCGCGATTTGCGCGCTATGCCGCCGGAGCAGCGCGAACAGGTCATCGATTCCGATCGCTTCAAGGGTATGTTCTCGCCGCACGAGCGTGAAATCCTGCGCGGCGTTACCCGTCTCCCGCTGGCCCCGGCCGAGAGCGGCGCGGAACCGGCGCCGCAGCCGTAGTTCCAAGTGCCAGCTCTCAGCCCTCAGCTCTCAGCCCTCAGCCTAACTCGGCCGCTGCCGAGAGCGTTAGTAGCCGTGGCCCGCTCTTTGTACCGCGCTGAGGTCAATTCTCCAGCTTGTGCAAACTCTTACCAGCGCAGCATATTTCTCGCCACGAACAGTGCGTTGGCCGGACGCTCCCCAAGCCTCCGCATGAAATAGGGGTACCATTCCGTGCCGAACGGAATATAGACGCGCATGCGCCAGCCTTCTTTCACCAGGCTTTGCTGCAGATCGCGGCGGATGCCGTAGAGCATCTGGAACTCGAAGGAATCGCGGGAGATTTTTTCGCTGGTCGCAAAGGCGTGCGCCTCGCGGATCATGTTCGCGTCGTGCGTAGCCAAGCCGTGATAGACGCCGCTCTTCAGCAGAATCTTCATCAGCCGGACGTAGTTGGCGTCGACTTCTTCTTTTTTTTCAAACGCAATGCTGGCCGGCTCTTTGTACGCGCCCTTGCACAGGCGGATGCGGATGCCCTCGCTCAGCAGCTTTTTGACATCGCTCTCCGAGCGCTTCAAGTACGACTGGATCACAGCGCCCACGCTGCCTTGATTTCCCGGCGCACGATGCAATTCGTGAACAAAATCGAGCGTGCGCTGTGTGTAAGGCGAACCTTCCATATCCACGCGCACGAAACCACGAGGCTGCATTGCCGCAGCCCGAGCCACGAGTCCGCTGACCAGTTCGCGCGCCAGCTTTTCATCCACATCCAGGCCCATGTGAGTCAGCTTCAGACTGACGTTGGCGTTGAGCTGGCTGGCGACAATGGCGTCAAGAATCTGATGGTAAAGCTGGGCGCTGTGCCGCGCTTCGTCAGGGTTGGTGACATTCTCGCCCAGATTATCGATGCTCACGCTCATGCCGGAGCGATTCACGATTTGCGTGGCGCGGACAGCGTCGGCGATTTCTGTTCCGGCAACGAAGCGCCCCGAAACACGGCGGCCAAGCGCGGAACGCTCCGCAAACCCGCGCAATGTCTTGTTCTCCGAGAGGCCGACAAAGAGCGTTCTCAACATCGCCCACTCGCCGCATTTGGATGTACGGGATAAAAGCGGAAAGAAAAGCAGAAGGGAGAAATAGCTGGGACTTGCATGGAGATCACAGAAATTTGTATCACAACTCGGAGGGTGCAGCAGTGAGATCGGGTTGGCCTATCCTTTGGGTTTTTGCAAAGAGTGGGCATTCCCGATTGCGAATGCCTTTGGATTTAGGCCCGCGGCGGACTTGCGCTTTTCCTTACGGCGTAGGCAAAACCAACTTGTTTCGGCGTCTGGAATGCCCACTTCTCGCAAAGAACGCGAGAAATGGGGCACCCGCGCGACCATTATTGCCAAACAAATTTGATCTCCACCAGTTCGCGTGTTTCCTTGGACGAAGGCTCCCACTTCCACTCGCGGACCGCTTCCATGGCGGCCTGCGCAAGGATGGGATGTCCACCCTTGATCTCGACCGACTTCACGCGGCCATTCGGCTCCACCAAGGCCTCCGCCTTAACACTGCCCTGAATCTCCATGTTGTGGGCAACAGCGGGATATTTCGGTGCAACCCTGGTCAGGATTTTACGCGGAACCTCGACGGACTCCTGCGCCCGGGTATGGAGGGGGATAAGAACCAGCAAGGCGGCGAGGAGGAGTGCCCCCTGAACAGTACTCTGCCGCAGAATCTTGAACATCGTAAGAAAATTCTAAGCGATGTCCGAATTTACTGCGAAGATCACGAAGGTAACCCCGCCGGTCTTACCAGTTAGCCTCGAACAACCTGCAGCCAACGGAAGCGGGATCACGTCGCCAGCCAGGAAAATTGTCACCACGTATAGTGCGCCGTGTAGCTGATGGTTTTCTCCTCGTCGGGCGCGACGGTCACGGGAAACTCGATGGTATGGCTGTCGGTCTTCTTGTAGTCTGCGGAGCTCGAAGCAATATCCCACGTCATGGCGCGATAAAGGTGTTCGACCACTCGCACATCCACCGGCTCTTTCTTGTGGTTGCGCACCTTGATCTCGAACGATTCAGTTGCCGTGCTTTTGCCACCGTCAACAATGTAGTTGGTGCGGCGGCGCTCTCCAGTCAAGTCAAACGCGTTGCCGGTATAGATGCGCACGGTTTCGTCCTTCGGAGTGTGGTCGATGGTGTTTTCGCCGGTGAATTCGATCTGGCCGTCGTCACTGCGGCGGTAGAAACGCACCCGGCCCTTGGGCAGTGGCATGCCGAGGTGATTTGCTTCCGAGTTGCGGAACTCGCGCATCACCCAAATCTTGGGATTGGATTCGGTACCGTAAGAGTGGTCGTTGCGAATGTTCTCCCAACCCCAGCCGTTGTAACGATTGGAGTCGATTTTGACGCCGTCGTAAGTGTAAATCTGCTTGGTCAAGACTCCCGGCGCGCGGATGAATTCCACTTGCTTGGTCTCGCGATCGCGCAGCGTGGTGCGGCGTTCGAGCGTGTAGAGGTGGTACTCGTCGAAGGCCTGCTCGCTCACAGGGGGCCTAAACACTCCCCCTCCGATGCCTCCGATATCCACCGCCATCTGCATAACGTTCCGGCCATTCGCTCCCTGCTGAATTTTGTTCACATCCCCGGCCATCAGCTTGATGCGCGCATTCTCGAATGTTTTGCCGCTCTGGTTGTCCATGGTGACCCAGCCGACAATATCGACGACGTCGCCTTTTTCGGGCGCAACAATGTTGTAATCCGCTTCCCAGGTCATGCCGCCGGTGACGTAGGAAAACTCCGCCGGAAATTTGCCCGGCTTGTCGGCGGCCAACACCCATTCCAGGCGCGGCTTCAGGATCGTGTCGTCGGTGAGGCGGGGAAAGACAGGCGTTCCCGGAAGACTGAAGCGCAGCTGGCCGTCAACCTCGATCACCGGCGTTTGCGCGGCGCCGTTCATCTGCTGCTGGTAGTAGTTCTGGCCGTAGCGGTTCATGGCGAAATAGTTGTGCGGCGTGTATCCGCTGCGGATGACCTTGCCTTTGATCATCTGCCCCTGGTTTTCAAACTCGATGGTCTGGCCCTCGTAGAGCGAGAGCAGCATCATTTCGGAAACGGGGTCGGCGCGGTAATTCTGTTCAAGCACCTGCACCGCGTGCTTGCCCGTGGGATCGCGCAGCACCACGGAGTCCGGCTCGAGATGCATGGTGATGTCGCTCACCGTCACGTGATTCTCGCCCGTCTTCAAGTCCAGCGGAACCTCCTGCCGGACCACGGCGAATTCCTCGTTATAGATGGTGAGGGAAGGTTGAGACGCATCCTGCGCAAACACGCTGGCAGAGAGGCCGAAAACGAGAGCGAAGAAACAGACGAAGCGAGTGATCATGGCGCGAATCCTCCTAAGCTGCGGCGACCGAGTCGGCTGAGCATACCCTTCCGCTTAGACACCAAGGGACGCGGCCCCGGTTGTCCGAGGTTAGTTGTCCAACTACGAAAGGCTATCTCTAATAGAACGCAGGCGGGAGTGATTCTTGCGGCTCGAAGCGCGGAGGCTGGCGCCCCGAAAGGCTTGCGGGTTGAGGGGTTTTGCCGGTGCTGAGCCGAGGTCAGCTGCCGTGCTCTTCCAGAAATTTCTCCACTTCAATGGCCGCCATGCAGCCGGTTCCAGCAGCGGTGATGGCCTGGCGATAGCGGCGGTCTTGAACATCGCCGCAGGCATAGACTCCATGAACCCGTGTGTGGACGTAGTTATGAGTCTTAAGATAACCGTCGGCGTCGGTGTCGAGCTGGTCGGCGAACATCTTGGCATTGGGCACGTGGCCGATGCCGAGGAAAAGCGCGCTGGTGGGGAAATCCCACACCTTGCCGGTCTTGACGTTGCGCAGCTTGAGCCCGGTAACTTCGTTGTGGTTGATGTCATAGACATCTTCCACCACGGTATCGGTCAGGAACTGGATCTTCTCGTTGCGCTGCGCGCGTTCCAGCATGATCTTCGAAGCGCGAAAACTTTCGCGGCGATGGATGACTGTGACTTTGGTCGCGAAACGGGTGAGGAAGGTCGCCTCTTCCATGGCAGAGTCGCCGCCGCCGACCACCACAATTTCCTTGCCGGAAAAAAAGAAGCCGTCACAAGTGGCGCAGGAAGAAACGCCGTGTCCAATCAGTTGCTGCTCGTGGGGTAAGCCGAGCCAGCGGGCAGAGGCTCCGCTCGCGATAATTAAGGCCTGGGCGTGAACCTGATGCACGCCGATGTGCAGCAGAAACGGCCGCTTGCTCAAGTCCACGCTGGTGAGATGCGCCATGCGGTATTCGGCGCCGAACCGCTCCGCCTGCTTGCGCATGTTCTCGACCAGTTGCGGACCGAGAATGCCGTCGGGGAAGCCGGGGAAATTTTCGACCAGCGTGGTCAGGGAAAGTTGTCCGCCGGGTTCGTGGCCTTCGATCACCAGTGGTTTCAGGTTGGCGCGCGCCGTGTACAGGGCGGCAGTGTGTCCGGAACAGCCGGAGCCGATGATGACGACGTTACGAGTTTCGCTCATTATGGTTTTCGGTCTTTTTTTCGGGCGTTTCTCTTGCGCGCTCTCTTGGGTCGCTGCGAGTTAGATTGTGAATCTCAGGTTTGGATGCAAGACGCAGGCCAAGCCTGCGGAGTAAGAACCTGCGCCGTGACCGCAATTCATTTTTTCTCTGCCGCCGCCGGTTTAGCCTTGGATGCTGGCACCGTCTTCGTTCTCGCGGCTGGCGCAACTTTGGCCAATTCCTCAGCTACGATTCTTTTCACGCCTAGCAAATTTCGATAGTTCGCCAGCACCTCGGAAGCGCTGCGGAACAGCGGCTCATAGGCGCTCTGATCGGGCGCAGGGCCATTTTCAGGGGCCGCGCACCGTGCCAGTGCCACCGAAGATTTTCCGAAACGCTCCAGCCGCACCCGGCTTACCGGAGTGTTCGACGTCAACATGGCTTCGACGCTGCTGACCGCGGAAGCGCTATCCTCCAGCGACAGAGACATCAGATCTTTCGGATCGCGCACGTGCAGCACCAGAGTTTCAACCATGGTGTGCCCGTCATTGCTGAAGGAATATTGCACGCTCGAAAACAGGGCTTGCACGGAAAACTCATGGCGGATGCGCACGTAACTTGCCACCGAAGACTGGTCGGATTCAGCCACGCTTTCTCCGGGCTTCAGAAAGCTCGCCATATCGCTCAGAGTCGAGCGTCCGCGGGAAACCTCAAAGTCGGCTGAGAAGAGCGGCTGTTTCGGAGCCCGCACCAGGGCGGACGCGATCTCCTTCTGCTCCTCGGCCGACGGGGTGCAAACGTTCAGTACATTCACCTTCACCTGTGGCTGCGTCGACGGCGGATTGGCAGCCGGCTGTTGCGCGCCCGCGCGAGCTGCAAACACCGAAACGGCCAACGCCACGATAACGATGGAAATCGAATCTCTTAGAGCTTTTCGGATCACGTTTCTGAGCACGTTTCTGAGCACGTTTCTAAGCACGACAGAATTCTAAATGAGAATTGCGGGAATGCTAAGTCCTCTGTGGATTTCCTGACCGACGAAGCCCTTCGTGATACTTCGTGTCCGTTCTGGTTATGAGCTTCTTTCGTGGGTCAAACCTGATAGTCGAACTTCGTAGGTCAAGCTTCGGGTCAAACCAGCCCCTGTGGATTCAGACCGCGCTCCTGACGACGGGGTAGAATTTAGGAATGGCAAAGCTGCCTTTGGTCGTACTGCGCCCGAGTCTATAATCGGACGTTTCGGCAATGGCATCAGATGGCATGACCGCGAAAATGATCGAGTCATAAGCATGTGGTCCTACTCAACATTGCGTAGCAGGCTGAGATTAGCCGGGTTATGGCCCGAGGGCCGGATGGCGCGCATCGCCTGGTACTTGCTGGCCCTGGGCGGAATCCTGTTCGCACTGCGCGGCTTGCTAGCCTTGTTTGCTCCCTCGTGGGGCGCAAGTCTGGGTGGGTGGGCAACATTTCTGGCGGTCAGTTCGGGCTTCCTGTTTTCGTTTCTGGGCTTTGGCTGGCTGAAGCGAAAAGTCCTGTGGCGCCTGCGGAACCGCCTGATCGTCACTTACGTTTTCATTGGAGTGATTCCGGCCGTGCTCCTGGTCGCCATGGCGTTTATCACGCTGTATGGCTTGGCTGGGCAATTTGCGGTCTTCGTGGTGACCTCGGAAATCCATGCCCAGTTGCGCAGCCTCGATGCAGCCAACGCTGCCGTCAGCAACGAACTCGCGGCTCACCTCGAGCGTGGAGACCGCCCCGCGGCGGAATCGCTGGCTGGCCTCAGGAGGCGCGACCCTGCCTGGGGACATCGGCAAGTGTGCGCCTGGTATGGAGGCCAGCCCCTGCCGTTGTGCAACGTATTCAATGGCACCGCGCTGACGCCACCGGTTTTTTCCAAGGCCGAGTTCCGTGACCTGGTCCGTGATAGCGGCGCATTGCACCTGCGTGTCGTCTCCTCCATTGAATTGGGTTCGACCAATCTTACGGTGGTTACCAGCGAGCCGTTCGATCCGGATCTTGTCGGGAAAATTGCGGCCGATCTGGGCGAAATCACAGTTTTTGCTCCCGGCGCACCGATAGCGGCAAATCCCACCAGAAGCGAGGCGTCGGGCAGTTCGCAAAATTCCGGACCTCACACTTCTCTTCCCGTCAACCCGCCAAACCGCCAGGGTAGCATCGCGATCAATTCTGGCAGGCAAGGCACCACGTTGCAGGTGGGCCAGGAGCCGTTTCGACCCATCTTCGTGGTGGGCAGTCTGCCCCCTCCAACGGGCAGCCTGGATTTCGAGATCCCGCTCGCCGGCGCCTCCCTTTCAGCAGTGGATTGGAAAACTGGGAAGGCGGGACTAGGAGCCGTGGTAAGAGTCCGCACCCGTCCTTCAGTGCTGTACGCGCATCTTTTCGAAGCCCTGGGAGAGTTTGTTCAGGGCGTGGAATACATCCTGCTGGGCGTGGGGATTTTCTTCGCCATCATTGAACTGATCGCCCTCTTTATCGGCACTCGCATGACCCGCACCGTGACCGCAGCCGTGGCCCATCTCTACGACGCCACCAAGCATGTGGATCGCGGCGACTTCAGCCATCGCATCCCGGTTGCGTCAAGGGACCAGCTCGCTGAACTGGCACTTTCGTTCAACTCGATGACCACGTCCATCGAAAAACTGATTCTGGAACAGAAAGAAAAGCAGCGGCTGGAAAACGAACTGACCATCGCGCAGGAAGTGCAGGCGCAGTTGTTCCCGCGGCAGATTTCGGAACTCGAGTCGCTGGAGGTGCACGGATTCTGCCGCCCGGCCCGCACCGTCAGCGGCGACTACTACGATTTTCTTAGCGCGAGCTCGCACAAATTAATTCTCGCGGTCGGCGACATCAGCGGCAAAGGAATATCCGCCGCTCTGCTGATGGCGACCATCCACTCTGCGGTGCGCGCCTACAGCGTGGAAAGCCTGCCGCAAATGCGGGAGCCGGTGGCCGTTGGCGCAGTAGCCGGCACGGGCAGAATCATGGCTACCTGGCCGGAAGGCATAGAAATCTCCCCGGGCGCCTTGCTGGGATTGCTCAACCACCAGCTCTACGAAAGCACTCCGCCGGAAAAATATGCCACCCTGTTTCTCGGCATTTACGACGGGCGGTCGCACCAGCTAACCTACAGCAACGGCGGTCACCTGCCCCCCATTCTCATCGCCAAGAACGGCGGCATTCGGCGGCTGGAGGCTGGCGGCACGGTCGTTGGCCTGTTCGATAACATGACTTACGAAGAAGGCAGCGTGGAGATGAAGCCCGGCGAGATATTCCTCGCCTATAGCGACGGGGTCACCGAGCCGGAGAACGACTTCGGCGAATTCGGCGAACAGCGCCTGATTGACCTGGTCAGCGACAATCGGGCACTGCCGCTGCCTCAGATCAGCCAGATGGTGACCACCGCAGTCGACGACTGGATCGGGGACAACGAGCAGCCCGATGACGTTACGCTGGTACTGGCACGGGCTAGGTAGACGGCGTCCGTGTGTGTAGACGGCGTCCGTGTTGACACCGGCGCTGCCATGCAATAACGTTGATGCCGCAACGACGCTCAAGTAACGCGGGAGTAGCATAACCACGGCAATGCGCCGGGGCTCCATCCCGGAGATGACGGTTCGATACCGTTCCTCCCGCCCCACCTTATTTACCTCGGTTTTGATTTCGCAGAATCGAGTCCGTTTCAATTTTCTTCTTTTTCCATCGCCCCTGCTTTAACAGGATCGCGCCGGCCGATGTCGTCCCGCACGCGCCGAAAGCGGGTGAGGGACCTTACCAGGCGCGCAGATCGGTTGTAGGCATGCGAGGAAGACCTGCGCCTCATGCAGTTGGGC
Organism: Candidatus Sulfotelmatobacter sp.; assembly: GCA_049675725.1. Taxonomy (GTDB): domain Bacteria; phylum Acidobacteriota; class Terriglobia; order Terriglobales; family Acidobacteriaceae; genus Sulfotelmatobacter. The sequence continues at coordinate 13,038 of JBAUAN010000218.1, read as the reverse complement.
ATTCCCGTTCACAGCAGGGAGTACATCTGCTGACGTAAGGTCCCTCGCCCGGCTGCCGCCGCGCTCGGGATGACAAAGTGTCGGTGGGGAACTGCACAATTTCCGCACGCCGTCACTTCCTGGCAAAAAGCGTGGCCTGTGCTGTAGCGGTCTGTCCCTTGGTCATTCCCCCCAGCAACACAAGCCCTGCTGGCGTCGACAGGATGCCGCCACAATCCATGCGCGGCTCAACTGTATTCTCATCCACCGTTTGCCACTGGTTGGCGTGCAGGTCGTAGAGAAAACTCACGCTAGAAACGTCGGCGGGCTGGCCGTCGTAGCCGATTCCTTTGAAGTCATGCGGGCTGGCGCTGCCGCCAGAAAAATGAATCTTGTGTCCCTCCGCACCGCTGGCAATCCCAAAACGCGCCGGACCGGGATGCGGCGGCAGCTTGCTCCATTCAATCTTGTTCGGATCTTTGCGATCGATCTTCCCGATCCAGCACTCGTTCGACGCCACGTAAGGGGCGCCCACACCAGTGTTCTTCTTCGCACCGTCAATCACGACGATGGCATCCTCCGCCAGGCCGCCCGCATGGCCGAACACCGGCGTTCCAGGAAACGGCGCGCCCTCGCTCCAGACGTTTTTCTGTGCATCGTAGATCTGGACGTTGTTCACCGGCCCATTCTTCGACCGTCCCCCAACCAGATAGATGAAGCGGTCGTGGTCCACCCCGATTACACTGTCGTCGATGGGCACAGGAATATCCGCACCGCGATACCATTTGTGGTCGTCCGGCACATATGCGCTGACGTCGGGGACCGTGAGCTCCACTCCATGTCCATCCACCACGTACCCGCCGAACAGAAATACTTTGCCTCGCACGCCGATCGCCGAAGCTCCCAGGCGACCCGCAACGCCGGGCACTGGCCGGCCATCACGCCACTTTCCAGACGCGAGATTGAAGATGTAGACACGATTCGTAATGTCGTTCCACGTTTTTCGCGGACCCACTCCCATGATCGAGAACAGTTCCAGTCCGCCCTTGAGAGACGCAACGGCATTACCGGAAACGGCAGCCGGCATGTTGGCAATCTTCGGAGCGGGAGATGCCAGCAACAGGGCGGCGCCGAGCAGCAGGGTAAACAAAAGCGGGGCTCGTCTCATTGCTCAGATATTACGTGTTTTGGGGAGAGAACGGCAAAGAGTCAGGGGCAGCATGGGCGAGCTACAGCGACAACGGATTCGAGGATGGCAGTGGTTCAAGCTAAGAGCTGATGGCTGAGAGCTAAGAGCTGACGTCTTGCCCGATCAACCCGTGCCGCACCGCGTGAATGAAGTCGGTATAAGCAGGCGTGTCGCCGCTCGCGCGCATGAAGCTGGCAATCTGCCCGCGATGATACGCGGAATGCAGCAGCACATGCGTGACAACATCTTCCACCGTGCTGGCCCAAGGCTCGCCTTTGCTGTTCTTGTACGAGGCGGTTTTGCTGAGATCACCCGGCGCCAGCGTTTCCAGATATTTCCGCCAGAACTTTCCCACCTCCACGCTCCGCGCCTCGCATTGTTCCACGCCCCACTCTGGCCACACGGGCTGGCTCTGCGGCTGCCCCTGCAATCTCTCCAGCCAAAGCAACTTAGCCGAAACAATGTGCGCAAAAAGCTGCAGGCTCCGCGCGGCAGAGGAGTGGCAATCGCGAACCGCGGCCAAGACCTCGTGGTTGGCCCACGCGTCATAGGCAAACTGACGTTGAAAATGCCGAATCAAGTCTGATGCCATGCTAGTGATCAGCTCTTAGCTCCTTGCTCCTAGCTTAAACCTCAACCCGCAGTCATCCGGAGAGCCCGCGTTCTGCTTCGCGGGCCGAAGAGCCTGTCCTGAGCGAAGTCGAAGGAATCTCCATCTTCTCTGCTGGCGCGCGACAGCCTTAAACCCCTCGACTGCACCAACCTCACCACCACCCCAAGCTCCTATTCACTATCTTTTCACACTTATCCATTACACTTGTTTGCAAAATCACTGGAGCAACTCTTGGCTCGCAAAACCACCACTGGATCGTCGGGAGCCGCACGCACCCGCACAGACACGGCAGAACCCCAGCCCGGCAAAGCTGCAGCCACCCGCAAGCCCGGAGCCCTGGCCACCGACGACCTCACTCGGCTCGCCCTGAAAGCCTGCCTCATCGCCCGCGATGCCGCTTTCAACGTGCGCGACCTGGTCACCACCAACTCGCGGATGGCTTTCCTGGCCATCAAGGATTGCGAAAAAGAGCTTGATTTCATCGAGCGCCAAATTGACGAGGACCTTCCCGCTGCCATTACCCGCGTCAATGAGGCGCGCGCGCGCCAGCTGCTTTCCAGCCTGAAGTGCACCACCGATCTGGAGCGCATCGGCGATCTCGTGATGAGCGTTGCCATGCGAGTGCAGGCGCGAAACGCAAAAATTCCGGCGTCGGATGCCGGCCAGCTTGTGGAAATGTCAGTAATCCTGCGCGACATGCTCGACCTCATCCACACCGGATTCAGCACCCTCGACCTGGAATGCGCCCGCAAGGTTCTGCAGATGGATAAGGATGTCGACCGCATCTGTCATGCCTTGTTTCAGAAACACCTCGCCGAGACCGCGTCCCTGGGCGACACTTCAAGCTTTGACCTGCTCCTGATGGCCCAGGCCCTGGAACGCGCCGGCGATCACACCACCAACCTCGCCGAAGATCTCTACAGCTTGATCGAAGGACGCAGCCTGCGTCACATGCCCAAAAAGCGCGCCGCTCCATAGAAGCTGTGGGGTTGCCGCGTAGGTCTTAAAGCTCTAGCTTCTAGCTGTTACTTCTTAGCTCAAACCTCAGCCCGCTTGTCATCCCGAGAGCCCGCGCTCTTCTTCGCGGGCCGAGGAGCCTGTCCTGAGCGAAGTCGAAGGAATCTCAGTCTTCTCTGCGGCAGCGCGCCAGCCATAAGCCCTCGGCGATCCACAACTTTGCCTTTCCTCGCACTCCTCGCCCTCCACGCGAAATTCATCATTCGTTAACACGCCGGAAACATCCGCGCAACATTTCGCCCATACAGTCTGAACCAGGCTTCCGCAATCCCCGCAACAGCTGGGTTTCGCGGTGTCGCAAGCAAAAATGCACCTCCCTCTGAATTCCTACGAGCGCGGCTCGCGTACGGACGTACCTATGCCTGCCCGCATGCTCGTCTTCGTCGTAGAGGATGAAGAAGATATTGCCCGCCTCATCGCGCACAATCTGCAGGCAGCTGGATTCGAAGTCCAGAGCTTCGTCAGCGGGACGTCCGTGGTTTCCGAAGCCTTGCGCGAGACACCTTCGTTGTTTCTTCTGGACGTGATGCTGCCCGGAGCCGACGGCTTCGATCTGTGCCGCCACATCCGGCAGACTCCAGCGTTATCCACCATCCCTGTAATTTTTCTTACCGCAAAGACTTCAGAGGCCGACCGAGTCAAAGGTCTGGAACTCGGCGGGGATGACTACATAACTAAGCCCTTCAGTCCGCGGGAACTGGTGGCCCGCGTGCGCAGCGTCTTGCGCGGCATGCGACAGCCCCTCGGGACAGTTGAAGTTCTCCGCCTCGGCGAGCTCGAAATCGACGCCTCTTCCATGACGGTGCAGGTGCAAGGCCGCAACATCCTCACTACCGTGCGCGAGTTCCGCCTGCTCGAATATCTGGCTACGCACCGCGGCCGCGTGCTCACGCGCGATCAACTGCTCGACGCCGTGTGGAAGGAAACTCCGTTTGTGACGCCCCGTTCCATCGACGTCTATATCCGCCGCCTGCGCGAAAAAATCGAAGCCGACCCCCGCCATCCCCAATACCTGAAAACCCTCCGCGGCATCGGGTACCGGTTCGAGGTCCCTAAATAAAGGGAGCCAGCGCCCGGCACTGCTCCCCACGGCCCCCGCCCTTTCGTTTATTCTGTCTCTATTCTTTTTTGCCTGCCCTCATGAGCAAGACCAAACTGCTGTGGAAGCCCGAGGATCAAACTTCCCGCCTCGCCGAACTCACGGCAGGGTCGCAGGACCCTGCCAAGGACAATCCCCTGCGCCGGGATGTCCGGTCGCTAGGCTCGTTGCTTGGGCAAGTGCTGGTCGAGCAGGGCGGCCGCGAGCTGTTTGACGCGGTTGAGCAGCTCCGGCAACTCCTGATCGAGCATCGCGAAGAAGTCCGCCGTCGCCTGGCTTCCGCGCCCACGACTGACTTGATAGCGACCGATCCGATGGCGAGCGATCTGATGACCAGGGTCCAGGACATGGTCGCGAAGATGGATCTCACGCAGGCTCACCAGGTCGCGAAAGCTTTCGCAATTTATTTTGAACTTACAAATCTTGCCGAAACCAACCATCGCAAACGCCGCCGCCGCGCCGGCGAGCTCGATCGCCAACATGTTCCTCCCGCCGGCTCGTTTCGCGGCACGCTCCAGCGTTTGAAAGCCGCCGGGGTTCCCGCCCCGCAAGCTCTCGCCGCCCTGCGCCAGGTGACGGTAATCCCGGTGTTCACCGCGCACCCCACCGAGGTCGCCCGGCAAACCGTTCTGCTGAAGCGCCGCCGCGTCGCCCGGCAACTGGAAAATCTCGACTGGCTTCCACTCACCGCCACCGACGCCGCCGACTGCGAAGAAGCCATCCGCGCCGAGGTGATTTCGCTCTGGCAGACCGACGAAATTCGCCTGGCCAAGCCCACCGTCGACGACGAGATTCGCATGGGTCTGCGCTACTTCCGGCTCTCGCTTTTCGAAACGATCCCCAGAATCTATACCGAGATTCGCGACGCTTTTCGTGATGTATACGGCGTCGTGGTCGAAGAACCCGCGTTGCCCACGCTGATTCGCTTCGGCTCCTGGATCGGCGGAGACCGCGACGGCAACCCGCTGGTCAAGCCCGCGTGCATTCGCGATGCCCTGGCACTGGCGCGCGCGTTGATCCTTCGCGAGTACCTCAACGACGTTGAAGCTTTGAGTGATCGCCTCAGTTCCTCGCTGCGCCAGGTCGGCGCATCCGAAGAAATGCTGGCGCGGCTCGCGCACTACGAGAGCACCATTCCCGGCGTTCATCTTGCCTGGGGCCCGCACAACACTACCGAGAGTTACCGCCGCTTTCTCTCCTACGTGTTTCACAAGCTCCAGCAAACCCGGCAGCCCTCGAGTGCCTCCGCAACTTACAACAACGTCGTGGAGTTTGAGCATGACCTGCTCCTGGTGCGCGAAAGCTTGCGGTCGCATCGTGGTCAGCGCCTTGCAACCAACTTCGTCGACCCGCTGCTGCGCAAGGTCCACACATTCGGATTCCGGCTGCACACTCTCGACATTCGCCAGCACGCCCGTGTTCACGCGCAAGTGCTCGCGGAGTTGGAACCAACGCTGAAGGCGAACCAAAGTCTGGCGCGGCTGACCGAGATTGCTTCTTCGGAGACCCGCGAGTTGCTCGCTACTTTTCGAATTATCGGCGAGCTCAAACGCGAGTATCCCGCGCAGGCAATCTGCCAGTACGTCATCAGCGGCGCCGAAACTGAAGACGATGTGCTCAACATCGTTCGCCTGGCCAAAGCCAGCGCAATACAAGTCAAAGGATCGACCGGCACGGACAAGAATCCGAGCGCAAACAAAGATTCGAGTGCGAATAGTGACCCCGGTCTCATGCCCGTGCCTCTGTTCGAATCGATCGATTCCCTGCGCGCATCCGCCAGCGTAATGCGCCGCCTGTGGAACCATCCCGAATACGCGCCGTTGCTCGATTCCTGGGGACGCTGGCAGGAAGTGATGCTCGGCTACTCCGACTCCAACAAAGACGGTGGCATGTTCACCAGCACCTGGGAGCTGTATAAAGCTCATCGCGAACTCCATCGCGCAGCGCAGGAATGCGGCGTGAAGCTTCGCCTGTTTCACGGCCGCGGCGGCACGGTAGGCCGCGGCGGAGGTCCCACCCACTCCGCAATTCTGGCGCAGCCCGAGGGTTGCTTCTCCGGCCAGATCCGCATCACGGAGCAGGGCGAAGTTCTCAATTGGAAATATTCCGATCCCGTGCTGGCCGAGTGGAACCTGGAACTAATGATTGCCGCCAGCCTCGAGGCGCTCACTCGCCCCGCTCGTTCGGAATCCGACAGCAACTCTCGCTGGGAAGAGGCAATGGCAGAAATGTCGGAAGCCGCCTATCGCGTCTACCGTCGCGACATCGCCGACAATCCCGAAGTGCTGGAATATTTTTATCAGGCGACTCCGGTGAACCAGCTTGACGCTGCGCGTATCGGGTCGCGGCCTTCGCGCCGCTCCAGGAGCCGACGCCTCGAAGATTTGCGCGCCATCCCCTGGGTCTTTGGCTGGATGCAAAGCCGTCACGCCGTCCCCGCCTGGTTTGGCGTGGGCCACGCTCTCGAGCAATACGCCGGCAAGAGTTCCGCACACGAGCAGTTCCTGCGCCAAATGATGCGCGGCTTCCCGCTGTTCTCCGATCTCGTGCGCAACGTGGAATTGGGCATGGCCAAAGCCGACCTGGAGATCGCCCGCGTTTATTCAGGATTGGTCAGCAACGCAGATATGCGAAAACGCGTCTTCGCCACGCTCGAAGATGAATTCCTGCGCTCCCGGCGCATGATCCTGCAAGTCACCGGCCAGCGTGAGTTGTTAGGCAACAATCGCGTGCTGGCGCGTTCCATCCAGCTGCGCAACCCCTACGTCGATCCCATGAGCCTGATTCAAGTGGAGCTTCTGCGCCGAAAACAACTCGACCCGAACCGCGCCGACCTCGACTTCCCTCTCGGCGCCACCATCAACGGAATCGCCGCAGGCCTCCACAATACTGGCTAACTCCTCCGAAAGTCCGGAGCTGGAAAATTCTAGACCCCGAACTTCGTCTATCGATTAATGTCTTCCTTCGCCTGCAGTCGCTTCACGTAATTCACTATCCTCGACTTGTTCGCCTCATCCGGCACGCCCTGCAGTGCTGCCTGCATCTCCTTGATTGCCTGGTCATATTGGCCCTCCCCGCTATAAACGCGAGCCAGACCAACGTGCGTCAGCCAATAATCGGGATACTTCTTTGCGCTGGTACGAAAAATCGCGAACGCCTCATCCTGTTTCTTCTCCCCCTGCAACTGCCGCCCATACGAATAGAGCTGCACTGCGTTCGCTTTCTCCATCGCCTTGTTGTGCGCCGCTACCGCGTCCTCATTCCGCCCCATGGCATCGAGAATCTTCGACTTACCCAGCAAATTGTCGAAACGCTCCTCATTCTGAATCGATTGATCCTCATACTTCAGAGCTTCGTCCAGATGAATTTTGTTCGCCAGGAAATACCCCGCCGCATCGTCCCACCCTTCCCAGTAATATTGGTTGAGCCCGTACAACTGTCGGTGGATGCTGGCCGTAACGATGTCGTTTACCTTCACCGCAACTTTGAAAGGCACAGCAACCTTCTCCCAGCGCAGCGTCACCACCGCCGAATCTGGCTTTACTTCGTCGAAATCGTAAGCCAGCGCGTTGTGCAACTCGGCGGCTTGCGGTTTCACCGTAACTCGCAGCGCGTCGTCTTCCTGCTTGTAGCTGAAACTTCCCCACGCAGCGGCGTCTTTCGAGAAGATCACCGTCCACTCATTCTCGCCGGGAATCATGTGCAAGCCATACGTTCCCTTGTCGAGCGCCTGCCCTTCAATCGTGACCGGATCGCTGAACGCGATCGTAGTATTTTCATTCGCCCCGGCCCGCCAAACCTGCCCATAAGGCACTAACTTGCCCCAGACCTCGCGTCCGTTGGCCAAAGGGCGGTGATAATTGACGGTGATATCGGTAACGCCAATGCGCTGCGTCACCAGCGCATGCTGGCTCTGCCGCGGCAAGTCGAGCATCAGGGTTTCGCTGGTCGCGGTTTGGGCGTGGCCAACATTTGCCAACGGCAACAGAGCGGAGATCAAAACCAGCAGACGAATCCTACTCATAGGAGAAACTCCTTTTCTGTGAGGTCGTGTTTTTGGGAGACCTCATTTCTGCGAGATTGGGCAACCTACCTGCCCTTTGAATGGAGCGGGGATTGACCACGTGAGCAGGTCTATGCCGTCGCTTGGCTTAGACGCCCGCCGCCCCAGAACGTAATCGTGAAGATTCCGAGTGTGCCGAATGTACAGGAAACCGGGACCCGCGCAGTATTCCTAGCCACGAAAGGAAATCTGTTTCCGGTGGACAGCCAGGATTCCGGCGATCCGCCCTTTCCTCTTGCTCGCACCAAGACGATAATGGAAGCACTCTATGCGCTCGAAAGTTATCTGCTCGCCGCGCCGCTACTTGCTCATCTTGCGGGCTCTGGCCGTCGCCGCCGCCATGCTCGCACTCCTCGTGAGCTCACCCGCTCAGACTTCCCCCGCCCGGAATTCACCCCAGCGCCTCATCCTGAAAGACGGCTCCTACCAGATCGTCACAAAATATGAAATCAAAGACGACCGCGTTCGCTACTTCAGCGCGGAACGCGATGAGTGGGAGGAGCTCCCCAAGTCTCTCGTCGACTGGCCTGCCACCGAAAATTACGAGAAGGAACAACAGGAGAAAGACCGCGCCACCGCCGCAGCCGCCGTCCAACTCGACAAGCAAATCGAGAACGAGAGCGCATCCGCCGTGGCCGCGTTGCCCGAAGTCGCGCCCGGACTGCGCCTGCCGCGCGACTCCGGCGTCTTTTTGCTCGACAATCTAAAAAGCGAGCCCCAGCTGGTCGAAATCCAGGAAGCCGAAGGCGATCTCAACCAGAGCAGCAAGGGCAACATCTTTCACGGAGGCATCGCCAAACAGTCCGTCGAGTTGTCCGGCGAACACGCCAAGGTGCAGTCGCACGTCGACATTCCGTCGTTCTACATCAACCTCGAACCGCCGCCAGCAGCGGCCGCTCCGCCGCAGGACTCGCAATCACCCCAAGCCGCGGCGGTTCCCTTCGACCGCTACCGCATCGTTCGCGCTGACGCCAAAGCCGGCAAGCGCACGCTGGCCGAGGTGAAGCGCGGTGTCACCGGCAAAATGTCCCAGGAGCAGCATTTCGAAAAAACTACCACCACCCGCATCACCGGCGGATGGCTCAAGCTCACCCCCGCCGAAAGCCTCCCTCCCGGCGAATACGCCGTCGTCGAAATGATGGATAAAGAAGGCATGAACCTCTACGTCTGGGATTTCGGCATCAACCCGAACGCCCCCGCCAACGCGAATCCCTGGAAACCAGAAGCCAAAGAAGCGCCGAAGCCAGACCTAAAGCCCGACGAGCAATCGAAGTAGCAGAAATGTTTTGAGGAACTAGAACGAAGGTTCGCGAAGCAGGTCTTATAGAAAACAATTTATCCGCGAGAATCCGCGTAAATCCGCGGCGAGAAGGTTTGATCTTGAAACTGGCCACTAGTCACTAGCAACTAGCCACTGCCCTACTTCATCACCCCGCGCTGCGCAATCCCGATATTATCGCGCGTCGAGTTCTTCACCAGGTACATCATCTCGTCCGCCTGCCGGATAATATCGTGCGCCGTCCGCGCGTCATGCGGATACGTCGCCAGCCCCATCGACGCACGCACATTCAGATTCAGACTCTCTTCGCGGCAAAAGCTGCTCGCCCGCAACGCGTCGCGCAACCGCTTGGCCACCACCAGCGCCTGATCTTTGCTGGTCTGCGGCAGCAGCACCACAAATTCGTCGCCGCCATAGCGAAAGGCAAAATCAATCAGCCGCAGCTGCGCCTTCACCAGATACCCAATCTCCGCCAGCAGCTTGCTGCCAATCAAGTGTCCGTGCGTGTCGTTCACCGTCTTGAAATGATCAAGATCAATGAACAGCACGCTGAACTCATATCCAAACCGCGACGACCGGTAAACCTCAGTATCCAGCGTCTTGTAAAGATGCCGCGCATTGTAGAGACCCGTGCAGTCGTCAGTAATCGTCAGTTCCTGGATGCGTTCCACCCAGCGGGCGTTTTCAATCGCAATCGCCGCGTAGTCGCACAGCGATTGCAAAAAGAAAAGTTCCTGCTCGCTGAACTGCGACATGTCCACATTCACCAGCTGGATCACGCCCAGCACGCTCAACTTCGAGCGCAGCGGCACGCAAATAATCGATTGCGTCTCCCACTGCGTGCTCTCGTCGATGCGTTTTGCGAATCGCGGATCGGCCGCCACATCCGGCACCACCAGTTGCTCGCCATGTTTCGCAACCCACCCGGCAATTCCCTCGCCCACTTTTAGGCGAACGTTCTTTAATGCTTCCGCGGCCGGCCCCACTGCAATCGCGAAATAAAGTTCGTTGTGCTCGTCGTCCACCATCAGCAGCGACCACGTATCTGGACGGAAATATTCCGCCATCTTTTCCATGATCGTTTGCAGAATGGAGTCGAGGTCCAGCGAAGACGTCAGCGCCTTCGCCACGTCGTGGAAGATCGTCAGCTCCTGGCTATGTCGGCTCAATTGTGTGCCGGTGGCCTCAGACATTCCCAGTTCCGCTTCCTTCAAAATGGATGGGGTAGTAATGCGAAAATTATATTCGGCGTTTCGTAATACGGGCAATGACCGTTGGTAACCAGAACCCCTAAAGCTAACGCCTGCAACAGCCTGGTAGGGGTCTGCCTAAAGTTCCTCAACCCCTCAACCCTGACATTTCTTGTTAAGCCCTGTCATTCTGCGCGAAGCGAAAAATCTCTCCCGCAACCACCGGCCCGGCATTGCGTTTCCATCACCCCAAACTTCCTGAAACGTGACGAAACCTTGAAAGATGGGAACGGAATTCCGCATTCGACGTACCGGTATTAAAAAGCGTAATCTTTTCTGGAGGAAGCCAGGTGCGCCCGTTATCAGCCCTGCAACCTTAGCAAGCAGCGAAGAGGCGCCGATGAAGACTAATCCCAAACTCGCACCTGCACATCTCGCTCTGTGCCTGGCCGCAGCCGTATGCCTTATCCCGCTCCACGCCGCCGCCCAAGCCGCCCAAACCACCGCCGCAGAAACCGCCGCCTCCCACACCGTTCCCGTCATTGACGGCGGCATCGGCACCTGCTCCGCCAACTTCACCGTCACCGACGACAACGCCGCGCCCGTTTACGACGCCAAAATCCACGTCCACATCGCTTACGGATTCATGTACCTGCGAAAGATGGATCTCGAAATCGGCACCAACATCGACGGCAAAGCCCGCTTCACCGGCCTGCCCGCCCGCACCAAAGATGGCCTCGCCTTCCAGGCTTCCAAAGCCGACCGCGCCGGCACCGCCTTCGTCGATCCCTCCACCGCCTGCAAAGCCGACTTAACCATCGTCCTGCAAAAGAAAATCCAGTAGCCTGTGCGGTTGGCGAAGTGGTTGCTTGTGTACTTGACCATGTAGGACGGACACTCTTGTCTGCCAACCGCCCTGCACCCACGTCAACCCATGTGGGGACAGCCGCCCTCGGCTGTCCGGTCGAGCGAAGCTCTACCAGTCTATCCACATAGATGGCTCCCACCCCGCTCCACCACCATTCGCTCATGAATCCAATCACGCCCCAACTCTCTCGCCAGGCTTCGATGTGCTTAAGCCCGTTCTCAGCGAACCTCCCGGTTCAAGCTTCCCGCTCCGGCACTCCAAATCCATCCGTCCCCGCACCTCGGTAACCCACAAGACACCATTCCCATGTCCCCACCTGTGGCGCAGCACGCGACCTTGGCCTATCATTATTTTCGTAGGCAAACCTGTAGAAAGGTCCAACTGAGGCACGGCGTGGGAAAGTTCGGCGACAAATTCCGCAAGGAGCGCGAGCGCCAGGGCATCAAGCTCGAGGACGTCTCCAACTCCACCAAGATCAGCTCGCGCATGCTCCGCGCCATCGAAGACGAGCACTTCGACCAACTCCCCGGCGGCGTCTTCAACAAAGGCTTTATTCGCGCCTACGCCAAGCATCTTGGCCTCGACGATGACGAAGCTATTTCAGGATATGTAACTGCCTTGAATCAGTTCAACAGTCAACAGCTGGGCCCGGAAACGCTAACCGCGCAGCACTCGGCAATTGAACGCCGTACAGGCCAACGCGCGGATCGCAGGCATGCTGGCGATCGACCCCACGAATCCCGCCGAAGCGCATCTGGCTCGAGAGTAGACGACTCGCAAGACGGCGAATTGCCCGGTCTGCAGCTGCCCAAGGCCGAGCACGTCCGCCCCAGGCGCAGGATGGCGGTCCACTCCGATCTCGACGTCTCCCGCTGGAGACTACCCGCTTTGGTCGTCCTCCTGATTGTCGCCGGGGCCTTCTGGTGGAGTCACTCCCGCAACGCCCGCGCCAACGGCGCCAACCCCGCGGCCGCCAACGTCTCGCCCTCTGCGATGACGCCCGCCTCAAACCCGCTAACGCTCGCGTCCGCCGGCAGCAATGAGCCCACAAGAACTGCGGCATCGGTCCCGTCGTCCCCTGCCTGGGCTCCCAATCATCCCGCCAAATCCGCGGCTCATACCGGCAGGTCGTCTTCTTCACCGGCTTCTTCCACTTCTTCGCGGTCCGCCACCATCGCAGCCAACACCGCCGGAGCAAAAGAAGACGCAGACGAGAGCGGCGCCGACCAACCCGCCGTCTCCGCCATTCCGCAAGCGTCCAAGCCAGTCGCCAATCTCACTCTGGTGATTCGCGCTTCAGAAAATTCCTGGATCTCCGTTACCGCCGATGGCCAGCCCGTCCTCCACGAAACTCTCATCGCCCCAGCCCACACCTCCATCCGCGCCGCCCGCGAAATCGTAGTCCGAGCCGGAAACGCCGCAGGCGTAACCTTCGCCCTCAACGGCCAGGAGTTCCCTTCGCAAGGCGCCGAAGGCGAAGTGAAAACCCTGATCTTCGACGGCTCGGGCCTACGCCCCGCCGCACCTCCCGCCGCACTTCCCGCCACAACTCCCGCCGCTCCCGCACCCACCACCCCACCCGCCGACCCCGCCCGTTAACGCCACACATAAGCGGTGTCGGTAGCAAGTTAGAATGTCCGGTTTTTGTAGCACGTGATATGTCCGGTTTAGTAAATTAACCAGCCGTCGCCGGGGCTGTGGGAAAGTGGGAATCCCGCGCCGTTTGCGGGATTTCCAAGCG
>JBAUAN010000217.1:0-36484 GCA_049675725.1 Candidatus Sulfotelmatobacter sp. | reverse complement strand
CTCTACGTCGTGATCGCGCGCCGATCAGAGGATGGAAGCATCGGCAATGCCGGCGATGGTGCTCTCTACCGCTCGACAGACGGAGCAGAGCACTGGCAGCCCGTCTCACTACCTGAAGGAACGAATGGACCGAATGGCCTCGCCATCGATCCTCAATCGCCAGATCGTCTCTACCTGGCTGCGTGGGCGCGAGCGACGGGAGAACACGGGGATGGCGGCGGGATCTTTCTCTCAGAAGATGGTGGCAAGAGCTGGAAGCAGGTGCTCGACAAAGATCGCCACATTTACGATGTTACGGTTGATCCGCAAGACTCCAATGTTCTCTACGCGGCAGGTTTTGAATCGTCGGCCTGGCGATCGGCGGACCGCGGGCTGCACTGGTCCCGCATTCCCGGATTTAACTTCAAGTGGGGACAACGCGTGATTCCCGATCCGCTGCACCATGATGAGGTCTACATCACGACTTTCGGCGGGAGCGTTTGGCATGGTGCGATCAATGGGCAACCGGGGGCCGAGGATATTGCCACGCCTGTGTTAGAGCCTGGACACTAGCCGGAGGAGCTGCGCGTGATCAATCGACGTCAGTGGCTGTATGGAATGGGCCTCGCGGCAGCATGTGGAACGCAAAGCGTAAGGGCCGCAGGTACGGCTGCTGAGGATGAGGCTGCTGGGAACGGGGCGCAGCCCGCGACCGGACCTGCACCTTTGGAGCTTTCGCAATATGAGCCCAGAAGCATGCTCCACGTGCGTGAATCCCGCGTCGAGCGTTCGAAATTTCCCAACATTGACTTCCATACGCACATATCCGTATCGACCAAATCAGAAAAGGGAGTGGAACTCTCCCCGGATCGCGAGTATTTGGGAACTCCCCAGGAACTGCTCGCGGTCATGGACCGGAAGAACATTCGGGCCATGGTTAACCTGACCGGTGGCTACGAGAACGGCCTCGCGGAAGCCGTGGCGAAATACGACCGTGCGTATCCTGGTCGCTTCTATACACTCACCGAGCCGTCCTATTCTCGCTTCAAGGAACCGAATTATCCCGCGCTACAGGCGCAAGCGATCGAGCGTGCTCATCGGGATGGGGCCCGCGGTTTGAAGATTCTCAAAACCCTGGGACTCTATCTTCGTGAGAACATCACTACGGGCACGCTGGTCAAAATTGATGATGCGCGTTTTGATCCCATGTGGGAGGCCTGCGCACAACTCAAGATTCCCGTGGCGATTCACATCTCCGATCCGATCGCGTTTTTCACGCCGACGGATCGCTTCAACGAGCGCTACGAAGAGCTGAACAATCATCCCGACTGGTCGTTCTATGGAGGAGATTTTCCCAGCAACGCGGAGTTAATCGCCGCTCGCAACCGGGTGATTGCCCGGCATCCGAATACTCAATTTGTGACGCTGCATGTGGGCAACTTCTCGGAAGACTTGCAAAACGTAAGCGAAAATCTGGACCGGTTTCCGAATATGTCAGTCGACATCGCCGCGCGCGTCGGCGAACTTGGCCGGCAGCCCGTAACTGCCAGAAAGTTTTTCGACAAATATCAGGATCGAATCCTGTTCGGGACGGATGCGACTCCCCACGGCGACGAGTATCCCCAACAGGTGTTCAACGACCAGTTGTACGAAATCTATTACCGATTCCTCGAGACGAACGACGAATATTTCGACTACGCGCCGGCGAAAATACCTCCACAAGGACGCTGGCGAATTTACGGCATTGACTTACCCGAGGGTGTTCTGCGCAAAGTTTACTTTGAAAACGCTGCGCGCCTGCTGCGACTATGATGCGCATCTTCTGGCGAATCGCGGTCTTAGGATTAGCGGCCTCTGCGTGGGCCGCTCAGTCGGAGGTGCGTGTCTGGCAAGGAACGCTCACGCTGCCAACTTACGAAGAAGGGCTGCCCGATCCCAATCCTCCGTTCGACCAGTTGACCACTGGGCAGTTCAACTATCCCTATACATTGCGCGATAACCTGACCAGCCGGCGGGTTGACCATGACTGGCGGGCGATCTATCTCGAAAACGAATATCTGAAGTGCGCAGTCCTGCCCGACATCGGCGGCCACCTTTACACCTGCCTCGACAAAATTTCCGGCAAGTCGATGTTTTATGCCAATCCCTCGATTAAGAAGGCCGCCATTGCCTATCGCGGAGCCTGGGCCGCATTCGGCATCGAGTTCAATTTCCCGGTCTCGCACAATTGGGTCACCATGTCGCCCGTCAACTTTGCGTTTGCGAAACACGATGATGGCAGCGCCTCCGTGACCGTTGGCAACATCGACCGCGTCTATGGAATGGAATGGACGGTGGAGTTGATGCTCCATCCGAAATCGACAGTTCTTGAACAGCGCGTAACTCTCAGCAACCGCAGCGACGTGCGGCATCGTTTCTACTGGTGGAACAATGCTGGAGTTCAAGCGTGGGATGATTCGCAGATCGAATATCCGATGCGCTTCGCCGCTACTCACGGTTTCACCGAAATCCATCCCTGGCCAGTGGACCAGGATGGCGTGGACTACAGCGTCGTCCGCAATCACACCAAAGGTCCAGTCTCGATGTTCAGCTATGGTAGCCGGGAAAACTTCATGGGAGTGTGGAATCCTCACACCAATACGGGGACCGTACACTTTGCGGACTACGAGGAGGTTCCGGCAAGAAAAATCTGGTCCTGGGGAGTTGACGCGGATGGACTGGACTGGCGCAAAGCCCTCTCCGACGACAACAGCGGCTATCTCGAGGTGCAGGCGGGCCTGTTTCGCAATCAGGAGACGTACGCTTTTCTCGAGCCTCGCCAGGTACTTCACTTCTCGGAGTATTGGATGCCGGCGCGAGAGATTGGCGGAATATCGCGCGCCAATCTTTCCGGAGTAGCGAGCCTTCTCCGGAAAGACAGCCGTCTGACCATCGGATTTAATGCGAACCATCCCATCTCACGGGCGACGGTGTCGATTCTGAAGGGCAAGCAGGAGATTTTTCATGAGACGGCCGATCTGACTCCAGAGCGAACCTGGATCCATGAACTTCCGAATGCCGACGCACAGGCAAAATATACGGTTGCCATTCAGGATGACAAGGGAACAACTCTCCTGCAGCAGACTGAAGGTGAATACGATTGGATGCCCGAGTCAGAGGTTCACGCTGGCCCCCAACCGTCTTACCACACTCCCGATCCCGACAAGCGAAGCGTCGACGACTGGATTCAACTGGGCAAAGACGATGAGTTGAATGGTCGAACGTTGAGCGCCCTCGAAATCTACAAGGAAACGCTGGCAAAGTTTCCGCACAGCTTCGCGGCACAGAAGGCAGCTGGGCGTCTGTCGGCTGGGCTGCTGCGTTTCGCGGAGGCGAAACAATATCTGGAGCCGGTGCTCGCCCGAGATACTACCGATACGGAAGTCTCCTACTATCTGGGGCTCGCTTATGATGACTTGGGAGAATCCGATCATGCGCGCGCCGCGTTCGAACAGGCCGAGCGCCTTCCGTCTTTCTATTCTGCAGCTGCCTTAATGCTGGGCGAGTGGCTGGCGCGAAAGGGCGACTTGCGCGGCGCCGAGCGCCATCTGGCGGACGCCCTGCGTGCCGATCCGGACGACCTTCGCACGCTGGAAGAGTTAACTGCGGTTAAGGATGTTGCAGGCGAGTCTGAAGAGGCGCGATCGATGGCGCGTGCCGGGCTGACTCGCTTTCCGCTCAGCTCCTTTCTTCGGGAAGAACTCGGCACTCCCGACCTTGCCCACCTCGCGAACGACTCCAACCGTGTGCTGAACGTGGCTGCAGAGTATATCCGCCTGGGCCTCTACCAGAAAGCCTGGAATGTGCTTTCGAGACAGTATCCAGGTCCCGTCAGTGATCAGAGTGAGCCCGGAGCAGTGGCTCCGGCAGATCATCCCATGGTCGCCTACTTCCGTGGTTTCTGTCGGGAGAAACTTGGACAGTCAGGGGCGGACGACTACCGTGCCGCCGCTAAACTGTCGACTGCCTATATCTTCCCCAACACAGCGGTGGAGTTTGCCGTGCTGCGCACGGTAGTGCAGACGAATCCCTCGGACGTTACTGCGCACTATCTGCTGGGGACGTTTTACTTCTCCCGTGGGTTGACCGATGCCGCTCTCGACGAATGGTCGAAAGCTCGCGCGGCTGGCCCTGAGCCTCCCGTGTTGGATGCCAGCATGGGGACGGCTTTGCTTCACATGAAGAATGATCCTCAACATGCGCTCTCCGCATTTCGCGATGGGTTGCGCAACGATCCGGCCAACATCGCGATCTACTTGGGCATCGACCAGACTCTCAGCCTGCTGAACCGGCCTGCGCGCGAGCGAGTGGAAGCGCTGGAAAAATATCCGCAGATGGACGCCTCGCCGCCACCGCTGATCTTCGAACTGATTCTCAACCTGGCAGAAGCAGGAGATTTTGACCGTGCCACGCAGCTCTTCCAAAACCGGTTTTTTCCTCGCGAAGAGGGTGGAACCAATGTCCGACAGGTATGGATCGAAGTGCAGCTGATGCGTGTACTTGCTTCGGTCAGAGAAGGACGTTGCGGCGATGCGCTGGCCGGTGCTGAACACCTGGGCTCAGAAGTGCCGGGCTTGGCCTTCACGCGCGATGGGCTGGAGCCTATCCTGCAATCTGCACGAACCAGCTACTTGCTTGGCACCGTCTTTGCCAGTTGCGGAGAAGCGGCTAAGGCCAAGGCAAAATTCGAGTTCGCCTCTTCCGCCTCGAGCCCCGATCAGGCCAAGTGGGCGTGGTTGGCGGCGCGGAAATTGCCTGGCTTCAATGAGGCGCAATGGCAGGATCGCCTGCGAGCTGCGCTGGAGCAGGCGGAGAGTCGCACCACTACCAGCGGCTACCCGAGTTGGTGGGAATACTCGGCCGCATCCCTGGCCAAGGAACTCGGCCAGACCGCGGAGGCAGCCGCACGATTTCGGAAGGCGTTGCTGCTGCCCAACCGCATGCTGGCATATCACCTCACGAGGTTGGCGATGTCCGAAGCTACGCCGTGATCACTCCAAACTGTGATTTGCGCAGAGCCTCGCTGAATGCGGCTGGCGCCCGTGTGTCAGTAATCAATCTGCGGCTCCTTGAGAGCAGGCCGATGACCTTCCTTTGTTTGTATTGCGGGCATGGGAACATGTTGACGCCGCAGCAGTTGGTGATTACGAGTACCGACTCATAATTTATGCGGAGACGCGACTTCATCACGGCGCTGGCTTTGTCCGTGCTGGCTGAGAGTTGGCCCCTCCGGGCGCAGGGTGGGTTTCGCCATCCACGACTCTTGATTGCGGAAGCGGATCCGTTCACGGGTTTGCCTCTGTTGAAGGCACGCTACGCAGCCGGGAGACGCCCATCAGAAGACATGGAGGGTTGGGCGCTTTCCTGGCAACTCACGGGGGACAAGACATTCGCCGAACGTGCGGTGGCTGCGATGCGAACCAAACACGTGACCGCCGGCGGAAAGCCCTCTCGGTCGTGGGTCGACTATGCCCGCTGGTCGCTGGCATTCGACTGGCTGCTAACCTTCCCAGGTTTTGACCGCGCATTGAAAGAGCGAGTGGCGGGCGAGTTGAAAGACGGGGCGGCCGCAATGATTGCGACTCCCGACTTTTCCGATCCCGGAGAAATGTCATATCACAACTATGCGTTGCGCTACCTCGCTCTCGCGGCCTTCACCACTGCGGCGGTCGAAGGTTATTCCGAATTGAATCGGACCTGGCGTGAAAAGATTGAGAAGGGTCTTGCGAATATCCTCGAAACTACAAATGTCGTGAGCCCTGATGGCAGCTACCACGAATCGATGGACTACATGCGCATCACGTGGGCATCGATGACGATGATCGCGGAATTGCAACGCACCACCACCGGCGTGGATCCTGCGTATGAGTTCCCGGTATTTCGCAACATGGGGACTACGTATCTTTACAAGCTTCTTCCCGACGGGACGCCATCGCGGGAGGGAGACAATGAATATCCGATTCTGGATTCGCGAGACACTGCCGTTGTGGGCTACGCGGTAAACCGCTTCAAAGATCCGTACAGCGCCTGGCTTCTGCGCAAGAGCGGGTTCTTTGTCAGGGATTGGGTGCTGCCAGTTCTGGAGTTTCTATGGGATGATCCGGAGGTTGCTCCGCGGGATCCCGCTCTGAGCAGTGAGGCCGAGTTGCCCCGCCAGCGCTACTTCTCAGGTGTCGGGCATCTCGTGATGCGGGATGGTTGGAAGCCGGAATCGACCTGGATCGAGTTCGACTGCGGGCCTTACTTCGCCAAGCACCAGCACCTCGATCAAAATCAATTCACGATTTACCATGGCGGATATCTTGCCATCGACAGCGGTGCGGATTACACCGACACGGAAAGTCCGCACTATCTCAATTACTATCGCCGCACGGTGGCGCATAACTCCATCCTGGTTTACGATCCTGCGGAAAAGTCCTTCTGGTCAGACAATGTTTTGCCCGCGTCTAACGACGGCGGACAACGCATGGATTCCTCGCGCTACTGGAACACCATACGCAGCCCGGAAGACTGGGATCGGACGCGCGACATTTGGAACCTCGGTTCCATGCTCGTGGTCGATCATCTTCCCGGCGACTATCACTACGCCATGGGGGACGCGAGTAATGCGTATGCCCGCGCGAAAGTCCGGCGCTTCACCCGCGAACTTCTCTACGCTCCGGAACATGGATGTTTGTTTGTCTTTGATCATGTGGTCAGCGCGGACGCGTCGTTTCGAAAGTCCTGGCTGCTCCATGGCGTGAATCCGCCTGCGGTGGACCAGGTCGGCGGCACAGACTCGCAGGCGGCCCAGGATTTCCGCAACGCCAAAACGTTTCGCTTTGTGGAAGGATCGGGAGAGTTGCTGGTGCATTCGCTTCTTCCCAGGGAGCGCGTAGTGACGATAAGAGGCGGAAAGGGAAACGAGTTCTACACTCCGGGCGATGACCACGGAGGAGCGTGGGGATCGGGAGAAAGCTGGCCGCTTGAGCCAGCCGAGGGTGCTCCCTTGCCGGAAGACCCCAAGCTTCGGCGCATGTGGAAGTTGTTTTGGGGCGAGGACTTCAACAAAATTCTCAGCTCCAACCGAAAGAACGTCGTGCCTGGCAATTGGCGAGTCGAAGTATCGCCAGCGCACCCGGCCGAGGAAGATTTCTTCCTTCATGTGCTCGAAATTGGTGGTAGCGGGAAGACTGGACAACGGCGAACCGAACTGCTCGATGGCGTCCATTTTCAGGGGGCAGCCTTCGAGCGCGGTCCAATCGTATTGTTCAGCACAGCAGGTACGATGGTTAGCTCGGGAGAAGTATCTCTTCCAGACTTGGCATGCGAATCGCTAATCATTACCAGTCTGCAGCCGAATTGCATTTACGAACTCGACTTTGTCGGGCTCAATATTTCCTCTTCGCCCACGGCCGTACTCCCGGGGGTGACTGCGGGGACGGAGCGGATCCGCGCGAACTCGAAGGGAGTTTTACGAGTGGAGAGCCGGGAGCTTTCCAATCTACGACTGCGGATTGCACAGATATGAGTTTGCAGCGAGACTCTTTTGATGATGGATATGTTCTGACCTGCTGCTGGGGCGCAACGGCTACCCTGCGTAGGTTAGTCGCACAATGTAAAACTGGCCGTCTCTATGCCTTGTTGACTGGCTTACTGCGGAACATTGCCACGGTCTCGGGTTGTGCGGGTTTGCACAAAATGGGCGGCAATCCACGCATGATCAACTCCGCATCCGCCGCAACCATCTTTCCGATCTGTTTGATCGCTCCAGGCAGCGCACCCGCCTGATGTGCGCAAAGAATGGAGTTTTTGGTGCGGCGCGCCCGATGTTCGGAGGACAACGGTTCTTCCGGAAATACGTCGGTCGCAAAGCGAATGTGCCCCTTGTCAGCGAAATCCAGCATGGCGTCGAAGTCCACGACCGCGGCCCGGCTGACCAGGACGATGGCAGATCCTCGCTGCATGGCGCCAAACTGTTGTGCGCCCAGAAAACCCTGATTCTGTGACGTGACACTTGCCACGACGAAAACCACGCGCGAATGTCGAAAGACCTCATCCAGTTGCGTGGCTTCGCAACCCAGAGCTCGAATGTATTCGTCCGGTAACCACGGGTCGTAGACGCGGATGCGACACCCAAACGGACGAAGCAATGGCAGGATCGCCTTTCCGAGATCGCCCAACCCGATCAGACCTATGTCTTGGCGAAAGAGAGAGAATGCCTCGCGGTTCGCGGCCAAGCCATACTCCTCGGTGCCTTGGCGGAAATGGCGATCGGATCGCGTAATGCCCCGCGCCAGGTCAATGGCCATGCCAAGAGCAGCTTCGGCCACGGGTTCGGCGAACACGGGGCTTATATTCAGCACTCGTATGCCGGCGCGAAAGCAATAGCTGTAGTCGACGTTGGGAAGAAAATTACCTTCCACATTGAAAATTGCTCTGAGCGAGGTTGCTTGTCGCAGTCGCGATTCGGGTAGATCGACTTGGCCGATGATGATTTCTGCGTTTGCCGCTTTGGCTTCAAATAATCGATCCGTGATGGGGCCGTCTTCGTGCACGACCAGATCTCCTACGGCACGCAAGCGGAGGAGATCGATTTCATCGAAAATGTCAAACACTGCGCGAGGAGCTGGCGCCAGGAAAATTCGTTTTGACTTGCTTGTGGGTGGCATCAGAGATCTCGATATGTAAATGTCAGCGCGCGTCGAAGGGCAGTTTCTTAGATCAAACCCCCTTCCGCCAGCCACGATCGTTCTCACTCTTTAGTTCAACTGTGATTGAGCCACTCGGGTTGACCGGCTGTTCGCATGCCCACGCAATCGGCTTCTTAACCCCGGGACGAATCTCTAACTCAGCGGACAGATAAACTTTGCCGCTGTAATCTTTCGGCAGCAGAAACGAAGCTTGCCGAAGTCCGCCGCCATGAGGATGCCCCGCATCCAGCGCTCCCCGCAAGCTCAATTTCTTGTCGGGACTCTCCACGTTTAGCCAAAGAACTCCTGGAACCCCAGCCGTTCCCCGGTTACTCACGCAGACGATCAATTCGAAGGCGCCATAACGCTTGCGCTGCCATACCCAGGAAGGCCGGAGGCGGTATCCCATGCTGGTGCGTAAACGTTCGAAGCCGCGCGGGTACATTTCGTTGTATCGCGCAAGGTTGTCAGCCTCAGTCCACAGTCCCCAATAATTTGCGCGCAAATCCGGAACGTGGAGCATGTAGTTCTCCAGTTCGTTGATTCCGGCTGCATCCAGTTTTAATTTCTGCATGTCGTATTGGCGAAGATAGCCGTCTTCCATGATGGCGGCGATCCACGGCGGCCGGTTGGCCAGTTCGTCGATCTGAATTGGTTCCTCGACAATAATGCTGTCGGAGCGCATCCAGGCCCCCGCCCGCACAGCCATGTCGACTACAGCGCGATTCCCCACGTTGCTGATATCGGGCTGGGTATTCACGGCGACGGGCGTTCTTTTCCATGTTTCCAACTGTCGCACCGTCATGCTTACGAAGGTTCGCTGCGCCGTTACGAAGTCGGGGAACGGATTGGGATAGTTACTGGTGTGTCCCTCGCCCCAGAAGCCGTACTGCATCAGGTCCATCCATTCGATTAATGGATTGCCTTCAAACTCGGCAGCCAGCAGATCGTTCAGTTCTGCAAATGCTTTCTGAAATTCCGGATGATCATAGCGAGGTTCCCGATATTCCGCGTTCCCCTTACCGGGGATGCGCCCGATCGTTACCAACGGAACCCGGTCGCGCAGAAAAGGAGGAAGCGCAACTTGTTCCGGCTGAAACGATTCGTTGGAAAGTTGAACTCGAAACGCGACACGAAGTCCTTTTCGTTTGGCCGCATCCAGAGTCAAGGCCCACACCGGATCGAGATCGAGGCGCCCGGCACGCGACTGCACATTGCGCCAATCACACCGGATGTAGAGAACATCTACGAACGGCAGGTTCGATATTTTCTCCACGTGCTGTTCGAGCGATTCCCGGCCAGCCCGCGCCGCTAGAGATGGCCCGTTCTCTTCCCAGGCATAGCCGACGAGTCCAAGTCCCGGATTTCGCAGAGGCCGTTCCGAAGGCGTCGTAAACAGCACGGTTTGCCAGCCCTGGTCCTGATCGATGTCGAACGGTCCCTGATCCAAACGGTCTGCAGGCGGCGGTGCGAAACCGCATTTACAGTCCTGCGCGAGGCCAGCGGCAATGTCGACTTGAGCCATTGCCGGAAGCAATACCGCCGCTTTCAGGAGATCTCTGCGACGCATTTTCCTGGTTTCCTTCCAACGCGGAATCTGGCTACGCTGCAAGAACGCGAGCGCCATCGATCAGTGAAATCGATGCGCCATCCGGGTTTCGGGCGAGAGTACCGTTGACACGCAATGCTAAGGATAGTGAGGGATGACGTCGAGTGGGAAAGTGTTTTCGGAGTCGGGACACGAGAAACGTATACTTTCATTTGCTTTCGTTCACTTTATCATGCGTTTCAAATACCTTCCTGTTCTTCACCCGATTTGTTCGTGATTTTTTGGAGTGCAGCCGAAACCCTTCGTCTCAGCATCGGCACTCGAAGCTACTTTTCGGATGGCTTGAGACGATCGAAAATAGCGTTCCGTGCTATTTTCACAATCTGTGATAGTCGAAAATAGCGAGACTAGCATTCGCACGAAATTCTGATGGGAGACCCACTCTCGACATGGGAACTCGGTCACTCGCGCCGCAAGTAACTTCGTTGTCTCATTTCTGATGATGCAATTGCTCGAGAACCTTCTGCGCTGGATCACGCTGCATAGCCATTGGCGCCCTTTGCGCCTCGGTTTGAATGTCCGCTTCGAACTGAGACAGATCAAAGACTCCGACTAGTTCTTCGCCGGCCTCTTGTGTGAAGTAGAAAGGGTCGTGCAGCGCGGCGCGCACCACTTCAGTCAGCTCCGGAACTTGACTCGGTGTCACTACTTCTTTCAGGCTTTCCAGTCCGGCGAGCGCAATCAGCCGAATTCGCTCCGGCACTCCGGGCTGCGCTTGCGCCAGCAGGATTTCCACTGCTTTCGGATTCTTGGTTGCTCCCAGACCCTTCAATGTCGCTTGTATGACGTGTATTTCGGGCTTCGTCAGCACCTCTGCTTGCAGCACATCGAAGGCCTCCGCGATACCCGATTTACCCAATCCTTGGGCCGCAGCGGCTTCTACCGCGTAGCTGGAATCGTTGTGCAGCGCGTTCACCAGTGCGCTGTAGACCCCCTGGTCCTTCGCGTATTTTCCCAGAGCTTCGAACACCGCCGTCCGCACTCGGCTATCTGGTTGCTGCAGAGCGGAAAGCAGAACCAACTTGGCCCGTTCCGTTCCGATGCTGCCGAGACTCGTCGCAGCGGCTGCGCGCACGCCATAGAACCCATCGTTGCCCATCACCTGCGCCAGTGCTTCCACGCGCGCATCCGGGTTAGCAAGCGTAGTTGTGCCCAGTTGCTGGGTCGCCCACAGCCGGCTCATCATCGCCGGATCTCTCTCCGCTTCCGCAATCAGGGCATCGACCGGCTTGTCAAACTGTACGGTCTCATCGATGAAACTGTCGGGATCGAAATCTACCCACCGCGGCTCGAAGTCGAGTGGAATCTCGAACTCTTGCTGCTGCAAATTGTCGCGAACCTGAATTTTCTTCCGTTCTTCATCCGCGCCATAGAACGCCAGCTCGATGGGCATGTCAAAAATCGGCGTCTCAGCATCGGTTCGCTGCGTCTGGGTGACGGTGACTTTCTCCGTCTTTTTTGTGGCGTCGTAGCTGGCCGCGACCCGATAGTCGGGACGTCCAGCCATAAACACCCATTCGCGGAAAAACCAACCGAGTTCCTCACCGGTGGTTTCCCGAATGGACTTGATCAGTTCAGGCGTATCCGCGTCGTGTGCGTGATGCACGACCAAATAATGGTGCAGTGCCTGAAAAAACAAATCATGTTGCGACGCGGGATGCGACGTGGCCTCCGCACCGTCAATCAAATAACGCAACATATCCAGCACCGCTGCGCCTTTCTCATGTGTGGTCGCGTCGAACATATCGAAGGGGTCGCTATAGTTGCGATCGACGATCGGCCGCCGGTAGGAGTTGCGATCCTCCTCTTGCTCGGCTAGCTGATCGTTGTAAATCGCAAAGCGATAGGCGTCGTTCCCTTCGTGATGCTGCGTGTACAGTCCCTCCAGATATGTAGCAAAACCCTCGTTGAGCCAGATGTTGGCCCAATCGCGCCCTTGCACATAATCGCCGAACCAGTGCTGGCCCAACTCGTGGGAAACGAGGTCCGTGCTGGGATAATCCTGGTCGGCCCGTTCGTCGTGCAGCGTGCGATCGGTCAGCGTGGTCGCGCTGACATTCTCCTGGCCTCCGAAGAGGAAGTTCTGCACGGTGGTTTGAGCGTACTGCTCATACGGATAATCGACGCCTGTGGCGCGCGAAAAAAATCCAATCATGTCGGGAGTCAGGTGAAAAGATCGGCGTGCCGTGGCTTCGTCGACAGAATCTGGAACGTAGTAATCGACCGGCTTGTCCTCATATTTGTCTATAAACTTGCGCCAGGGACCCACGGCAAGCGAGATCAGATACGAGCTGTGCGGGACGCTTTCCACCCAGTCGTAAGTTACCTGACCCGCGGCATGCGTGACCTGCACCAGCTTGCCGTTCGAAACGACGATTTGTCCATCCGGGACTGTCGTGACCGTCTCGCTTGTAGCCATGTCGTTCGGGTAATCCCAACAAGGAAACCAAAAGTGATTTAGCTCAGCTTCGCCTTGCGAAAAGACCTCGTGCGGCCAGTTAGGATAACTCGGCGATGGATTTACGAAAAACAGGCCCGTGCGCGGAAAGCCGTGATACACGATTCGAACGTTCAACGTGCTGGTCGGCTCGTAATCGTGATCGAGCACAATCCACAAACGCGGATCTTGCGACGTGTACGTCAACTTGACGGCCATACCGTGCGCCTGCTCCATAGTTACCGAATCGATCGTCAGTTCGGAGCTGTTCAGATAAAACTTGTGGAAGTGCGGTTGGATGGGCTGAAGCTTAACCGTTTCGTCTCCGAAAACTTCACCTTTGAGCTGGTCGAAGCGCAGATTCAGCTTGTAATTCTCGACGCGATAGGTTCGGCTTGGCGCCCACTGCAAAACGTCGGGGTTGCCGAAACTGTGGCGTGTTTCCTGTCCTGAGGCCGTTACGGCAATAATGCCGCTCACCAGGAACGCAATCAACCTAAGGCCTCGCTTGACTCTGTGTTCTGCACTGCTGTTCAGCCAGACGCGTTCGGCTTCGCTTCGCGATCCAACGCGCGCGGCAAGCGGCATACCCTGTTTCTCCGCGCCAGACCCATCCGTCACTTGAACCGTCACCCTGCGCTTCATCTTCTTACCGGACATGCGGTGACCCTCTTTCGTTCGGCTCAGGATACTAAAGGCGCGTCGCTAGTGCGGTTCGTCCAGGGTAGATTATAGGGATAAAGGGAAACCAAATCCGGGAATGTGGTCTTGGCGCGTTCTGTTGTCCAGATTTCAGAGTCACGACCTGGAGCCTTTGCCTCGATCTGCCGGCGTCGATCCACCGGCAACGTTCCGCCGTTTGCCAAATTGATTACGGGTAGCGGGTTTGCTAAGGTCGTCGTCATGTCCGAGCGTGCCATGTCCGAGCGTTCCCCCAATCCGATACGTGACCAGATACGCGAATTGCTGGACTCCCTTTATCGTGTAGATTCGGGACGAATCCTGGCGACTCTGATCCGCCTGCTCGGCGATTTTGATCTTGCCGAGGAGGCGATGCACGAAGCCTTTGCGGCTGCGCTGACCCTGTGGCCGACGAGTGGAGTACCCGGCAACCCGCGACCATGGCTGATTTCGACGGCCCGATTCAAAGCCATTGATACTCTGCGCCGACGGGCAAGATTTGATGCGTCGCAAGACGAGCTCGTGCTCTATCTCGAAGCGCAATCGAGTTCGGCGGAAGGGTCCAATGCAGAGCGCAGCCTTAAGGATGGCTCCCTTGGGGACGAGTTTCTCGAAGACGACCGGCTGCGCCTGATTTTTACCTGCTGTCATCCATCTCTGGCGCCGGAAGCGCGCGTGGCGCTCACCTTGCGCGAGGTGTGCGGGCTCACCACCGAGGAGATCGCCAAGGCCTTCCTCACCACTCCGCGTACCCTGGCGCAGCGCATTGTGCGCGCCAAGGCAAAGATTCGAGAGGACCGGATTCCGTACGAAGTGCCGACGCCGCAGGAATTGCCGGAGCGGCTGGGCCCGGTGCTTCAGGTCATCTATCTCGTCTTTAACGAGGGCTACTCGGCTGCGGCGGGAGCGGAGGTAACGCGGGCCGAGCTAACCGGCGAGGCGATTCGACTGGGCCGCCTGCTGATGGAACTCCAGCCAGAGTCGGAAGTGATTGGCCTGCTTGCCCTGATGCTGCTGCAGGAATCCCGACGCGCCGCGAGATCCTCTTCGACCGGAGAGCTGATTCTGCTGGAAAATCAAGACCGCACGCTCTGGAACAAGCAGCAGATCGCCGAGGGAGTCGCATTGCTGGAGAAAGCCCTGGCGTACCAGCAGAAGTCCCGGCGCTTCGGCTCCTACACACTACAGGCTGCGATTGCGGCCGTTCATGCGGAGGCGGAATCGGTCGCTGCCACCGACTGGCGGCAGATTGTTGCACTTTACGACCAATTGTTACGAATTCAGCCTTCGCCGGTTGTACAGCTCAATCGTGCCGTGGCCATTGCCATGCGCGACGGTCCAGAGGCCGGTCTGGCGCATATCGACGCGGTGATGGAACATGGCGAACTGGCAAATTATTACCTGGCGCATTCCGCCCGTGCCGATATGTACCGCAGACTCGGCAGGACCGCTGAGGCTCGTGCTTCTTATGAGAAGGCGCTGGCTCTGACCCAACAGGAACCAGAGCGCCAATTCCTCGCGAGGCGGCTCGATGAATTGAAGTAATAGCAATTCGCCTCTGCTGTCGCAATGTTCCTGCAGGAACGTAATGTCATGACGATAAAGGGTATACGATTGTGTCATGACAGCTAAGCGCAAGAAAGCAAAGCGGCAAAAGGGGCGGTCGCGGCCTGGGAAGCTTATCGAGCTGCAGGCATCAGTTGAGGACGACCTATTTTTGCTGGCAGAGGAGGAGGGAAGCGCAGAGCCACGCTGGAACCGTCCACGCAAGCGGAGGATCTCGTTGCGCGTGGATGCTGAGGTGGTCGACTGGTTCAAGTCCAAAGGCCCGGGTTACCAGACGCGAATCAACCGGATATTGAGAAGAGTAATGATGGAGGGTAAGAAGCGGACGGGGGAGGGGTAGGGGATCGACTCCCCCTGCAGGATCGGCAGGACAGCCGAGGCTCGTGCCTCGTATGAGAAGGCTCTGGCCCTGACCCAACAGGAACCAGAGCGGCAATTCCTGCAAGACCGGATTCGCCAGTTGACATAAAAAATGGGGAAAGGGGTGACGAGATAACCGTTTCGGCCGGGTGCCCCATTTCTCGCGTTCTTTGCGAGAAGTGGGGCTTTTCGCCGACACCCTCCCAACCCTCAACCAGTGCTCTGTCGAATTTTCTCCTCCCACCATGTCCAGTCGTTGATCCGGACCAATCCCGCCTCTCGGTAAGCGTAGGAGCGGTAGCTGCTCCACCGCCAATCCTCCGGACTCGCCACGAGTCCGCGCACCACAATCCAAAAGCCCCACTTGTCGCAAAGGACGCGAGAAATGGGACACCCTGCAAAATTGTCTTGGACGATTTGTCGAATTCCGTCGGGACCGTTCGACTATATGGTGAAGGCCGGGCAAGCGGCCCGCCAGAAAAGGCTTCCCGGGTGATGCGCCACGCGAAAAATCTGCAAATCGGGTGTCGATTCGCCGCCACCCCGTTCGACTAGTAAGTGGAGCCGCACCGCGCACCCGGCGCCCGACAACTTTTCAGGCCCAGCGCGGTGCAGGCTCTTATATAAAAGTAGCGGCCCGGATACGGTGTCCGCACAACACTCAATACTCGATATTCGTTATTCATTACACAAGGAGAAAACAATGCGCTTCATGATGATCATGTTTCCGAAAGAATACGAAAACGCAAAACCTGGCTGGGCGCCCGACCTCAAAAGCATGGAGGCAATGGGCAAGTACAACGAGGAACTAGGGAAAGCCGGCGTGCTGCTCGCGCTCGACGGGCTGACCCCGCCCGCGACGATGAGCGCGCGCGTCACCTTCAAGAACGGAAAATCGAAAGTGACCGACGGTCCGTTTACCGAAGCGAAGGAAGTGGTCGGCGGCTACTGGATCATCCAGGTGAAGTCGCGCGAAGAGGCGCTCGAATGGGCCTCGCGCATCCCCGGAAAGGATAACGAAATGGTCGAAGTTCGCCGGATGTTTGACATGACCGACTTCGATCCCGAGACCCAGAAGTATATCCAAGAGAAGTTCGGCGACGACGTGGCCGCTGAGATGCGCCAGTAGTGAAAAACCTCTCCGCGCTTTGTCGATTTCGCGACAACTCGTGCCGGGTGCCCCATTTCTCGCGTTCTTTGCGAGAAGTGGGGCACCCGGCCTATTCAAGGGATCTTTCACGAATGGGAGCGTGGGCCACCCGCGCGTTAACCGTAGGTGAGGTCGGTGCTCTGTCCAACCTCGATAATATAGCCGTCAGGATCACGGATGTAGCAGCGTATCTCGCCGTACTTGGGAATCGGCTCCGTGATGAACTCCGCTCCTCGACCTTTCCATAATTTGTAGCACGCTTGAATATCCGCAACGCGGAAATTCATAAAGCTGTTGATGTGATTCGGGTTGGGGACGCTGAGCGTTACCGTCGGCTTATCCGGGGTCGGCCCGCCTCCAACGTTCAGAATCATCCAGATATTCGCAAGCTGAAGGTACCCAGGCGCGTTGCCGTCACCGAGGCTCAGAATGCGAGCGCCGAAGACCTTTTCGTAGTAGCGAGCCGATCGCTCGATGTCGGCGACGGTGAGAAATTGCGCAATGCTGATCCCCTCTCGCGGGGGCATCTCATAGCTCTTCTGTTCGATTTGTACGCTGCTCATTGACGTCTCCAATTCCGATAAACAGTGGGGGCCCGACGGAACGTTTCCCAAATTTCCCGTCAGGAAAAACGGAGAACGTCTCGTCTGTCCCCATTTTCCCTCCCATTTTCCCTTGTCCCCATTTTCCCTCCACCCATTTTCCTCCATTTCCTGAAACATTTCCTGGACGATTTGTCGAATTCCGGCCCACTGTTCGACTATATCGTGAAGGCAGGCAACCGGGCCCCGAATGCCGTTACAGCAAGAAGACCGTTACAGAAGTAAGGAGAAATCATGGCTCAATATTTGGTTGCGATTCACCAACCCGACGACTACGACCCGTCCCTCGAAACCGAAGCGACGGTCGAGGAGATCCACGCGCTCAACCGCGAGATGGTGGCTGCCGGTGTCAGGGTTTTCGTTGGCGGCCTCTCCCCGGCCCGCCGCGCGAAGTCGCTGCGGGCGCAACCCGATGGCAAGGTGCTCATCACCGACGGGCCGTACCTGGAGACCAAGGAGCACGTAGGCGGTTTTTGGGTGCTGGAAGCCGCTGACCTGGACGAGGCACTGGCGTGGGGACGCAAGGCTGCCGTCGCCTGCCGGGCGCCGGTCGAGGTGCGCGCGATTTTTCAAAAACCGGCGTCACCCGCCGGCCGAGAAAATTTAAAGGGGATCAAATGAGAAATGTAATCTACGCAATCAACCTTACCCTGGATGGCTGCTGCGACCATACCAAATTCAATCCCGATGAAGAAACACATGAATATTTTACGCAACTTCTCCGAGAGGTTGACCTGCTCGTCTTTGGGCGTAAAACCTATCAATTGATGGTTCCTTATTGGCCTGATATCGCAAAAAGCCAGTCCGAGACAAAAGCGGATATCGAATTTGCTCAAACCTTTGTCTCAAAGAAGAAGATTGTTTTTTCACGATCATTGGCCGGCGCTGAAGATAAAAATACGAGAATTGTTCGCTCAAACCTTCGCGTTGAAATACTTAAATTGAAACAAGAACCAGGCAAGAATATTTTGCTCGGCGGTGTGGATGTTCCTTCACAACTGATGGAGCTTGGCCTGATTGATGAATATCGTTTTGTCGTTATGCCGATCATTGCTGGCGAAGGCAGACGGTTGTTCGAAGGTGTCAACCTGCCGGAGAAGCGCCGACTAAAACTTGTAGAGTCCAAGACTTTTGAATCAGGATGTGTCGCGCTTCGTTACCTGAAACAGTGACAGAAACATCTGCAACTTCATCCGTGGAAGGAACTCAATCATGAGAAAAATCATTGTGGCCGAATTTGTCTCTTTGGATGGCGTCATACAAGCCCCAGGGCCAGAGGAAGATACCAAGAACGGCCCGCCCGCGTGGATAAAGGCACATGCCGACCCTGTTTCTTCAGCGGCCGTACAAAAGGGAATGCACCTGCCGTTTGACTTTTTGCTAGGGCGCAGAACCTTTGAACTGTGGGCAAAATTCTGGCCGCAACATGGCGACATGTGGCCAGCCGTCAACAACGCGACCAAATACGTCGCCTCGAATACCATGACTTCTCACGAGTGGCAGCCATCCGTGTTTCTAAATGGAGATATTGCGGAAAAAATCACCAAAATTAAGCAACAGGAAGGGCCGAATTTGCACGTTTTTGGAAGCGCGAATCTGGTTCAAACCCTCCTCAAGCATGATTTGGTCGATGGGTTCCGACTGGTAATCGTTCCGGTAACGTTGGGCGGTGATAAACGATTGTTTACCGATGGCACGATCCCGTCGGTGACATTCAAGGTGACGGAAAGCACAGTCACCCCGAAAGGCGTCATTTTCGTGAATTACGAGCGTGTAGGCGCATCCCCAACCGGAAGTCGATAAACATTCGGCCCAGAAAGTTGAAACGGAAGCACTACCGGGAATTGAAATAAAAAAATGGTTCGCCCCTGTGCCGATTTTCCCTGTGTGCGACGACCATAGGATGAACGACGCAGCGCGCAAGGCCAGGCTGCTGGCTCCTGACGAGGCGGAAGAACGAGGAGAAGAACAATGAAATACATCTGTTTGGGATACCTCGAGCCCGGTAAGTTCGAGGGGATGACCGAGGACGAGCGACGCGCAACGTTCGACGAATGCTTTGAGTACAACGACCATCTGCGCGCGACCGGACATCTTGTCGCCGAAGTTCCTCTTCAGCCTCCGGGGACGGCGTTGACCCTGTACTGGAAAAACGGCAAAGTCGCGACGACCGACGGCCCCTTTGCGGAAACCAAGGAACAGCTTGGGGGCATTCAAATCCTTGAGGCGCGAGACCTCAATCATGCCGTTCAGCTTGTCTCACAGCAACCAGGCTTTAAGCATGGACTTGGACCGATTGAGATACGGCCGGTCGTGGATTTGAGCGAAATAATAAAGGCAAGCGAGCAGCGACGGCGAAAGGATACCTCGCGATGAGTGCGGACATGAGGGTGAGAGGATGGTGGGAGGTGCTGTTCCGGTAATCGTTCAAGGCATCATAGCGCGTCTCGAAGAAAACATAACCGTACGGATCCGGTGTGATATGCGCTTCTGCTTGAGAGCGTCGAAGATACTGCCCGCCTTTGAACTGAAGAGCCTCCAATCGTCTCCCATCCCACGATTTCTTGGTTGGTCGGACTATGGCCGAGACCGCCGGAGGAACCTGCATGGACGTTGAGCGGCTCAGCTTCTGGCGGTGTTTTGGAACTGATACAATTTGTGCTTACCGCAGATTTCGTAAATGCGCCCGGGATGGTCCGCTGATTCCGCCGGCGCCGGCCAGGCATATTCCGTATCATGCGTTATTTCATCATCGTTCTTGCTCTCGGATTGGGTGCGCTGCGATTGGCCCGCGCACCAACTCCATCGGCCATCCGATTCGAAAACATTGCTACAAGAGCAGGCATCAACTTCATCACCCGTAATTCGCCGACACCGAACAAGAATCAGATCGAAACTATGGTCGGCGGAGTGGCGTTGCTCGACTACGACGGCGACGGCTGGTTGGATATTTATCTTGTCAACGGAGCAGCAATTCCTTCCCTGCGGAAGGAGTCGCCGGCTTACTGGAACCGGCTCTATCGCAACAATCACGATGGCACGTTCACCGATGTTACCGAGCGCGCTGGACTCTCTGGGGCGGGCTATGGTATGGGCGTAGCTGTCGGGGACTACGATAACGATGGACGCCCGGACATTTTTCTGGCCAACGTAACCGGTAACCAACTCTTTCATAACAATGGTGATGGCACGTTTACCGATGTAACTGCAAAGGCAGGTCTCGCTGGTGCCGAGATGAATGGCAAAAAGATGTGGTCTGTCGGGGCAGGCTGGTTCGATTACAACAATGACGGCAATCTGGATTTGTTCGTAGTCAACTACTGTGTCTGGGAGGTCAACAAGGATCCCTACTGTCATGTGAAAAGCGGAGTTCGCGGCTACTGTCATCCTAAGCTTTACGCATCGCTGCACAACACTCTGTACCGTAACAATGGAGATGGGACGTTCACGGATGTCTCCAAAGAAACCGGGATTTCGGAGCACATGGGCAAGGGGATGAGCGTGTCGTTTGCCGACTACGACGGCGATGGCTTCCTCGACGCGTTCGTCGCTAACGATACTTCACCGGGACTCCTCTTTCACAATTTAGGCGGAAAGAAGTTTGAAGAAGTAGGCACGCAAGCGGGAGTGGCGTATGCGACGAACGGTTTGGCCCTGTCGGGGATGGGTTCCGATTTCCGGGATGTGAACAACGACGGGCGCCCCGATATATGGTACACGGCTGTGGAACACGAGACGTTTCCGTTGCTCATCAATCAAGGGAATGGAGAATTCGACGATCTCACGCAGGCGAGCGGACTGCAGGCAACAAAAGAAATGTCTGGCTGGGGCAATGGCATGTTTGATTTTGACAATGACGGTTGGAAAGACCTGTTTGTGGCGCGTTCTAATGTGCTCGATAACATCAGCGAACTGGGCAACCGCAAATATCCCGAGCCGAATTCCCTTTTTCGCAATCTGGGGAACGGTACATTCGCCGAAGTTGGCCCGTCAGCCGGACCGGACTTTCAGGAAGAGGCCGCACATCGCGGCGTGGCCTTTGGCGATCTTTTCAATGACGGTCATATTGACGCGGTGGTCACCGTTCTCGGCGGGCAAGTTGAAATTCTTCGTAACATCTCCGAAACCGGCAATCACTGGATTCTCCTGAAACTCGTAGGAACAAAGAGCAATCGCATGGGAATCGGCGCGCAGATTCACCTTACTACCGAAGATGGGCTGTCGCAGTGGAACGAGGTAACAACGGCGGTCGGATACAGCGCGTCGAGCGACAGCCGGGTACACTTCGGCCTGGGAAAGAACCGGGTCATCAAAGACCTGGAAATTCGTTGGCCTAGTGGTATCAAACAGGTGTTGCACGAGGTTGCAGCCGATCAGATTCTGACAGTGGAAGAACCTCAGCGATGATTCAGTTCGGAAATGTATCGCCAAGCCGCATCTCGCCGGCGCTATTCCGGCTTCTCGGACCCGGCTGCGGAACGCAAGGTTTCATGAATGGCAAACTCCTTCTGTGCCTCATCCTTGTGCCCGGATCTCTCTAGCGCTGTAGCTAGCGCGTGGTGGACCTCTGGATTTTCCGGCATCAGCCGTTCCGCGCTGCGTAGTGGTGGAATTGCCTCTTCATATTTCTTCACAGTAACGAGACAAAGCCCTTGACCCAGGTAGGCTTCGGCAAAGTTGGGATCGAGATTCGTCGCCTGGGTAAATCTCGGCATCGCTTCGTCGCATTTCCCGTCCCGGCGGGCAAGCTCACCTAAAATATAATGAGCACCCACATTGTTCGGGTCGATTTGGATTTCCTTCAGAAACTCCTGCTTCGCACGTTCCGCAACATCTGGTCCCGCATCTGGCCGCGACAGAAGCAGCCTGCCGAGCAAGAAATGAATGCCCGGAGCATTGGGGTCCTTCTTGATCATCGCCTCGTATTCGAACTGGGCCGGTTCCCACTTGCCCTGCATTTCAAGAGCTTCTGCGTTCAGCTTGTGCGCAGCGAATGAGTCTGGAGCGGTCCGTCCAAGCTCCTGAGCGGTCCGCGTTGATAAATCCGAGTAGGCATGGACGATTACAAACAGTACGTCCGGATCCTTGGGAAATTGCCTGCTCAGCAAGCGGATGAACTCAGTCGTGGAGTCGCGGTCGTCAATCGCCAGGGAACAGCGCACGCCGAGCACGCCCGCCTGTTTCCGCATCTCGGCAGCAAAAGTGCTGCCCATTGCGTGCTTAAGACCAGAAATGCTCTCCCGGCAGTGTCCTTGCTCCGCCAGGCTGACTGCTTTCTCGGGAGATAAAGGAACTCGGGAGGTGGGAACTGCTTTGGAGGTCTGCGCGGAAACGAAGGCGGCTAACCAGAGATTACCGGCTAAGGCAAGAAATGCGGCGGTCTTCCCCAAAAATCTAGCCATCAGCAAAGGAGTCTGCGCGGGCCCTCTCTGAAAATCAGGCGAACAAAAACAAAGATGCAGGCGGGGTTGCCGCCTGCATCATTATACTTGTTCTGTTTTCAAAAATAGAGTTTCAAAGCAAGTTGTATGTTCCTCGGGGGCTGGGCACTGGTAATCTGCCCCATGGTGGGCCCTATGCTCGTATTCGGCGCGTTGTATTGGACATGGTTGAACGTGTTGATGAAGTCAGTTCGGAACTGCAACCGGAACCGCTCCATAATTGGGAAGTCCTTGTGCAAACTCATGTCGACGTCCGCGTAATGCGGCGAACGTAGGTCTGAGAGTTGCGGCGAGCAATTCCCGAAGGTGTTATTTGGCGCGTCGGTGAATTGTCCGCTGTTGACAAACCACTGACGGCCTATTCCCGGTAAGAAGGTATTCGTAATTGGTGCGATGCCATTGCAGTCTGCTCGCTCTCCGCGCCCGAAGGTACCTGAATTGTCCTGGGAAGGGAAAATCGGCATTGGCCAGCCGGTTCGGAAGGAGACGATGGGGCTGACTTCCCATCCTCCGATCACTCCATTGACCACCCGGTTGGCGTCTTTCCCCAACATCTTGCCGCGGCCAAAAGGAAGATCGTAAACGGCATAGGCTGACAGCACGTGAGTCGCATCGTAGTAGCACGGCGCATATTCCGCCCTCTGGTCGTAGACGTTCTGCCAGTATGCCGAGGCACTCAGAGCATTGTTCCAGGCGCCGTAATAACCGGTGCTGTCGGACATGCACTTGGAGAACGTGTACGAGACTTGATACTGCAAACCGTGAGTCATCTGCTTTTGCAGCACGGCTTGCAATGAGTTGTATTTCATCGTGCCGTTGGACTTGGTGCCTGAAACCGTCGCATCCGGGCCGCCGCCGCCCAACACGTTGTAGAGCGTCGGATTGGCTGCGAAATAGGGGCTTGGCCCGCCGACGCAAGGCGTAGTCGGATCACTCACAGTCACGTGCGTGCAACCCGCGGAGTACGGCACTAGCGTTCTCTGCGCATAGTCGAATGGGACCATCAAGTGAGTTCCCCTCTGCCCCACGTAGCCGACTTGGACGGTGGTATTACCGGGGAGTTGGTGTTGGATCGTGAGGTTGTATTCATCTGCGATCGCAGGCTGCACTTTCGGGTCCCACACCCGAAGAAAGGCGTTCGCGTAGCAAGCATACGCAGGCGCCGCGCAAGATGCCGACGTGCCCGAACCCACAATTCCATCCGTCGAATCTGTGGCAGGCAGTGAAGAGCCGGCGTAATTCTGGTTGATTTCTGCCGGAGTGAATGGCGGATTGAGCGTCAACCGAAGGTTCGTGCCGGTACCTTCCAAGTACGACGAAACGGTGAAGGCGCCGCGGATTACCGTGTGCCCGCCCAATGCCTCCGGAGTCCAGGCGAACCCGATGCGCGGCTGGAAGTCTTTGCCTCCCCAGGTTCCGTCGTAGAGGCCGCGGCTCGCTCCGTTCTTGCCAGCGAGGTCGATATTCCCGGTGGCAATGTTGTAATTCGCCTGCTGATCGTGCGCTTCCACCCACGGCGAGTGCGCATCGTAGCGCAGGCCGAGATTCAAGGTGAAGTGATCCGTGAGGCGCCAGGTGTCCTGGGCGTAAATGCCAACCACGTTGCTGGATTGCTGCCAGGTCGCGCCGGTACTTACGCCGCGACCGTATTGAGAATCAAGGCCGAGGAAGAAATCGGCGCCACCATCGCCTGAAATCTGAAACGGAGGCGGGGTGGACGAAGGGTTATTCGTGAACTGTCCGTTGAAATCCATGAGACCCAGCTCACCGTTGTTGCCGGCGTAGAACGTCTTGATAATCTCGTGCCAAAACTGACCCCCAAACTTGAAGGTATGCCGCCCGTGATTCCAACTCACCCCATCCTCGAACTGCCACACGTGGTCATCGAAGCTCTGGGTTTGTTCCGCGGCGCCTATGCTGCCAACCGCTGTGTTGCTGAAGGCGAGATTGAGCAAGCCAGGTAGCGATCCAGGGTTGCCATTGCCGATCCCCAGGGTGTTGCCAAACTGCCCGACGCCGGATGCCCAGCTATTACCACTATTCAGCGTGATGTGGCTCCAGCCAATGCGGGCATCGTTCACCAGATTGGTTCCTATCGTGCGACTCCAGTCGCCAACTGTGTTGTAAATCGGCGTCGTGGCATAGGCGTTAGACAAGAGCTCCTGTGAATTGGCGGATGGATTGTTCTGATAGGCCCGGGTGAAGCGATAGGAAATATTGTCTTTTTGCGTAGGCCGGAAGTCGATCTTGAGATCGCCTTGCACTTCATTCTCGGCCGAATTGCTCGTATTGACCGCATTGCTTTGCAGGCCGGTACCGAGGGCGGTCGGATATAGACTCGAGCCAAACAAAGCGCTTGCTACCGGGCTCAGCATCACAGTGGGAATCTGATTGTTCGGGAAGGGATTGAGGCTGCGGTTAGCGGCGGGCGTCGATGAGGAAGTGCACGGCGCGGTAAAAGACGCGCAGGGATTGAACAACTGAACTCCCGTCATTGCCGCAGTCGCATTCGTGCAGACGCCGCCTACGAAAGTGCCCCCTTTGCTCGGATCGATACACAGAGCGCTAAAGTCTCCCCCACGTTCGGCGGTGGTAAAGACGGTATCCGTACCCTGCGAACTTGGAATGTCAAATCGCTGATCCTGAAAGTCGGCGAAGAAGAAAAGTTTATTCTTGATAATTGGCCCACCAAAGGTGCCGCCAAACATATTCCAGCGCAGTTGGGCTTTGGGAAGGGGGGCCCACAGTCCCGTTCCGGGGTCCACATGAATATCGTTCGACCAGCTGTTGGCATTCAGAACGTTGTTGCGGAAAAACTCC
This sequence comes from Candidatus Sulfotelmatobacter sp., assembly GCA_049675725.1. GTDB lineage: Bacteria > Acidobacteriota > Terriglobia > Terriglobales > Acidobacteriaceae > Sulfotelmatobacter. Next base: position 11,128 of record JBAUAN010000217.1, on the reverse strand, counting down.
CAAGCATCGCCGTGATAGCCATTCGTGCCCGACTTGATCGTCGCGTTCACGATGCCACCTTCAAAGTTTCCGAACTCTGCCGGGGCGTTGTTGGTGATGAGGTTGAACTCCTGGATCGCATCCGGAGCCGGCGTATACCCAAGCAGGTTGTCAGATACCTGGTTGTTATCCATGCCGTCGAGCAGGAAATTGTTAGCCTGCTCGCGGTTACCGTTGATGAGGGGACGACCGCCATATCCGGCGGTATTGTTGCCGTTATTAAAACTGCTCGGGTCCGTCGATACAGCGCCTGGCGCAAGCAGAGTCAACTGTACGTAGTTGCGCGAGGCGAGAGGAAGATTATCGTTGGTTGCCGCATTGATGATGGTGTCGACTTGCGTCGTCTCCCTTTCCAGGACTGGAGCGGCCGCAGTCACTTCTACCGTTTCAGTGGTCTGCCCAACTTTCAAGGTTATGTCGATACGCGCGACTTGATTGAGCGTAAGAACGAACGCGGGATAGGACGTCACAGCGAACCCACTTTTTTCGACTTTGAGGTCATAAGTGCCAACGGGAAGCTGCGAGATCCGATACAAGCCAGACTCATTAGTCTCGGCCGTATAGCTAATGCCCTGCTCCTTTGAGGTCGCCTTAACCGTGGCCCCAGCCACAGCCGCGCCACTCGGGTCGATCACCGTGCCGGTGATGGAAGCGGTAACTTCCTGACCCCAGGCAGATTGAAGGGCGCCCGCAAGCGCTATCGAAAGAAACAGCAGGTAGCAAATTACAACTGACCGTCGTCCCGTCATGGCAGAACCTCCTCTTTACACTTTTCCCCAGAAAACAGCGTGGCGTCATGCTATATAGCACGTCGTTTGCTTAAGTCAAGAAGAAAATGCAAGCCGGGCGTAAATTTCTTGTCGTTGCCCGGCAGTACTTTCTACATCGACACCTGCTGCCTATGAGAGACGGGGATAATGCGAGCGCGAAGAGGCCCTATCCGCAACATTGGAGAAATCGCTGCTCGATATTGAATAATTCGCTGCTCAACCCAAATCTCATCGGCCACACTCGGTTCTTCCACGGTTTGAGAGGACTTGAGCCCGGAAATGGATTACTTGTAATTTCGCGTTGAGCTATATAGCACTGCTGCAGTATGGTTCAGGTGTTCGAAGGGAGAAATTCATGCCAGAATCCCGGCGAAAGGGCCTGCCAGCGTACAAGAACGGATCGAGTGCGGGCAGTTGAAGGCCGGAGATACGGTCAACTCGGAAACGGGAACTTGCGAAGATTCATCGGGTTAGCCTCATGACGGCCCGCCATGCGTTGGCGGCACTGGAGCGCGAAGGCATGGTCGTGCGTCGTCGTGGGGCGGCTACGTTCGTAGCCCCGCCAAAAATCGATTTCAACAAGCTGATGAGCTACACCGAGCAAATGTCATGCCAAAGGAAAGGCCGCGCTCTATGGGCTTGGTCTCTACCGGTCGGACCGGCACGCGCTCTTGATCCGCAGATTCCGCTAAGGCAAGTTTCGCCGGTGTAGTGCTTATATCGCGGGAGTCGCGGATTCTGCCTGCGCCCCCAATGGTTAAAGCTTTTTTCTTCTTCGCCACGCAAATCCACACCGGCTCTTATTCGTTCCCAACTATTTCGCCGGCATCACCGGAAGCACGAGCGCCGAAGGATGTTCTGCGTCGTGAAGAACGGTGTTGCTGGCGGAAACAGAGTTTCGCGCAAACCTGATCTCTTCCCCCGTATTACGATTGCGGTCGAAGCGCGGAAAATTGCTGCTGGAAATTTCCAGGCGCAGCGAATGCCCGCGCAGAAAGACGTTGCTCGTGGCCCACAGATCGAGAGATATTTCATAGATCTGTCCAGGATTCATCAGCACAGCATGCTCAGGCGAAGCCCAGTAACGCATGCGAAGAATACCTTCGGTCAGATCCTGCGCGAAACCGTCGGGCGCAACGTCGACCAGCTTTGCGGTGAAATCGGTATCCACTGCTGAGGATTTCACGAAGAGGTCCGCAGTAATCGGGCCAGTCGCTTCCAAATCGCGCGCCAGCGGACCTGTCGAGTACACCAGCACGTCATCGCGATTCTCCACCGAACGCTGGTCGCGCGGCCCGGGCTCCATGTGTTCAGCGTCGCAGCAAAGCGGCCCGCCGACCGTCGGCACCGGATTCGCGGGGTTGTACACGTACGCGTCGGCCGGTTCGGACTTAGGGACATTCGTGGAGAGAGCGCCATCACCCCGGAGCGAGTTCGCCTTGCCCGCGGAATGCAGAAAATATTTCGTACGCTGAGCTTGCGGCGGCGGCCAGTCGTCTTCCTGGCGGTATTCATTCGCGCCCATCACAAAGAGCTTCACCGGCTTGTCCGTGGCGAACTCGTTCTTGATCCCTTTAAGTAAGAAATCGTACCAATCGAGGATCACGTTCGTATAACCGTTCTCCATGGCGTGCGGGCCGAAATCAACATCTCCGATGCGGCGGCCGAATCCCGCATGACCACCAATCGCCATCAGGAGATGCTGCTGCGTGCGCGCTGCATCAGTCGATCCGTGGGCTTTAGCACCCATGTAGTTGCGCAATGTGCCGGCACTGAAAATGTCATACCAGCCGCCGACCTGCAGCATGGGAACGGCAATCGTCGAAAACTTTTCCTCGATCGACCATTGCTTCCAGTAGTCGTCGTAATCGGGATGCGCCAGCCAGTCCAGGTAGTAGGGCGCGACCGCGGCAGTAAGTTGTGCGTCAGCAGGCAACTGGCCGAAATTGAACACTGGATAGTTTGCGAGCGGAAGCGCGGCCGTGCCGACCAGCGCATTCGTGTTTTGCTCGATCAATCGCTGCAGAGTATTCTGCGCCAGCTGAGACGTCCAGTTTTGATCGAACCATTGCTCGAACGCTCCACCTTGATACGTCCAGCCATCGTGGTAGTTGCTCGCAGTCACATTGGGAGCAATCGCAACCAGATGCGGAGGTTGCGCAATCGCAGCCAGCATCTGCGTCGCGCCCACATAAGAGGCGCCCATCATACCGACTTTTCCATCTGAAAATGGAAGCGCAGCCGCCCATTCGACAGCATCATACCCATCCGCTTGCTCATGCTTGAACGGATACCATTCTCCCCCCGACGTATAACGGCCCCGAACGTCCTGGATGATGACCACGTATCCGCGCGGCACCATCTGGAAAACGGAAGAGACAGCCCAATCAACGCTCTTGTCATAGGGCGTGCGCATAAGAATGACGGGGAACTTATCGGGAGACTTAGGGCGATAAATATCGGCGTAGAGGGTTTCACCATCGCGTGTTTTCATCGCCGCATTGTGCTGAGCGACGATCTCAATCGAACTCGAGGTCGACGCCGGCGCGGCTTGCGCGCCAACCGTCCGGCAGACGAGCGAAATGATCCCGAGAGCAAATCCAAGCGCGAAGGCTGAGCGCGAAGCCGCACGACTCTGTGTCACAGTCTTAATCCTCCTGCAAGCGACGTAGCTGGGCAAGCTCCGCAACCTCGAACGACGGGGTCTTTGGGCTTCCTGATTCCACGCAGCCGGTTCTATTCAACTGGGTTCCATGGAATGTATCATGGGGACCCAACCCGGTAAGGGGACAAGTTCACATACACGGCAAAACGACAGCGCACACACGTCAACTTCTAGAGATCAATCGGTCGTGCAACGAATCGCATGGAGGCGCAAGGCCCGATCATGGATATCGAATCAATATGGAGGAACTGGACACGCAAGGCACGCCAGTTCGGCATTGCCACTTTCCTTTGTATCCTTTGGGGCACGTCGCTCACGGCACAGCAAGTCGCGCCCGTTATGCCGATGCAGGCGACGTATGAAGACGGCGCTGAATTCCGATGGCTGAACAAGAAGGTTCTCGACTCGCGTGTGTTGGACAGTATGGAGAACCTCTCCGCATGGTCGTTCGCCGGCTTGGGAGAGATGACCTTGTCCGACGCCCACGTCAAAGATGGCCAGCATTCGTTGCGAATCCGTTCTACCACCAATGTCGCCCAAGTTGACGGTAGCGGGGAGTGGGAAGATCTTGTGGCGACAAGAAAGTTTCCTGGCGAAGACTGGAGCCGATACAACCGCATCTCGCTCTGGGTCTACCCCGATATCATTGGTGCGCCCGCTATCTCTTGTTCTCTCGTGCTGCACAATGACGGCTCCCACAAATTGCCCGACCAATACAACGAGGGGCGGCATGAATCGATCATTCTGAACAACCATGTCTGGAATCATGTCGTGTGGGAAATCGCTCCCCTCGATCGCGATCGTGTCACCGCACTTGAATTTGCCTACAGCCTCCCCAAGAAACTTCCCGACCCCGGTGACCAAACGATTCTGGATATTGATCAACTGGAATTAGAAAGCGTGGTGGCCGATCACGTGGAAGGATGGGATGTTGCGTCGGGAAAGATTGCATTCAGCCACAGCGGCTATACCTCGGGCTCCTCGAAATCCGCGATCGCCAGCGATCTGACAGCCCACGAATTCTCTGTCATTAACACTCAAACCGGCCAGATCGTCTTGACCAAACCGGTCACGCAAACCACAACTCCGTTGGGCAACTATCAAGTGCTGGATTTTTCTGAAATCCATGAGCCGGGGACCTATGCGATCAAAGCGGGAGATACACTGACTCGCTCGTTTCGCATTGGGGACGATGCCTGGCTCGACAGCATCTGGAAGTCGATCAACTTCATGTACAGCGAGCGCTGCGGAACCGAAATTCCGGGCATTCACGGCAGGTGTCATCAGGATATCTACACAATTCATGACGACAAGCGCATCGTCGTCAACGGTGGATACCACGATGCCGGGGATCTCTCTGCGACCGGAAATACGCCGGGAATGGTGTACGCCCTGTTGTCGCTGGCAGACAGTCTGAGACAACACCGCGAAGATCCCGTCCTCTCGGATCGTCTGCTGGCCGAAGCGCGGTGGGGCTTGAACTGGGTGCTCAAAACGCGATTTGGCGGCGGCTATCGCAGCACCGGCCAGTTGGTGAGTTACTGGACCGATGGCATTATGGGAACGTCCGACGATCGCTTCGGCCAAGCCGTCAACGACCCGGAATGGAACTTCCGCGTCAGCGGAGTGGAAGCCCTTGCGGCGCGTGTATTAAAGGACAGCGATCCAGAGTTGGCGAACCGAAGCCTCGTGATCGCGGAAGAAGATTGGAAGTATGCGGTCGAGGGCCTGAAGACCGCGCCTCCACTCGCTGAAGTCTACGGAGCGAAAGACGAACTAGAGCGTATCTCATTCGGGGTGGTCGCATCGGTTGAGCTTTACGTGGCGACTGGAGACGATCGTTACGCGCAGGAAGCCATCGTCTTGGGCGATCTGGTGCTTAGCTCGCAGGAGCGCACGCTGCAGCCCTGGACGATTCCCTTGACCGGTTACTTCTACACCAGCCCGAAGCGAGAGAATCTCTTCCATCGTTTTCACATCGGCCAGGAGCAGGAACCGATCATTGCTCTCATCCGTCTATGTGAAGCCTTCCCGGACCATGACAAATGGATGAAGTGGTACTCGGCCGTCGTCTTGCACTCACAGTACTATTTGAAATCAGCAGCTGTCGTCGATGAGCCTTATGCGGTTTTGCCGGCGGCTATATATCGCGAGAGCGAAGCGCGCCTTATCCCCGAAGCCAAGAATTGGACGCCGCTTCGGGCCGCCGACCGCGATGCTTATGTGCAGGAAGTGCGGCGCGGAATTCCCCTTGGTGGCGAGAACTATCTGCGCAGATTTCCAGTGTGGTTTGATTTTCGTGGCAACTCCAGCGTTCTGCTCTCGCAAGCCAAAGCACTCTCGGCGGCGGGACAGCTGCGAGGTGATTTGGAAGCCGAAAACTTAGCCCAGAAACAGGCTCAATGGTTGGTCGGCCGCAACCCTTTTGCCGCCAGCGTGATGTACGGCGAGGGATACGACTGGACGCCGTTGTACAGCGTTCGGTCTGGTCAAATGGTGGGCGCGCTTCCGGTTGGCATTGAAACCAAAGGCTTCGATGACGCCCCCTACTGGCCCACCCAAATTTGCTGGACTTATAAAGAGGTGTGGACCCAACCGGTCGGGCAGTGGATATGGTTGATGGAAGATATCAGTGTGCCCGCCACCGTGCGGGGAAAGGCCAATCCTGGAAGCCGTGACCCAGTCACGTTCCGCGAACAAAAGAGTGGTCAGGTAACAACCGCAACCCTCAGTTCGCGTGACGGCGAATTCGATATTCATTTGCCGGAAGGTCACTACGATGTGCGGCAGGGTTCAGCGCACACCAGCGTTACCGTTCTCCCGGGCGGATTCTATGATATTGATCTGCGTCCTGACCGCGTGCTCGACTTCAGTGTGGTCTCTCAGGATCTCGGGCACAATGAAATCGTATTGCGAGTCTCGGCCGAAGGCGCTGGTCGTCACACATTCACCTTACGCAGCGACAATCTCACCCTAAAAGAATCTGGCAACCTGGAGATCGATCTGACTTCTGGAGGAGTTCGAGAGGCCGTCTGGCATGCCCATTTAGTCTCGCCGAAGACGCCTTGGGTGGCGGTGGTAATTCCCGATGGTGCACTAAATGAACGCCGCGAAGTCACCGGGAGCGAAATCAGCAAGCCGGTACCGGGCACAATCCAAGGCGGTACCAAAGCTCATTAAATCCGTCTCATTCATCGAAACGCGGCGCAATTCGCGGCATCGTCTGGCATGAGTAGTTCTGGCTACTTCCCTGGAGAATTCTGAATCAATACCAGATCCGAAGGAGAATCTCCGCGCACCAGGGCCAGGCTCTTGCCATCGGGCGACCATTGATAAGAGTAGATTTTGAGGGAACCGAAGTTCGTCAACTGTCGGCCGGGGCGGCCGTCCAGCGGCTGCAGCCACAAATTGTCCACTCCCTTTTCACGGACAGGGTAGACAATACCTTTGTCGTCGGGATTGAAGCGGGGTTGCCCCTGATGCCGCGGGTCGTATTCGAACCTTCGCAGGACCTGGCCGGAATCAAGAGAAACCAGGGAGATCGTTGGCCTCTGCACTTTGAAATCGTAGGTGCCCAGCACAGCCGTCTTTCCGTCGCGGGCAACATCAAAACCAGCGTCGTACGCCGCAAAATCCTTTGTAACTCGTTCCGGCTGGCCTCCGTCGATGGACACTTTCATGTAGGCAGGAACGGTCATATCCATATAAAAGACGGTTTTCGCATCCGGGGAGCACATCGGATACATATCTGTCTTGCCCTCGGTGAGACGATGCAATCCGGTGCCATCCGCTTCACTGCGCCAGATGTTCACCGAGAGGGTTTTCAACATCCTGCGCGCGAAAACAAGGTGGCCGTCGCTGCAGCCGTTCGGCTGCATCGCCGCAGACTCCTTTTCGGAAGCGATCTCGCCCTTGAGTTCGCCGTTCGGGCTGATCTCCCGAATGGATGACCCCTGCTCCGTCAGCAGATTGTCGTCTCTCGTCCACGCGACCACCGGCACGGGGTCTCCCGAACTCACCTGCCTGGCATCGGAGTAATCGGCTTTCAGGCCTGAACTCACATAGACGTCGCGCACCGCCTGGCGCATGAGAGTGGCAATGGTCGCGCCATCGGCGGAGACACTCAAGTTGGCATAGTCATTCGTGTCGGCGGTAATTGGACGAAACTTGCCATCCGGATAACTGATCAGCCCAACCTGCCGCCGGCTGAAGTTTGTTTCCATGCTTGAGTAAGTGACTGCCAAGTCTCTTCCGTCGGGCAGCCAGGACAGGTTCCTTAGCACTGTGTATGGCGGCCTGGATATCGTCCTCTCGGCACCGGTGTCCGGATCAATCGAAAGCACTGCGCTTATGCTGCCTTTCGCCTGATCGAAGATCGTACCGACAATCGTCTTCCCATCCGGCGACCAGGCTGAATCCGACATCGCATTGGCCATGGGACCAGCGAAAATGCTCTTTTCGTTGCTGCCGTCGGCATTTGCGATGACGAGGTGGTACTTGCCAGGGTCGGGATCGTTGGCGCGTATGAAAGCGAAACGCCGCCCATCGGAAGAAAAACTTGGATTCGTGTCTATATCCTTGACCAGAAGTTGTGGAGTTCCACCCAGCACGGGGATGCGGTATAGATCGTACTCCTGAGACGCAGGACCGACGTAGCACCGTCAAACGTCCGAACTGTTGCCCTTTGATACTCCCAGAGTGGAACTCTGGGATTCTTAGACTAGACATGGACGCTCGTGTTGTGGTCATTCGCTCCCTTCCAGTTCGACCTCGAGCCCACGAGATCCTTTCACGTTTGTGGCGGTCGCCCTGATTCTTCTGGCTGCAACGCTAGTCGCCAGTTGGATTCCAGCGCTTCGGGCCACTCGCGTCGATCCCAATGCGGCCCTGCGGTGCGAGTAAACACCGGAGGCCTTGCCGAGCGCATGAACCGCGCTGTCGCATTACCGAGTCCGTAAAGTCGGCCTGCTCGGGACGAATTAGCTGAGGCAGATCCGCACGGTAAACACTCCAGGCGGATTCACGGGCCACACGGAAGTCATCACCCGTCACAAACTTTCAGCTCCGGTATCTGAGAAATCTAATATTCGCGGGACTCGATTTTGGAAACATTGTTTCAGGCGTGTTCAAAAGCGCGTAGAGTTCCGCTGATCCGCAGAAGTCGTGCTGCGCTGCGCCCACAGAAGCCAAGCCAACCCCAGCCTAAGCATATCGATCAGTGAACAATGTTGACGGCCATCGCGGGCGTAATCGAGTCGGTTGTGTTCTTGCCCGCAGGGAACAGGCGCAGACCAAGGATTACTCCCACGCGGCTGTTGAAGTTGTATTCGATGGCAGGAGCCAGGCCGAACCCCTGGCTGGATCCCGAATTGAGCAGGATCGGAAGGTTCGGACTCGCGATGTTATATCCGGCCACGTGCGTGTTGTATTGGTGCCGGTAAACACCTTCCATGACGAGTACCCAATGACGGGTCGCGTTGTACTCGGCGGCCAAGTCGACGAGCAGGGCGGCGCCGGGGCTGGCATGTCCGCGAAATCCCTGGGACGTGCTGTAGACGCTCGCATCCCGAACATCGGCTGAGTTGGAGAACGCCTGCGTGACGTTGAAGCGCGTGCGCAGGATGCGGCCGGTGGGCATCCAGAAAAAAGTTTGTGTGTAGAGACCGAGGGTAGTCGTGTACGCGCCGGCGCCGAAGCCGTCGCTGGGGCGGTCGAGTTGATCGTACTTTCCGGTCGGAAGCGTTTCCTGCACGTTGACCGAAGTTGTGGGGAGCCAGCCGCCCTCATGAAACAAGTGGAGCCGATATTGGGCCTGCACCATGAGATCGCCGACGCCCCCGCTGCTGGGTCCGTTACCCGGTTCGTTGTAGCCGAATGTGGGGATCACTCCTACCGTGAATTTGTTGACGAGGCCGTAGTTGATGTAGGTGAGCGATCCGTACCCGTTCTCGTGCGGTGCGCTGACGCGAGTGCCTGTGGAGTTGTAGAAACCCTCGGTGATCACGTCGTAAAGATAGGGCTCGACCAGCACGTGACCTTGCGGCAGCGTCGAGGCGTTCGGCGCCAGCAAAGGGCCGGTCCACCAGGCGTCATCGAGCGGCTGGCGGAAGGCTATCGAAGGCACGGACGTCTGCGCGGCCATGAAAGTTGTCAGGGCGATCACAGCCAATGAATTCTGCAACACTCTCGCGACGGTCATCTCGATTGATCCAGTTCAATGAATTCAGTGTGAATGCGAGCGGCAGGTGAAGATGCCAGTTTCCTTGGATGCACACAATGTCTCTCACGATGCGAAGAAAAAGAGAAAGTGACGAACCTCCAACGACGAGTGTTTTCATTGGAGCCGCGGCATATTCGCAGCATCCACCCCAATTGCCAATTTCGAGGCGGATGTCCACCCGCCCCGCCTTGCCCGCAGTGACTTCGACGCTCTTCATGACCGTGGTCTTGAACCCGTCCGCCTGTGCCGTGACAGAATCGTCAGGAGCGTTTCGTGGATGCCTGGGTACAGGTACACTTGCGAAATGACGAAAAAACTCCGATTCCTGGTGTCGCTTCATACCCGCGAGAACGATTTCCAAATGGCACAAGCCCAGACCGCGGAAGAGACCGCGCGGAAACTGGGGAGCGATGTGGAGATAGTGTTTGCCGATAACGACGCCGTGAATCAGAGCACGCAACTCCTAAAAGCAATCCAAAGCCGAGTTGAGTCTCGACCCGACGCCATTGTGGTAGAACCGTTTGGAGGTATAGCTCTTCCGCAGGTAGCCCGGGCCGCCTGCGCTGCAGGAATCGGTTGGGCGGTCCTGAACCGGAAACCAGATTACTTGTCGGATCTCCGCAAGACTGCAAGCGCGCCTGTGTTTGCTGTTAGTTCCAATCACTTCGAGATTGGCCGCATTCAAGGAAGACAATTCGCAGCGTTGCTGCCGCGAGGCGGTTCTGTCTTGTACATTGAAGGACCTACACAGAGTTCCTCGGCCCAGGAACGCGAATCCGGAATGCTGGAGACGAAACCGTCGAACATTGAAGTGAAGATACTGAAGGCACACTGGACAGAGGAAAGTGCCGGGCGGGCAGTGCGTTCCTGGCTGAAAATGGCCACTTCACAAAGCGCGTCCATGAGCCTGGTCGGCGCGCAGGACGACTCGATGGCCCTGGGAGCACGCAAGGCTTTTCAGGAGATTAGCAACGAAGCCGAGCGGTCGCGATGGCTGAGTTTACCGTTTACCGGATGCGATGGTCAGGCGGCGACGGGCCAAGCCTGGGTACGCGACAAATGGCTTACGGCGACGATTCACATTCCACCGCTTACGGGACTGGCGATGGAGATTCTCGCAAAAAGCAATCAAACCGGAACCCAACCGCCGGAACATGCCTTTACTACGTCCTTCTCGATTCCACCCTTCGAATCATTGGTTCCGCGAAACCCATAAGCATCTCCGCCGTGGAACGGGGGAGCCGTCGCGATCTAAATCCCGCAATTTTAAGCGTACAACCCAATCGTTTCTGTATCGTCAGCAAACTGGAAGTGGTCCAGAAACGCTAGTGCTGTAGGGGACGCGCCCCGCCCGACTCCCGAAATCTAGCTGCTACTTACTACGGGGCGCGTCCGATACAGCTGTTTGAAGGAAGCTGCCGGCGAGGAAGCGTT
>JBAUAN010000216.1:0-2100 GCA_049675725.1 Candidatus Sulfotelmatobacter sp. | reverse complement strand
CCCAGTTTTGCAATGGCGTATTACGACGTGGGCGACGACTACTTCAGCCTCATCAACTAGGACGCGCCAGCCAGTACTACACCAAGGCGTTCGAACTGAGGCAACACGCCAACGATCGTTCGAAGCTGATGACTACTGGGAACTACTATTCCACCGTGACGGGCGAGCACGACAAAGCGGCGCGAACTTTCCACGAGATGATTGAGACGTACGGGAATTCTATAAGCGGGCGTATCAGGATTGCAGGTGGCGGGGGGCTTGTTCAGGTGTGGAAGCGGTTATGGAAGGGACTAGGCGTTCGTAACAGCCCAGCTAGAGCCGTTTCTGGACCCGACTGATGTCAGAACTGAATCGAATTCCGGAAGGGCCTCAGCCGCACGAAGAATCTCGCGACTGATTTCAGACTCAGAAACACGACTCTCGATAATAATCGGTACGCCCGGAGGAACAAGGGAAGCAACCTCTTGGAATGCCAGTCGAGCCGCGAAAGATATCGGATCGTGCTGGCTAGCCGTGTTCACTTCACTGATGTGAATCTGTTTGAGTCTGCTCCGAAAACATTTGAGAATCCTGTAGGCCTCGGTCATCGACGTGTCGCACTGCCGAGCGTGCCCAATGTCAAAGCACAACGTAGCGTTCGGCAGCTTCTCAAAAATCAATGTCAACTCTTCAACCGTTCGGCCTATTGGCTTTCGCCGGTCCATGTTCTCAATAGCCAGCCGAGACTGGAACGGCAGCCACAGTGCAAAATCGGAGATTGTGTCCGGGTGCAATATGATAGGCCAATCGATTGGAAGGCAATTCAACCGCTCGACTAAAAGGCGCTCTTCCTCTGCAGTAAACTTGCTCGGAGCGTGAAACGATACGTACTTGTAACGTCGCAAATCTAAGGATCTGACAGCGCTCAGCAAGGGCTCCACTTCGTAAAGCCTGAGTGCTGACAGTTCTACACAACTGACGGGCTCCCTCGATAACATTTCAAGGGCTCTTCGAAAATCTGAATACGCGATGGCGCCGGTTGAAAAGCCGATCAGTCTCACTAGAAAACTCCAAACTCAATCGTTAATTGTGAAAGCTCTGTTTTCGATCTCAAGAAAATCTCGTGGGCCGCATCACGGAAGTCATGGCTTATGTCTCGCGCCTTTTGAAAGACTGGATCGGTGTCTAGATCTTCAACCGCTAGGTCTTCTAGATGCTTCCGTTGCGTCTTGCCATCGGACAAAAGAGTCTCATCCGCCAATATACCCACAAACTCATCATACGCTCTAAACAACTTCGCCGATGAGGCATCGAGTTCCTCAATTTTTAAAAGCGCGCTAGACAAAGATTCGAGTGGCGTCAACTCCAAATGCCGACGAAGATGTTCAACGAGTGGTTGAACTGCCCTCGCGGCATAGATCTGCTTCTTCTGTTCATCGGTCAAATTCAAGTGACAGCTAAAACAGGCAAGCAAGCCCGAAATGAAAATCAGCTTCCTAGACAATCTGAGTTTTATGTTCCGCATGGCGAAACCTTCATTGCCTCGGGCGCGTTGCTTGGATGCGAAGGCGACGGCCAGACGGTTATTCCGTCGATCTCGACCAATTCCAGGGTCTCGATCAGATTGGAGAGCAAGGGCTCAAAGATAAGGTCAACAACCACTACCTCCAAATCTTCGGTACCTCGATCGCTTTGGGTGTGATTGCCGGGGCCGGCCAGATCACGCAGGGTGGCGGCACCATCACCACGAGCGGTTCCCAGGCATTCACTACCGGGGCTGCGGGCAGTGTCTCACAGTCTGCCACCACAATCCTTGACCGCTTCATACAGATACCGCGACGTACCCGTGACGGCTCTGATCGAGTCGTCGAGCAACCCACGCAAACGCTTCGATGAAAACAGCCTCAGCGAACTAGCGGCTTATGTGCCCAGGCACATAAGCAGCCTTTTGTGCCGTTCGTCATTTTGTGGCCGAGGACGCCCAGTGGTGCGGAGGAATGGGCGGTTCGCATTTCCGAAGGGCACATAACGTGTTAGCTGAGACCAGACCTTTCATACGCCGCTGTGAGAACCCGTCGAGGCTGTCAGACTCGGCTAAACCTCAATTTCTGGTTTGCCCGT
>JBAUAN010000215.1:0-4481 GCA_049675725.1 Candidatus Sulfotelmatobacter sp. | reverse complement strand
AACGCTTCCTCGCCGGCAGCTTCCTTCAAACAGCTGTATCGGACGCGCCCCGTAGTAAGTAGCAGCTAGATTTCGGGAGTCGGGCGGGGCGCGTCCCCTACAGCACTAGCGTTTCTGGACCACTTCCGCGTTGCCGGCCACGCATCGACGGCAGCTAAAGGAATAAAGAATATAATTCCCCCGACAATCTCATGGCCCTTGCTGCCGGAACGATTCTTGGCCAATGCGAAATCCACTCACCCCTGGGTGCGGGTGGCATGGGCGAAGTTTACCGCGCGTTTGACACCCGATTGAATCGCGAAGTTGCGATCAAGGTGCTGCCTGAGTCCGTAAGCGCCGACCCAGAGCGCTTGCGCCGGTTCGAGCAGGAAGCGCGGGCCGCCGCTGCGCTGAATCATCCCAACATTCTCGCGGTTTACCAGATGGCGACGCACGAGGGTGCGTCGTACATGGTTACCGAACTGCTCGAAGGCGAGACGCTGCGTGAGCGTCTTAACCGCGGGCCGGTCCCGTTGCGCACCGCAGTTGATTACGGATCGCAGATCGCCCACGGCTTGGCAGCCGCGCACGAGAAAGGCATCGTTCATCGCGACCTGAAACCGGAGAATCTGTTCCTCACGAGAGATGGACGAGTCAAGATTCTCGACTTCGGCCTGGCCAAACTTACGCTCGTTCACACCGCATCGGAGGATGAAAAGACTGTCACGCTGCAGGCAACCAAACCCGGCGTGGTGATGGGGACGGTGGGCTACATGTCTCCGGAACAAGTGCGGGGACAAGCGGCCGACCATCGTTCTGACATTTTTGCCTTCGGCACGATCCTTTACGAGATGGTGACGGGCAAGCAGACATTCCGCAAGCCGACATCAGCGGAAACCATGGCCGCGATATTGAACGAGGATCCGCAGTCCGTCGCCCAGCTTGCGCCGAGCACACCGCCTGGTATACAGCGCGTAGTGCACCGCTGTCTGGAGAAGAATCCAGAGCAGCGTTTCCACTCCGCCCACGACCTGGCCTTCGCGCTGGAAGCGATGTCTGATTCAGCCATCTCCTCCGCGAATCGGCCGCCACTGCAAAGGGAAAAGTCGAGCCTTGTCAGAACCTCAATCCTCGGAGCGACGGCCGCGGCAGTCTTGGGAGCGCTCGTACTAGCGTATTTTTGGACGCGGCCTGAAGCTATACCCAAAGTCTCAGACTACGTCCAGCTCACACATGACGGCCAGCGGAAGCAGTTGATCGCAACCGACGGTTCCAGGCTTTACCTCCAATTAGGTACAGACCTTGCCCACGCCGTCGGCGCGATTGCGATTTCGGGCGGTGAGCCTACACGCATTCCGACGCAATCGCCCGACATGGTCCCAGCAAGCCTGTCGTCGAATGGGTCTGAGCTTCTACTGATTGACGCGAAGGGCGACCCGCCCTCAGGCCCGCTCTGGAGTCTGCCTGTTCTTGGTGGCTCGCCTCGCCGGTTAGGAGACACGGAGGGGAACGCCGCTGCGTGGTCGCCTGGCGGCACGATGCTCGCGTACGTCAATCACGCCGACTTGTTCCTGGCAAAGGCCGACGGCAGCGAATCCCGCCGGATCATCACAATGAAGGACACCGCTGTGATCGATAATCCCGTCTGGTCCCCAGACAACGCGCATTTGCGATTCGCAGCCTGGGATAGCGTTCGGAACATGAGCACGCTGTGGGAAGTTTCAGTGGATGGAACGGGATTACACACCTTGCTTCCGGGCTGGAACAAACCGAGCGATCGGCAGTGCTGTGGCAAGTGGACAGCAGATGGAAAATATTTCGTCTTTGGTGCGCGCGGCCAAATCTGGGCTTTGGCGCGAAAGTCCGATTTCTTTGGCTCCGAAACAAAACCAATCCAGGTAACTTTCAGTCCGCTGACGTTGGGCACACCGCTTCCGAGCAAGGACGGCAAACAGCTATTCGTGGTGGGCAGAACTTTCCGCGGACAGTATGTATTACATCGGGCTGGATGTTCACAAGAAGACCATCAGCTACTGCGTTAAGGATGTGCGCACTCCTCCGAAGCGCGCGTCCGGAGGACTGCGTTTCCCCTTGACAAAGACTTACATGGACCATGGGTGCGATAATTTCGGTAACGAATCCTCCCGCAACTTATGAAACGCCACGTCCTCATGTACGGGTTGATCGGTGGAATCTTGATTGCTCTGCTCCGGTGGACCGAGTATCAATTCCTGGTCGTCGAACATTCCATCGAAATCTACGGCGGACTGATCGCCGCGACCTTTGCCGTTCTTGGCATCTGGCTTGGCCTCAAGCTGACAGCAAAACGCCAGACAATTGTTGTGAGGGAGGTCCCCGTTCCTGCCGAGGGACCGTTCATCCCTGACCGAAGAAAACGTGAGGACCTCCATATCACTCGCCGTGAGCTTGAGATCCTTGAACTGATCGCCCAGGGCCTGAGCAACCGCGAAATCGCCGAGAAGCTTTTTGTGAGCGAGAGCACGGTGAAAACCCATTCCAGCCGTGTTTTCGACAAACTCGGGGCGAGACGACGAACGCAAGCGGTGCAACTCGGCAAGGAATTCGGCCTTCTCCCCTGATTTACTCGTGCACAAGCACGGTTCGCGCCAATAACCGCTCCCCCAAACGAATGATTTTTTCTCTCCGCCGCCAAAATCAGCCAAAAGGATGACGACACCGACCCCGCCTCATGCGGTATGTTGAGCCCGGTCAATACGAGCGGGCACGAAATTTATGAAAACACGAAGTTGTGAAAATATGAACTTTTTGAAAAAAGGAGCGAACATGAAGTCTCTGAATTCGATGAAGGTCTTTGTCGTGGGTACTCTGTCGATCGGCTTGTTTTCAAGCACTGCGCTCATTCCCGCAACCGCCCAGGAACTTCCCCGGGTCTACGACGCCTCCATGCCACGTGACCAGCAGATCACACTCGCTGAAAGCGCCGCCCCGGCCGAGGTATCCAGTAAAGCCACAGTTTATGTTCTCGGCCCCAAAGGCTACGAGAAAGCGCGCGAAGGCAGCAACGGATTCAGCTGTGTTGTTACCCGGCATTTCGTAAAGCCCGCAGAAACAACCATTGAGCCACAGTGCTTCGACGCCGAAGGCAGCCGCACTCTCTTGCTTGTCTACATGCACGGTGAAGAGCTGCGCACAAACGGCAAGTCCGAGGCCGAAATCAAGGCAGACGCCGCCAGCGGATATAGGGAAGGCCGTTACCAGTATCCCAGCAAACCGGGATTCCTCTACATGATGTCCAGCCAGAACCGCTTGAGGGCCATCCCTGAGCACGGCACTGGCATTTTCCCTCCGCACTTGATGTTTTATGCGCCGAACATGACAACGAAGGACATCGGGTTCGACGCCGAACCGAACCTCGATTATCTTGGGATGACTCACCCCGGAGCGGGCGATAACCTTATCGTAGTTATCCCAGCGGCATCCAAGTCGCCAGCTGACGTGGCTGGTCGCTGAGCCCGTATGAGCATGGGGCCGACCTCATACGTGGAAAGGTCAAGATCGGATAAAAGACATTACGAGAATATGAGAAAGATCATCGTCACCTTCGGGCTGATTTCCGGCGCTATCTCCTCGCTGATGATGATAGCGCTGGTGACCTTCGGCGGCAGGATTGGCTTCGACCGCGGCGCGATCATCGGCAACACCTCCATCGTGCTCTCGTTCTTGATGGTGTTTGTCGGCATCCGAACCTACCGGGACAACATCGGCGATGGTCAGATTACCTTTTTAAAAGCTTTTGCCGTCGGCCTCTCCATTACGCTGATATCCTGCAGCATCTATGTCGTAACCTGGGAAGTGATCTACTACAACTTCCTGCCTGGTTTCTGGGACGCATATGGCGCTCATTTGGTTCAGAAGCTCACCGCCTCGGGCGCGAGCCCGGCAGCCGTCCAGGCAAAACTGCAGCAGGTCAGAAAATACAAAGAGCTGTACAAAAACCCATTCTTCAACGCAGTGTTCACGTTCATTGATCCCTTCCCGATTGGGCTCGTCATCACGCTGATCTCCGCGCTGGCCCTGAGGCGAAAGCCGCAACCGCAACCCGAGCAATCACTCTTGCCGGAATCCTGAAGGGTTCCGGCGGCTTCGTCCTAAGGTCTTCGTTGGCACTTGTGAGTAAACCCCCGATCGCCGATCTGCCCGTCTTTGTAGGGCCGGGTTTGTTAACGTTCGCATCGTGACGTTTGCGCCATGGCAGCGACTCGACTTCACCACAACCGGACAACTTGCCTGTAGTCGGCTAACCTTCCAGAACCGTCCGCCCCTCAGCTGAAGAATTAGGCTCGATGCCAATGCGATCGTTGACCGCTGATCGAAGGCGGGGATTCCGGGTGTGTTGTCGCTAGCCTTGATCGGAAACGCCTCGGGGCAGACTGCAGGGGGGAAGCGGGATCTCGATCCGAGGCGTTTTCGATAAGGAGACTAGGAGGAAGCCGCTGGCGTTTGCGGCGGACGCGGTGCGC
>JBAUAN010000214.1:0-44234 GCA_049675725.1 Candidatus Sulfotelmatobacter sp. | reverse complement strand
CCTCTCACGAGCCTTGGTCTTCTTCATCGCATACCAATCTACTCGCGACGAGCCAACGTCGTTATGCAATCAAGCGAAGTGACTGCTCCGCGAAGCGGAGCAGTCACGCAGTCGAAGGACCCCGTGCCCGCTGGCGGCGCCTGCGGCCTCGAAAGGAGTTTCAACCACCGCTCGGCTGCTGTTGTCGTACTTCCTTCACAGTGTTCTGCAGGACCACTTCAGCGACACGGAACCGGCGACGCAGCTACGTCCTGATTGCCGCCTGCGCCTTCGCCCTCCGCTCCGCATACAGCGGAAACGCTTCGCAAAGTTCCAGCACCTGCTTGCGAACCTTCCCCGCAACGCTCGCGTCCGCCCGCTGCAGCAATACCTCGGCGATCCACCGCCCCACTTGCCGCATCTCGCCTTCCTTCATGCCGCGCGTGGTCAGCGCCGGAGTGCCAATCCGCACCCCGCTCGGCTTCATCGGCGGATTGGTATCGAACGGAATCGCATTCTTGTTCACCGTGATGCCCGCGTCGCCCAGAGCTTTTTCGGCTTCGCTTCCCAGCATCCCTTTCGAGAAAACATCCACCAGCATCAGGTGCGTGTCGGTGCCGCCGGAAATAATCCGGAAACCTTCTTCCGCCAGCGCCTGCGCCAGCACTTTGGCGTTCGCGACAACTTGCGCCGCGTATTCGCGGAATTCCGGCTGCATGGCTTCATGGAAGCAAACCGCTTTCGCCGCCATGATGTGCACCAAAGGCCCGCCCTGCATTCCGGGAAACACAATCTTGTCAATCGCCGCGCCAAACTCCGCCTTCGAAAGGATCATCCCCGAACGCGGCCCGCGCAATGTTTTATGGGTTGTCGAAGTAACGATGTGCGCATGCGGCACCGGCGAAGGATGCGCGCCCCCGGCCACCAGCCCCGCGAAGTGCGCCATGTCAACCAGAAAAAGTGCGCCCACTTTGTCCGCAATCTTTCGCATGCGCGCAAAATCAATCGTGCGCGGATAGGCGCTGCCCCCGCCGATAATCAGCTTCGGACGTTCCTGCTCGGCAATCTTTTCCAACGCGTCGTAATCAATCGTCTCCGTCTCTTTGGTCACGCCGTAAGGAATAATCTTGTAGGTCTTGCCCGAAAAATTCAGATGATGCCCGTGCGTAAGATGTCCGCCATGCGCCAGATTCAACCCAAGAATAATGTCGCCCGGTTGCAGCACCGACGCGTAGGCTTCCATGTTCGCCTGCGATCCTGCGTGCGGCTGCACGTTGGCATGCTCGGCGCCAAACAGTTGCTTGGCCCGGTCGCGCGCCAAATTCTCCACCACGTCGGCAAACTCGCACCCGCCGTAGTAGCGCTTCCCGGGATATCCTTCGGCATACTTGTTTGTAAACACCGACCCCGCCGCTTCCAGCACGGCCTCGCTGACAAAGTTTTCCGAAGCGATCAGCTCCAGTCCCTCGTGCTGGCGCCGTTCTTCGTTGTCGATCGCAGCAGCAACCTGCGGATCATTTTCGTACAGCGGCAGATACATTCGGGTTGAAACAGAATATGAGACAGAGTGTGAAACAGAATCCTTCATGTCGTTTTCCTAGCGCCTCTCGTAAACGTTCGGATCATGTCGTTCCATGTAGCGCTCCGGCGACTTCACAGCCGTAAAGCCAACCTGAGCATAAAGCCCATGCGCGTCGCGGGTCGTAAGAATCCAGCGCCGCAAGTTCTGCAGTGTCGGATGCTGCATGATGCACTCCATCAGCCACTTGCCCAACCCGCGGCCACGATGCGATTCCAGCACAAACACATCGCCCACATAAGCAATAGTCGCGAAGTCGCTGATCACACGCGCAAACCCCACCTGCGCGCCGCTTCCATCATAAATCCCAAAGCATAGCGCGTGCTCAATCGACCTCGCCACAACCTCTCGCGGAACTCCCCGAGCCCAGTAACAATTCGTCAGAAAATTATGGATCACATCCAGATCAAGCCGCGCGCGGTCCGTGCTGATCACGAACTCGCCGCGCCGGTGCTCGACGATCTCAGCTGCGGCGTCACTTGCGCGTATAGATTCCACGCTCATATCTTAACCCGCTAGGGCGCCCCTACCCGCGAGATATAAAGTCGAAAAAATCCCTCCGCATCGGAATCAAGACAAACCTGCGCATTCGGAGCGCCATCCTCAGGTCGCGTAAAGCCCTTGCCATCCACGTGAATGTGCATCGCCTGCGCGGGACAAAGTTTCGGGTTCAAAATGTAGGCCACCGTCATCACATCAAAAAGCGTCGGCGTTTCCTGTCCCCATTCGTGGTAAAGCAGCGTCAACGCGTTCGTCAGCGGCGTGCCCGATCGAAACAAAATCTCCCGCCGCACTTCGTCCAGCTTCAGTTGCGTCGAATCGAGCGGCATCACATAGAGGGGAACACCCGATGCAAAAAGTTTCTGCGCCGAAGGAATATCATTCACAATATTCCATTCCGCCTGCGGCCCATGCGCCGGGAAATATCCCATGTCGCCGTAGCCGCGATAGATGGAACCGCCCATCAGCACCACGCGCTTGAGCTTGCGAAAAGTTTCCGGATCTTTATCAATGACCGCGCCCACGTTCATCAGCGGACCGATCGCGACCAGCGTGATTTGTCCCGGATAGCGTCGAATCTGCTCAAGAATAAAATCCACAGCCTTGGGATGCGACACCCGCGCGAAGTGTGCGCCCTCGGCATAGCGGCGCTGCGTGAAGTGATCGTTGGCAGGCGTAGCCGTGGGCACGCCCACGGCAACCGGAATGTCCAGCCGGTTCACTTCGCCGAGCATCCGATCCACCAGCTTGGCACGAGTCTCGGTATCTCCGAAAGTCGTGGTGATGCCGAGAATCTCCAACTCGGGACTGCGCAGCGCAAGCGCGATTGCGAAGGCATCATCCACGTCGTCGCCAATGTCAGTATCGATAATGATCTTGTCGCCGGCTTTCGGAACGGACAGATCCGATTGCGCGTGGGCGGCAATGGTGAGCGCGATCGAGATACCAAGCCAGAGGTACACAACGGTTGTGGTCAACTTGGAAATAGTGGTCAGCCTTTCTGTTGCTCAGTCAAACGCCGTCCGAAAAAAAGAAAGCAGCTGCCATCCATCCATATAGCTATAAGGCGCCTCACCCATCGTGTAGTGCCCGCACGGTAGCACCACCACTTTATGATCCAGCTCATGCCGCTCGAATTCCGCCACTACATCGCGCGAAAGCTCCGGCAAAAAAGTCAGATCATACTTCGCATAAATAATCAGCGACTTCCGCGGCCAGCGCGCGAACTCATTGAAATATGCCATCGGGCTCACCGCCAGCCACGATTGCCGCAGCGTCTCCAGCGTAATCTGCGACTCCATCCCTTGCCGGATGTGCCGCGTCGATTGCCCATGCCACACCACATCCGCAACATAAGTAGACGCATGATTAAACGCCGCCACGCGAATCCGCGGATCATGCGCCGCCGCGATGAATGCATAACACGACCCCAGGCTCGTGCCCACAATTCCGAGCCGGCTGTAGCCCTGCTGCTCCAGCCAATCCAGGCAACATCGAATATCAACCACGCCCTGCCGCACCGCATCCAGCGTGCGCCCAACATTGGCGGAGACCGCATAATCCGCGCGACTGATTTCCGCGGGCATGCGGATGTCGTGATAAGGCATGCTCAGTCGCAGCACGGAAATGCCCAGCATGTTGAGCACCTTGCACAAGCTCACATAAGCAACCGCGTCGGCATTCCAGTGCGGCAAAAGAACAATCGCCCGCCGCCCGCGCGCCGGAAACCAGCGCGCATTCACCAGATTATTTTCCGGATAGGGCGTTTTCACCGGCGCGGAGAACCGCAGAAACTCCGCGTATGTTCCTTTTACTTTCGCCTCAAGCCTCGGGTCAGGAACTTCGCGCGTCGAAAAAACTTTCACCTCGCGCCCCTCCAGCCGGAAGTCGGTCGGCGGCGTGTAGGAATAAAACTCGTCGCTCGCCGCGACGATGCGCCGGTTGAAGTCGACAAAGAATTTCGCCGGATCGTCCACCGCCTGCCCAACGCGCGTCCCGTTGCGGCAAGGCCAATCCCGCGCCCATTCCACCCCCCACTCCAGCGGACGCACCACGCGGTTGTTATCCACCGACGTCAGTCGGTGCTCCCAGTCATACATCCATTGTGCATACCGAGAAGGTGCATAGCGAGAATGTGCGTAGCGCGAAGGCATGGTGAACTTCCTAGTCTAACAAGCGGAAGGTGCGCCGTTGGCCGCGAAACATTCAACGGCGGCAATTAGCAGTTAGCACTTGGCATTTAGCCGTTGAGTGGGCCCGCCAGGAATATTAGTTAAGCGAGAAGAGCACTTCTTGGTCGATGGAATGCAGACTCGAGAGCAGACTTAAATTCAAAGTCAGAAGTCAGAACGCAAAAGCAAGAACGGTTTCACTTCTGAATCCTGACCCCTGGCCCCTGACCCCTGACCACTGCCCTCTAGCTCCCGTACTTCCTCGGCACCCTCTTCGAAATATTGCAGAGAATCTCATAAGGACTGCTGTTGGCCAGCGCCGCGTGTTCCAGCGCATCCACGCTAAGTCCGTCCCCGGAACCGAGGAGAACAACTTCATCCCCCACCGCAATCCCCGGGATGCCGGTCACGTCGGCCAGAGTCAGGTCCATTGAAATCCGCCCCACGATCGGCGCGTAGTGGTCGCGCACAATCACGCGTCCGCGGTTGGATAGCTGCCGGTTATACCCATCGGCATAGCCCACGGGCAGCACCGCAACATGCGCCGGCGCCTTCGTGACATAAGTCCCGCCATAGCCGAGCGCCTGGTCGCCCGGAAAACTACGCAGCGAAAGAATACGCGTCTTCCAGGTAAGAATCGGATTCACCGGCAAACGCAGCGTTCCCCCGCCCACTTCGCGCCCCGCGCGCTGGAACGGCAAATAATATCCATAGAGCGCAATGCCCGGCCGCACCATGCTGTTCCTGTTCCTACTGGCCGACGCTTCGCGGCGGGAGATCACCGCGCCTGTATTCGCCACGTGCACAAACGTCGGAGTCATCCCGGCATCGCGCACCACGCGCCGCGCTTCTTCGAACTTGTGTAACTGGTCGGCCACCGAAGGCGCGTCCAGAATTTCGGACGACGCCAGGTGAGTCGATAATCCTCCCAGCTCAAGATGCTTCGCCGCCTGCAACGCCGCGAGCACCGCCGGCAGTTCTTCCACCGCAACTCCCAGCCGCCCCATGCCAGTATCCACTTTCAAGTGCACCGGATGACGTGCCCCGCCCAAAGCGGCCGCCGCTTTTTCCATCGCCTCGATATGCCAGGGCTCCCACACCGTAGGAGTCAGGCGCAGCCGCACAATCTCGCTTTCTTCTCCACGCCAGAATCCCGTCATCAAAAGAATGTTCGCTTGAATGCCGGCCTCGCGCAGCGGAATCGCTTCATCCAGCGAAGTCACGCCCAGCCAGCTCGCCCCTTCGGCTTCGAGTGCCCGTGAGCATTCCATGGCTCCGTGACCGTAAGCGTCCGCCTTCACCACGGCACACACCGTCACGCCCGCGCCTACGTGCTTCTGCACGGTACGGAAATTTTCCCGCAACGCCGCCAGCGAGACTTCGGCCCAGGTGGGCCGGGTCGCCACGCGGCTCAGAATTTCTGCAGTGGTTGCCACTTTCGCGATTATAGCGGCAGCGGCCAGCCTCTCCAGGTTACGCCGGGGCTACTCCCGCCCGGAAAACGCCCGGGGCGCAGACGGGTAGATGGGAACGGACACCAGGCGCCAACGGAAAGGGGCACGCACAGAAAGCGGAGCGAAAAGAAACGGGGGAACGGAAACGTCGCGCGAGCGGGAACAGGTCACGCACGGAAACGGGGGCGAGCGGGAAGAGGGCACGAACCGGGAAGGGCACGAGTTCACTCGTGCCGTATGCGTCCCGATTCGATCGGCGCTTCAGCGCCTAAGGAAATCCGGCCCTATCCCTGTTCGTTTTTCGTAACAATTCTCCCTCGCGTGTGCCGCTTCATCATTTCTCGTTCTACTATTAAACCTCCCTCCCCCCTTTTCTCCGCCGCTGGCGCGCAAGCGCCAGCGGCGAGGCCCCCTGCGGCAAAATCTTTCCCGGACGTTTGTGACAAGAAATTTGCACGAAGTTTGCAACAAGAAATTCGCACAAGGAGTTGCGGTTCGGACGAGCGCGAAGGGCGCGGCTTGAGAGGCTGCGGGAAAACTCACAAACGCAGGCATTACCGTGGCATTACCGTGGCAGCACCGTGGCAGTACCGTGGCAGTACCGTGGAAGAGCGGCGCTTCAGCGCCGCGTGAAGGCCGCCAAATCAGCGCGGGCTTCAGCCCCCGGGGTCGCATTTGTCTTCAGCGAGTTCTACCGGACCCTCTTCCGCCGCGCCCGACGAAGCTCAGGAATGAGACCCAGGGATGAGACCCAGGAATGATGCGGGCTTTAGCCCGTGGGCTGCTGCAGTTACGCTTCGAGTCCAACGTAGCAGACGCGCCCCACCAGGTAATCCGCCGAGTTCTTGCCCTCGGCCATGGTGATCACTTCAATGGGATGAGCGTCGTTGTGCGGGCGCAGGATGAGATGGTCGCCCGCCACTTCCACGTACCTCACCGTGCAGGTTCCGCCTTTGAGCACGGCGTACATGTTGAACTCGCCCTTGCGGTAGGGTTTGAGCGAGTTGTAATGCCGGTCGAGCAGCAGGGTCGCGCCCGGCGACAGCCGCGGAGACATGCTCATGCCTTCATGGCTGTCGGCCTTGATCAATACGAACCGTTCCCAGCTCCCGCGGTCGCCTTCTTTTTCCGCGCGCAGCTTGCGCAGGAACGTTTTTTTGAATTTCAGGATTTCTTTTACGTTCATGCTGGCGATCAAAGGCTGGGTCGCGGCCACCGTGGCATCGACTTGCAGGATGTTTTCGAACTCGTCGCCGCTCGGCGGCAGAATCGAGGCGCGCTTGTTTACTTCGGCCGGATCCAGCAGGTCAAGCACCGAAAGATGTTGCACCGCAATGACTTTGTCCATTCCTTCCAGGCTCAACCCGCGCTTCCGGTTGAGGAAGTTGGAGATGTGCGCCTGTTTGAATCCAGTTTGTTGCGCGAGTCGCAGCCCGGTTAATTCGTTGGCCTCGATGCGATCCCACAGAATCTTGCGGAGATTATCTTGCAAGACGCGGAATTTCATAGCTTTGGAGTATAGCACCGGTGTCCAGCGCAGGCGCTCTTTCAGAGCGTTTTCCACAGCCCGTTTGGCAGCTCAACCTTGACTGAGGAAATTAGCAGCTATACGATCGCGCAGCATCAAACACATTTCCGGTTCAGGGATGAAGAAGTGATGAGCAATGGAGACAACGTCAATGAGGAGAAAGGCTTCGTCGAATTCCGCCGCAAAGTGCGGGCAGCCGAAGTGCTCTCCGCGGCCATGGAGCGGCTGCTGCTGTCGCTGCAGTTTACCGGACGCGTGAGCGTGGTTGTGCAAAACGGACGCGTTCTCAAGTCGGGCTACGAGGAAGGTTATTTCCGTCAGCGCTATGACGCCCATGGCGCCGACGGCGAGATGGGCTCGAAGCTCTAGAGACAGGAGGAAGTTGGCAACAAAAAATCGAGTGATGAGCCGCAGCACAAGGCCAGGACTTCCGCGGCCTTGAAAACTAAATAGCCCAAGCAGGTCATCGTAATCGAAACGAGCCCTGCGTTCGATTTCCGCTCCGCGCGGAGATCGGCGCAGGGCTTTTTTGTCGTTCGCAACTGCAAGCAACTACTCAAGATTCAGGAAAAGAGGAGTTATGAAAAGCGATCGCACGAATAAGCCGAAAAACGAGCAGCGCGTGGAACTGAAGTATTGCGAAGGCTGTGGCGGGCTGGGAATCCGCGAGTGTGGCGGCGGACAGGTCTACTGCAACGACTGTGTGCGCAAGATGGCCGAGCTCCCGGTTTCGAGGACTCCGTCGCGCCGCCCCATCCTTCCCGTCGGACGGAGCAGCGTGCTTGATAAGTGCGCCGATTCCAGCGAGTTACGTTCCAACCAGCCAGATCCGGACGACTCGGATTCAGAAGACCTCGATTCCGAAGACTCCGGTCCCGAAGACCTGGATGCGATGGCAAAGATCGCGACCTGCTTTGCGCTGCGGATCGCGGCGGCGGGCGGTGCGGCATGAGTGAAATCATTTCCTGGATCGCGGCCGAGTCCGATGGTCCAGAACCACCTGCGCCTCTTCCACCGGGCGGGCCACTGGGTGAAAAAACGAAAAGCCCTGAGGACCAGGATTTCTCCCCGCGCAAGGATTCGGCGCAGCATTTTCCGCAAAACCCGCCGCAACCTCTTCCGCTGCATCAGTTTCCGGCGACCGTGGAAACGCCGGCGGGAGCGAGCGAAGCGGCTGCCGGCCCGACCGACGAGGGCGAGGACTGGGCCAGCGACCCGCTCTTCAATGAAACTGCTCTTGAGTCTGACGTCTACGAGCAGCAGCGCCGGCGGCGAGTCTACCGCGGACGGACCGCGGCCATGCTGCACCGCTACATGCGTTATGCGCTCGAAACAGGACGGATCCCGTCGATTCTCGGCGGCGAGTTCTTCCGCAGCCGGGTTACTTCCTACAGCGTGACCACGTTCGAAGACCGGGCCATCTTTGTGCATGACATGGAGAAGTGCCTGAACCGGCTGGACGAGTTGTCGCGGCAGGTTCTGGCGCGGGTGGTGTTGCAGGGGCATGACCGCGACGAGGCGGCGCGCCTGTTCGGCTGTACGCCGAGGACTCTTCGGCGCTTTCTGAGCGAGGCGCTCGACCGGATGGCCGATATTCTTCTCGGGGTGGGATTGCTGGAAACGCTTCCAGTGGCCGCGCCTCCTCCCAAAAATCCACCTTCCGAGGCGCCGGAGGCGCCTGTGGAAAAAACTTGTCAAGGGGGTGAGGCCACCGATTTTTTGCTAAGTGATTGTGAAGACGGCAAATAAAAAGTTGAAAACCGTGTCCGCTTTCCCTTTGCAATTTGCTATTCTGAATATAGAGAGTGAGAAAAAAGAACTCTCTGGCAGAGGGCGCGCCCTAGGGCGCGCCCTCCGCGTTTTGCGGCAAGAGATATTGGCAGAGAGCATTCTTGCCGGAACCACCGTGGTTGGCATGGGGATCCGGGTGTTGAGCATGACGAAGAAATCGAAGACAAAAACGAAAACAACGAAAGCCGAGCCCAAAAACAATCGGCCGGCGAAAAAAGCAGAGGCGAGGAAAGCAGAGACGACCACCACGACCACGACGACGACCTCATCGACAACGTCGTCGTCATCCGCCCTCACCCCACCGGTCGATCTGGCTGAGGTGAGGAAAGACATCAGCAATATCGTGGGGGCGAACGCGGCCGCCCTTGCCCAGGCGGTGATTGGGGTAGGCCTGAAGGGGCAACTGGTGCCGGTAAAGTATTTGTTCGAGGTGACCGGGCTGTATCCCGCGACGGAGAGCAGCGATACCAAGCCCGACAAGGAGTCGCTGGCGCGTACGCTGATGCGCAACCTGAAGTTACCGGAGAGCCCGATCGTGAATGAGGACGACGAGGACGCAGACTCCGGCAGCACCAGGCCGTCGCTTCCCGAGGCAGTTCCCAAAGAGAGCGTGAAAGAATGTGTGAAGCAACCGGGCGGCGCCGATTCGGGAACCAGCGCTGACGGGAAACAATCTGCTGGGGAATGCGGGGCGGGAGCGGAACGGGCAGGGACAATACCGTAGAATGAGACGGTGGGGACGCTTCGTGGGGGACTCTGCGTAATGCGGTGCGAGTGTCGAAATCGAAGCGGTGGTGGAAACTCCTTTTGAGGGCGCGGGTGGCGCCCGGCGGAACACAAGGTCCCTCGACTGCGCAAAACGATTCGCTTCGCGAATCATTTTGCTTCGCTCGGGGAGACAGACTTTAGAAAGTTGGGCAACTCTTCTAGGCGTTCCTTCGCCGAATAGATTGCTGCATACGGGACGGGAATGGATATCACTTGGTTGACCGACCGGATCGCGGTCGGAGGCGGAATCTGGACGTCGGACAACATGGGGAAGGTGGCGCGGGCGGGAGTGACGCACATCATCGACATGCAGATCGAGTTCGATGACACGCCGCTGGGAGAAGAAGCCGGGATTGAAGTGTTGTGGAATCCGACGGACGACGATTTTGACCGCAAGCCGCGGGAGTTGTTTCAGCGGGGAGTGGATTTTGCCAGGATCGCGCTGGAAGACCCCACGGCAAAGCTGTTCATCCATTGCGCCGCGGGAGTGCACCGGGCGCCGATGATGGCGCTGGCGCTGCTGGGGTCGATGGGATGGACGGTTGAGGATGCGATGGCATTGATCGAGAAGCGGCGTCCGGTGGCGGACTTTGCGGAAGTGTATGTGCAAAGCGTGGAAGAGTTTCTGCAAGGGCTGACGCCGCAGGGTTCTAGGTTTTCGACTTTTTGATTTTGCTCAAGATTGGCAGTTCCTGACTGACGGGAGCGCGGAAAATCGGCGCGCTCCGGATTTTCTTGGAAAAGTTTGTGAGGTGAGAGAGCATGCTGCTGCGGAGCGTGGGGCGCGGTGGTGCGTCCACGGAAGTTGGACGCGCCGCAGATCAGAGGCGAGACTGTGGTGGAGACTCCCTTTGAGGCTGGTGGTCATGTC
Organism: Candidatus Sulfotelmatobacter sp.; assembly: GCA_049675725.1. Taxonomy (GTDB): domain Bacteria; phylum Acidobacteriota; class Terriglobia; order Terriglobales; family Acidobacteriaceae; genus Sulfotelmatobacter. Next base: position 33,592 of record JBAUAN010000214.1, on the reverse strand, counting down.
GGCTGGTATGGGGTCCCTCGCTTCGCTCGGGATGACAGACCGTGATGGAGAGCATTTCGCATCGGGATGACAGGCGGCATGGGGACGACGAGCAGATGAAGGTACGAAGAGGGATGACGGAGGAGATCATGTGTGACGCGGGCGAGATGGGCGCGGGCCAGACGAGGAAAAAGGTCGCTAGGCGGCGTCCGCTATGGCGGTTGGCCGGTGGGCTTCTGCTGGTGTGCGGGATTCTGGCTGCGCGGGCCGCAGCCGCGGCGGCGCCGCAGAGTGGGCCGGCGGTGACGACCGTGAGCGACACGGTCTACCGCGCGGATGGGACGCCTGCGCAGGGGACGCTGGTGATTACGTGGCCCGCGTTTCTTCTGGCGAACGGAACGCCGATTGCCGCGGGCGTGAACAACGTGACGCTGGGAACGGGCGGCCAGTTGACCACGGCGCTGGTGCCGAATGTGGGAGTGAGCCCGGCGGGTATGTATTACACGGTGGTTTATCAATTGAACGATGGCACGACGCGGACGGAATACTGGCTGGTGCCAACGACTTCTCCGGTGAACCTGGCGACGGTGCGGACTACGCCGGGATCGGGAACGGCGGCGCAACCGGTCTCGATGCAATACGTGAACACGGCGCTGGCCGGGAAAGCGAACGACAACGCGGTGGTGCACCTGGCCACGGCGGAAACGATCACGGGCACGAAGACTTTTTCGGCGGTGCCGAACGTGCCGGCTCCCGCGAACCCGGGCGATGTAGCGAATAAGGGATACGTGGACAATGCGGTGAGCAATGTGGGAGCGGGCAACTTTGTGCCGCTCGCAGGCGGAGCCATGACGGGACCGCTGACCTTGAGTGGAAGTCCGGTGGCGGCGATGCAGGCGGCTCCGAAGCAATATGTGGACACGGGGCTGGCGACGAAGGCGGATCTGGTGTCAGGACGAGTGCCGTCGAGCGAACTGGGAACGGGCACGGCGAACTCGGGCGTGTGTTTGTTTGGCAATGCAACGTGGGGCGCGTGTGGAAATGTGAGCACGACGCCGAGCGCGACGCAGGCAATCGCAGAGCCTGCGGGCGCGGTATTCACGGCGAACCGCATCGGGCAGAAGCGCATGGCGGATCAGTTCTATTGGAAGCAGAGTCCGACGACTCCGGCCGCGCTGACGCCGGGAGCGGTGACGGTGACGCTCTCCCCGTGTCCGCAGGGATTTCTGAATACGATCAACGGATCGAACTTGAATCACTGGATCTATGTGGATTCGGCGACGGGAGACGCGCAACAGCCGGGCGAGCCGGTGCTGATCACGGGAGAAAATTGCGCGGCGGGTACGGCGTCCGGGACGATCACGTTTTCGGTGGCGTACGCGCATGCGGCGGGGTATGCGGTGGAGAGCGGAACGGGCGGAATCAAAGAAGCGATCGTGGACGCGAACCAGGTGCGCTTTGACACGTTGCGGGGGAATAACACGTGGGTGGAGTTGACACCGAACCAGGTGACGACGATGAAGGCTCCGCTCTACTGGCAGACGAGCATGGGGCGGCTCTCGGGATCGAGCCTGATTGAGTGCACGGTAAATATGTCGTGCATCAACATCGGAGATACGAACTCGCTGGGATGGGCGAGCGGAAATTCGAATTTGTATTTCGACAACGTGATGGATGGGTTCTGGCTGAGGCCGAGCTCGAGCATGGTGTTTTGGGATGTGGCACCGTCGACGCCGTCGACGATCACGGCGGGAAGCACGAGTGTGACGCTGCAGATTCCAACTTGTCCGGCAGGCTTCTGGCCTTTGATTCCGAATCAGATTCTCTGGCTGAATGGAACCAGCGGAGGGTTGGTGACGACGGCGTATGAGGCGGGGGCGCCGGGTCCGGGAGAATTCGTTCAGGTGACGGGAGGGACGTGCACGCCGGGAGCGACGAACGGAACGATCGTCATTGTGCCGGCCACGCCGGGGCTCAGCGCGTTCGCGGCGCACGGGACTGGATACACGCTATCGAATGGAGCGACGTCGTACATCGAAGACAATTCAGAGAACTCGGTGATCTCGAACATCATGACCAACGGATGGACGGGAAACGTGGGCTATGGGTTCGTGGTGCAGAACGACAATAACCAGGCCGAGATGGTGACCAACCTGACCATGATGGGCGGGACGAGATGTGACAACGATTTTTGCGGAGCGACGTTGTTTGGTCCGGGTCCGAATACGATCAACGCGGGGATCACAACTTTTTCCGGAGGCACGAACCAGGCGTGCGCGGTGTGGTATGACGGGAACGACCTTTCGATAGGGCCGACGGTCTGCCAGGGATTCCAGAACTACGCGATTTTTATGTCGACCAAGCGCGGCGGGAGTCTGCAGCATGCGGTGCTGCACACGGTGCACCGGGAACGGGGAGGATTGAGCAACTCGCTGGGAGTGGGCCTGGGCGCAGCGGACATGATCGTGCAGGGCTACAGCGTAACCTCGGACGGAAATGGAGATGGAGTCGACGAGTTTCCGGGCTTCACAGTGGCGGGAAGTCCGGGAGGACAGCTGCAGGCGTACTACCTGTCGATCATGGATGTGACAGACGGGACCAAGACGGTTCCGATTCCGCTGGGAACGGCGAACGTTACGAATCCGAACGCCAACAACGTGACGGTGAAGTGGGTGACGGCAGATGCACTCAGCGGCAAGACGATTAACTTTGAGCTGTACCGGGTGGCGCTGCTGGCGGGAGTTCCGGGGATCGTTCCGAACTTCAACGTTTGCGACGGAGTGAATGGAGATCCCACGTGCCTGGTGGCGACGAATATTTCTCCTGCGACGGTTTGCGACATTCATGGGGCGTGTACGTTCACCGATAACGTGCAGACTCCGGGTGCGGTGACGCCTTACACGGGAATTGACGGGGCGGGGACAGGATATTTCCCGTTTAACAGCTTCAGTCCGGGAGGGATTGTCCTGGATAACAGCGCGACGTATCAGGGAGAGCCGGCGTGCCTGGTGGTGATGGGGGGATGGCTGAATAATTTTGCGTCGGTTTTCGACAACGAAATTGCGCCCGCGGGATGCGTGCCGTCGGGGGGATCGTTCAACCCGATGCTGACGGCATTCAGTAATAACGGAGGAGGGTACGCACAGTGGGGACTGCTGCTGCCCGACCGGAACAAGACGGCGGATGGGGGGAACTGGACGAACCTGAAAGGAAGAATCAACTTGATCGGGGGAGGGACGTATCCGCGAGATGCGTTTACGTGGGTGGATTCGAATCCATCGAAGACGCTGGGAAGCAAATTGGAGTATGGCAGTGGAGTGGTGGGCAGCGTTTATGGATCGGTGAATCGTCCGCAATGGGATGTGGGAGACGTTGCCACAGGAGTGGAGAACAGCGGGACGGGGCTTTACAACCGGGTTCCGGCGAGCGGAGTCTTCGACTGGTATGTGGGAGCGCTGCCGAATAATCCGGGCGGGACGAGTAATAACTGGACGGAGGAACTTTCGGGGTCGGGGCATACGTTCAACGTGCCCGTGACGGTGAACGGGAACCTGACGGTGACGGGAGCGTGCACGGGCTGTGGCGGGGGCGGGTCAGGATCGGGGACGGTGAACAGCGGGACGGCGTCGCAGGTGGCGGTCTACCCGGGCAATGGAGCGGCGGTGAGCGGAGACAGTGCGCTGAGCGACAGCGGAACTACGCTGACGTATGCCGGGACTGGCGGGATATCTGCGGCGGCGGGAACGTTCAGCGGGAACTTGACGGTGAATGGGCAGCTGATGGTGGCGGGACCGTGGATGGTGAACTCTCCAGTGCCAGGGAGCCCGATGGGAGCGGCGCCGTCGGGGACTTCGTCGCTGGGAATTTCCAACGATGGAAACTTTTATATTTCGGCGAATTCGGGGACACCGCAGAAGGTGGCGACGGCCGCGACCAGTTCCTATTTTTCGAACTTGTTTCAGGAAGATGCGAACGACCTGGGCGAGTACAACGGAACGACCGCACAGAATCTGCACATTTATTCGAGTTATACGAACAGCTCGACGTGGCAGCGAACTTCGGTGGGATTTGACACGACCGACAGCTATGCGGTGGTGAGAAGCGAGAGTTCGACTTCTGGAGGAGCGCCGGGGTTGGGATTCTGGATCAACAACGGATTGAAGTGGGTGATCGATCCGAGCAGCAATCTGAAGCCCTGGGCGGATGAGGCATACAACATTGGAACGTTCACAGCATCGACCGGGGTGGGATTGCGTCCAGGGACGGTGTACGTGGCGGGGAGCACGAGCAGCAACAGCGGATTCGAGCTGGGCAAGTTCGCCAACAACAGCTACGAGCTATGCAACGACACGACGAACGGGACCGTGCTGAATGGTCTGGCTGTGCTGACTACTGCGGGTTGCGCGGTGAAGCCGGCGAGCGCGGCGACGTCCGGCGTAATCGGAGTGGTCATTGCGAATGCAGGAGCGAGCGGAACCACGACGCTGGTGCGGACGGGATCGGCGTATTGCAGCTTTGATGCGACGGCGACTGTGGTGGGAGATTATGTAGTGGCTTCTCCGACGGCCAACGGCGGGGCATATCCGTTATGCCGCGATGCGGGATCGGCGCTGCCCAGCGGGGTGCAGGTTTTGGGGCGGGTGTTGCAGGCAACGTCAGGCGGGACAACGGCGCAGATGTTTTTCGATATGCCGGGGTCGAGCGCAGGATCGAACACTGTGAGTTCGGTGTTTGGACGGACGGGAGCGGTGACGGCGCAGAGCGGAGATTATTCGGTGGGGCAAGTGACGGGAGCGGCGCCGCTGGCTTCGCCGACGTTCACCGGGACGGTGACGGAGCCGGATGGGACAACGAACAGTTCGACGGGATATACGTTTGCGCATGCGCTGACGTTGCCCAGCGGAAGCGCGGCCACGACGCAAGCGGCGGGAGATAACAGCACGAAAGTGGCGACGACCGCGTATGTGCGCGGCGAGCAGTACCTGACGTATAGCTGTCCGGTAGCGACCGTAGGCGTTGCAGAGCAGTTCTGCACCTGGACGCTTCCGGCGGCGATTACGGTGACGGGATTCGATCTGTCGGCGGGGACGGATCCGACGGGCTGCACGACATCGGCGGTGGTGCAGGTGTGGGATGGGACGGCGAATGCGGAAGTGGGCAGCTTCTCGATTGCGCTGAGCAACGGAAATAATTTCTTCACACAGGTGACGGGCAGCAGCAATGTGGCGTCCGGGCACGCGCTGCGCATCAAGACGACTACGGCGGAGGCTGGGTGTACGCAGACGGCGGCGAATGTGGTGGCAATTGTGACTTATCAGATGCAGAACTGAGTGGGAGTTTGAGGCTTGAGGGAGCGTGAGAAACAAACGCAAGGAGGAGAGAGCGATGAGTGAAAACATTAATCCGGAGGCGATGGAGCCGGCAACGATTCAATCATTTGAACAGAGCGACCGGAATCCGGCGGTGACGGTCTTCGGAGGTACGGAAGTGGATGGCGGGCAGGTGGTGGTGCCGGCGATGACCGAGGTGCGGGTGACGCCGGAGGGTCCGGCGGTTTCGCCGGATGCTGGGCTGCGGTATTGAGGAGCAGTGGTTAGTGGTTAGTGGTTATTGGTTAGTGGGCAGTGATTGCGAGTGGGGCCATCGGCTGGAGCCGGTGGCCTTTTTTATTGGAGATTGGCGGTGCCGTGTGCGCGGGTTAACTTTTCTGACGGCGGCTTTGGTGATGACTGGTGTGGGTTGTGAGCGCAGGGTGGTGAGGGATTCGATGCCGAATCTGGTGATTCCGGTGGCGTGCGCGTCGGAGATCACGTTGGTGCATTGTGATGCGCGGGTGAATCCGCCCAGGTGCAAGAGCGCGCGGGTGACGTACCGGAGCGGGTGCGAGCGGATTGTGGTGGGGCGGAAGTAGCTAGCAAAGGCCCGACTTCCCGCAAGAGACGCGAGAAATGGGGCACCCGGCTGGCACTTACCAGAGAGCAAAGAGGGTTGAGTAAGAAACGGACAGCGGAGAGGCTGCCCTGAGCGAGGTCGAACGGGCGGCCGTCGCTACGTGAGTGGTTTAGAGGTTATGAATTCTATGAGGCGGAATTTCATTTTAACGGCGCTGGTTGTCATCGTCCTGGTGCTTGAGTTCGGTTCGTCGTCGTTGGCGGCGACTTACTACGTCAGCTCGAGCACGGGGAGCGACGGGAACAGCGGGACTGCGTCGACGGCGGCGTGGCGGACGATTGCGCATGTGAATGCGCAGACCTTTCTGCCGGGGGATTCGATTCTGTTCCGGCGAGGGGATGTGTGGAATGAAAGTCTGGCGCCGCCTTCTTCGGGTGCTTCGGGAAATCCGATTGCGTTTGACGCCTATGGCAACGGGCCGGCGCCGAACCTGACGGGATATTACGCGGTTCCGACTTCGGCGTGGGTATTCGTGACGGGGAATGCGTGGAAGGCTCTGGTACCGCCGACTTATACAACGGTGAACTTCTGTTTGTTTGGGTCGGTGTGGGGGCAGAAAGTTTCGGCGGTGTCGTCGAACCTGACGGCGAAGTGGGATTTCTATCTGGCGAATGGGTACGTCTACGTTTATTCGTCTGGAAATCCTGCGACTTACTACAACACGCCGATCGTGCCCATGGCGTTGAGCAACGTGCCGGTGATCAACATTAATGGAAAGACGTGGCTGACATTTCAGCATTTTCTGGTGAACTGGTTCGACGACGAAGGCGTGTATGTGCAGGGGACTAGCGATCACCTGGTATTCGCGAACATGGAAGTGGACTCGATGATTCCGCAGGGAACGCAGCCGCTGGGATTCTATGTGAATGAGAGCACGCCGGGGCCGGGCGATATCAAGATCTATAGCGCGGAGGCGCACCTCAACTATGACGGTTTCAGATTTGACGGCGCGGCTACTGCGATCACGATGGTGAATGATAAAGGCTACGCAAATCGGGACTCGGGGCTGGTGGATAACACGGGGGCGGTGACTTACTCCTACTGTCATTTTTATGCTTCGAGCCTGGCGATCGCGAGTTCGACGGATGTGTTGGCGACGGCGGGGCCGGGGCCGACGGCGGGAGCGGGAAATATTGCGGCGGATACTCCGCCGGCAGTGCAGGTTTGGCAAAGGTATCCGGCGCGAGTGACGCTGACGGTGGACGATGCGGGAATGACACCGGGAGCGGATACGTATTACGCGAACACGGTGCTGCCGATTGCGGATGCGGCATCGGTTCCGGTGGGCGCGGCGATTACGGTGGGGTATGCGCTGGCGCAAACTCTGATTTCAGAATTTCAGGGGTGGATCAACGCGGGGCGGGATGTGACGTCGCATTCGATCTCGCACACTTATTACACGAATACGGACGCGCTCGACATTCAATACACGGGGAGCGGGACGGCGGCGACGTTGAGCATCAGCGGCCAGACGCTGACGATTACGGTGACGGGAGCTTCGGACACTGTGAGTTACAGCCTGACGCGGGGACAGCCGCAGGGAACGATCGAGGGATTGCGCAACGCGCTTCTGGCCACGGGAAAATTTACAGCGACGGAAGCGACGCCCTGCCAGGGGCCTTATGGGACGGGGTGTTCGGCGTACACGGAATCGGCATTGCTGGCGCAGGATCTGGCCGACGTAAGCGGACAGGATGTGAAGAGCAGCGTTTATTCCATGCAACTGAGCGTGACGCGATTGACTACGGATGAGATTACGCTGTCGCGGAATTGGATGACGACGAATTTGACGGGGCTGCCACCGAGCCCGGTGTATGTGTATCCCGGCGGGTACGAGACGACAGCGATGCAGGGGATCACGGTGGGCGTGCCTTACGTGGGCGCGCGCGGAGCGCTGAAAGAAGATCTGGGAGTGAAGGACACGTATGGCAGCGGTTTCGATGTGCAGAACATCACGAGTTTTGGAGTGAATCCGAGCTGGCAGGGGCTGGCGCCGGCGGTGTTGAATCAGAAAATTCAGGCCTTGGTGTGGAAGCAGCAGGTGTGGGGAGTGCCGTGGGGAATTTTCTGGCACCTGAATGAGCTGAGCTCGACCGAAGTCACAAATCTGATTGCCGACTTCAAGGCGAGCGGAGCAACCATCCTGAAGAACACAGATCTGGTGAACTTGCTGCTCGGCGGGACGCTCTACGCGGGGACCGACGGAGACACTTACTACAAGTCTCAAACAGCGAATATGACGCTGGACTTCGCGCCCACGCTGAACTCTCCCGTGGTGGATGCTGGTGAAAATCTGGGCACGGCGTACGAGCTCGATATCAATGGAGTGAACCAGAATTCCTACGGGACCGGGTGGGAAATTGGGGCGCACGTATTCGAGGGCTACTCGTTTTATGGCGGAGGCGGGAGCGGATCGCACTTCACGGTTGGTGCGTGGCCGGGGCCGAATTACAGCGCGGCGCGAACCGACACCAGCATTGTGCAGCCGGTTACGCCGACCCCGAACGTGGGCGGGTTAGTCGGCGCGAATACGTGTGTGACGCCGGCGGATTTTGGTTTGCTGGTCTGCCGAATTACTGACGCGACTCTCGACCCCAGTCACGAGAACTACACGTTCCTTACTACGTCGAGCGGGTCGGGGGACATCAACCTGTGGAATATGAATTCAACTCTGCTGACCATCCAGAGCGAGGGTTCGAGAGCTTATCCGTTGGCCTTCAATCCCGCGACCATGGCGGCATCGCGGCTCTATCCGACGAATTCCGCCTACACCGCGGAGGGAGGGTTCTACCTTGCCATTGGCGGCACGGCCTGGAGTTACAGCAACCCGAACCTGCTGTACACGATGACCGGCACGCTGCTTCAGAGTTATGACTTCACGGGATACAACACGGGAGGGAATCCTCCGTCGGCGACCACGATCTACGACTTCAGCAGCAGCACAAACTGCCTGGGGTCAGGCTACGCTTCGTCCTGGGTCGGTTTCGGGGAAACCAGCAAGTATCCCGCAGACCAGATTTTCGTGACTGGCGAATCGAATGCCGGAGGACAGGATACGGGCAGCGACGTTGTGGCCTACAAGGTGGGCAGCGGGTGCAGTCACCTGAACACGTTGACGGGAGCAGTAACGGGGGACTGGGGAACAACAGGGACAGTTGGAATTCCGGATCGCTTTTACGTGCACAATGTGAAGGTTTCCAAAGACGGGCAATGGGCGATGGTGGCGCAGGCAACTTGCGCCGTAAATCCGACCATCACGTCGATTTCGCTGACCTCGAATGTGGTGACGGCGGTGTTGAGCAGCGTCACGGGGCTGGTGGTGGGCAGCACGATCGACGTGAACAGCGTGACTCCGAGTTCCTTCAACCAGAGCGATATTCCTTTGACCTCGGTAAACGCAGGAACAAATACGGTGCAGTGGGCACAGACTCACGGGAACGCCACCGGAAGCGGCGGCAATATCGATGACTGCGTTTCCGAGTTGCCGTACTTCTGGCAGATCGGAACGACGAATCTCTACTATTCCTGCACGCCCGGAGGAAACTGCGGCGGCCACTGGACAGAGGGCATGGCCCATTTTGTGAGTGGCTACAACTCACCGTTAGGGCAGGAAGATATTCGGCTCTACGGGAATAACACGATTGGGAGTCCAATTATTCCCGGGTTGCCGCTCTCCGGTTCGATCTGTACCGATGTGCAGACGGATCGACATGAGAACTGGTCGAATGTGGATCCGTTGGACACGTTTCCTTTTTTTGAGAGCACGGCGGCGGTGGGCGGCAACGCGCAGACTCCGGGATCCTACAACTGCGCGTGGGTCAACGAGATTACTGGCGTCTCGACTATTACCGGAACCGTGTATCGTTTCGCGCACACCTATGCCACGGGGCTGAGCTGGAGCTTCGACGGGCAGAATGCCATCGGCGGAGTCTCGCAGGACGGGAGGTTTTACGCTTTCACCTCAGACTGGCAGGGGACGCTGGGCACCGAGGGTGGAGCGAACGGCACCTGTACGAATTCGCCGAACAGTTCCACGGCGTGCCGGAACGATGTGTTCGTGGTGAAGTTGAGTAGTCCGTAGAGTCCGCTCGATCAATCGCAACAATTAAGTGTGAGTTTTGCCGGCTTTGTGGTTTTGGCCGGGGGAGCGGGAGTGTGCGGTGTGAGCTGGGCGCGGACCGGGACGACCAGAGCCGAGGTGGAAACTCCTTGGGAAGCCAGTCGTAGCGAGGGGGCGAGGGCTCCCTCGCTTCGCTCGGGATGAAAGACGAAAAGAATGAAGCGTAGAGATAAATGAAATGGAGGAGAGGATTATGAAGAGTAAAAAAGTGAACGTTGGGCGAGCGCTGGCAGCGCTGGTGCTGTGCGCGACGATTATTCTGACCGCGTGTTCGACCGCATGGATCACAGAGGCGGAAGAAATAGTGGCGGCGCTGATTCCCGGGGCCGCAAACCTGCTCACGCTGATTGAGGCCCTGGAAGGCAAGGGTGTTTCGACGCAGGACTTGCAATTGATGCAGAGTGCCAGCGCGCAGGCACAGACCGATTTGCAGTTGATCAATACGCTGGTCACGCAATATCAGCAGGCAACGGACGCGGCGACGCAGGCTTCCTTGCTGGCGCAGATCCAGACGGCGATCACGACCGTGCAATCGAACTTGAGCGCGCTGCTGCCGGCGCTCCATATTACCGATGCGGCTACGCAGGCCAAGGTGACGGCCGTGATCGGACTGATCCTGGCTGAGGTGCAATCGCTGGAGGCGATCATACCGTTGGTGCAGCCCGTGGTCACTTCCAGCACTTCGGTGGCGCAGGCGAACGCGAAACTGAAAACGGCAAAAGTGAAGCCGCCGCTCTCGGCTAGCCAGTTTCGAGCTTCTTACAACTCGATCATGACGGCGAAGACAGGCAACGCTACGCTGGATGGCGCTGCGGCGAAGTGCAAACTGCATGGTCCAGGATTTTGGCACAGTCTGGGCAAAGCCATTGGGGAGGCGAAGTTTGGAAAGTAGAGAGTTGTTTTCGGAGTCCGGGAAACCGGCCGGGCTCGTCACGGACAATTCCGCGAACGACTGGAGAATGCAACATCACGTGCATTGCGCGTGCGTGAAGTGCATTGACCATCCATCGCAGGCGAGGCCGGGCGCGCATGTGTTTCCGAACCGGCTGCACGTGCTGACGATGCTGGAGAATCCGCAGCGCTGGCGGTCGCGCTATTGGAATTACTGGATGTTCGAGCGGGAATGCGAAGCGGCTGGAGCGATTCTGCATACGGCTGAAGTGGCGTTTGGCGAGCGCCACTTTGAGGTGACGAGAGCGGACCATCCGCGGCATCTGCAACTGCGCACCACGAGCGAGATCTGGCACAAAGAAAATGCGCTGAACCTGCTGATGCAGCGGCTGCCAGCGAACGCGAAGTATGTGGCGTGGGTGGACGCGGACGTAAAGTTTGCGCGGCCGGACTGGGCGCAGGAAACTCTGCAACTGCTGCAGCACTATGAAGTAGTGCAGATGTTCAGCCACGCGCAGGATGTGGGTCCGGAATATGAACCGCTGAGGACGACGCCGGGATTTCTTTACAAGTGGGTGGAGGACCGGCCGAGTCCGCACGACGCGGACTTCGGCGTGCCGCGGGCGGCGTACGGATATTACAGCGTGGGCAGCGGGCAGTTCTGGCATCCGGGATTTGCCTGGGCGGCGAAACGGAGCGCGCTCGACAGCGTGGGCATGCTGATGGACTGGGCCATTCTTGGTTCGGGAGATTGGCACATGGCGTCAGCGCTGGTGGGGCAGGTGGAGCGGTCGCTGTGCTCGGGATATTCGCCGGCGTACATCCGCATGTGCCGCGATTGGCAGGCGCACGCGGAAAAACATATTCGCAGAAACGTGGGCTACGTGCCCGGTCTGGTCAACCATTTTTTTCACGGCACGAAACGAAATCGCGTGTATGACCAGCGATGGAGATTGCTGGCGCAAACGGGATACGATCCGCAGCTCGATTTGAAGCGCGACTGGCAAGGGCTGTTTCAGTTGACGGAGCGAAGCACGATGCTGCGGGACGGAATCCGGCAGTACGGGCGCATGCGGAACGAGGATGCGACGGAGGCGGGGAGCTAGGGCGACGCGGGCTGACGAGCATAACGCAGGGTCCCTCCACTCCGCTTCTTGTTCCCTTCGGGAATAAGAAGCTCCGGTCGGGATGACACTTTTCGATAGGGTGACTCCGCGTTACGCCAGCCGCGAAGTTACGCGAGCCGCGAAGCAAGGAAGACAATCTTGACAAGCGATCTTTATCTATTGCAGCAACTCGGGACGGTGCTCGACAACAAGCTGGGCGAGATCACCGTGAGAGATTGGCTGATTGAGAGGCTGCTGAAAATTCGTCCGAAAAAGGGCAGCCTGACGTGTCTGCATTTGAACCGGGCGCAGCAGGAATACTCGCGGAATTGCACTCGGCGAAACATTGTGCTGAAGGCGCGGCAGCTGGGGATCACAACGTATGTGGCTGCGCGATATTTTATTCAGACCATTACGCGGCCAGGGACGCTGACCGTGCAGGTGGCGCATAACGAAGAATCGGCGCAAGCGATTTTCCGGGTGGTGCATCGCTTCTGGGAAAAACTGCCCAAGGGGATGCAGGAGGGCGCGCTGGTAAGGTCGCGCGCCAACGTTCGCCAGATTGTGTTTCCCGAGCTGGACAGCGAGTATCGCGTGGAAACGGCGGACGACAATGCGGGGCGCGGGATGACCATCCATAATTTGCATTGCTCGGAGGTCTCCCGCTGGCCCCGCAACGGTTTGGAAACGCTGGCTTCGCTGCGCGCGGCGGTGGTTCCGGACGGCGACATTGTTTTGGAGTCGACCGCGAACGGCGCGGCTGGCGTGTTTTATGAAGAGTGGCAAAAAGCTGGAGAGACGGGCTATACGCAGCATTTCTTTCCGTGGTGGTTCGAGTCGCAGTACCGGGAGGAGAAGTGGCTGCCGCAGGCGCCAACTCCGGAAGAAAAAGAGTTGGTGATGAAACACGGGCTGAGCGAGGCACAGATCGCGTGGCGGCGGATGCGGTGGAAAGACTTGCGGCGCCTGGCCGCACAGGAATTCGCGGAAGATCCGGTGGCGTGCTTTCTGGCGTCGGGAGAGTGCGTGTTTGATTTGGAGGCGGTGGAGCAGGCGTCGATACGCGCTGGACAAGCGGAGTCGGAAGATAACGGCCGCATGATGATCTGGTTTCCTCCTACGCTCGGGCGACGCTACATCATTGGAGTGGATACGGCGGGCGGAGGGTCGGACGGAGACTACTCGTGCGCGCAGGTGATCGAGCGGAGCCTGGGATTGCAATGCGCGGAGTTGCACGGACATTTTCCTCCGTTTGAATTGGCGCGGAGAGTGGCGGCGCTGGGACGCAAGTACGAGTTGGCGCTGGTAGCGGTGGAGCGGAATAATCACGGCTACGGCGTGCTCGCGCATCTCAAGGAATTGCACTACGAAAACATTTTCGGGCAGGGCGGGCAGGATGGTTGGCTCACGTCGGCGGCGAGCCGTCCCGCAATGATTGAGAATCTGGCGGGCGTGCTGATGGCGAAGCCGGAGCTGTTTCACAGTCCGCGGCTGCTGGGAGAATTGCGAACTTTTGTGCGGCATGAAGATGGAAATGGCGCGGCCGCGGACGGCGCGCACGACGATTGCGTGATGGCGATGGCCGTCGCACTGGCGGTGCGGCGGGAAGATGCGGGACGCATCGCGCGGCGGGGAGCGATGGGGATGTCGAGTTTGGCGGTGGGGTGAGAGCGGGCTACGGGCCGCGGCTTTCGGGCTTTGGCTGAACCGCGGAAGGTTGGACGTCACATACTTTCTGGTGCGAGTTGGGGTATGATGTCCGGCCTTGTGGAAGGGTCGAGCTGCGCTCGACGGACAGCCGAGGGCGGCTGTCCCCACATTTTTCTGTCGACATCAACGTGGCTGTTTACGCAGTCCAACACGTGAGAAGGATGCGAGGCGGGGCGCAGGGACACTTGATGCGCTGCTCGGATGGAAACTTTTATGTGGTGAAGTTTCGCAATAACCCGCAGCATCTGCGGGTGCTCGCGAACGAAATGCTGGCTACACGGTTGGCGGAACGCGCGGGGCTGCCGGTTCCGGCGACTGAAGTTGTGGAAGTGGAAAACTGGCTGGTGGAGCATACGCCGGAATTGCACATTCAGCTGGCGCATAACACGATTCGATGCCAGGCGGGACTACAATTCGGGTCGCGGTATGTGGTGAGTCCGCTGGAGGGGCAGGTGCTGGATTATCTTCCGGTGGAGATGCTGGACCGCGTGCGAAACCGCGAGGCGTTCGCGGGTATGTTGGTGCTGGACAAATGGACAGGGAACGCGAACGGGCGCCAGGCGGCGTTCTGGAGGAAGTCGCGCGAACGTTTGTATACGGCATCGTTTATCGACCAGGGATATTGTTTCAATGCCGGGGAGTGGACGTTTCCGGATTATCCGCTGCGCGGGGTGTATGCGCGGAATGAAGTGTATGAGAGCGTGCGCGGGTGGGAATCGTTTGAGCCGTGGTTATCGCGGGTGGAGAACATGGAGGGGGATACGTTGTGGGAGATTGTGAACAGGATTCCTCCGGAGTGGTATGAGAGCGACTCTGAAGAGTTGGAGAAACTGGTTAGGACTCTGATTGAACGGCGGGTTCATGTACGCGAACTGATTGAGGCATTTCGGACTTCGCCGCGGAGGCCGTTTCCGGCGTGGGTGGAGCATTAGTATCACTAGGGGAGGTATTGTGAGCGAAAGCAATGTCAAAATCCCCACCCTCTCGCAAAATGCGCGAGAAGGATGGGGCACCCGCTGATTCTTGACTGATGGCGGAGAAGAGAAAACTCGAGTTTTTCCTGCTGCGGTATGTGCCGGACGCGGTGAAGGGGGAGTTTGTGAATTTCGGGTTGATGGCTCTGGGCGAGGGGCCGAATGGCGCGGAATTGATTGATGTGCGCTTCACCAGAGATTGGGGCAGAGTGCTGTGTCTTGATCCGCAGGCGGATCTGGATGTGCTTTCGGCCCTGCAGAAAGAGATTCAGCTAGAGATCGGCAGAAATAAAGATGAGCTGACTTTGTTGAAAAAGATGGAAGATTCGTTTTCGGGTGTGGTCCAGGTTTCTGGTGTGATGCCGGTTCTGACGGAGCAAACAGCCGTTGCCGAGATCGAGGAAGTGGCGCGGATTTTTCTGGAGACTCCGAAGCTGAGCCGGCGACGAGAGCCGGCGGGGCGGAGGAAGATTCTGGAAACCATGCGGGATGAGTTCGAGAAGGCGGGAGTGCTGGGGCTTTTGAACGCCGTTCCTGCAGAGCCCTACACGAAGCCGGGCGATCCGTTTGAGTTTGATTTCGGGTACCGGTTTGGAAGTGAGATCAAGTTGTTTCATGCGGTATCGATGAGGTCGAGCGTGGATTCGGCGGTGATGCTGGCGGCGAGGTATCCGAAGATTGTGCCGGTGATGGCGCAGATCACGGCGACGACGCCCTTGCTGACCGCGGTGGTTGAGGCGGAGTTGGACCGGACCAGGAGCGAGATTGGGTTTGCGTTGGAGATGATGGCGGAGAGCGGGATTCGGGTGTCGACGACCGGGGAGATGGCGGGGATTGCGGAAGTGGCGCGGAGGGAGCTGAGAGCGTGAACGATGTTGGGCCGATCTTCGTTCTTCTAACTCCAGTCGGGTTGATTTACAGCTGGGTCTTCTACTGGACTCGGGTGAGAGGAGAACCAGCGGGCTGGCGCAGCCGAGCTATGCTTCTGTCGCTGGTGCCGGTCTCGCTCGTGATCTTGCTCTGGCCCGCGATCCTGGCGTTCGCGCCGCGGGCCGACTGGGGAACGAGGATGGGAGCGGGGCGTCATGTTGAGTGGGCACACGCGTGGTATAGACCGGTCTTTTCTGCCCTTTTAGTAGCTTTTGTGCTGAGTCTGTTCGGGCGACCGCGATTGATCTTGCCGATTGCCGTCGCGTGTATTGGTACGGGATTGTTTTGGGTGATGAGCACGTTGCCCTAGCACGCAGGTTGCATAGGTCCTTCGCTTCACTCAGGATGACGAGTAGAAGTTTGAATCAGGGCTAACAAAGGGTTTGAGTTGAATAGCCTCCGCTTTGGCGGGGCTTTTTTATTGGGCGACGGTTTTGCTCGTGGATAGAGTTCGCGGGCAGGAGTGCCCGCGCCACATGATCAATGCACATCAGCGGGCGAGTTAGGCATCGAGCTGCGCTTGATGGACAGCCGGGGCGGCTGTCTCCACATTTTTCACAAGAGATAAAACATCATGAAAATTACAGAGACGTTGCGCGGCGCTTTGCGCCGGATCGCGGGAGTGTCGAGTGGCTCCCTGGGCGGGCTGTTTGCTGGTGCGCCTTCGGACGAGAAGCTGGCGAAGAAGCGGAGGACTTCGGCGCTGCCTTCGATCTTTAACTCGTATGGGCCGCTGAGTGATGCCATGCCGAAGCCCACGCCGTATAACCTGCGGCGGTTTTCGGAGACGCCGATTGCGCGGCGGGCGATCAACTGCATCAAGGATCGCATCGCCGGGATGCGCTGGCGGGTGCAGCCGCGGCAGGGGCACGCTCTCGAAGCGATGCCCGACGGGGCTGACCGCGTGCGGATTCTGACTTCAAACTTTGAAGCGCCGAATCCGGACGATTCGTTTCGGTCGTTTGCAGAGCAGGTGCTGGAAGATGTGATTGTGGGCGGGTATGGGGCGATCGAGGTCCAGGCTACTGGAGATCCAGCACGGCCGCTCGTGCTGTGGCCGGTGGATGGAGCGTCGATTCGGATGAACATCGACTGGGATGGATCGCCGACCGGGCAGCGCTACATGCAGGTAAACGATCAGTCAGGAGCGAACTCGCAGATCAAGCTGGATGACGATGAGCTGATTTATATCCGGCTGAATCCGCGGACGCACACGCCGTTTGGATTGGGGCGGCTGGAAGTGGCGTTCGAGACGATCAATTCTTTCCTGGGCGCGCATCGTTACGCGTCGCGGCTGGCTTCGAACACGGTGGTGCAGTACGCGCTGTGGCTGCAGGATTTGACGCCGGAACATCACGAGCGGCTGATTCGATGGTGGCAGGACGAAATCGAGGGCACGGGGCGCGTTCCGATTTTATCGGTGGAGAGCAAGCCGGAAGTTTTGCGGTTTGGTGGCGGCACCGATGCTGATTTGCGATTGCAGTGGCAGGAATTTCTGCTGCGCATCATCGCCGATGCCTTCGACCTGCCTCCGTTTTATTTGGGAGTGGAGGCGGATGTGAACCGCTCGACCGCGGAGGAATACAACGACCTGGCGTTCCGGCAGGCGATTGTGCCGACGGCGCGGCTGCTGGCGGAGTATCTGACGCGGGATGCGATTGCTAAGAAGTTGGGATGGACGGATCTGGAATTTGTGTTCGCCGATGTAGAGACGACTGATCCGCTGGAGGAGGCGCAGATCCAGCAGATTCTGCTGCAGACGGGGGTGCTGACGGTAAATGAAGTCAGGCGGATGCGGGGGTTGCCGGAGCTGCCCGCGGTAGGGGAAGTGACCTAGCCGGCTTCGAGGTTCGGGCTTCAAGCTGCCGGCTGAGTCAAACTCCCCACTTCTCGCAAAGGACGCGAGAAATGGGGCACCCGCTTTTGGTAATGATGCACAAACAAGAAATGGGGCATGTCGATGATCGAACTGGAGAGTATGGCGATTGCGATGCCGGAGGTGGAGGGGCATCCGAATCGGGAGGCGTTTTGTGGTGTATTGACGCTTGTCGATGTTCCTTCACAGCGGGCTCCGGCTGGAGCAAAGGGACATCAGGTAGTGCTGACTCGTGCCGCCGCGGAAACTGCATTGCCGTCGCTGCTGGGGATGGCACTGGATTATGCGCCGTCATATGACCGGCACGATGTGCAGCGCAAGGTGGGGGTGATCACGCAGGCAGAGGTTGTGGGACACACTCTGGAGATTGGCGGGTATTTGTTTGCGCGGGATTTTCCGGAAGTGGTGAAAAGGATTGCGGCCTCGGGGCGGCGCGAGGGGCGGGCGAAGTTGGCGAGTGTCTTCTCTCCCAGGACTGTTCGAGTTGGAGCTGTGCACGCTGGGAATATTTTCGGAGCAGTCGCATCCGGTGATGCCCGCTGCCGAGCTGCGCGCGGCGCAGACGGGCAAGAGTGCCCGTCCCCTCACAAGCTATCACTTTCCACGCTGGCGAAGCGGTTGCTGCATTTGACGATGGCTCTGCGGGGAGGATCGCGAGAGCGCGAAGAAGAGGATGAGCCGGTGCAGCGTGCGTTGCCGTCGGAGAGCCTACATGCGGAAGACGCGGGGTTGGGAATGTCGTATGAGGTGACCGGAGTGGAACTGGTCAACGCACGAGCTCGGGTGTGGACGCTGACGAAAGTGATATTCACGGGAGCGGCGATTCTGCGTCGTGACAAGGCGGCTTACCAGGACACGTGGATCGAGTTGGGCAGTTAGAAAGTTGAGCGAGTCAGCCGGTGACATCACCGGGAAGGAGAAAGCATGAACGAAGAAGTGATGCAGCAGTGGATGGCGACAGCAGAACGGCTGGCGAGTGCGGCCGAGGCGCTGGATCGCGTGCTGGGGAAAATGGAGCAGCAGCAGGAGGCGCTGACCAACAAGGTGGACCGAATCGTGGCGGCGGTGGACGAACGTCCGCTCTACGAACCGGAACGCGCGGAGGGAAACCGGCAGCTGATGGAACGAGTTGCCGAGTTGGAGAAATCGAATGCCGACTTGAAGGCGCAGGCGGCGCGGATGATGCGGAAGACGCTGCCTTCGACGGTTTCCGCGATTCTGGCCAAGAGCAGTGAAGCTGGCAGCGAGAAGCTTGACCGGGGCGTGCTGGATAAAACGCTGCAGAGCCTGAGTGTGGAGCAGCGGATTGCGGTGAAGGCGGAGCTGGCGCGGGCTGGGATGATCGAGTAGCGGGCTTCGGCAAAGCAGGGCACGACTTCGTCGTGCCTTTTTTTGTTGGGAAAAAGACGAGGCGCGCGCTTGGTCTTGGCTGACACTCGACCAGGCCGAAGGGCGAACACCTTTCGGCGCTGCGTGTGCGTTATGGCGTTAGGGATCCTTCGACTTCGGAGTTGCTCCACTTCGTGGACCAACTCCTACGCTCAGGATGACATTTTGCGATGACATTTTGCGAGCGGGATCAAGGTTTACTTGCGCGAAGAACTTGCGGGAAAAATCAACGACGAGGAGAAAACATGAAGGGACAATTCTTGGATTTGTTTGCGGCGGCGGATTTTATTGGGCCCGGCGCCATCGAGGTCGAACGTTACCAGACGGAAATCTTCGACATCGTGCGGCGGCGGGGCGTGTTCGGGCAAAGAATCAAGCTGGTGCCGGCGACCGGACACCCGTCACGATTCTTCGAGGAGACGGCGATTGCGTCTCCGACGGCGGCGCAGGGGTTCATGGACCCTCGCAATATCGCGCCCGTGGTGCAGGCGCCGACGCGGGTGGAGCTGGCAGTGCCGCTGAAGGCGCTGGTGTCGCAGATCAACTACAACCTGTTCGATCTGGAAGTGACGGCACAGCAAAGCCAGTTCGCCTATTTGCAGGCGAAGGACCTTGCCGACGCGGTGGACGGACTGCTGCGTACGCACGACGTGGCGCTGTGGAACGGCACCGACACATCGCTGAGCGCACCGACGACGACGCAGTACTTCGGGGCGATCGGTCAGATCGAGGCGGGCGGAAACACCGTGACTGTCCCGGTCGGGCACAGCATTGTGAACGCGTTCAAGACCACGATCGCACAGATGGTATCGAATTCGTCGTTCCAGGTGCGGCCGACGGCGATTTACGCCAACCCGATGCTGCTCGATTTGGTCGACCAGGAAATGAAAACGGAGTACAACGTTGTGCTCAACACCGTGACAATCACGGGCGGCCTGGTGGTGAAGGCTCTCAGCACGCAAGCCGGGGATCTGCCGCTGATTCCCGAGTGGGCGCTGGGATACACGGGAACGCTGGGCTCGGGGTCGGCGGTGTTGCCTGCCTACATCGTGACCGAGGACTTAATCGAGTACCACTGGCTGACCGATCCGAACCCAAGAGTGTTCAAGCTCGGACTGCCCAGCGCGTTGACGCAGCAACAAGTAGTGGTGAAGTTTGGGGCCCCGGTGGTGAAGGGGGCGAACTTCGCGCATTACGAAGTGAAGGTACAGAACTAGGGAAACCAGTTCTCAGTTCTCGGTTTTCAGTTCTCGGTTGCAGATGTGCCTGGCCTGGACATCTGCGATTGCAGGCTGGGCTGAGAACTGAGAACTGATCGCCGAGAATCAGGAACTGAGAACTCTTATGAATTATCTGGCTACGACTGATTACATAACGTATGGGTTGGATCCGGCGACGGATCCATCGTGGATTACGGCGGCGTCGGCTGTGATTGACGCGCACTGCCGGCGGGTGACGCTGGGAGTGAATCAGTACGAAGAGCGGCTGAAGCTGCCGCCGGAGATGAACAAGGTGCGGGTCAGCTACTTGCCGATGGTGACGGTGGCGCCGTTGACAACTCCGATTGTGACGCTGCAGGGGCGTTACGGAATGCCGCGACGGGGCGAGTGGCCGTTCCCGGAGTTGAGCCTGGAATTTGCCCTGGTGTTCGCGTTGCCGGGGATGTGGACGACGATTGACCCGACCACGATTGATATTTGGGCGGACAGCGGGGAGCTTACGTTTCCGGTGAATGCGCTGGGATTGTTTTTCAACGAAGTGGACGTGGTCTACAACGCGGGATGGAGCACGATTCCGACGCCGGTGCAAGTTGCGTGCGCGCAGATTGTGAAGAACGCGCAGGCGACGCCGGCGTTGAACGTGAAGTCGGGCCAACTCGACCGCATGCGCCTGGATTATTTCGGCGACACGCTGGTGGACCAGACGGTGACCAGCTTGCTTGCTCCGTATGTGTCGCTGAAGGGCGCGTAGGTGAAACATGAATCGCAGTGGGGAGTGATTGGATTTTGTTGTTCGATGCCCGCGGGCTCTGCTAGCGGGTTATGCAAGCGAGCTGCGAGGGAGGGAATATGGGAGGCGGAATCAATGGGGCTGCTCTGGTGCGGGCGGCGAATGCGATGTTGCAGGCGCTGGGCGGGGATCAGGTGAGCATTCTGCTGCCCGCGACGGCGACAGCGAGTGACGCGGCGGGACAGTTGGGGCTGGTGGATCCGGGAACGCAGGAAGTGATTGTGTCTCCGGTGGTGACCAGAAACCTGACTACGGGGACGCTTGGTCCGCGACGCCGCATTGAGTTCACGTTGCCGGCGGCCGTAATTGCGGAGCAGTTGCCGTCGCTGGGAATGGGAACGGCGGAGGAATTGTTCGATGCGGCGTTGGGGCTGATGTACGACACGGACTTGTTTCACATCGAAAATGTGGCGACGGAGAATTTTGCCGGCACGGCCTATTTCTATGTGGTGACGGCGGTGGAGTGAGAAGAAGCTCTTAGCTCTTAGCTCTTAGCTCGAACTCTCGCTGCACGCGGCTGGGACGGCTCCCGCCCGGCAGCAATAGAACACGACGGTTACGACTTTCAAAGATCAACAACTCTCAAGTTGTGAGCTCCAGGCTAAAAGCTAAAGGCTGAGAGCTAACAGCTAGAAGCTGGTTTTCATGCAATTTGCTAAAGATAGTTTTTTTATGGCGCTGCAACAGCGGCTGGCGGTGCTGAATCCGGCACGCACGGTGACGCTCAATGGGGCGACGGTTCCGGCGATTCTGGTGGTGGAGAATCTTCTGCCGGCGGCGGCGGACCCGCAACCGAACACGTTCTATCTGGAGTGGGGCGCGGCGAATGTGCTGGATGGTCACGCCGGCAATTCGGCGTTGATGAGCCTGGCATGCGTGATTTCGTACTTCACGCTGGGAACGGTTGCGAGCATGGTGGATCGCGGACGCTTACTGGGGCAACTTGACAGCGAGTTGCTGGGAATCTGCCAGCCGCCGAACACGGAGAAGACGGATTACACGCAATCTCCAAGCGCGGACTTGGGCACCGGCATCTTCTGGAGCCAGCCGGCGTTCGACGAAGCGCTTACCGGCGGAGTGGAAGATGACACGACGACTTACCAAACGGGACGGTCCGCGAAGCGTTTGTTCTACACGCAGGACTACCAGGACGGGCGGGTGGCACGCAGGGCGCAGCTGACAGTTTTCTTCTTCTCGGAGGTGACACTGCTATGAGCACTTCTCCGTTACGAGCGGCGATGGTTCCGGTGTCGCGGCAGATGCGCGTTTATTTCGCGCCGGTGAACCGGGCCACCGAGACGCCGACGATCTTTGATCCGGGAGTGTATGGGGCGTTCGCGCTGGATTCTCCGCCCGCGCCGTGGCTTGACCTGGGATGGATCGACAACTTCGAGCGCTTCTATGACACGCCGACGGATGTGGTGCGGTCGGGAAGCGGGGAACTGCCGGCGGCGCAATTTCGCGGTCCGCTGGAGGCGCGAGTGGAATTTGATTTCCGGGAGTGGGGCAAGCTGCAAATGGCGCTGGCGTGCGGATCGGAACACATGAACGTGCTGGCTCCGGTGGGAAGCGCAACTCCGGCGCCTTCGGGCGGAACGCCGTTGCCGGGAGTGGCGGTGCTAGCGGGATCGACCGCGAGCGAAGTGGTATTCGGAACGGGCGCGGTGAGCAGCTTTGCGGTAGGAAGCTTGATCGCGGTGGATTTGGATTACGCGCAGCAGACCGGATATGTGGGGTCTGGGATCGCGGGGGCGTATGTGAGTAATCCCGCCGCGGTGAACAATGACGTGAACTATGTGCGGCGGGTAACGTTCAACGTGGGCCGCGTGGTGGAAGTGACGGCGACGGCGGTGGTGCTGGCCCAGCCGCTGCTGGCGGGAGCGCCGGCGACGGGAGCGTCGGCGCAGGTGGTCGTCGCGTTTGTGGATCGCGAAGGCGGGTCGTTTTTTCAGGAGTGGTCGGCGTTGTTCGTGGCGGAACAGGAAACTGGTGGGAGAGTTTGTTTTTATTATCCGCGGTTGAGCCCGAATCCTGGGGCGGCGGCGAAGAGTTCGGGCTTTTCGAAACCCGGTGTTGGGAGCGGGTTTGCTCGGGAAGATCTCGCGGGCATCAAGAAGCCTTTGTCAGCGATTTCGTTGCGGGCGGCGTTTCTGGCGTTGCCTTCGACGGATCCGAATGATGGGCAGACGGTGGTGTGCTACCGGAGTTATTTTCCGGCGACGCAGGCGGCGGTGTATTGAGGGGAGCGGTCGGCTTTCAGCTAAACCCAGAGTTCAAGACATCGCGGGAGCGAAGGCAAAATTACGTTGCGGCAAGACGAACAGGAGCGCGGGCTAAAGCCCAATTTGTTCGAACGCTTACGCGGCCCTGAAGGGCCGCTCTTCCACATTGAAACATCCACAGTGAAACTTTCACAGTGAAACTTACGCTATGAAACTTACGATTGACAATTTGCAGGGGGCGGGCGCGCAGGACTATACGGCGGCGCTGGATGCGACGGTTGCGCCCAAGGTCGTCAGAAAGCTCAACAAGGCCGCGACACTGCAGTTGACTCTGCTGGCGAACTCGTCGAGCTTTGTGGTGCCGGCGATTGGGGCGCGGGTGATTTTGGCGAAGGCGAATGGGAGTTATGTGTTCACCGGATATTTGACGCAGGCTCCGCGGTGCGAATATTTGGGGTGGGGGCAGCAGGTGCCGGTGTATCGCTACTTGCTGGCGGCGGAGAGCGATGAGGCGTTGCTTGACCAGAAGGCGCTGCCGAACCGGGCGCCATTTGTGGAGCGGACGGCGGGCGCGGCGCTTCGGCAACTGGCGCAGGATTTGCTTCCCGGAGCATTCAATACCAGCGCGGTTGCGGATGTGGACACACTGGCGTCGTACGCGGTGAATCCGCAGGAGAAGTTTTCTAATCACGCGGGCGAGATCGCGCTGGCCGCGCGGGCGAGCTACCGGGCGATGAATGGGGCGCTGACGCTGGCGGGAGTGGGTACGGCGACTTATGCGCTGAATGAGAGCGATCCGAATTTTTCGCCGAGTGGCTTAGAGTTGGTCAGCCCGAACCTGCTGATGAACCAGGTGCAGGTGATTGGACTCGATGAACCACAGGATTATGTGCGTGACTATCTTGTCGGCGATGGGCTGAGCCTGGATTTTTATCTTTCGCAGAAGCCGTTCGCGCAGAGTTCGTCTGCGCTGATTGATGAGGAGTTTGTTGGGACGGCGCTGGATGGGACGACGTGGGTGGTGAATGATCCGTCGTCGGCGATTTCGGTGGCGGCACAGACTTTGCAGGTCGCGGGGGGAACGGGAGCGGATGGACAGACCACCGTCAACTTTCTTGAACAGGTTGAACTTGGCGGGGCGCTGGAGTTGCAGCATGGAGACGTCAGCTTCACGGGCGCTTCGCAAGGCGTGCTGGGCGGGCTTTACGCGGGAGCGGTCTCGGTGGCGAATTGCCTGGCGGGATTCCAGATCACGTCGTCGGGCGCGGGGGTGAACATCCAGGCATTGATCCAGGGAGCGCTTACAGGCGCTGTGATCGCGACAACTGCGGGGCATCGATACATTCTGACTACCTACTTTTATTCAATGGAAGTTTACCGGGCGCAGCAGACTTACCATTCGTCGCTGCATCCGGCTGGGGCGGGGTGGGGTGGCGATGCAGTGGCAGCGGATGTTCGGTTTGTGCTGGAGGTGCAGGATGTGGATCCATCGAACCCAGCAACGCTGATAGCGCCCGGAACCGTGCTTTTTGATGACGTGATCCCGAGTGCTCCGGGTTTCTGCACTTATGCATTGGTGAACGCGGCGAGTATGCACTGCAGCATTGCCTACACGTATGTGGCGCACATTTCGCTGGCGGAGGTGCGAACCGCGCTGCCTAGCGAAAGCTACGTAACGCAGCTGGTGGGATCGCTCTCGGATGGAGCGGAGTGCGAGATCACGAGTTCGCCGTCGGTGGATTTCTATCCGCAGTATGTGCCAGCGTTGAATGAGCTGATTGTGGTGAGTTATCGCGGGTCGGGGCGGGCCGCGGCTGAAGTGCAGAACTCGGCCAGCGTGGCCGGCTTGCAGAATGGCTCGGACGATGGGACGCGGGGCGCGGTGCGGGACGTGAAGACGCCTGCGGCGCGCACGGCGGTGGATTGCGAGAATGCGGCGCTGGCGATTCTGGAAGATGCCGGTGGAGCAGCGTGGTCGGGAACTTACCAGACCTGGAGCGATTTTTTGCCCGGGGATGCGGCTGATATTTTTCCGGGGGACGCAGTGGCGGTGAATGTGGCTTCGCGCGGCGCGGCATTCAGTGCGATTGTGCGGAAGGTGGAAATTCAAGTCGCCGATCCGGCTGACGATCGCGGTGTCTACACGATTGAGTTCGCAAATGATTTGGCGGGGCCGCTGGCGATGCAGTCCGCAGTAACGTTGACGACGGTGCCGCTGCAAGATTTGCCTCCGGTGCTGGCGACGACGCAGGTGGGTGCGTATTACCAGGTGAACCTGACCGACGCGCAAGTGACGGCGGTGACTTCGACAACCGTAACGGTGGATGCGGGGATGGCGCCGCCCAGCGGTTGCGGGATTGAGGTGAGGGCTCACGACTACGGGTGGGGCGAGTCGAATGACCGAAATCTGCTGGGCAGGTTCAGCGCGGAAACTTTCAGCTTGGCTCGCTTGGCGCGAACTCAGAATTATTTTTTGCGGTTGTATGACAGTTCTTCGCCACCACGGTATTCGCGGTACTCGGCGGCGCTGCATGTGGATTATCCACTGTAGGTAGGGCTTTGGCAGATCAGGAGAAACACGGTTATGGAACTCACAGGGAAGGAACTATTGGCGATGCGGTTGGTTGACGAGGTGTTTCAGCGCGAAGTGCTGGACAAGTTAGCGCGCCTCGAAACCAAGATGGACACGCTGGTGGGCAATGGTCAGCTGGGACGAGTGAAAGCGTCCGAGAACAAGATTGAGGCACTGGAAAAAAGCGAAATGCGCAACAGCCTGCATAATCGCGTGGTGAATGCGGCGATCAGCGCGGCGATCGGGCTGGTGATCGCGCTGCATAAGTATTGGTTCAGGTAGACGTTCGCCTGCGCTCTTGAGAAAAAATCATTAGGGGAAAATATTTATGGACTTCTTGCAGCAGTTATTGCGCGGGATTGGGTTTATTCCAGCGCTGGTCAATGGAATTGAAGGTTTGTTCGGGGGGAAATCTGGCTCGGAGAAAAAAGATGCTGCGATGACATTTTTGGAAAATGCTCTGGCGATGTCCGATGCAATCGCGGCGCGGGAGATTGTGAACCCGGAGCAGTTCAAGGATGGAATTTCGAGGATTATCGACGGAGTGGTGGAATGCATGAATGCCTCGGCGTGGACGAAGGGCAGCGGTCAGCCTAACGCTGTCGGCCATGAGCCGTCAGCCCTCAGCCCTCAGCCCTGAAGGGTCGCATTACCTCTTGGCAAAGGCACCCGCGGATCCTGGGCGGCAGGACACGAGCGAACTTCAGGGGCTAAAGCCCGCATGTTTATTGGCTCCTTACGGCACGGCTGGAAGCCGTGCCCTTCTCAAACCATGCCCTTCCCAAAACCATGCGTGAGATGGTTATGGTGGCTAGCCGATTTCCTCGCTCCAATTTTCCATCGTCTTTTTTACGAAGGCCATGAACTGGTCGGCGACGGCGCCGTCGATCAGGCGGTGGTCGTAGCCTAGCGTGAGATGGACGACGGAGCGGATGGCGATGGAATCGTTGCTGTCTGCGTCGGTGACGACGAGCGGCTGCTTCGTGATGCCGCCGACGCCCATGATGGCGGAGTTGGGCTGGTTGATGATGGGCAGACCGAAGACGGCGCCGAACTGGCCGGGGTTGGTGACGGTGAAGGTGGAACCTTCGATGTCTTCGGGTTTGAGTTTTTTGGTGCGGGCGCGTTCGCCGAGATCAGAGATGCCGCGCTGCAGGCCGAGGAAGTTGAGGTCGCCGGCATTTTTGAGCACGGGAACGATGAGTCCCCAGTCGAGTGCGACGGCGATGCCGACGTTGATGCTGCGATGGTAGCGGATGTTGTCGGCTTCGAGCGATGCATTGATGATGGGCCACTGCTGCAAAGCGATGATGGCGGCGCGGACGAAGAACGGCATGAAGGTGAGGCGGACGCCGTGGCGCTGCTCGAATCCGGTCTTGTTCTTGGCGCGCAGGGTGACGATGCGGGTGAAATCCACTTCGTACATGCAGTGGACGTGAGCGCTGGTGCGGCGCGACTCGATCATGCGCTGCGCGATGATCTTGCGCATGTTCGTCATGGGGACGAGGTCGCCGGGGTAGGGGGCGGGACCTGGAGTGGCGGGACGGGCGGCGGCAGCTGCTGGCTGAGTTGCGGCGGGCTGTGCTGACGCAGGCTGCGCCGTCGACTGACCTTCTATGAACGCCATGATGTCCTGCTTGGTGATGCGGCCGCCGAGTCCGGAGCCGGAAATTTGCGAGAGGCTGACGCCGTGCTCGCGGGCGATTTTGCGGACGAGCGGGGAGGAGCGGGCTTCGTCCTCTTCGTCTTTGTGGGATGAGGTTGCGGCTGGCGCGGCGGCGGGCGGCGGAACGGGAGCGGTTTTCTTTTCTTCCTTTTTCTCTTCCAGTTTTTCTTCTGGTTTTTTCTCGGGCGCGGCGGCCTGTGCTTTGGCGGGCGCGGGTGCGGCAGCTTCGCCGTCTGCGGCGATGGTGCCGACGACTGTGTTCACGCCGACTGTGGTTCCTTCGGCGACTTTGATTTCGCGCAGGATGCCGGAAGCCGGAGCGGGGATCTCGGCGTCCACTTTGTCGGTGGAGATTTCGAACAGAGGCTCGTCGCGTTGCACTTTGTCGCCGGGCTTTTTCAGCCACTTGGTAATAGTGCCCTCGACGATAGACTCGCCCATCTGGGGCATGATGATGTCAGTCGGCATGATTTCCTTCCATAGACCGCACAGACCCGAAGGCGGTCTGCACGCAAACGAATATTATAGCGGGTGGGCGGACTGCTAGTGGAAGCGGCCTGGCCAGGCTCGGCCGGAGGTGCGTGACTCGAGCCGCTTACAGGCTGCTGAAAGCTCTCGCGGCCCGAGGGCGACCACCGGGGCTAAAGCCCGCGGTTTTTTGGAGGCTTTACGCGGCGCTGAAGCGCCGCTCTTCCACGGTACTGCGCGCACGGTACGATACGCACAGTACGACACGCACAGTACGACACGCACGGCACTGCGCGCGGTTCGTGACGTCGTCGCAACCGACGAAGATGAGCCCTTGCCAAGCCTACTCGCGAAATGGCTTCTAGTGCTTGTGGCCTTCCTTCTTTTCGTCTTCCTTCTTTTCGTCAGGATTAGCGGCTGGCGGGGCGTTGAAGCTGTTTTTCCAGTAGTCCTGGACGGTGGGTGGGAGCTTGTCGATGTGGGAGAGGAATGAGGTGAGCTTCCACATGTCCGGTTCGGAGAGGACGCCCTCCCAGGAAGGCATGGCGGTGAGACGGGAGCCGGTGCGGATGGTGAAGAAGATGTGCCACTCGGGATCATCGGGAGGATCGGAAATGAGATTGGGAGCCGGTGGATAGAAATTTTTGGCCAGAGCGGAGGGTCTGCGGTCGAGGCCGCCGTGGCAGAGGGCACAGTTCATGGTGTAGAGCTTCATGCCATCGATCAGGTTCTGATCGCTGGGGGTGAGCGGGTTGGCGATGTGGGGAGCGTGGCGCTCCATGGAGGCGTCCATCGCGGTGTTGGCGAGGTGCGTCTCCAGGTGCGATGGGGCTACGTTGGCAGTGGTGGGAATGAAACCGAGCATGGCGATGCCGAGTCCGCCAAGGATGATTACAAGCACAGTGATGATGACGCCGAGAATGAACTTGCCCATGGAGCCTCCGGAATGGCTATTGTGGCAGAAGGAGTGGGTGGGGCGCTAGTTCTGCGGGGCTGAGGGAAGGCGTGTATGCGGACGGTCAACGAATATGAAAGAAACTGAACCAGCTTAGGAGCCACACAAGTAAGGCGGTTCCCGTAATTGTTATCGACGCCGATGCTCCTAGGCGCGCTCCGGATTTGAGAAATTGTGACAAGTCTGTATAGCGCAGTCTGATCAGCCCCCACACGACAACCAAGGTCACTGCCTACAACGCGATCACGCTCCAAAGATAGAAAGACGCACGGGCAGCAGCCATTCTTAGTTGTTGAGCGTAGCTTGGGAGTCCGTACCATCCGCTATAGCAAGCCGCCCACCACGCATACCTAAGGAAGCAGACGGCCGAGAGGGTCATCAATGCTGCTGCGAGTCCGATCCGGAAGCTTTGCCAAGACGGCCGGTCATCGCAGCGCTCGTTCATCCTAATACGCTTTCAGGCGGCGGGCTTCGCGGACTACGTCGGCCACTTTCGGTAAATAATGTTCTTCTTGCGGCGGAGAGAATGGGATCGCGGAGTCGAGGCCGGCGATGCGAACGATGGGGCCGTCGAGGTCATCGAAGGCTTCTTCGTTGATGATGGCGGCGATTTCTCCGGCCAGGCCTCCGGTGCGGGAATGCTCGTGGAGGATGATGACTTTGTTCGTCTTCTTTACGGTTTGCGCGATGGCATCGCGATCGAGCGGGGAGACTGTGCGGAGGTCGAGGATTTCTATTTCGATTCCTTCGTTCTTTAGAATCTCGGCCGCTTCTAGCGCGGTGTGGACCATGGCGGCGTAGGTGATGACGCTGAGGTCGCGGCCTTCGCGGACGATGTTGGCTTTGCCGATGGGGACGACGTAATCTCCGGCGGGGACTTCGCCTTTGATGCGGCGGTAGAGATATTTGTGTTCGAAGAAAATGCACGGGTTGTTGTCGCGGATGGCGGCTTTGATGAGGCCTTTGGCGTCGTAGGGCGTGGCGGGGCAGATGACTTTGAGGCCGGGATTGTGGACGAACCACATCTCGGGATTCTGCGAGTGGAAGGGGCCGCCGTGGACGTATCCGCCGCTGGGGCCGCGTAAAACTAGCGGGGCGGGCGCGCCCCAGAGGTAGTGGGTTTTCGCGACCATGTTGCTGATTTGGTTCATGGCGCAAGGGATGAAATCCATGAACTGGAATTCGGCGACGGGGCGCATGCCGGTGAGCGAGGCTCCGAAGGCTGCGCCCACGATGGCGGATTCGGCGATGGGCGTGTCGATGACGCGCTCGGGGCCGAAGCGGTCGATGAAACCATCCGTGACTTTAAAAGCCCCGCCGTAGATGCCGATGTCTTCGCCGAGGCAGAAGACGGTGGGGTCGCGATCCATTTCTTCCCAGATTCCCTGGCGGATGGCTTCGAGGTAGGTGAGGAGCATAGAGTCAAAATCTTTCGCCGCGGATTTGCGCGGATTCTCGCGGATACATCTACTTCAAATGCACGGCTGCTTCGGTTTGCTTGTAGCTAGCAGTTCCCTTCTTTACTTTCGGGATGCCGTATTTGGGTTTGATTTCGTGGCAGCCGTTTTCGCAGTAGACGCCGCCTTCGGCGGATTCGGGCGTGGGCATGGGGGAGTTCACTGCGATTTCGCGTTCTTCTTCGATGATCCGTTCTACTTCTGAGATCAGGTCTGCGTTTTCTTTCACGCTCAACCACTTCTTTTCTTTCACCAAGTAATTTTCGAATCTTGCGATTGGGTCGCGTTTCTTCCAGAAGTCGAACATTGGTTTCGGGACGTAGGCGGCGGCGTCGTGGATGGCGTGGCCTTTCATGCGCATCATCTTTGCTTCGATCAGAGTGGGGCCTTCTCCGGCGTGGGCGCGTTCTACGGCTTCGCGGGCGGCGTCGTAGACCTGGCAGGCGTCGGTGCCGTCGACGATGATGCCGGGAATGCCGTATCCGATGGCGCGTTCGGCGAGGTCCTGGCAGCGATACTGCATTTCTGATGGCGTGGAGTAGGCCCAGAGATTGCTCTCGATGAAAAGCACGAGTCCGAGATTTTGCACGGCGGCGAAGTTGATGCCTTCGTAGGTGACGCCGGTGGACTGGCCCCCGTCGCCGATGTAGGTCATGACGGCGACGTTGCGGCCTTGCAGGCGCGCGCCCAGCGCGACGCCCGAGAGCACGGGAATTAAATCGCCGAGCATGGAGATGGGCGAGACCATGTTGCGCTTTTCGATGTCGCCGAAGTGGCTGGTCCCGTCGCGGCCGCGAGTGGGCGAATCGGCTTTGGCCATGTATTGCATCATGGTGTCGCGGGCGGCGAATCCGCGGACTAGGAGAGATCCCTGGTTACGGATCATGGGCGCGAACCAGTCGTCTTTGTCGAGCGCGTAGGCGGAGGCGCAGGAGCAGGCTTCCTGGCCGAGTCCGAAGTAGACTCCGCCGACGACTTTGCCTTGCTTGTAGAGATTTTCGAGCGCGACTTCCATTTTGCGGTTGAGCAGCATGAAGCGGTAGATCTCGATGCACTGCTGCTTGGTGAGATATTTCGAGTCGCGGATGGGCGGGACGGGGGCGTCGAGATTGCCGGAGACTTCGTAGCGGACGTGATCGGGGGCGTCTTTGTGTTTCTCGTTTTCCTTAACTACGACTTGGCGGACGCTGAGGTTGGGGTGCTCGAGGCGCAGGTCGGGAATGGAGTAGGTGCGGAGATCCGTGGTGGACTTGGGCTGAGATGCGCCGTTGTGCCGACGATTTCCGTTGGAGGCGTGCTTGGGAACAGGTCTTCTCTTCTTGATTGCCATGGCAAGCGGAGCGCACGACGCAGCCTTTAATGCTATCGCGAGTGAAGGGAAAGAGCTAGTGCAGCTTCACAAGGAATCCGATGTTACGAGATGGCGAGATCAAGACCCTCCGCAACCGCCGTGCTGGCTGCGTATTCAATATGCAGAACTCGCCTCGCGCAATTCGAACGGGACTTGGAGGAAGAGTGAATCACCAGCGGCTTCATTACCACGATACCGCCTCGCGGTACGGTGCAGTCCACCGGCTCAATCTCTTGAGCTAGTTGGTGAATCACATCGTCACTCAACACGCCCAACGTGTGCGTGGAGGGCAGGACACGCAACGGTCCATTCTGTGACGTAGAGTCGTCAAGGTGGACGCGCAATGCCACAATCTGGGAGAGCGTGCTCGCCGGGGCGTGGGCATAGATCACACCGTCTTTCACGGACCAAGGCCCCCATCCAGATGTCGCTTGCCGATGCTGCAGCGGAAGTGCGGTGTCCTGATGCCAGACCACGAGCCAGTTTGCCGCGGGTGATTTTTCGAACATCGTCGCCCGGAAGGGAAATGCGTTCGTGCCCAAGATATTTCGCGCGATTTCGGATAGCGGCGATTCTCGCGCCAGCCAAGTGACGACAGCGTTACTGAGTACCGGCTGCGGCGCAAGGTAGACTTGGCAAGATTCGTAGCGAGTAGTGCGACGTGCTCTTCCTGGAATATCCCCGGGATGACTGCGTAGCCGCGCTTTTCGACCGCTTCTCGGTATGCAAAAGCTTCCAAAGGAATCAGCTCCAGAATGTATCTTCCTGGTGCAACGCACGTAGCGCGTCTGGGCGCTTCATTGGCACTCCGATAGTGCGGACGGGGAGGGCGTCGATGGTTTCGAGCCAGAGGATTTGGGTGGAGAATACTTTGCTGAAGTTGCGGGAGATGGATTCGGCTACAGCGGTCATGTCGAGTTCTTTGCCGAGTTCTCGCTGCATTGAGGTGACTGGCTTGGCGGTGATGCCGCAGGGGATGATCAGGTTGAAGTAGGTGAGGTCGGGGTTTACGTTGAGGGCGAAGCCGTGGGAGGTGACGGAGCGTGAGATGTGGATGCCGATGGCGGCTAGTTTGGCTTCGAAGCGTGTGATGTTCGTGGAAGGACGGACGCCCTCGTCCGTCAGGGTTGTGGTGGGGCGGACGAGGGCGTCCGCCGCTCCATGAGCGGGGTTAGTCCAGACGCCGGTTAGGCCGGGGATGCGTTTGGTTTCGATGGCGAAATCGGCGCAGGTGCGGATCAGGACTTCTTCCAGGCGGCGTACGAAATCGACCGCGCCCAGATGCTTGCGCGGGGCGGTCGAGGGCGCGCTCGGCATCTCATCGACTGGGGTGGGGGGGGACCCACGGTCCGTCGACTCCAGAGCACGATTCTCCGAATCGTTCTCTTGCGCTCGGGATGACCAATCACTGAATTTCATGGAGGAATGGGCGAAGCCGCGCAGGTCGAAGATGGGGTAGCCGACGAGTTGGCCGGGACCGTGGAAGGTGACGTCGCCACCGCGGTCGCATTCGAAGAGCTCGACGCCGCGCTGGGTCAGCAATTCGGGGGAGGCGATTACGTTCGCGGCTTTGGCGTTGCGGCCTAGCGTGATTACGGGTTTGTGTTCGAGCAGAAGAAGGACGTCGCCGATTTTTTCTTCTTTGCGAAGAGCGACTAGCTGCTGCTGCAGGCGGAGGCCGGTGGCGTAGTCGATGGTGCCGAGTTGGATTACGGAGATCAAATTCTGTTAGATCAAAATCCTTTCGCCGCGGATTTGCGCGGATTCACGCGGATTAACAACCAAAACCTTTCCAACAGGGACAGGGCTGAGCGCGCCGTGGAATTGCATAGGTCCTTCGCTTCGCTTGATTGCATAACGACGTTGGCTCGTCGCGAGTAGATTGGTATGCGATGAAGAAGACCAAGGCTCGTGAGAGGAGCCAACGTCATGCTGATTATAGGCTGTGATTTTCATCCGGGTTT